>NZ_FMBM01000001.1:0-628750 GCF_900094735.1 Saliniramus fredricksonii
GCAGTGCCCAGAGCAGCATCGGCACGGTTTCGGCGCAGGGCAGCACGGTCTGCGTCTTGATCCGGCGGCGGAATTCCTCGTTGAGCCGCTCGATCGCGTTTGTCGTTCGTGCCGACTTCCACTGGGACGGATCGAGGCAGGTGAAGGCAAAGAGCCTATCCCCGGCTTCCTCGAGGCTGTCGGTGATCGCACGGCATTTCAGGCGCCATTTGCGCAGGAACGCCTTGCGCCGGATTTCGATCTCGGCAGCGGTGTCGGCGTAGATCATGTCGCGGTAGTCCTCGGTCAGCTCGTCGTGCATGCGCTTCGGGGCATGGCCGAGAAGGTTGCGGTGCTTGTGCACCGTGCACCGCTGGATCGGCAGCTCTTCGCCCCAGAGCGCAATGAGGGCGGCTTCCAGCCCGGGAGCGCCATCGACAATGACGAAGTCCGGTCGCTTCAGGCCACGCGCATCGAGATCGGCGAGGAACCCGCCCGAGGAACCCGCCTATGCCGCCTTGCTTTCGCCGCCCGTGTTCTTGATGGCGAGCAACACCTTCTGCCCGTCGCGGCGCACGCCGATTGCCGCAGCACCGAGATGTTCGTGGCCTTGCGGTCCAGACGGGTCTTGATGACGGTGCCGTCCAGGATCAGACGGACGATGTCCTCATCGGCGAGGCTGCGTGCGCACCACGCGTCCCAGTCGACCTTCACCTTGCGCCAGGCCCGGCTGACGACATCCTTGCCGACCGCCCCCTGAAACAGGCCGAACAGCGCGCGCTTGACCCGCCGCGTGTTCGTGCCGGCCAGATAGACCGAGGCGATCAGGGCCTCGGCCTTCTTCGTCAGACGCTGATAACGCGGCAGCGCCCGTGATCGCCATTCCGTGATCTTGCCCTCTTCGTTCTCGATCCGCGCGCGCGGCACGCTGACCGTTTCGGTTCCGAAGGTGCCGACGAGCTGGCGGTCGCGATGGCCGTGCCGATAGCCCTTCTTCAAGCCGCCGCCGCGGTCATAGCGGCAGCGCCCGATGACGGCCGCGAGCTCTTCCTCGAACAGCGCCTCGATCGTAGCGCGGATGTTCTGCCGAAGCCGATCCTCGATGGGATCGTAGCCGACGTCGCTGCACAGTAGCGCTGGCGTGGTCGTGTCTGTAGTCTGGTCCATGGCGTGATCTCCCTGGCGGTTGCCGCCGGTTGGGTGGGTTGAATCACCCGGAGATTACGCCGCCTTCAAATTTCCACCACCTTCGCGACACGACCAAACTCCTCGCGTTGATCCACAATCGAACACTCCTGAAACGGTGAGCGCGGAGCTATACGCGAATCTGGGTGACGCAGTTTGAGGAGGTGGCGTATCGTGGCGGGTGCTGAAGCCTGCCAGAACTTCCAAAAGGAACGATACGCCTATGAAAGATGATATCACGATTACCCCGCTGTACCAGCCCGGATCTGTTGCGGATCCTCTGACAGAAATTGCCCGTGACGGCGCCCGCAGGATGCTTGCGGCGGCACTTCGGGCCGAAGCCGATACCTTTGTGGAGCAATATGCCGAGGAGGCTTTGCCGGATGGCCGGCAACGGATCGTCCGGCATGGTTATGGGCCACAGCGCAGCATTCAGACCGGCATCGGTCCGCTCGACGTGCGCCGCCCGAAAGTCCGCGACCGGGCCACCGATATGCCCGCGGAGAAGAAGGTCCGCTTCACCTCAAGCATCCTGCCGAAATGGGCCCGGCGGTCGAAAAGCCTCGATGCCCTGCTGCCGGTGCTCTATCTGCGCGGGATCTCCACCGGCGATTTCCAGGAAGCGCTGTCAGCGTTGCTCGGGGTAGATGCACCGAACCTGTCGCCTGGTGTCATCTCCCGTCTGACGGGCGATTGGCAGCAGGAATACGATCGCTGGCAGGGCCGTGATCTCTCGGCCCGGCGGTATGTCTATATCTGGGCCGACGGTGTCTATCTGCAGGCCCGCATGGAACCGCAGGCCGAGTGCATACTGGTCATTCTCGGCGCCACGCCGGAGGGGAAGAAGGAGCTCGTCGGCTTCCAGGTCGGCATGCGCGAGAGCGCGCAGAGCTGGCGCGAACTGTTGGTCGACATCAAGGCCCGCGGCCTCAAGGTGCCGCCCGAGATCGCCGTGGGCGATGGCGGCATGGGGTTCTGGAAGGCCCTCGACGAGGTCTTCCCGGGAACGCATCATCAGCGCTGTTGATGGATTGGATGCCCCCTCCCAACGGCATCGCAATGTGCCAACGTGGTGATCTGCAGGTCATTCACGAGAGGAGGAAGCATCCATGGACAACATTAGCATCATCGGCCTTGACCTCGCAAAGCGGGTCTTCCAGGCGCACGGCGCGCGAGCGGACGGTAGCGTCGGCTTCCGCAAGAAGCTGGGTCGCTCGCAGGTTCTCGGCTTCTTTGCCAAGCAGCCGCGCTGCATCGTTGCTATGGAAGCGTGTGCGACGGCCCACGAGTGGGGCCGCGCGATCGCGAGCTCGGTCACGAGGTCCGCCTGATCCGCCGATCTAACGTCAAGCCGTTTCGTCAAGCGGCAGAAGAACGAACGCGGCCGACGCAGAGGCGATAGCCGAGGCGGCGGGTCGCCCGACCATGCGCTTCGTCGCGGTCAAATCCGAGGCGCAGCAGGCGAAGGCGATGGCTTTCCGGACGCGGGACCTCCTCGTCAAGCAGCGCACGCAGCTCATCAACGCACTGCGGGGCCACCTCGCCGAGCACGGCCTCAATAGCGCCGCAGGGGCCGGCTCATGTCAAGGTGCTGGCGGACGCGCTGGAGGCAGCCGGCTCGCGTCTCGAGACGCTCGTGATCGAGCTGGGGCGCCTCTATCTCGAGCAGATCGAACTGCTCTCCGGCAGGATCGCGGATCTCGACAAGGTGCTGAAGCGCGAAGCGGCGCGGGAAGAAGACACCGCACGACTGATGACCATGCCTGGCGTGGGCCCGCTGACTGCGATGGCGGTCCAGACCTTCGCCCGCCGATGGAGACGTTCAGGCGTGGACGCGACTTCGCAGCCTGGACGGGGCTCGTCCCTGTCCAGCGATCGACCGGTGGGAAGCAGATCCTCGGACGAACGTCCAAGATGGGGCAGCGCGACATACGGCGTCTCCTGATCATCGGCGCGATGTCGGTGGTCCGCTGGGCCGTCAGGAAGGGCGCGCCGGAAGGCAGTTGGCTCGCACGCATGCTGGCCCGCAAGCCACGCATGGTCGTCGCCATCGCGCTGGCCAATAAGATGGCGCGCGGGATCTGGGCGATGTCGACGCGGGGAGAGAACTTCAGGGGTCCGGTCGCCGCGGTCTGATGACGACATCAGCCGAGGCAGCCGGGCCGTTGGGCGTGTGAGGAAGTCGACAGCAAGGTAAGGGCAAACGATCGGTCAGATCGGGATCGAGAAAAGCATTTGAACCCAAAGAGCCTCGAGCTCGCGCTGTTGATGTGCACTCGATCCGCGTATCTCCATACTGGCCCGCGGTCCGTTCAGAGCCGCATCTCAAGGCCTGATACATGACCGCACCCGATCACGCGCTTGAGCCGAGCAGAAACCTCTTGCACGAACGGGGGCATCCATACATGGGTTCACAAGACGGCTAACGTCCTGAACAAGTTCCCGAAATCCATGCAGCCGGCGGTGAAGGCCGATCTGCGCGAGATCTGGCAGGCCGAAACCCGCGCCGCGGCGGAAACCGCCATCGACACCTTCGCCGAGAAATACGGCGCCAAATACGAGAAGGCCGTGACCTGTCTCACCAAAGACCGCGAAGCCTTGCTGGCATTCTACGGTTTCCCCGCCGATCACTGGGATCACCTGCGCACCGGCAATCCGATCGAGAGCGTGTTCGCCACCGTCAGGCATCGAACCGTGCGGACCAAGGGAGCATTGTCGCAGAAGACCGCGAAGCTCATGGTCTTCAAGCTCGTTCAGGCCGCCGCAAAGACATGGCGCCGCCTGAAGGGCGCGAAGCAGTTGCCAATGGTCATCGAAGGTGTCAGATTCACCAACGGTGTCGCCGTAAACGGTACCGAAAACCGCGCCGCCTGATCAGGCCGTATCACCCAAAATCCCGCATAGCTCTGGAAGACATGCAGGGGCGCGGTTGAGTGCGTGGAGAAATTGTTGACCGATGTTCAGCGCGAGAAGACATGCCGGGCCTCTATTGTGGACAGCCGGACCATGCGTGCCGCGCCCTGTCGAAGGCGCGGCAAGGGAATACGCGGGATGAAGTGAGTATCGTCAGGCAGCTACGGCGCCAGGCTCGCTGCCATGCGCAAAATCGAAGCCTTCATCCGTCCATCCGGTAACGCCACCGATCATTTCCTTGACCGGACGACCGAGTTGCGCCAGACGCACCGCTGCCTTGTTCGCGCCGTTGCAATGCGGCCCGGCACAATAGACGACGAAGAGAGTTTCGGGTGGCCAGATCGACAAACGCTCTTCCGTGATCTCTGCATGCGGCAGCGATACCGACCCCGGGACATGAGCCGTTTCGTAAGCGTTCCGGCCACGTACATCAAGCACGACGAAATCCGTCGCGCCGCGCGACAGCGCATCATGCACGTCCCAGCAATCCGTCTCCAGCGACAGGCGCTTCGAAAAATGAGCCTCGGCATCATGAGACGATGCGGCTGGAATCCGGGTAACATTGTTTGACATGTGACACCTCCTGTTCTGGAGCCACAGTGTCGCCGAGCCTTTAGGCAATAAAAAGTGGCGATATCGTCAATATACGTCAAGATGCTGCCACGCAGGAAACGAGGGATACGGGTCATGAATTTCCACGACAGGCCTGGGATTACGGGGGCGAACGCAGATACGTGCACGCACCTGTCCGACGCGGCGGAAAGCAGGGGCCATCCTGCCGCCGGGGGGCGGCGCCGTCCGTCTGCATTCTTGCTTATGACGGCCTGTGCACCTTCGAATTCGGCATCGCCGTCGAGGTCTTCGGCCTGCCGCGTCCCGAATTCGACAAATGGTACCGTTTCGCCGTCGTCGCCGGCGAACCGGGGCCTTTACAGGCAATGGGTGGCATCAGGGTCGATGCGCCCTACGACCCCGACAAAATCAAGACAGCAGACCTGATCGTCATTCCCGGCTGGCGAAGCGCTGATGCACCCGTGCCGCATGCCCTGTGCAGCGCCTTGCGGCATGCGCATTCCGCCGGCGCCCGGATCGCCACCATCTGCTCCGGTGTGTTTGTCGCCGCTGCCTGCGGGTTGCTCGACAACCGCTGCGTCACAACCCATTGGCGTTATTTGGATACATTGAGAACACTCTACCCGGGCATCAACGTTGATGGTGACGTGCTGTATATCGACGAAGGTGACGTTCTCACGTCGGCGGGTTCGGCGGCGGGGCTTGACCTGTGCCTGCACATCGTCCGCCGGGATTTCGGCGTCGAAGCCGCAAACAGTGTCGCTCGTCGTCTCGTTCTGCCGGCGCATCGGGAGGGTGGGCAGAAGCAATTCGTCCCCCGCCCCGTAGCACGCAATCGCGGCCACCGCCTCAACGCGGTGCTCGATCGTATTCGCACCCAGCTCGACGAAGCGTGGCCGGTTGCGCGGATGGCCGACGAGGCAGGCATGAGCACGCGCACATTAATGCGACGGATGAGGGAAGCAACCGGCCGGACGCCGCAGAACTGGCTCGCCGCAGAGCGCGTCGCCCACGCTGTCTCCCTGCTGGAAGGCGGAAATGCCGATCTGCAGGATGTCGCTGGCGCATGTGGCTTCAACAGCGTCGAAAGCCTGCGACACCATTTCCGCATCATCAAGGGGCGTCCGCCCACATGGTACAGAGCGCATTTCTCGTGCATGGAGAACAGGGGACCCTTCGAAACAAACCCGGTGTCGCGCGCCACTAGGCGTTGAAAGCCACGCGGCGTTTCCTTCGTTAACCCGGATCGTGACGCCCGAGATGCCGGGCGATCACGTCGACGGCGCGCCGGGCTGCGGGAACAGCCCCAAAATAGAGACAGAAGTCGTGTGGCAATCCCTTGTGCAAGAGCACGCTCTGCAAGATGTCGGCTGACTCACAACACGAAACCAGAGCGCGGCCCTCGTCATGAAGGATGTCGCACTCAGCTAGATGGATTGTACATGGCGGCAGGTTGCGGAGGCTGGCCGGGGCCAGTTTGCATGGAGAGCCACCTAGCGGAACAAATAGCGGCTCGATGAATCCGCCGAACCAGTTCATCGTGTCCTTGTCGAGGAAATGACCGGATGCGAATTGCTCGGGATAGGTCCTGCCCGCGTCTGCGACGGGGTAAATCAGGTGCATGGCGTCGAAACGACCACGCAACGGCCCGTGTGCCAGAATCATGGCGAGAAGCGCACCGACGCTGTCCCCGGCAATCATCATTGCACCATGTGACCCGGCCCACCCCAACTCCCGCAGAGCTACTTCGGCGGATGATGTCACGGAGGCCAGTATATCGTTCGCTGAATGCTCCGGCGCCTTGGGATAATCGAGGGCGAGGATCTCCATTCGCGACACGAGGGCCAGATCGGCGAGGAACGGGAGAAAAGTGCTGCTATCATAATAGACAAGCCCGCCCCCATGAATGTAGAGCAGACGCCCCCGGCTCTCACCGGGCGGAAGAATCCGGTGACCGCGAAATGTAGCGTTTATCTGCTCTACCCGAATACCCGCTGGAACGGGCGCGGCATTACGGGCGACCCATGCAGCGGCAGCGCGGCGTCCATAATCAGGGAGTTCTCGCGGGTTGCGACCAGCGAAGAGCCTGCGCATTGCCGCCAGCCGGGCAAAGCCCTTGTCGAGACCACCCGCGACCCGCACTTCACTCATCATCCACCTCCCCGCCGACCCGAAGAAGGCAAAAGCTGTGTGGCCGACACTCTCCGTCAACGTCCGGCTTGAGCGGCCCAAGCGCGGTTTCGATGGATTGACCTGTATCGAGCGGCATTGCCACAGCCATCTCGATCGCCGCCACGGTTTCCCAGAAATACGTTCCCGGGTCAGCACCGTGCCTTTGGCGATAGGCCCGAAGTATCTGCTCCGCGCGCGACCCTCTTGGCCGCGGGCGCAGCGCCGCAAGGTAAACCGGGGTGATTTCAATAGAAAGCCCGGCGAGAGCAAGATCATCTTCGAGAGATGGCGCATCCGCGTCATCGGTAAGCACGAGGGCCATGGCGCCCGCGCATGCACCGGCCAATGCCTTGGCAAATTCGATCGTCTCGGCATAACGCCCTGCGAAAACAATCGCCGGCTTGCCCGAGCATCCGGGCATCGCGTCGACCGCCCGCAACGCTCCGATGACACTATCACCATGCGCCGACCCATCCGAAGCATATCGGACGGGCACCAGTCCGCGCTCGGCCATCGTCCGTGCCAACCAGCGCGCATAGTCATCATCGTTGTCACAGATGCGGTATGTGCAGCGATACCGCGTCAATGCAGACATCGTCGCGGCAGGAAGCAACATGGGGATACCGGCCGCTTCGTAAACGGGTGCCGCCGCCGCAGCTGCAGCCGATGCGAAATGCCCGACGACGCAGTCCGTCCCTGATGCGACAATAACGTCCGCAATGGCACGGCCAGCGACGGGGTCCGCACCATCATCGTACAAGACAATTTTTACGCCGGTATTGGAAAGGAGGTCGCCGACAATGTCCACTGCGGCGATGAATGTCAATGTATGCACGCTCCGACCGGGATCAAGGCAGGCGACGCAGGCAATCGTCCGCGTCATCCGACACCCCCCGAAAGGCTTGCGGCGAAGCGGCGGGCCATGGCCGGGATGTACTTTGCTCCCCGCCCGGAAAAGCCAGTAAACAATCCTGCTCCGCCCTCTTCAGGAGGCAATCGGATGAGCGGCAGGAAATCGGACGTATAGGCGTCGTATCCGGGATGCGAAGCGATCGCGCTATTGGACCGCGTCCGAAGAATACGTCGGGAAAGAGCAAGATTTTGAGCATCTGCTGCCGCGTTGTCTACCTTGAGCTCCTCCGGAACAGTCGCATCCTTCTGAATGGCTCCACCGACGAAATAACTGCGCCTGCAGCCAGGGCGGATATACCCCTTCGATACCTCGTCGATGAGGCAGATTTCCGGCGCGCCCGCAATATCGTCGATGAAGGACGTCAAATTGATGGAACGCGCGAAGAGTCCCTCCGGCTGTTGCAGCCGCAGCGTGTCAGCCCCCGATGCGAGGATCACCCGGCGTGCAGTGATGCGCCCGGCACCGGTCGTCAGCACAACGTGATCACAAGCGGGATACAGGTCGACGACTGTACAACCTTCGACAAGCGATGCCCCGAGCCGGACCGCCTCATCAGCGAAGAACCGAGCGCCGGCACGCGGATCTACATAACCGGCAAGCGGCTCCCACAAGACGCTGCGGGCAGATCGCCGAAAATGATCGCCCAGCAGGCCACAGAGGCCGGATATCGTCGGGCCGTCAATGGTCTCGGCGGGGTAGGCCGCCCGACTTTCCATCCGGGCAAACTCTTCGATCCTAGAACGGTTGGACGGAGCGGGCGCATAGATCATTCCCGGCCTGCGGAATATGCCCGGGCGTGAGACTTCGACGTCAGCCCATAGGCCGATGCCATCGCGATTCAGCGCGACGAGGCGTGGCTCGTCATCGTAGAGGCGCACCATTCCGCGCGAATGCGCCGTGGCCCCGCCGCCGCCGATTGTCGTGCTTTCGAGGATGAGTGGCCTATGACCACGTTCTGCCAATGACCAGCCCAGAGAAGAGCCGGCCAGCCCGCCGCCTATGATGACGATGTCTTCCATCGACGCCCCGCCCCCCCGACATTCAACCTGCCGCAGTTTGCTCTTCCTGTCTCCGGTAGGCGTCAACATCCACGTGACTCCACCAGATCGTGTATAAATGGAAAGCATTCGGGCCGTCATTACGCACAAAATGGCTGAGACCTCGCGGAATCATGACGATATCGCCCTGAGCCACTGGATGGTCGATGCCGTCGATGACGACCACGGCGTCCCCCTGCACGGCAATGAACATCTCGTCTTCATCGTCGGGAATATTGACATGATTGAGCGTCGAAGTCCCCGGCCGGACGATACAGTATCCGCCCCCAAATGGTGGGACGATACCTTCCCAGGGAAACGTCCGGATTCCATCGAGGCCGTATTCATACTTCAGCTTCGATGTCTCAAATTTTTTCACGTATTCCATGACGTCAAACTCCCTTTTCTAATGACCTGGCAATGGCGGCGAGATCGCCGAGCGTGCGTGGCGGATCAAGACCCTCCAGTGCGGTTTCGAGATCCGCATCGTATCGTGCTGCGAGTTCGAACAGCAGATCGACGACGGCAAGAGAGTCCAGGCCGATGTCGTCAAGGCCGACTTCGCGCGCCAGACTCGTCACTTTATCCGCCAGATCGGGGCGGCGCTCGGCGATCAATCCACGAATCGTGTCGAGACTCGCAGCGTCAGACATGTTGAACCTCCGCAATCGGCACGACCTCGCCATCGCCTGTGATCGTGAAGCTGTATTCGCTGCTTTCGGCGGCAGCGGCGGCGACTTTGGAGAGGAGCAGCTTTTCGTCCGTCTTGCCCGTCGCGCTCAGGGCAACCTTGTCTGCGTGGACCCAAATCGCTGGGCGCATGTAGCCGGGAAGCTCACGGCTGAGATGGCATCGCGCGTGGTCGATGATGGTAGCGCTTTCGGATACGATGATAATCGCGATTTCGGGTCGATCGCCACGTTCAACCAGACCGATCGCAACGCGATCAACGCTCGGCAGAGACATCACGGTCTGCCGGACCTCGCCGAGATGCACCCGCTTGCCGGCAATCTTTACTTCGTCATCGCGTCGACCGACAAAGACCAACGCTCCGTCGCGCTCACGAAAACAGATATCGCCGGTCCGGTAGAAGCGTAAACCATTGCGTTCGAAGAGAACCTTGTCGTTTTCGACGGGCTGATCGAAATAGCCACGCATCACCTGAATGCCGCCGATGCACAATTCGCCCTGTACGCCATCAGCAACTTCACTTCCGTCCTCGGCAAGGATGGTCGCCTCGACCCCCTCAAGCGGTTTTCCGATCGGATAGGAACTGCTTCGGTCCTCATCGGGCTCATTGATCGTGTGGCAGAGGCAGACAATGGTCGTCTCCGTTGGTCCGTAGGCATTGATGACCCGGCACCCCGGCAATCGGCTCTTCCAGAGGTTGATGATTTTCGGATCACAGACTTCTGCGCCGGTCATGACCATGCCGAGCTCGGGAAGAGCATCCCGGTTTATCGACGAAGCGGGGTTGGAGATGAGCGTGAGCACGGTTGAAACCGCGATCATGTGGGTAATGCGTTCGCGCGTCAGGACGTTCCGAATGAGTGGACCGACCACGATCCCGCGATACTGGTAGACGAAAGCACCGAGCGAGAGAGGAAGCAGCGTGTCCTCTATCGAGACGTCGAAATGGAACGGCGTGAAGCTAATGACACGCGATTGGGGGCCGAAGCGCAACACTTCATTGTGAGCCTTAAAATAGGCGAGGAGGCTGCCGACTGTGATCTCGACTCCCTTGGGCTCTCCGGTGGAGCCCGAGGTGAAGACGATGTATGCGCTTGCATCCGTCGTCATGCCGACAGGCTCTGTACGCCGGACCGCGTGCGGGTCCGAAGCTATCTCCTTGAGCATCGCCCAGCTCAGGCCAGCATGACCCTCCGGCGGCGCAACATCACGGCATGAGAGGACAAGGCGCGGCCTGAGTCGGCTAAGCATGCGCTCGATACGTGCCGGAGGAGCTTCCGAATCGAGGGGAACATATACCGCACCGCAGATCCAGATGGCCACGGCAATCGCCGGCATGAGCGCGACCTTGTCAGCGAGAATGGCAACTCGGTCTCCGCAGACGACTCCCCGGGCCTCCAGCGCTGCAGCAAGGCGTTGCGAGATCTGCTCGAGTTCCCGGAATGTGTAGCGTGTCCGCCCGTCATCGACTGCGATCCGCTCGGGATGCAGCGCGGCACCGCAGGCAAAAAGCTGTCCTAGTTCAGCCGCATCCGCACGCCGCCCGGCCTCGCGCCCGATTGACCATGCCGGCGCTGCCTCCCGGCGCATTCGCTCTGAACCGGACATCAGTTACCTCCCCCGACTTCGTCGCCGGGAACATCGAGAAAAAAGCGCACTTTGGGGAGCTGTGACGCGCCGATCCGGCGATAGAAGCCAATACCAAGCGCGTTGTCGGGCGGCGTATGCCACTGGATCTGCGCGCAGCCGCGCCCTCGCGCGAACGCAGCGAGTTCCTGGACCAGAATCCGCCCCAGGCCGAGCCCACGATATCGCTCGCGCAGATACAGGCAATCCATGTAGATGAATGGCGATGCATTCCAGGTCGAGCAGTCAATCGTCGCGGTCATGTAGCCCGAAATCTTGTGGTCTACGACCGCGACCCAGCCGAAGATACGCGCCGGCTCCTCGAACATCATCGCCGCGAGTGAATCCCGGCGCCCATGCCCACTGAAGGGTAGCCCCTCATAAGCCGCGTGCTCTTCGAAAAGGTCGTATAAAGTATCCAGGTCACCCGGATCGGCCCTGCGTATAAGGCACTGTGCATCCATCATCTTATCCCGGCATCTGTTTCCGACCGGCGCTGCGACTCCCTGGTCGTCAGGCCGTTCCGCGCATTCCGGCTTCAAAATATCCGGCGAGGACATCGTTGGTCAGGGCAGGCGGGCACTGTTCCAGGACCTCGCGCACCCAAGCATCGCGCTCGAATTTGTAGATTTCAAGCTCCCATACACAGGCAATCACGTGAAGATGGGCGAGCGACTCAAGCTGCGGCTCGGGCACGCTCAGATCATCAACGCGAAAAGCGCTGAGGCGCAGCATATTCGCATCATACCATGTATTCACAAGCACATAGAGACCATCGCCGGCCCAGTGAAGGATCGCAAAACCCACCTTGTGATCGGCCTCCAGCGCCAGCTCCAGAATTCCCGCCTCCAGCATACGTTCAATGTTTTGCGCAGGCGGCAAGGGATCGTCTGCGAATTGTGGTGCTCGAAGTGAGTAGATTTTCAAACGGTGGTCGGATACTTCCATCACGCCATGGAAATCTACAGTACGTGCTTCGTAGTAGAGAGGATTCATGCACTCGGTTCTCCATTTAATGTCATGGCGAGGTTCGGGCAAATGGCAGCGGAGATACGGGTGAACTCGCGCCATCCTGCGAGGCGCTCGGCCCTCGGTGCAGCAGCGATCTCGTCAGCCAGGCCGATGATCGCTGCGGCCATGCCCGCGATCGAGAAATTGTCAAGGTCGGCATGGCGGTCCCAGGCCGCGATACTCGAACTGTTCCTCCAGTAATCGCCGGTATCGCTCCCGCGCGGCTTACTGGGAATTCCAGTCCGCGCGACATCCCGCACGCTCTGGGCAAGAGGGCGGTATACGCCTTCTACCCATTTCCTGAATTCCGACATTTCGAAGTTCCGGACCCCGGTTTCGGGAGCAAACCACGCCGCATACAGGCGGATCGCGTCGCTTGGATAGAGACCGGCGATATCCCGGATCCAGATAGCGTTGCCGCGGCTGGTCGAGAAATCATCGCCATCCAGCTTCAGGAACCGGTTGGTGAGGAACAGTCCTACCGGTGGTCCGGAGGGGTCGCAGACCTGCTGCACGCAATAGGCGACGGCATGACTGAAGGAGCAGTCATAACCAAGAAAATGCACCATGCGTGTGTCCGGCGCCCACCATTCCTTGAAAGTGCCGCGCTCCGGGTTTTCTTCCAGAAATGCGTCTACCGTTGCGCGGTACCCTGACAAGCCCATGAACCAGGTATGCAAGGGCTGTTCGTCGAGACTGTCGAGCTGCAAGCCAGCGTCGCCGGGTCGCGTGATGCTCCAGGTATCGGCCTCATCAGCAAGCACATCCGCGAGGAATTCGCGCAGGCATGAACGAATCGGTTGGTGGGCATGCGCCTGAGCAACCTTGTTATAATGCCGACCCAGATGCCAGACATACGTCTCGACCTCCGCCAATTCCATCGGTTTACCCGTGAATATCGAACGCATGTCCGACATTTTCTCCGGAACAGGCTTCCGGGCACATGCCTCGCATTGGCTCGCATCCGATGACGCCCCGCACCAATTGCAGCATCCGCGCCCGAAAGCCTCGTATCCGTAGAATCCTGTCGTCGAGCAGATATGGACGGGTGTCTTCCGGCGTTCGATATCCGGGGATACGATATCGAGATAGTGGCGGGCAGCGCGCTGGAATGCCGGGCTGTCGAATGCTCTCAGGAAATGGTCGAAGCGAATGTCGACCGATTCGAGGGATAGCATCATCGTACGCCGGACGAGTTCGCTGAACGGCACAGGGTCGCGCTCCAGCTCTGTTGCCTTGCGAAGGACGTAACTCTGGTAGTCATCTGCATAAGAGACGAAGAGCACGTCATGCCCGGCCTGACGCAGCACGCGCTGGCAGATCTCGGCGGCAAGGAACGGGCCCGAGAGATGCCCAAGATGAAGATCGCCATTCGGGGTCGGCGGTGTGCATGTGACAATGTATCGGGTCATGGTTGGGCAATATCCTCACTGGCATCTACGGGCCGAACGGCGCCGAGAGCGCCGAGGACGGCAGCCCGTACGCCGGAGTCCCGGTAGAACGAAAAGTGGTCGCCGGCCTCGGCAACCAGCATGCGTGCGCCGGGTATTTGCTCGGCAACGTCGTAGCTGCCTTTCGGATGCGCGGTTTGATCATTCGGGCTGGTTAGGACAAGGGTTGGACAGGTTATGGACGACATCCAGACTAGCGGGTTTTCTGATATGAATGCGCGTATCAGGCGCGCATAACGAAACACCGCCTCGGGATCATGCGTCAGCATCTGCACGAGGTGCTGCTGTGCCGGCTTCGTGACGCTCATCGCCTCCTCTGACTTGCGCACGATGTCGCGGGTGACCAGCTTCAGAAGGCTCCCCTTGTTTTCACTGAAAACCGACTTGTGGAGCAGTCCCGCGACCGATCGGCTGAGCGCGACTTTCGGCATGACGGATTTGAGGTTCTTCTGGAATGCGGTCAGTTCCGCCCCCTTGTGCATGAAGCTGCCATGCATGAGTACGAGGTTGCGTACCGCTTCGGGTTCGCTCGCGGCTATGCGGCTCGCCACGACCGCACCGGTTGACCAGCCTATGAGGTCCACGGGCCCTTGTGTCAGGCATGCGCGAATGAGTACCCAGTCGGCAAGATGACCCTCGATGGACAGATCGCCAGAGCTGACGTCGAAGCCGGTATCCGGCAAGCCCCGGCAATCCCACGATACGACACGGCGCCCATCGGCGAGCAGGCTATTTATCAGGGGATGCATCACATCGAGCGGCATCCCGTAGGCATTCACGATCACCGTGGTCGCACGCCCGATTTCACCGGGATGGCTGTCATAGGCGACGAGCGGCGATGCCGCCTTACGCGGCAGGTGTTGCAGCTGCATCAGGTCGGTCAGGCAGCCATGACGCACTTCGCGCAGTCCCGCCTCCACAAAGTTCAGCAGATCGATATCGTATAAGCGGGTCGCGTCATCGAGTTCCAGGCGCTCGAAAGACTTTCCGGTTGCGCGCTCGGCATAGGGCCGGAAGAATCCTAACCGGCGATTGATCAGCCGGTCCTCAGGCAGAACAGCTTCCGCATGGTCGACCCGCTTGATCGTTATGTCCAGACGATCAGCGATGGCAAGAAGGATCTTTCCCACCGCGATATCGGTGCCGGTCAAGGCCCGGACCGTCAGAGGCGCAGCCGGCTTGCCCGCCCCGGTCAACGCCATCATGGCCCTCACCACTTCGTCAATCGTTACGAGGTTCAACTGCCCGTCGCCACAATGCAGATATAGGACTGAGTCCGGACCGAGTTCGCGACGGCGAACCTCTTCGTTGAGCGCCCTCACCAAACCATAGAGGCCGCTCGCCGATCCTCCCGATGATTTGGTCACCGAATTGCCGACGACCACGGTGGGGCGTAGCAAGGTAAGACGAATATCGTCGCGCGACGCCGCCTTGCAAGCGGCATATTCGGCCTTCAACTTGCTGTCTTCGTAAAGATTATTTGGTTCGATCCCGACCGGAGGTGGCGCATCGGCGTCGATTATTCCGCTGCAGCGCCCGAAGACGTAAGCAGTCGAAACCATGACGACGTCCCGACATCCGATACGGTTCGCGAGCTGCATGACCTCCTCAGCAGCACGCGGATTCTGATCGCGCACCGCGTCGGACGCGTCGACCCTCAGATCAGCTGCAATATGCCAGATCTGCTCCACGCCGTATCTTTCGAGGCGCGCGATATCGACCGGCGAAAGGCCACAACACGGTGCAGACACATCACCGATCATGATGTCCACCCGATCCGCGAGCGCCTGCGGCAACACGGATTTATCGCGCCCGGCATGCAGGGCGCGCGCGAGGCCACGCGTGAGCCTGAAACGGGTATCGGGCCCGCGAGGCTGTTCGCGCATCAGCACAAAAACGCCGACATCAGGATTCGTACACATGAACCGTGCCAGAAAGGCAGAGCCGATGAATCCCGAGGCGCCCGTGACAAGAATTCCGCTCATGCCGGGATCTCGCCTGTATCAACCCTGGAGGCCGGATCTCCGGCTTCGGGCGCATGTGCTGCGTCACATCCCGGGCGTCGCTCCATGGTTGCACCGTCGACCGCTTCGCTCATCCAGTCGGCAATAGTCGCCGCCAGCAGATCGGGGTCAGCCTCTTCCGGTACATTGTGCCCGGTTTCCGGGAAGGTCACCAGATGGGCGGCGGAAATCTCACCAGCGAACCATTCACCGATTTCGACCGGGAGCCAGATGTCGCCCGCGCCCCACAGCACGAGAGCTGGCTGCCGGATGCAGCGGATGTATTCGTGTGAGTCGAAGCTGACTGCGCGCATGCGAGCAAGCAGGGCATCACGTGCACCCGCCCGCCGGATCATGGCGTAGTAGCGATCAACCAGCTCATCGGTGACGCGGTCATCGTCATAAAAGGTGTCACGCAGATTCATGCGCACCAGGAAACGGGGTGTGATGTGCCGCATAATCTCGCCCAGCAAGGGAACCCGAGCCAGTGTCCATGTCATGGGACTCGGATGAGGGTAGCCCGTTGATGCGACCAGTATCAGGCGCTCGACCGGGCTTTCGGGCGCGAGTGCCGCACGCCAGGCAATCTGGCCACCCGTGGAATGCCCGAGGACGGTAGCCCGCTCAATGCCCAGTTCGCGGAGAAAGGCTAATACAAACGCCATTCCGGAATCGGCGTCATATCGCCCCCGGGGATCGAAACCCGACAGACCGCTTCCAGGAAGATCGGTGGAGATCACACGATAGCCGTTCATCGAAAGCACCGCTGAAAGCGGCTGCCACACGCCGATTTCTGCACCCGATCCATGGATCAGGAGGATGACGGGGCCATCACCCTCATCAGTGAAGTGCACGCGTGTGCCTTCGACATCGGTAAATAGCGAATGTGGCATCGAGAATTGCCGCTCGATATCTTGAGGATCCAGATCCGCCCTGTACCCGGCAGCATAAGCCGCCACGAGCAAACCAACACAGACGAGAAAAACCTTCATTGGCTCAGATCGGCTCATGGGCGCGCAACTCATCCTTGCGGCGTGCATAGGTCACGTTCGATGTCAGGATGCGCAAGAGCATTGGAGGGGTTAGGAATGCCTTCCAGGAAATGACGCGACCGATGAACAGGTGCAGGCGGTGCGCAACCTTTGCATCGGCAACCGCAGCGCGGGAGATCAGCTTCTCGAGAAAACTCATCGGGCGACCGGTCGCATTATCCTTGATAAAGAACTCGTGGCCGGCCAACATCTTGCGATGCTTGCGCCGATAGGCCGAGAGGCTGGGCCGCAGATCGTCGCGACGTACGAGCGCATCACCGACGCATTCAGTCAGCCATTGCGCGGATTGAAGAGCGAAACCGCAGCCCACCCCCGACATCGGATCGCATGACATGCAGGCGTCGCCAATCAAGGCAAGATTTTGGTGAACAGCCGGGCGCTTGTAATCATCAAGCCGGCGCATACCGAGCATACGGGATGCACGCAAGGCCTGCGACTTGTCGGGGGCGCACGGCAGATCATCGAAAAATGATTCCAGCGCAGCAAACTTGTCCCCCCGCCAATTTTCGTACTGATCATGCGTTACGAAGCAGCACAGCATTGTCAGGTCGTCATCAAACGGGTAGGCGAAACCCATATCGCGATCACGCTGCCAGAATTGCGCTGTCTTTCCCGTCTTCAGCGGCATGTTCTTATAATAGGCAAAATAGACGAAGCGGTTGTTTTCCCGACGAACCGTCGGAACGCTCGCGAGGTCAGCGCCCCGGGAATTTCGCCCATCTGCAAGTATCACAAGTTGGGCATGGGATTCCCTGCGAATCCCGTCAGCGCCGAGATAACCGATGCCGACGATGTTCCCGTCTTCGCTCTCTACAAGAGAATCCAGCGTAGCTCCGAGCCTGATCGTCACATTCCCGACCTCTACAGCCTTTCGCCGCAGTAACGGGTCCAGTTTTTTCCGCTGCACCGAATAGCCATGGCCATAAGCCTTGTCCCGCTGCAATCGGTCGACGATCCAGCCAAACTCCGTCCAGAACAAGGCGCTATTGCGAACTGCGCCCTCCTTCTCAAGCTCCTCCTGAATTCCGAGTCCGCGAATAACAGGAAGGGCACTTGCCTGAATAAAGGTCGTACAATTGGCCTTGTACTCGTCAGAAGACAATTTTTTCTCGAGGACAAGAATTTTCAGCCCCAGGCGCCCCAGCAATATCGCTGCAGCACTGCCCGAAATGCCAGCGCCGACGATGACGACGTCATGCGTGTCATCCTCTTCGGACCGTCCATACTCTTCTTGAATATTCATGGCCATCAAACAACCACTCCAAGCATTATCGATATTAATCAGGCGAGGCTCCGTGACATGTTTCCGGAAGCGCAGTTTCCCGACATGCCCGCTGGATGGCTTCAGCAATATGCGCTGAGCGCGTTGAAAGCAGGCTGAAGGAGCCGGCGTCACCAAAGCCATGAGTTGCTTCACAAACGCCATTCAGAAAGATCTGCGGCATTGGGCCAGCATCAGAGGCATAACCGAGGCTGAAATCACGCTTTACGACAACGCCGCCATCGGCGCGAAACCGCATCACGGGCACGAGCGCTTTCAGCAGCGGGTGGTACGCTTCCCGCTTCTCACCGGAGCCGAAATTTTGGAATCCAGTCGCGAGAATTACCGCGTCGGCATATATGTCACACGTTGATCTGTCGCACCGATCAGTAAGACGAAGAAACAAATCACCAAATGGAAGCGAACTTACTGAATTTGTCGTCTGATTGGAGAGTATTTTTATCCGCTCATGACCAGATACCTTCTGCTCGTATAGGTGCATCTGGAGCGCTACAATTACATCATGATCTGCCGCTCCATAATTGCTGCGCCATAATTCCTGTGTCATTGCATGCTGTATATCTTCAGGCGCTTCAAAGAAGTAATCTACAAATTCTGGCATGTATATACGTTCCGTAAAAGGACTTACGTCCTTAAGTTTAAAGCCAAAATTCCTCGATATACTTGTAATTTCATAGTCAGGCGCCCGACCTGCAAGGTCCAGAACGATCTCCGCAGCACTCTGGCTTCCGCCGATGACAACGAAACGCTTTAGCCCCTCATCCTTCCAGCGCTCGATACTCCAGAGATAATCAGTCAGATGCACGACGCGCGGCCCAAGGTGAGGCGCAAAGACTTCTGGGATATGGGCCGAGCGCCCTGGCCCGAAACTTACCGTTCGGGCGAGGTAGCTTCCGGAGCGAGTGGATACCATCAGCAGGCGCCCGCGCTGTGGGTCTTCCACGACGTCGATGCCATCGACACGCGCGTTCAGGCGGACTGCATGCGCAAACTGTTCGGCTACCCATGCCACGTAACCGGCATATTCTATCCGCGGCGGAAACGGTGCATCGAGATTCAGAAATTCAAAGAGCCGATCCTTCGCTGCGAGGTACGAAAGAAAGCCGTAGGCGCTTCGGGGGTTGCGTGGGGTCACGAAGTCACGCAGCGGATTATGCTGAATATCGCTGCCTTCGAGCAACATGCCCGGTTGCCACGCGATGCAGTCTCGCGCCTCAAGAAACAGGCAGTTATCCAGGGCGCCGATTTCCTCAAGCGCGATCGCAAGTGCAATGTTCGAGGGGCCAAAACCTATCCCGATGCAGTCATAAACATGCATCAAAGAGGAGGCCGCTTCGGCAGTATCCGAGAAAGACAATTCGCGTCTCCAGATATCGGGATGGGGCTGATCCAGGCTCACTGAACGAACATTGAACCGTCCGTCGTAGCAGCCCGGGCGGCGACGGTTCCGGTCATATCTTCGTGAAAATATTCCTCGACGATGTCGAGGGCGGTCGTCAGTTCGACGGTATCGATCGTCAGCGGCGGCATGAACTTGAGCACCTCATCATGTGGCCCACAGGCTTCAAGCAACAGCCCGGCCTCGAAACAGCGTCGGCGAAGCAACCGGCAGGCCTCGGCGCTACCCATATCGATGCCCTGCATCAGCCCCTTGCCCTTGACCCGCAATTGGTATCGCTGCGCAATCGCGTTCAGGCGCCCATAAAGTATCGAGGCCAGATGATTGATCGAATTTGACAGTTTATCGTCCGACCAGTACTGGCCTATTGCCGCAGCGGCGGTTACAAAGGCATGGCAATTACCGCGAAATGTGCCATTATGCTCGCCTGGCTCCCAAATATCCAGCTCCGGTCTCAGCAAGAGCAAAGACATTGGCAATCCAAATCCCGAGATTGCCTTGGCAAGCACCACCATGTCGGGCACGATCCCGCTTTCCTCGAACGCGAAGAAACTCCCGGTACGTCCGCACCCTGCCTGAATCTCGTCAAGGATAAGCAGCGCCCCGTGACGACGGGCGAGCGCCTCGATCCGACATAGCCAGTCTGGACACGCGACATTGAGCCCCCCCTCACCCTGAACAGCCTCCAGAATGATCGCGGCTGGTGCGTCAATGCCGCTCGAAGGGTCGGCAAGCAGGTTTTCGATCATTGCACATGTGTCAATTTCTGGCCCGAAATAGCCGTCATACGGCATATGCGTCACGCCGGTAAGAAGCGGGGCGGACGAGCGGCGATGGTGGCTCGAGCCCGTCAGCGACAGCGCGCCGAGTGAGCACCCGTGGAAGCCGTTGGTAAACGAAATCACGTTGGTCCGCCCAGTCACCTTGCGGGCGAGCTTTATGGCTGCCTCAATCGCGTTTGTGCCCGTTGGTCCCGTAAAATGAATGCGATAATCGAGTCCCCGCCGCTCCAGTATTTTTTTTCTTAACGTCTGGAGAAATATTTTCTTGGCTGAACTATTCATATCAAGACTCAGAGCTATTCCATCGTACAAAATGTATTCAATTAATTTCTCTTTTATATATTTGTTATTATGCCCATAATTCAAAGAGCCGCACCCTGATACTAAATCAAAGTACTTTTTTCCATCAATATCTTCAATTATTGCGCCGCTAGCTTGAGTGAATTCAGCAGGAAATCCAATGCAATAACTCTTAACATTTGATTCGAGGTCGAATATATTGGAGGGTACGTATGTCATTGCCCCAACCTTTCGATGTTTCGCGCTCCGAGATGGGTCGATATTCCGATATTTCCACTAAAATACAATTTTAAGGATTGAAAGGCGCTGTCAAAAACCATGTTAAACAATCAAAAATTGTTGTCAAGCATCAAAAAGTACAATCAAAATCCGGATATCGGCTCCTTCACGATTTTTCATTTTTGCGCAGATGCGGCTGCGCTATCCCGACAGAGATTAAGCGCCCGCGAACCGCCCGCAGCGACGCCCGTTCACTCTGGACGGCAGAGGACGTTGCCCCATTTCGTATGCACTGCCCCCCCGGTGGTTGGGTTGGCGACCTGCCCCGGAGCATTCATCCATAAAACAACTGGATCCTTCGCCATTTCTGATACGCCAATCGGTGTTTGGTGAGCGACACGCCCGCAGCTGAGTTGTCCGGGATTGCGCAGCCGCGAACCTGTTGCGGTGAGACTGGTCGCGAACGCTGCCGGGATTATGTAGCCAAGGAAGGAATGGGACCTTACCTCATCGTACTCGGTCATCCATTCGGCGATGAGGCTGCGGGCGTTTAGCCCAGAAAATTCATGGTGGCCGGGCGGATGTAGCGCAAGCCGTTGAAATAGCGTAAGATTTGGGTGCTAACGCCGAATCTTGCAGTTTCACGGAGGCCACATCCGCCATGAATGATCCTACGCTGCCGCTGGAGGGTTTGTCACCCGTGAATGGCAAGGCCATCGTCGCCCGGTTTGACGGCGGCAGCCTGTCATCGGATAGCGGCCTGATCGCTCTGGCGGAGGTGGACAAGCGCTTGCGTGTTGCCGCGACGCTGGCTGCATGTATCGATGATCCGCGGCGCCCCGATATGATCTCCCACAGGCTCGACGAGATGATCGGCTTCCGGATGGGCATGATCGCCGCCGGCTATGAAGATGCCAATGACGCCTCCCGCCTGCGGACCGATCCCCTCTTCAAGATGGCCGGGGGCAGACTTCCCTGTGATGAGGATCTTGCTTCCCAATCAACAATCTGCCGCCTGGAGAACCGGCCCGACCGGCGCATGCTTCTGGCCATGGGTCATGCCATGATCGGCCTGTATTGCCGCTCGTTCCGGACAGTGCCGTCGCAGATCGTGCTCGATATCGACGACACCTTCGATACCGTTCACGGGGAGCAGCAATTGCGGCTGTTCAACGCGCATCACGATGCATACGGCTTCCAGCCGATCGTGGTGTTCGATGACGAGGGTCGTTTCGTCCGGTCAATCCGCCGGCACTGGCCCCATACCCGGATCCTGATCAGGGGTGACAGTCACTATTGATGGAGTGGATGCCCCCACCCGACGGCATCGCAATGTGCCAAAATGGTGATGCTGAAGTCATCACAGAAGGAGGAGGCATCCATGGGTGAGATTAGCATCGTTGGCGTCGACCTGGCAAAGCAGGTTCTCCAGGTTCATGGGGCAACGGGGTCGCGTCCGTCAAGCTGGTGTAATTTTCTGGATGGCCTGAGGTCATGATCAGGCGGCTTTTGTGGTTATGCTGAGGATGGGATCGATCTCCTCCTTGTCGATCTGTGCGAATGCCTCGACCATCATGTAGCGGCTTGATGTCTGCCATTCGTCATTCTGCTCGAAGAGCACGGCGCCGATCAAACGCATGATGGATGCTTCATTGGGGAAGATCCCGACGACGTCGGCGCGTCGCTTGACCTCCTTGTTCAGACGTTCAATTGGGTTCGTGCTGTGCAGTTTGGTGCGATGCTGGCGCGGGAATGACATGTAGGCCAGCACGTCGTGCTCGCTGGCATCCATGAGATCGGCCAGTTTTGGCCAGCGCGGGCGCAGTTGCTCTGCGACCTTGCGCCAGGTTTCGCCGGCATGGGTGCGGTCGGGTTGATCGAAGGCCTGTCGGATGGCAGCGGCGACGACAGTATGCTGACCACGCGAGACATGGGCCAGGGCGTTGCGCATCCAGTGGACGCGACAGCGTTGCCAGGTTGCTTCGAAGACCCGGGCGATGGCGGCTTTGAGGCCTGTATGCGCGTCGCTGATGACCAGTCTGACGCCCCCCAGGCCGCGAACGCGCAGGGATCGAAGGAACTCGGTCCAGAATGTCTCGGCCTCGGACGGGCCGATACCGAGGCCGATGATCTCACGGCGTCCCTCGGTGTTGGCGGCCACGGCGATTATTGCGGCGACTGGTACGATCCGTCCGCCCTGGCGCACCTTCAGATAGGTGGCGTCGAGCCAGAGATAGGGCCATTCGCCGGTGAGCGGGCGGTTCAGGAACTCGCCGACACGTTCGTCGATGTCCTTGCACAGCTTCGACACCGTGCTCTTCGAAATGCCGCTCAGCCCCATGGCCTGCACCAGCTCATCGACGCGACGGGTCGAGACACCACTGATCCACGCCTCCTGGATGACGGCCACCAGCGCCTGTTCCGAGGTCTTGCGCGCTTCGAGAAAGCCCGGGAAGTAACTGCCTTGACGCAGCTTGGGAACCCGCAGGTTCAGCGTGCCCAGACGGGTATCGAGAGCGCGCTCTCGATACCCGTTACGCCACGTTGTGCGTTCGCCGCTGCGCTCGTGCTTGCCAGCGCCGATCAGGCCTTCGACATCCGCCTCCATGATCAGCTGCAGGACGGCCTCGGCAACGCTGCGCAGAAAGTCTCCCTGATCGTGCTTGGCCAGAAGTTCGGACAGGTCCATGTTCGTCTTGGTCATCGGGGTCTCCATGTGGTCCGGGGTTGAAGTCAGCAAACTCCACCTCGACCATACACCTCGATGGCCACCCAGGATCACACCGTTGACGGCACTGAAATTACACCAGCTCCTTGGACGCTACCGGCAACGGCCGATGGACAGGTGCTGTTCCGCAAGAAGCTGTCACGGGCGCAGTTTGCGAAGTTCATGGCGTCGCTGCCGCCTTGTGTGGTGGCGATGGAGGCATGCGCAACGGCGCACTATTGGGGTCGTGAGCTCTCCCGTCTGGGTCATGAAGTGCGGCTGATCCCGCCCATTTACGTGAAGCCCTTCGTCAAGCGGCAAAAAAACGATGCCGCTGATGCTGAGGCCGTGGCGGAAGCAGCACAGCGTCCGACCATGCGTACCGTTGCGGTGAAGACCGCGGACCAACAAGCCCGGGCGATGCTGTTCCGCACCCGGGACCTGCTGGTCGGCCAGCGAACCCGTCTGGTGAATGCACTACGCGGGCATCTTGCTGAGCACGGCATCATCATCGGTCAAGGCGTTGGGAATATCGCTCGCTTTGCTGCCTGTCTCGATCAGGACACGCTTCCGGACCTGGTTCGCGATCTCGGGCGGCTTTACCTCGATCAGATTGCTCAGATCAGCGACGAGATCGGCAAGCTGGACAAGCGGATCACAACTGCAGCCAGGGAAAACAGCACAGCACGCCGGCTGCAGACCATGCCGGGAATCGGCCCGGTCTGCGCCATGGCGATTGCATCCTTTGCACCGGAGATGCGGGAATTCCGCCGTAGTCGCGATTTTGCAGCGTGGCTTGGCCTCGTTCCACGACAGCACTCCTCCGGTGGCAAGCAGAAGCTTGGCCGCACTTCCAAGATGGGTCAGCGCGATATTCGACGCCTGCTGATCATCGGCGCCATGTCTGTCGTGCATTGGAGGGGCCGGCACGGTGGCCGACCGGGATCGTGGTTATCGCGCATGCTCGCACGCAAACCACGCAAACTGGTCGCCATCGCACTGGCGAACAAAATGGCGCGTATGATCTGGGCCATGCTCGCCGGCGAGACTGATTACAGGGATCCGACCGGCGCGATCTGCTGAACGCGGCTGTCGGAGCCTCGGGGATGTGAGGAGGGCAATGACCTGAATGGGCAAATGATCGATCAGATCCGGGTCGGGTAAACCAGTGGAGTGCAACGAGCCTCGAGCTCGCCCTATTGATTTGGTACCTGATCCGCGTATCACCATCCCGGCCCGCGGCGTGCGAAAGCCGCACTTGTGAGGCCTGAAACATGACCGCACCCGATCACGCGCTCAGACAGGCAAAAAAATCCTTGCATCAAAGGGGGCATCCAAACATGCGCTCCCGAGGTGCTCGACTGGTGCCGGGCGAACGGCATCGCCTTCATCTTCGGGGTGGCGACAACCAGCACGCTGCGCAAACGCGTGGCAACCGTCGAGGCCAGCACGACCCGGCGCTTCGAGAGGGCGAAGACGAAGACCAAGGTCCGGCGCTTCAAGGAATTCCATATACCGCGTCTCGCCACGTAGCCACCGGGGACGTTGGCGCCCCTTTCGAAACCCCGCGACCGCAACCTGCAAACCCCGCCCTTCACACCATCTCCGCCGCCGCCGAAAAGCGGCGGGGCGGGTCACCCTGCGCCAGCTTCTGCAAAAACCCAACCGTCAGGCGAAACGGGCAATTGATCAGGCTGCGATGCATAAAGGCGGCTAGACGCCGCGGACGAAAAGTTACGTCGCTTGTATGCGATGGTCGAAAACGGAATCGCTGACCTCGACGATATCCTTCGTGACCGCATCAAAGCGTTGTAGAACGAACGCGATCTCGCAAAAGAAGCTCTGGCACGTGCACAGGCCACGGCATGTAGCGAGATTGTCATCACGCAGGATATGATCAAACGTTTCGCGGACGCGATGCGCATGCACATCCGTTCCGGGGAAATCCCGCTCCGCAAGGCCTATTTGAAAGCTGTGGTTGATCGCATTCAGGTTGATACCAACGTCATCCGCATTACGGGAATCAAGGATACCCTTGAACAGGCGGTTCAGAGTGACCCGGAAAACTTGCCCGCTGCGGTTCGCAGTTCTGTACCGAAATGGCGCGCCCGAAAGGATTCGAACCTCTGACCCCCAGATTCGTAGTCTGGTGCTCTATCCAGCTGAGCTACGGGCGCTTGCCACGTCGCGGGGTGACCGCGTCGGTGGGCGGTGGATAGAACCTTTCGGGGGGGGTTGGCAAGCCCCTTTTTGCGGATTTGGGGTGAAAGATTTTCGCGGCGGCCTGCCTGAACTCAGACCGGCTGGCGGAAGACGAGCACGAAACAGGTCCCCCTGGTGCCGGCATCGTCCGCCTCCCCTTCTGCGGCCTCTCCCGTGCCCTGTTCCGGCTCTTCGAGGCGGATGATGCCGCCATGAAGGCGCATGATCTCGGCGCAGATGGCGAGGCCGAGGCCGGTCCCGCCGGAGCGGGCGGAGCCCTCGAAGGGACGAAACAGGTTCTGGCGCGCGCGCGGCGGCAGGCCCGGGCCGGTATCGGCGAAGCGGATCTCGACCGCCGGCGCGCCCGCCTGCATCACGCGCCGGGCGCTCACGGTGAGACGCCGCGCTGGCGGTGGCGTCTTGCGCATGGCCTCGACGGCGTTGCGTGCGAGATTGACGAAGATCCTTGCCGTCTGCTCGCGATCGGCGACGAGCACCAGATCGGCGGGGATATCGACGGCGAGACGCACCGGCCCCTGCGCCTCGGCCCCACCCTGCGCATTGCCCGCCACGGCCTGATCCGGATCGTCCTCGGCAACGAGGCCCGGCAGATCGCCGAGTTCGCTGACGACCGGCGCGAGCGCGAAACGCACGGGGCGCGGCTCGGGCTCTTCCGCCTTGCCGAAGGCCATCGTCGCCTCGCTGAAATCGATGGCGCGCTGGAGCGTGTCGACGAGGCGCGGGGCGAATTTCTGCACCAGCGGATCGGAAGCGCTCGCCATCCGGTCGGAAAGGAGCTGCGCGGCAGTGAGCATGTTGCGCAGCTCGTGATTGATGCGCGAAACGCCGAGCCCGAGTTCGGCCAGACGCCGCTTGCGCGCCAGCGCCCGCTCCAGGGCCCGCTCCATCTGCTCGAGCGCCCGCTCGGCCACGCCGATCTCGTCAGCCCGCGACGAGGGTGCGATGATGCGCGCCCGGTCCTCCGGATCAGAGGCGAAACGGGTGAGATTGTCGGTGAGCCTGCGCACAGGCCGCACGATCACCCATTGCAGGGCCAGATAGACGAGCCCCGCCGTGATCACCGAGATGATCAGCGAGAGGATCAGGATATTGCGCGAGAAGCTCACCAGCGCCGCGCGCAGGGGCGCCTCGTCGATGACGATTTCGACGAAATCGACCGGGGCCACGGCCCGCATGCCCTCAGGCGCGTCCATCCCCGCCCCGACCACGCGCATCGGTTGCGCGTTTGGACGCATCAGCGTGGTGAAGGCAGCGCTGATGCCGGAGATCAGCCCCTGCTCGCGCAGATCGATCACCCGCCCTACCTCGCGCGGCATGTCGGCCACGGCGAGCAGGCGGCGCGTGCCGCCGCCGCGTACCGCGACCGTCATCGCCCCGACACCGCGCAGGAGATCGTCTTCGAGATCGCGCGAGAGCCCGTCGGCGGGGGCCGCGTCGAGAACGAGCGCGGCGATCTGTGCGGCGGTGAGCCGGTCGTTCAGCCAGTTACGCTGGAATTGTGCCACTGAGGGCACGTAGATCAGCACCTCGGCGAGCATGACGAAACCGATCGTCAGCCATAACAGCCGCGCCGAGAGGCCGAAGCGCGGCGGGTGCGGCGATCGCGATCCCGCATGCGCCCTGGTCGTCTCCTCCGGCGAGCCTGCATCCATGCGCTTATCCGAACACCCGCAGGAAGCGGATCAGCCGGCGTACGCTCGGCATCCGCGCTGACGGTTTGAGGAATTCCACCGCCGCACGTTTCGAGATCTCCGAGAGTGTCGGATAGGCCATGACCAAACCCGCGATATCCTGCACCTTCATTTTCTTCGTCACGGCAAGCGTCCACAATGCAATCAGTTCCCCGGCCTGAGGCGCGGCAATCGCTGCGCCGAGCACCAGCCCCTTGTGACTCGTGATCACCTTCACATGCCCCGCCTCGCGCCGCTCCGCCCGCGCGCGGTCGTTCTCGGCCACGGGAAAGCGCAACACGCGGATGCGCCCCTTGTGCAGCTTGCGCGCCTCTTCCTCGCCCAGACCCACGGCGGCGAGCTCCGGATCCGTATAGGTCACGCGCGGGATGATGGCGTTATCGAGCTTGACGCGCAAACGGAAAAGCGCCGAGCGGATGACAAGCCCGGCATGCTGGTTGGCCGCATGGGTGAAGCGATAGCCGCCGGTGGCACCACCGGCGCAATCCCCAATTGCGTAGACGCGCCGGTTCGACGTGCGCAGGCCCTGATCGACGGCAATGCCGGATGAATCATGCCGGATACCCGCCGCATCGAGGCCGAGACCGTCGAGAACGGGTTTGCGCCCGGTGGCGACGAGGAGATGGGTGCCTTCCAGCACGGTCTCGCCGGCGTCACCGCCCCCCGCGAGCGTGATGCGCACCGCGCCGTCCTCACCCGAGACGGCGGTGACCTTCGCGTTCGCATGGAAGGCGACGCCCTCGCGTCGCAATTGCGCTTCCACCACTTCCGCGAGTTCGCGCTCCTCGCGCGCGAGGATATCCTGCGCCTCGACCACGCTGACCCGCGCGCCCAGCCGGGCATGGGCCTGGGCGAGTTCGAGCCCGATCGGGCCGCCGCCGATCACGATGAGATGGCCGGGCCGCGCGGTGAGATCGAAGATCGTCTCGTTGGTATGATGGGGCGTCTCGGCAAGCCCTGGAATCGGCGGGATCGCGGGACGCGCCCCGGTGGCGATGACGAAGCGGCGTGCCCGGATCACGGCATCGCCGGCCTCCACCATGTCACGCCCGGTGAAACGGGCCGATTCGCGCAAGACCGTGACCCCCATCGCCTCGAAACGCTCCTGCGAATCGGTGGGCGCGATCCCGGCGATGACGTCGCGGATATGGTCGCGCAGGGCGGTGTAATCGACCTGCGGCTCCTGCGCCGTGATGCCGAAGGCGGCGGCCTCGCGCATGGCATGGGCGCGCTCGCCGGCCGCAATCAGCGATTTCGAGGGCACGCAACCGGCATTGAGGCAATCACCGCCCATCGCACCGCGCTCGACCAGCACCACCGGCACGCCGAAGGAAGCTGCGATCGCCGCGACGGAAAGCCCGCCGGAACCGGCGCCGATGACACACAGATCCGTCCGGATCTCGCGCTTCCTTCCCCCGGTCGCCGGAGCCGCCGCATCCCCGCCGGGCTGCATCGTCACTGCCTGCGGCCTGGTCGCCGTCTCCTTCGCCGTCGCCTGATCATCGGCCATGAATCACCTCACTGCATTGGAATAGGGCCGCAAAACTGCGGCAGCGACAAGGGTTTCGCTTAAACGGGCAGACTCGTTTCGTCGAGACACGCCATTGTGAGCGCGCGCTCACGACGGGATCGGAGAGCGGCAGAGCCAGGGTCACCTGCGGAACGCAAGCGCATAGCAAAAGCGTCCTGCCGCCTTTTTGGGCGGTTGAATGGAACTTGCCGTGCGCACGGGTTGCTTCTGCCCAAGTTATTATCACGAATCGCGGCATCGCGCTTGACCTGAGGACGATTTGGCTTTGCAATTGCGCTGCCTGCATCATGCTGCTCCGCCTGCACGATCCGCGGCTTTCCGCTAGGGAACTGCCCCCCTTCCCCAGCGGCATTCCGTGCGTAACGGCTTAGCGGCTGATCATCCGGCTGTCGCCGGAAAGGCAGGTGTGCAAGCACCGCGCAATATCCGCTTTGCCGTCATGTCCGAGCCGCAACCGTCGTCATCATCCGCCTGTCCCGATCACCGGATCGCGCATTGCGCGCCGCCGCGAACCGAAACCGAACCAGCCGTCACCGAACCAGCCATCGAGGAGACCGTCACGATGCCCCACCTGCCCGCACCTGCACTGCGTTCGCTCACACGCCGTTTGCTGCTCTCCACCTTCGCTGCCGGCCTGGCCGTGACGGCGGGGATCGGCGGGCTCGTGGCGGGCTCCACCGCCGCCGAGGCGCAGACGCCGATCCGCTTCACGCTGGACTGGCGCTTCGAGGGGCCCTCCGCACCCTTCCTCGCCGCGATCGAGAAGGGCTATTTCGCCGAGGAAGGCCTCGAGGTCACCATCGATTCCGGCGCCGGATCGCTGGAATCGATCCCGCGCGTCGCGACCGGCCCCTATGATATGGGTTTCGGCGACATCAACTCGCTGATCCGCTTCCGCGACCAGAATCCGGAAGTCGGCGTCAAGGCCGTGATGATGGTCTATAACCGCCCGCCCTTCGCCATTGTCGGGCGTGCCAGCCGCGGCATCAGCGAGGATATCGAGAGCCTGCGCGGCAAGCGCTTCGGCGCCCCGGCCCCCGATGCCGCCTTCGCGCAATGGCCGATCTTCAGCGACGTCAACGATATCGACGCGGAAGAATGGGAGATGACCTTCGAAAATGTCGGCTTCCCGGTGCGTGAGCCGATGCTCGCCCAGGGCGAGGTCGATGCGGTGTTCGGCTTCGCCATGTCCTCGGCCATCAACCTGGCCGCGCGCGGCGTGCCGATGGACGATATCGTGGTGCTCAACATGGGTGATTACGGCGTCGAACTCTACGGCAACGTGATCATGGCGAGCCCGGAGCTGATGGAGGAGAACCCGGAGGCGATCGAGGGTTTCCTGCGCGCCTTCATCAAGGGGCTGCGTGACGTCATCGACAACCCGGACGAGGGCGCCGGTTTCGTGGTGCAATACAACGACGTCGCCCGTCGCGATGTCGAGCGTGACCGCCTGGAAATGACGATCGAGAACAACATCATCACCGACGAGGTTCGCGAGAACGGCTTCGGCGGGGTCGATGCGGAGCGCTTTGCCGTGGCTCTGGACCAGATCGGTCTGACCTTCGAATTTACCGACAAGCCGGAGCTGGAAGACATCTTCACCGATGAGTTCCTGCCGCCGCTGGAAGAGCGCCGGTTCGACTGAAAACCGGCCCTGTCGGCCGCGCCGCAAGCGCCGCCGACCCAGCCCTCCCCTCCCCCGGGTATCTCTGCCCGGGGGCGCCTCCCGCCCGGAGCCCCACCTTGACCGCCTTCGTCGATATCCATGACGTCACCCATATCTATGCCGGGTCCGAGGACGGGCAGCCGGCCGTCGAGGGAATGACCATCAAGGTCCGCGAGGGCGAGTTCACCGCCATCGTCGGTCCCTCGGGCTGTGGCAAATCCACGGTGATGAAGCTCGCCACCGGCCTGCAGTTTCCGGCGAAGGGCACCATCATCGTCGATGGCAAGCAGGTGACCGCGCCGGTCAAGCTCGCCGGCATGGCCTTCCAGAATCCGGTGATGCTGCCCTGGCGCACCACCTTGAAGAACCTGCTCCTGCCACTCGAGATCGTGCAGCCGCATCGCGGACGCCTGCGCAGCCATCGCAAGGAATACGAGGCCCGCGCCGAGGCGCTGCTCGCCCAGGTCGGGCTCGCCGGGCAGGGCTCGAAATTCCCCTGGCAGCTTTCCGGCGGCATGCAGCAGCGCGCCTCGCTCTGCCGCGCGCTGATCCACGAGCCCAAGCTCTTGATGCTCGACGAGCCCTTCGGTGCGCTCGACGCCTTCACGCGCGAGGAACTCTGGGGCATCATCCGGGACCTGCACGCCGCCCAGCGCTTCACCGTGATTCTCGTCACCCATGATCTGCGCGAAGCGGTGTTCCTGGCCGATCGGGTCTTCTGCATGAGCGCCCGGCCCGGGCGGATCATCGCCGAGCGCGAGATCGACCTGCCGCGACCGCGCGACATCGAAATCACCTATACCCAGAAATTCATCGACATCGTCCACGAGCTGCGCAGTCATATCAAGACTGCGCGCGAGGCGGCCTGATCGGGAGAGCGCGGATCATGGCCGCCAGACGCACACGCACCACCCTCATCCTCGCCCCCTGGATCTTCACCCTCGGCTTCTTCGTCGTCTGGGAGTTCGTGGTGCGGGCCTTTGGCATATCGAGTTTCGTGCTGCCAGCGCCGACGCTGATCGCCGATTCGATCTATCAGTATCAGAGCCAGCTCCTGCATCATTCCTTCCACACCGCCTGGATGACGCTTGCCGGATTCGGGCTTGCGGTGGTGTTCGGCCTGTTGCTCGGCATGGCGCTCGGCGCCTCGCGGATCGTGCATGCGGGGACCTACCCGCTGCTGGTCGGCTTCAACGCCATTCCAAAGGTCGCCGTGGTGCCGATCCTGGTGATCTGGTTCGGTGTGGGCTGGCTGCCGCCGGTGCTCACCGCCTTTCTGATCTCCTTCTTTCCCATCGTGGTGAACGTCGCCACCGGCCTCGCCACGATCGAGCCGGAGACCGAGGACGTGCTGCGCGCGCTCGGCGCTTCCAAGCGCGACATCATCGTCAAGGTCGGGATTCCACGCGCGATGCCGTATTTCTTCGGCTCGCTCAAGGTCGCGATCACCCTCGCCTATGTCGGCTCGGTGATCGCCGAGTACAACGCTTCGAATGTCGGGGTCGGCAATCTGATGGCCCGCGCCAGCGCCGATTTCAACGTGCCGCTCCTGTGGGCCGCGCTGATCGCGCTCGCCGTGCTCGGCGTGATCATGTATGCCGCCACCGCCCTCGTCGAGAAGCGCATGACCGGCTGGGCCCAGCGCTCGCAATTCGCGGCGCAGTAAAGCGGTTCAGCACGCTTTCGCGATCTGCGCCTCGGCTTCGGCAATCGCATCAGGCGTGCCGACATGCAGCCATGTGCCGTCGAGGCGCAGGCCGTAGAGGCGACCGGCGGCAATGGCGCGGTCGAAGAGCAGGTTGAGCGAGAAGGCGCCGTCGGGCGTATCGGCGAAGAGCCCGGCATGGAAAATCCCCGCGCCGGCATAGACGAAGGGCGCCTGCGGCTCGTCCCCACGGCGCGCCAGGCGTCCTGTCTCATCCATCATGAAATCCCCGCGCCCGTCATAGCCCACAGCCGCGTCGATTGGCGCGAGCAAGAGCAGCATGTCCATGCGCGCCGGATCATGCGCCGCGATCAGCCGGCCCAGATTGGACTGCGCCCCCTCGATCCACAGCGTATCGGCATTCATCGCCAGAAACGGTGCCTCGCCCAGAAGCGGCAGGGCGCGGCGGATGCCGCCGCCGGTTTCCAGCAACGCATCGCGCTCATCCGACAAGGTGATGGCGGGCGCGCCGTTGCGGGCCGCGAGATGCGCCGCGATCCGGTCGGCGAGGTGATGCATGTTGACGACGGCGCGCGTGATGCCCACCTGCGCCAGGCGATCGAGGGCATGGTCGAGCATGGTCCGCCCGCCGACGCGTATGAGAGGCTTGGGGAGGGTGTCGGTGATGGGACGCATGCGCGTGCCGAGCCCGGCGGCCAGCACCATGCCGGTTTCGATCGCCGCCGGCGCCGCTTCGTCTGCTGCCGTCATCCCCTCACCATCTTGCACGGATCAACCCCGGATCCGTGATAACCGGCGCCGCGCGCCCTGTCATCCCCGGTCGGGCCGGAGATGCAGCGGCGCGCGGGAATCGCATCACGCGACGTCGCGGATCAGGCGACCCAGCTTGTCGATGATCTCGTCGATATGCTTGTCCTCGGCGATCAGCGGGGGCGCCACGGCGATCGTATCCATGGCCGTTCGCAGCATCAGCCCGTAATCGTGGAAGCCCTTCTCGATCGCCGCATAGCCGCGCTTGCCCGGCCCATGCTCATTCGGCGCGAGATCGACGGCACCGACCAGGCCGAGCGTGCGGATATCGACCACGTTGGGCAGGCCCTTGAGCGACATCATCGCATCCGCCCAGCGCGCCTCGATCGCACGCGTGCGCTCGAACAGGTTTTCGCGCTGGTAGATATCCAGCGTCGCGATCGTCGCGGCGCAGGCCAGCGGGTGCCCGGAATAGGTATAGCCGTGGAACAGCTCGACGACATTGTCCGGGCCGCTCATGAAGGCGTCGTAGATGTGCTTGCGGCAGATCACCCCGCCCATTGGCACGGTGCCGGAATTCACCGCCTTGGCGAAGGTGATCATGTCGGGCACGACGCCGTAACGCTCGGCGGCGAAGGCGTAGCCGAGGCGTCCGAAGCCGGTGATCACCTCGTCGAAGACGAGCAGGATATCGTGCTTGTCGCAAATTTCGCGCAGGCGCTTGAGATAGCCCTTGGGCGGGGGCAGCGCCCCGGTCGAGCCGGCCATCGGCTCGACGATCACGGCAGCGATGGTCGAGGCATCGTGCAGGGCGACGATGCGCTCCAGATCATCCGCGAGATGCGCGCCCCATTCGGGCTCGCCCTTCGAGTAGGCCTGGTGCTCACGGTTATAGGTATGGGGCAGGTGATCGGCACCGGCGAGCAGCGAGCCGAAGAATTTGCGGTTGTTGACGATGCCGCCCACGGTGATGCCGCCGAAGCCCACCCCGTGATAACCGCGTTCGCGCCCGATCAGCCGCGTCTTCTGCCCCTGCCCCTTCACGTTCCAGTAGGCCAGTGCGATCTTCAGCGCCGTGTCGGCAGCCTCCGAGCCAGAATTGCAGAAGAAGACGTGATCGAGATCCGCCGGGGCGAGTTGTGCGATGCGCGAGGCCGCCGTGAAGGCGAGCGGATGGCCGTACTGGAAACCCGGGGCGAAGTCGAGCTCCTGGGCCTGTGTCTGTATGGCGGAGACGATCTCATCGCGATTATGGCCGGCATTGCAGCACCACAGGCCGGAAGTGCCGTCGATCACCGGCTTGCCCTCGGGCGTGTAGTAATACATGTCCTTGGCGCGCGAGACCATGCGCGGATTGGTCTTGAAGGACTTGTTCGCCGTGAAGGGCAACCACCACGAATCGAGATCGTTGGGCTGCTGGATATCGTTTGCGGCACGCAATGCGCTGGAACCTGCCATCTCTCGTCCTCCGGATACGGGGCTGCGCCGGCACCGCCACAAGGCGCCGGCGGGAAGGACCCTGCGCGCGCTCATCGACGACACCCATTCTGGTATCCAGTCTAGCAGGCGGGCCGGAAACGGCCAAAGGCGGAAAGCCGCAGATGACTTTGCGCGGAGTGCTGCGCAATCACGGTGGGCGGCACTGGATCACGCCACAGATTTCGTACGCGCCCCGATGGCAGAACAGCGGCCAGGGCGTTGCATTGCAATGATCTCGTGCATCCGGACCGACTGCGCTGCCAGCTCGCGGCGCGCGCACATTCAGCGAAATCAGCCGTACCTTGTAACGCAGATAAACCTGTATTGATAGGCTAGCATTCGATTATTTTGCCGCTAGGCTGCAATTGTCGCGGATGTGCTATGCAGCGCGATGTGATTTCACTCCTTCTTCTGGGAGTGCACCTCCGTGTGCGCCGTACCGGCGCTGCTCGCCTGATTGCCGATATGGGTAGCGAGCGCGGGGGGTTCAGCGATTCGTGCGGGCGCCGCCCGCGATCCGGATTTCGCGTCGCCTCCCTCAAGAGGGAGCAGTGGCGCGCCTTTTCGTCAGACGCTGCATGCGCGCTCATGGCGCGGTGCCGTGGTCAAAACGAGGAACAGAGAATGACCAGCAACGCCAGCCCTCAGGGCAATGCCGATCTCACCGCCAGGGAGCAGGAATACGGCACGGACCCGTTGAAGGTGCGCGAGACCGGGCAATATCGGTCTGAATACGTGAAGACATTTGCCGAGAAGTGGGACGAACTGATCGACTGGGATGCCCGCGCCGCGAGCGAGGGCGATTTCTTCATCGACATCCTGCGTGCACGCGGCAAGCACAAGGTGCTCGACGTGGCCGCGGGAACCGGTTTCCACTCGGTTCGCCTGATCCAGGCCGGGTTCGACGTGACCACCGTCGACGGCAGCGCCGCGATGCTCGCCAAGGCCTTCGAGAACGGCAAGGAGCGCCAGATCATCCTGAAGACCGTCCAGGCCGACTGGCGCTGGCTCAACCGGGACATCCAGGGCAAGTACGACGCCATCATCTGCCTCGGCAATTCCTTCACGCACCTGCACGAGGAAGCCGATCGTCGCCGTACGCTGGCCGAATTCTATGCCGCGCTCAAGCATGACGGCATCCTGATCATCGACCAGCGCAATTACGACGCCATGCTCGATCACGGCTTCTCGACGAAGCACAAATATTATTATTGTGGCGATCAGGTCACCGCCGAGCCGGCCCATCTCGATGATGGCCTCGCCCGGTTCAAGTACACCTTCCCGGACAAGAGCGAATACACGCTCAACATGTTCCCGGTTCGCAAGGCCTACATGAAGAAGCTTCTCAACGAAGCCGGTTTCCAGCGCATCCGGACCTATGGGGACTTTCAGGAAAGCTACGCCGAAGGCGAACCGGATTTCCTCGTCCATGTCGTCGAGAAATCCTATCTCCAGCGCGCCGCCGAGGGTGCCGACGGAGAGCCCGAGAGCGATGTCGAACTGATCACCGAACAGTATTACGACAGCGCCGATGCGGATAACTTCTACTATAATATCTGGGGTGGCGAAGACATCCATATCGGCCTCTATGAAGAGACCCCGGTGATCAAGGAGGCCTCGGCGCGCACCGTGCGCAAGATGGCCGGCATGCTGAAGAATCTCTCGGCCGATACGCATATCATCGATCTCGGCGCAGGCTATGGCGGCTCCGCACGCCATCTGGCGAGCGAATATGGCTGTTCGGTCGATTGCCTCAACATCTCCGAGGCGCAGAACGACACCAACCGCTTCCTCAATCGCCGCCAGGCGCTCGCCGAGCAGATCAAGGTGGCGCATGGCTCGTTCGACAAGATCCCCGCACCCAACGAGACCTATCACGTCGTCTGGTCACAGGATTCGATCCTGCATGCGAAGGATCGCGAACAGGTCTTCGCCGAGGCGCATCGCGTGCTCAAGCCCGGTGGCGAGATGATCATCACGGATCCGATGCAGGCGGACGACGTGCCCGAGGGCGTGCTGCAGCCGGTCTATGACCGCATCCATCTCGAGAGTCTCGGTTCACCCGGCTATTACCGGGAGATCGCGGAGAAGCTCGGCTTCGAACTGGTCGAATTCGCTGACCTGACGCCGAACCTGCGCACGCATTATGCCCGTGTGGGCGAGGATCTGCGGGCCAATTACGACCATGTCGCGTCGGTCTCCTCCAAGGCCTTCCTCGACCGGATGCTGCAGGGCCTCGACAACTGGGTGAAGGCCGCCGATAGCGGTTACATGGCCTGGGGCATTCTGCATTTCCGCAAGCGCTGAGATGGCGCGCGCTCACGCGCGCAAGGCATGACGGATGAAGGGGCGCGGTGTGAAGCCACCGCGCCCCTTTCGTTTCCCGTTACGGATCTCTTCAGACTGATTTCCGCGCGACCCCCGGCATGCGCAACATGCCGAGCGCAAGAGCAAGGGCAAGTGTCGCAAGCGCCGCGAGCACAGGCAGGAGCAAGGCGGTGCCGCCCATGCTGATCAGCAGACCGCCGATCGCCGGGAAGCCGAACAAGCCGAGAAAATAGGTGATGGTGAAGACCTGCGAGGCCACAGCCGGCGCCGCGCCGCCCGCCTCCGCGCGGTTCACCGCGAGGGCGTTGAGCGTGGAATAGCTCAGCCCGTAGCCGGCCGCGAACAGGGCCGATGCCAGCAGATAGACCGGCACGCTGCCGCGATCGAGCCAGAACAGCGCCAACGCCACCACCACGAGGGCGAGCAGGAACACGGCGAGCCGCTCTGCCGGCAGGCGTGTGAGATGCGCCGCGAGGCCAAAGCGCAGGGCAACGGTGACCAGGGTGAAGACCAGAAAGAACTGTCCGAAGGCGAGCCCGCGCTCCGCCGCATAGAGCGATTGGAACGTCGCGAGCCCGGCGAATGTGCAGGAAGCGAGACCGATCAGCACAATCGGAACCCGCGCCGTTGTCGCGAGCACCGCACCCACGCGCGCAAGATCGAGAATGCTGCCATCGTCAGGGCCCTGCCCGGCATGCGCAGGGCTTGCACGCCCGTCCGTGCGCCGCGCCCCGATGGCCAGCAGCAGCATCGCCGCGCCCGATGCGAGCAGCGCGAAGCCGATATAGACAAAGGCGAGCGGCAAGCCCTGCGCTGCGACCGACCCGCCCAGGGGTGCTGCCAGACCCAGACCGGCCATCTGGGCGCCCGAGAGATAGGTGAGATCACGGATCCGCTGCCCTGCCGCCACACGGGCGATGATCGGCAGCGGGGCGAGAATGTAGAACAGCGACCAGGCGATCCCGAGCAGCGCACCGCCCACGAGATGACTGCCCGCCACACGCCCGGTCAGCGCGAAGGCCAGCATCGCCAGCGCCATGACCAGACCGGCCAGGGCAAGGCAGCGCAGCGTGCCGATGCGGGCCGCAAGCCGGCCCGCGACGAGGGCGACGGCGATGGTGAAGACCGTTCCCGTCGTCACCGCGATCCCCGCCAGTGCGGGATCGCGCCCCTGGTCGCGCAGATGCTCCGCGAGCAGGAAAGTGGCACCGTAGCAGGCGGCGAGGCTGATCCCGGAGACGAGGAGCGCGAGCAGCAGCGCGCCGGGCATGCGGGTCTCTGGGTTCGGCGTCTCGCCAGGCATGGTCATGACCGTCTCCGGCTGAGTCATGGTGTGAGCGCGTCGAGGGCCGCCCGGGTCAGGGGCGGGCCATCGCGACGCGGGAGGGCTGCGGGAACCGGCCTTGCCGGGCGGGCGAAGTCGGCACATTGCGGCGCGCCGTCCAGACCGGCTGCCCGCCACAGTTCCTGCGCGAGGCGCGGCATGACGGGGCTTGCGAGGATGGCGAAGCCGCGCATCCAGGCCTGCGCCTGTGCCGGTGTCGTAATCGCCTCACCAAGGGCCAGCGCGGCATCGAGGGTCGCGGCGAACCGGCGCAGGCGCAGACCGTCGCCGCCGAGGCATTCATGCTGGGTTTGCAGCAGATCGCGCATCGGCGCCCCGATCCCGGGATCGGGATCCGGCGCGGTTTGCGCCTCTGCCGCGAGGATCGCGGCCAGCGCCTGCAGCCGGCGATCGAGCGTCGCACGCACCCGCTCATGGAAGGCGGCGCATTCCGCGCGCACGAAATTGCCCGCAGCGTCTTCCGGCGCGATACTGCACAGATACCAGCGCAGGATATCGGTATCGAGCCCGGGGACGCCTTCAAGATCGTGCGACCAGATCACATGCCCCCGGCTCGTCGAGAATTTCTCGCCGTCGAGATGCAGGAAATGGTTGAAATAGATCCGGTCGAAGCCGCGATAGCGCGTCTGCGCCAGGGCGCAGCCGGTCACGCCGGCGAGCATCGGAACGGTGTTGTCGATCGCCGTGGCGCCGATGAGCAGGGCGGGATGGCCGGCCTCGAACGGGTTTGCGCCGCCCTCATCCGCAAGGAATTCACCGAGCAGGATGTGGTGGGCATAGAGCAGCGATGAATAGCTGAACAGGATCTGGCTGTCGCGAAAGCGGCGATCATCCCAGGCGAGCCCGTGCAGGCCCGGAACCGTGAGGCGGATTTCCGGCCGGGAATTGTCGAGAAAGCGTTGTGCCACCTCCCGGAAAGGCGCCTCGATCCGCATCCGCGCCCAGCTCTGTGCAAGCGCCTTCACCGGGCGGAGATCGAGATAGAGGCAGGCGCTCTCGGCAAAACCGGTGATATTGCCGCGTCGCGAGCGCGGCTGCGGCGCCTCGGCGGGCGAATAATGCGCACCACAGGCCTCGCAGAAGAAACTGCCCGAGGGCGCGCCACAGGCGGGGCAGTTGCAGGCAAACCAGCCACCGATGCAGAAACGCTCCTCGATCGGCGCAGTGCCCGCTTCGAAACCCGCCACCGGAGCATCGTCGACCGGCAGGCTTTCGCGGCGCAAAACGACCTTGCCGCCGGCATCGAGCGCCCCGGCCAAAGCCCCCGCCACGTCGCGAAAGCGTGCCAGCACCGCCGGATCACCGGTATCGGGAAACGTGTCGAAGGTGATGTCGAGGGCGGCGAGCCCTTTGGCAATCAGACGGTCGTTTTCACGCGCGAAGGCCGCAGGATCACGCCCCATGGCCCGCGCCTTGACGACGACATGGTTCTCGAAATGATCGTTGCTCAGGACCTGTCGCACCCGATGCCCGGCACGTCGGCAGGCTCTTGCGAGCACGTCCATGCGCAGAAACGGGCCGCCGACGTGACCCAGATGAGCAGGGCCGTTGGCCGTGAGATTGACCGGCGAGATGACGATCTCGGCGGGTTTGGCGAGACGCTCACCGAGCGCGGGAAACGGGACGGGCATCGGCAATGTCCTTGTGCATGACCGGGAATCGCCTGATGGCCACCCCGTCACACGCCCATGATACAATTTTTGATATATAATGCAAATTTAAGCATCCTTTAGATGTCTTAACGTCACAAAACAACTGAAGAACCGGAAGAGCAATACCTAACTGAACTCGAGCCGAAGCAAGAAATGCGCGTTCAGGGACAGACAAATAGCAGCCGCTTCGCAGGCCGTTTCTTGAAAGATGCCTGCGGATTTTCCAGGGATATGCGCATTCTGCGGCGGATATAAACGGTTTCTTGATGACTTTGGCACACGTTAGTCGAGCGTAATGCTCAATCATTACCCTCGGGGTTGCGAGGCATGGATTTCAAAACGGGTCAGAACGACTGCTTTGACGAAACGGAAACCGCCCGGCTGCACGCGCTGCATGCCTGCGGCATCCTGGATACCCCGCCCGAGCCCGAATTCGACGATATCGCGCGGCTCGCAGCCGAGATCTGCGCCGCGCCGATCGCCGTGGTGAACTTCGTCGATGCCGAGCGGCAATGGTTCAAGGCCACTTTCGGGCTCGATACGCGCGAAATGGCACGGGATGTCTCGATCTGCACGCATGCACTTCTCGAGACGGGGCTGTATGTCGTTCCCGATACGCTGGATTCGCCCATGTTTCGCGACAACCCCTTCGTGCGCGGCGAACCCTATCTGCGCTTTTATGCCGGCGCGGTGTTGCGCACCGATGCCGGGCTGCCGCTGGGAACCTTGTGCGTCCTCGATTACGAATCCCGCCCGCAGGGCCTGACGCCCACGCAGGAACGGACCCTGCGCGCACTTGCCCAATCGGTCATGCGCCTCATCGATCTGCGCCGCAAGCACGCCCAGGCACAGATCCGCGAGGAGCGTTTCCGCAATCTTGCGGATCGGATTCCCCAGATGCTCTGGTCTGCCGATGCGAAGGGTCGGCTCGATTACGCCAATCGCCGCGTTTTCGAGGCCTTCGGCCTCGATTCGGGGCGCATGACGGGCGCAGCATGGCGCGCTGCCCTGCATCCGGAAGACCGCCCGCTTACCGATGCGGCCTGGGCGCAGAGCATCGCATCGGGCAGACCCTACAGCGTGGAGCATCGTATCCATCACCGTGACGGCGGGTATCGCTGGGTGCTCAGCCGAGCCCTACCCGAGCGTGACGAGACCGGACAGATCCGCGCCTGGTTCGGCAGCTCCACCGATATCGATGACGGCAAACGTGCCGAGCTGGCGCTCGCCGAGAGCGAGGCGCGCTACAAGGCCCTCACCGAGGCCGGTGCCGCAATCGTCTGGCGCGCGACGCCGGATGGCAGCATTCACCACAGCATCGGCTGGGACGCACTGACCGGCCAGAGCCCGCAGGAGTATCGCGACGAAGGCTGGCTCGATGCCGTTCATCCCGATGATCGCGCCCGGGTACGCGCGAATATCGCGCAGACCTCCGGGTACCCCGCCCCGCGCACCAACGAGTACCGCCTGCGCCACCATGACGGCAGCTATCGCTGGATGTTCGCGCGCGCCATACCGCTGCTCGACGAGGCGGGCGCCGTGCGCGAATGGGTCGGAACGGTCACCGATATCCACGATCGCCGCCTCGCTGGCCAGCGCCTGCGCGAGAGCGAGGAACGCTATCGCGCGCTCATCGAGGCCAGCACCGCCATGGTCTGGGCCGCCGGACCGAACGGGGAATTTCCACAGATCGCCTATTCCAGCGGCATCGCCGAATACGCTTTCGATCCGCAGGGCTGGAAGACCAACATCCATCCCGACGATCTCGCGACCTCCTGCGCCGCCTGGGATGCCGCGCTGGCCAGTGGAACGCCGCTCGACGTGATCGAGCGCAAGCTGACGAAGACCGGCGATTACCGCTGGACGCATGTGCGGGCCAATCCCGTACACAATGATGACGGTACGATCCGCGAATGGATCGGCGCCGTCACGGATATCCACGAACAGGTGATGTCGCGCAAGGCGCTGGCCGCCAGCGAGGAGCGCTATCGGCTGGCCGCCAGCGCAACGACCGATGCGATCTGGGATCTCGATCTCGCAACCGACGAGATCATCTGGGGAGAAGCGATCGAAACCCTGTTCGGCCATGCTCCGCGGGAGATGCGCTCTTCACTGAGCTGGTGGCGCGCGAAAATTCACGCCGCCGACCAGGATCGCATTGCCGACCAGTTTGCATGTTTCATCGCCGGTGATGCGTCGCGCTGGGAATGCGAATATCGTGTGATCCGGGCCGATGGCAGCGTCGCCACGGTCTTCGACCGGTTTTTCGCGCTGCGCGACGAGAATGGCCATGCCGTCCGGCTCGTCGGCGCGATTCAGGATATCAGCGAGCGCCAGCGCGCCCAGGCTGCACTGAGCGCGAGCGAGACCCGCCTGCGGCTCGCCCTGCAGGCCGGACGCATGGTGGCCTGGGAACGTGATCTCGACGACAATTTCGTCACCCGTTCCGCGAATGCGCAGGATCTGCTCGGTGTCGGATCAAGCGATACGGATGACTTCCGGCGCCGCGTCCACCCCGATGACCGGGCCAAGGTCGTGGATCTGCTCGAAGGTTTCGAGACCGGTCAGTCGGAAACCATAGAGGTGCGCTACACCACCCCGGATGATCGCCGGATCTGGCTCGGAATCCGGGCGGTAAAGATCAGCCCGAACCGTGCCATCGGCATCACCTTCGACATTACCGACCGCAAGCTCGCCGAGGAGGAGATCTGGCAGACCGCCAACCATGATGCGCTGACCGGGCTGCCCAACCGCACCCTGTTCCATGCCCGTTTCGAGAATATCCTCTCCCGGGCCCGGCGGGAGGAAACCCGCGTGGCGCTGATCCTGGTCGATCTGGACGAATTCAAGGATGTCAACGACACGCTCGGCCATGATGCCGGTGACGAGTTGCTCTGCGAGGCGGCGCGGCGTCTGCTGGCGATTGCCGGCGACCAGGCCGAAATCGCGCGGATCGGCGGCGACGAATTCGCCGTGATCCTCACCGCAATCGAAGACGAGAATGCCCTTGAGGCCTTTGCCCGCAGCCTCGTTCACGCGATGCGCGCGCCGTTCCAGTGCGCCTCGCGGATTCTCTCCACCCGCGCGAGCGCCGGCCTGGCCCTGTTTCCCGATCATCATCAGGAGGCAGCGGAGCTGATGAAGGATGCCGATATGGCGCTTTATCAGGCCAAGGCCGAAGGGCGCGGGCGTTTCAGTCTGTACAACCCCGCGATTCGCACCCGCATGGAAGAGCGCATCCGCATCACCCGGGAAGTCGGCGATGCGATCGCTGCGGAACAGTTCGTTCCCTTCTATCAGCCCAAGATCTGTTTCCGCTCAGGCAGGATCATCGGTTTCGAAGCGCTGGCGCGCTGGATTCATCCCGAACGCGGGGTTCTCACGCCAGGCTATTTCGGAGCGGTTTTCGATGATCCCGAGAGCGCCATCGCCATCGGCAAGGCCATTCGCAAGCATATTGCCGCCGACATGGCCGCCTGGCAGGACGAAGCGCTCGGCTTCGGGCGCGTGGCAATCAATCTCTCAAGCGCCGAATTCACCGCACCGCAACTCGCTGCGAACCTGACCGCCATGTTCCGCGACCACGGCATCACCCCGAACCGGCTCGAGATCGAAGTCACCGAAACCGTCTTGCTCGGACGCAGCGCCGAACTTGTCGCCGAGACGCTGCGCGGTTTCGACGATGCCGGCATCACCATCGCCCTTGATGATTTCGGGACCGGTTTCGCCTCCTTGACCCATCTGAAACAATTCCCCGTGCACCACATCAAGATCGATCGCAGCTTCGTGCGCGATCTGGTCACGGATGCCGATGACGCGGCCATCGTGGCGGCGGTGATCGGCCTGGGCCGCAGTCTCGGCATGATCGTCACGGCAGAAGGTGTCGAAACCGGAGACCAGGTCCAGCGACTGCGCCTGATGGGCTGCGATCGGGCACAGGGCTTCTACTTCGCCAAGCCGATGGCAGGCTCGCGGATCCCGTGGCTTTTGCGCAACTGGGATCCGGACCGGATGCTTGCGGCGGAGACGGAACACCTCGCCCCCGCCGCGATTCCGGCATCCTATTGACGCCACTGCGCCTCAGGCGGCTTGGCGCATGATCCGCCTCAGGCGGCTTGGCGCATGATCCGCCTCAGGCGGCTTGGCGCATGATCCGCCTCAGGCGGCTTGGCGATTGACGTCGCGCGTGGCGATCTCGCTAAGATGCTTGTCGCCGTCGCGGGTACGCGACAGGCAGGCTTCGAGCGTGGCCGCATCGTCTTCGTATCCGAGGCGCTGGGCGAAGGCGACGAGGCTGCCATAGACCGCGATCGCGTAATGCGTCATGCGCTGGTATTGCGCGATGATCATCGCGTCGCGCACTCCCGCATCAGAGATATCGGAATCGACGGCATGGTGCTGCGCCTCGCGTACGAGACCCGCCATCGCCTCGCAATGGCCCTTGCGCGGCGCCGCATCATGGCGCGCGAGAATGCTCGCGACGGCCTCCATGCCGCGTTCGATGCCTTCGACACCGGCATGCAGGGCGGAATCGAGATGCGGGTTTTCCGCCGCCTCGGCGAGTTTCACGGTCACGGCGCGCGCCTGGCTGTCGGCGCTGTGGATATCCTGAAGCTGGTCGATATAAAGGTCGCGCAAAGTGGCGATGGTCATCGGCACCTCCTGTGGTTCGGGTTGCCATTCCCCTCACCAATGCCCCACCCCCGTCCTGCGTTCCCGAATTCTTGTCCCGCACGACGCGACGCTTTGACGCCGTCCCGGCCCGGCGGATCTGCGACTCACTCGCCCGCCGGTTGCGGCAAGGGCGTGAGGGCCGGTGCGGCTGCGCGAATCCGGGCACTGCGATCAGCCACGGTGGCGATGCGCATGGCCCGCGCGACCACCGGCGGCGCGATGATATCCTCCGGGATCGCGGCAAAGCGCCGGCGCGCCATCATCCGCCCCAGCGCCGGATTCGTGCCGAAGCGGCAGAAGAGGATCGCCGAAAGCGGCCCGATCGCGACGGGGATGATCCAGGGCAGCATCTGGGGTGCGTGCAGCCAGAAGCCGGTAAGCGCAAGCGCCGCGATCGCGGTCTGCGGCCAGAAACGCGCGATCGACTCGCGCCAGGTCACCGCGAAACCATGCCGGCGCTGGACCTTCCAGGTCAGCCCCTTCCCGCGCGCGAGGCCCAGGATGAACAGCGCCTCGGCGATCGCCATGATCGGGGCGAGCAGCATGCCGTGCAGGAATTCGGCGATGCCGCTGCTCAGGAGCCGAAAGCCGCCGCCATAACTGCGCCGGCGGCGGGAATCGGCGAGCGCGTCGATCAGGCCGGCGAGCTTGGGCGCGAAGACCATGACGATCATCCCGGCGAGCAGCCAGAGCCCGAGACCCGACGGCGCCGCCCCCCAGGGATTATCGGCGATCGCGCCGCCGCTGACGCCCAGCGCACCCTGCATGAAGCCCAGCCCCATGAAGAGGAGCCAGGCCGGGCCGGACAGATACATCAGAATGGCCAGCGCGAGTTGCAGCCGCGCCATGGGCGGCCAGCCGGGTTTCGTCACCAGCTTGAGATATTGCAGATTGCCCTGGCACCAGCGCAGGGAGCGGCGCACGAATTCCGGCAGGCAGGGCGGATTGATCTCGTAGCTGCCGTACTCGTCGGGCAGAACCCGCACATCGTAACCGCCGCGCACCATCTGCGCCGCTTCGAGCTGGTCATGGCTGAGCACGAGCCCGGAGAGCGGGCCGCGCCCGGGCAGCGTCGGCAGGCGGCAATGGCGCATGAAGGCGTCAATGCGGATAATGGCGTTGTGCCCCCAATAGGGTCCGGCCGGCCCCTGCCACCAGGCCGCGCCGAGCGCATAGGCGCGCATGCCGTGGCGCATGCCGAACTGGAACATGCGGGTGAAGGCGACCCGGCTCGGCAGGCCGGCGATCAGGGTCTGGCAGATTCCGAGATTCGGATTGCAATCCATCACCCGCACCAGCCGGCGGATGGCACCGCCGCTCATCAGGCTGTCGGCATCGAGCACGATCATGTAATCGAAATCCGCCCCGCGCCGCTCCAGCCATTCCCAGAGATTGCCGGTCTTGTGGCCCGCATTGTCGCTGCGGCGGCGATAGTGGAAACGGTCGGCAAAGCCGATGCGGTTGCAAAAGCCCTGGACGGCGCGCATTTCCTCTGCGGCGCGGAAGCTGTCCTGTGTGTCGGAGAGCAGGAATATCTCGAAATTGTCGAGCCCGCCGGCATCCTCCAGATCGTCGATGGTGGCCTCGATATGACCGAGCACCATCTGCGGATCCTCGTCATAGGCCGGTACCACGATGGCCGTGTGCCCGATCAGCCGGCGCTCATGCGCATCGCGCCCGGCCAGCGGCGCAACCGCGTCGAGGGGCTCGCGCCGCCCGAGGGCGATGATGAGCCCGAACACGGCGTTCCAGAAGCCGATCACGGTCCAGGGCAGGGTGACAGCGAAGACGGCGAGCATGGCGAGATCGATGGCCGAGAGACCCTGCTGGCCGAGCACGAGGGCAAGCGCCGCCAGGGCCGCAAGAGCGGTCAGTGCCACGAGCGAGAAGAACAGGGCGCGGCGACGCGCAAGCCGCCGGTTTTCGTGGTGCGGCTGCGGCAAACCATCACGCCCGCAAAACGCATTCACGCCGCCACGGGAAAGATCCTGCGCCCGTGCCTTGTTCGCTTTGGGGATGAAATCCAAGAACGCCTCCCACAGAACCGGTTCGTCAGCCGGGATTGAATGCCAGACGAAATACACAGCCATGCCGACGCACCGGGATACGCGGCAGCAGCCCGTTTGGTTCAAAGGCAGGGTTTTTTCATGGCAAGCCGGAAAACGATGCTCGGCAGAATTGGCAGGGTTTTCGTCGCATTCGCGTATTGCCGGCAAACCATCACGTTGTCGTGATCATGCTGCGTGATCAGCAACCGCAAGCGCCCGGTTTTCCGCCCGGATGCGGATCGCGAGCAGAATCGCGTTGGCAACCGTGAAGCCGAGCGCATAGAGCGGCAGCCCGAAGGCGAGCGGCAGGATGGCGATTTCGCCGATGACGATCCAGTAATTCGGATGGGTAAGATAGCGATACGGGCCGGTGCGGATCGGCGCCGCGCCGGGCAGGATGATGATCCGCGTGGTCCAGCGCGCACCGAGGCTCGCGATCGTCCAGACGCGTCCCGCCTGCAGGATCGCGAAGACCGCGATCAGCGGCCAGGATACGGTGGCATCGTGCGCGAGCACCCACAGACCGATGAGCCAGAGCCCGTGCATCACGACGATCGCCGGGTAATGGCCCGGCGCATGCTCGACGGCCCCACGCGCCATCAGCGCCGCCGTATTGCGCTTCGCGATGACGAGTTCGGCAAGACGCTGCAAGGTCACGAGAGCAAGAATCAGGGCAGCGATGCTCATCAGGCGGGCTCCAGCACGACGCAGTTCAGGGTAAAGCCCGGACCGAGCGCGGCCAGCAGCGTGGGCCCGCGCAGGCCCGTGCGCAGGGCCCGCTCCAGCACGAACAGCACCGTCGGCGCGCTCATATTGCCGAAATCACGCAGGATATCGCGTTCACGCTGCAGCTGCCCGCTTGCAAGTCCCAGCGTTTCCTCCAGCGCAACGATCACCTTGGCGCCGCCGGGGTGGAGCACATGATCGGCGAAGCCGGCATTGCGCATTCCCCAGCGCGCGAAGATTCCCGCGAAAGCCGCGGCGAGATGGGCTCTGGCGAAAGCGGGAATGGACTGGGCGAAGATCACGCCGAGCCCCTCCTCGCCGATATCCCAGCCCATGATGTCGAGCGTGTCGGGCCAGATATGTTCGGCGCTCGCCGCGACCCGCGCCATGGCATTGCCGCCCGGGCCGGCACGCAGGATGCAGGCTGCCGCGCCGTCTCCGAACAGGGCGGAGGCGACGATATCGGCCTTGTTCGGCGCCTGCGCGCGGAAGGCCAGCGTGCAGGTCTCGACGACAACGAGCAGCACATTCTCCCCCGGCGCTGCCTGCGCGAGGCGCGCGGCGAGGGCGAGCCCGCCCGCGCCACCGGCGCAGCCAAGGCCGAAGACCGGCACCCGCCGCACATCCGCGCGAAATCCCATGGCCGCGAGAGCCCGCGCCTCGAGGCCCGGCGTGGCGATGCCCGTGGAGGAGACGGTGACGATGGAGTCGACCGCCTGCGCGGCAAGGCCCGCATCGCGCAGGGCATCGCTTGCGGCATCGACGAACAGGGCCGTCGCGCTCTTCAGATAGGCCCGGCTGCGATCGGCCCAGCCGCGCGGTGCACGATACCAGTCGATCGGCATCACCGCGTAGCGATTGTCGATGGCGGCATTGGTGAACACGGATTCGAGCCGCGCGAAACCGGGATAGCGGGGCGCAAGCACGTCTCGGGCGATGGCCACCGCATCGTCCTGGCTGAGGCGGTGCCGCGGCACCGTCGTGGCGAGGCCGAGGATCGCGGCATTTGCGGGACACATCAGGCTCCTGTGCGGCGGGTGATCGACGCCACTTGCGCTGATTGATACGCGCCAACCCGTGAAGGCGATCACCGGCACCGACTGATGCGGTTTTTTGCAAGACAATACGCGATCAGCGCGCCACTGCTTGCGCAAACGCCATCGGCGCGCCATTTACGTTATGTGAGGCAATCAGAGGGTATCAAAGCTGTATCATGATCCGCTACGCCCTCGTCTGTGATCAGGCGCATGATTTCGAGAGCTGGTTTCCCTCGGGCGATGCCTTTGAGGAACAGCGTGCGCGCGGCCTCGTCGAATGCCCCGTCTGTGGTTCGGCCAAGGTCGAGAAACGCCTCATGGCGCCCGCGATCGCCCGGCACGACCGTGCGGCGCAGACCCTGCCCGCCCCCGCTGCCGAAACGGGGCAACAGGCTCCTGCCCCCGCCGAATCCGCAACACCGGCCGAGGGCATGGCGCTTCTGGGCGAGCGCGAGCAGGCCCTGCGTGCCATGATCCGCGAAATTCATGCGCATGTGACGCGGAATGCGGAAAATGTCGGCGGAAGCTTCGTCACGGAAGCGCGGCGGATGCATTACGGCGAGGTGCAGGAGCGCCCGATCTATGGCGAGGCGAGCCCCGACGAGGCGCGCGAACTCATCGAGGAAGGCGTGCCCGTCCAGCCGCTGCCCGGCCTCCCCGACGATCGCAACTGAGCGCGTTCAGGGCGCGGCGGCCAGATCGCGCGGCGTAGCGGGAATGCGCCCGGCCAGAATATCGAGAAAGAGAGCGCGGATCCCGGTCGGATCGATGACGATATCCGGCACATCGAGCGCGCCGGCCTCCCACCAGCGCACATCGAGAACCGGATCGCCCTCCGTCTCCTGCAGGCGCGACGTATCAATCCGGTCATGCGGGGCGCGCACAAGAAAATAGGTCTCGCGCACGAAGCACTTGCGGGCAAACAGCGTCTGCGGACAGGCGCGCCGGGCGACCACGGGGCCGAGCGTCAGACCGGAAAGCCCGGTCTCCTCGGCGAGTTCGCGCAGGCAGGTCTGCTGCGGTGTCTCCCCCGGCTCGCGACCGCCGCCGGGCGTATACCAGAAATCCCGCTTGCCGGGGCGGGCCGGATCGACATCGCGCGATGCTTCATAACAGATCAGTAAAAGCCGGTCGGCGGGATCGATCAGGATGGCGCGGGCCGTCTCGCGCGCGGGGAGATCCGTCGGATTGATCCCCGGTGCACTCACAGCAGATCATCCAGGGCGCGCAGATCGACATTGGCACCGCAGACCAGCACGCCGACGCGCTCACCCGGTTGCGGACGATAGGCGCCGCTGATCAGCGCGGCGAGGGCCGCCGCGCCGCCCGGCTCGGTGGCGATGCGCCAGTCGCGCCAGAGCCGACGCTGCGCCTCGGTGATGGCCTCATCGGTGACGAGTGCCACATGATCGATCGCTGCGCGGCAGATTTCATGAACGAGGGCGCCGGTATTGCGCGCGCCCAGCGAATCGGCCGCGACCGAATGCACCTCGACATCCACCGGCCCGCCGGCTTCAAGGGCGGCATGCAGCGCGCATGAGCCCGCGGGCTCCACCGCGACCACCTTCACCCGCCCGCGCCAATAGGCGCCGATCCCGGAGACCAGCCCCCCGCCACCGGCCGCGACGAGCACCGTATCGAGATCGGGCTGATCTTCCTCCCATTCGATGGCGACGGTGCCCTGCCCGGCAATCGTCTCGAATGCATCATAGGCATGGATCGAGAGCGCCCCGGTCTCGGCCATGTATTCCGCGCAGGCAATGGCGGCATCGGCGTAACGCGGGCCGCCGATCACCACCTCGGCGCCATGGCGGCGAATGGCATCGACCTTGGGCTTGCTCGCGATCTCGGGCACGAAGACGCGCGCGGGCACACCGAGGCTGTGGGCCGCATAGGCCACCGCCGCACCGTGATTGCCGCCCGAAGCCGCCGCTACGCCGGCAGCGGGGATGTCCCTGCTCAAAAGTGTGTTGAAGGCGCCGCGCGGTTTGAAGGAGCCGGCATGCTGGAGGAATTCGAGCTTCAGCGAGACCGGTCCGTCATGACCGAAATCCCCCCTGGGCAGGTTCACCACCGGCGTGCGGCGGATATGATCGCGGATACGCGCATGGGCGGCGCGGACATCATCGGGGCTGACGGGCAGGGTCATGGCTGAGAATCCGGATCTTTGCGGCGTGGTTGGAGACTATGCCTTCGTCTCTACCATGACAGGCCGTGCGCACCACCGGCATTCCCTCACCCCGCGCGTGCCGCAATGCCCGCCCCGGCCCCCTCATCCGCAAGCATCGCCCTGCGAATCGCATTCTCGTCGACATCCTCGACCGGCGCCTGAATCTTGAGCGCACGGGTGCGCCTGCCCGGCTCCATGATCAGGATCACCGTCTCCTGGCCTGGGCAGGCGGGATCGGTGCAGTTGATCTCGTTGACCCTGATCACGGTATCCGGCGCCGGTGCGAGGATCGCGAAGGCGAGCGCACGCAAGCGCTCGATCTCGCCCCGGTCGATTCCGCCGGAGGGTATGACATTGCGCAACAATCCGGCGAAAACGCCTTTCAGCATCGATGCGATCTCCTCCTGCGCCGGCGAACCATGCGATCCGCCAGCGCCGTCCGATCATGCAGGCAAGATACCGGCGCGGCAAGGGAGAGGGCAAGCTGCCGGGTCAGTCCTGGCCATGCCCGTGGCCGCCCGGCGCGCGCGGCGAGCCCATCGGCGCAACAGCATAGGTGATTTCCACCTCACCGGCATTGTCGAAGACGAGCGTCCCGCTGACGGGCTCGTCCATGGTGACGGGGGTGGCGAGATTCATGAACATCACATGGTAGCTGCCGGGCTCCAGCGCGACGCTCTCGCCGGGCGGGATTTCGAGACCGCCCTCGACCTCGGCCATGCGGGCGACCCCGTCGACCATCTCCATGGAATGCACCTCGAAACGCGGGGCGATCTCGCTGGCACCGCCGATCAGACGATCGGGCTCGGTGCCGTTATTGGTGATGACCATGTAACCGCCGGCCACCCGCGCGCCGGCGGGCGTCACCCGCGTCCAGGGGGTCTCGATGGTGATGTCACCGATGCTGAAAGTCTCCGCCTGCGCCGCCGTGGTCGCGAGCGTGAAGCCGAGCGTGGCGGAGAGAGCGATGGCGGCGATGGCCGCGTTACGGATGTGGAACGTCATGGTTGGACCTTCTTCGTCTTCAAGCCGGCGGCTCGCATTCTCGCAAGCAATACGCCGGTGCCGGTTTCGGATATCGGGATCAGCTTGTTCAGACGAGGAAGGAAGGCGGGCCGCGCGGCCCGTGGTCGCGAATCAGGGGCGCAGAGGGCAGATCAACCCCTTCACGCAGGCCCGACGGCGCGATGCGCGCCATGGCGCGCTTGTCAAAGCCCAGAAGCTGTGCATCCGGCGCGTCAGGCAGGGGCGGCGCCGGCGGAACCGGGCAGCCGGCGAGGCATTCCGCCTTGTGGCGCGCGGCGCCATGGGGATCATGATGATGCCCCGCCTCGAGCAGGCAATGAAGGCCCGGCTCACCCAGCGCCTGCGCCTGCTGCGCCGCGAGCAGTGTTCCCGCGAGCAGGCCGGAGAGCACGAAGGCATAGAGCAGGAACACGACGCCGATGCAGCGCGCGACACCGCGCCATCCGGGGGTGGATGACGCGCGTCTCGTGCGATTGATGATGCCGGCGCGGTTCATGGCATTCTCTTAGCGCAGGAACCACGCCGGCGGCAATGCGGCTTTTCAGGCCCGCAACGCCTGCGCCACCGCCTCGGCATAGACCTGCGCGCCGAGGATGATATCCTCTTCCGCCGTATCCTCGGTCCAGTGATGGCTGATCCCGCCGATCGAGGGCACGAACAGCATCGCGGCGGGCATGATGCGGGCGAGATATTGCGCATCGTGACCCGCGCCGCTGGGCATGCGCAGGGATTTGCCGGGGGCGTGAATCGCCGCTGCCGCGTCGATCATGTCCTGCAAGCCGGCATCCATGCGCGCGGGCTTGCTCTGGCCCAAAACCTCGAGGGAGGCGCCGCAGACGCCCTCCGCATCGATCTCGGCAACGATGGCGCGCAATTCCGTGTCGAGCCGGTCGAGCACCGCCTCATCCGCGTCGCGGAACTGGAAGAGGACCTCCGCGCGGCCCGGAATGATGCTCGGCGCGCCCGGCTCCAGGGTGACGCGACCCGCCGTCCAGACGGTGCGCTCGCCGCAGAGCTGGGGAAAGCGCTCGTCGATCTTCGCAAGCGCGCGCATGGCGGCGCGCCCGGCATCGCGGCGGCGCTTCATGCTGGTGGTGCCGGCATGGTTCTGCGCGCCGGTGAAGACCAGCTTGTATTGCCAGATCGCGACGATGGCGGTGACGTTGCCGATCTTCAGATCCGAGGAGATCAGCGTGTCGCCCTGCTCGATATGCGCCTCGAAGAAACCCTTGTAGCGCCCTTCCTCGTAGCGCACGCGCGATTCACCTGCGAGCCCGACCTCCTGCAACGCCTGGCGCAAAGGCTTGCCATCATAGCGGTTGGTGGCGGCGTCGATCTCGCTCTCTTCAAGGATGCCGAGGAAGGATTTCGAGCCAAGGAACGAGCCGAAATGCCCCTCCTCGTCGCACAGGGCGATCACGTCCACGCCGCAATCGGCGAATCCGCCATCATCGGCAATGGCGCGGGCGGCTTCCAGCCCGTAGATCACGCCGAGTGCCCCGTCGAGCCAGCCGGCATGGTTCTGGCTCTCCAGATGTGACCCGGTCAGGATTTTCGGCCCCGGCGCCTCGCGCCGTCCGAGAACCGAGCCGATCCCGTCGATCCGGGCATCGAGCCCGGCCTCGCGCATGCGCCCGGCGAGCCAGTGGCGCGCTTCCATGTCCTGGGCTGAGAAGGTGGGCCGGTGCACGCCGGTTTTATAAGTGCCGATACCGCGCAAATGCTTGAGATCGCCCATCAGGCGTTCGGGATTGATCTTGACCATTTCTGTCTCCTGATTTGCCGCGAGGGAACAGCCCTGCGCGCGTCATGGCAAGAGGCGAATCCTCACGATGCGCTGGCAGGCTGCGCACCGATCGCGGAAGTCTTGCGACGCGTCGAAATGCGTAGGACTTTCGGTCGGGTTGCCTGTAGCCCGCCTTCTCCCGTAAGTTTGCCGCAACAGACGCGCGGATTCGCAAACCGCGCGATTGCGAAAACGGATTGATCGCCAATGATCGCCTTTGGGAGGGAAAAATGTCCGAAAAAGTCTATCCCGTGTCGAAGGAATGGGCAGAGCGCGCACATATCGACAAAGCGCTCTACGAGAAGATGTACCAGGCCAGCATTGACGATCCGGAGAGCTTCTGGGGCGAGCACGGCAAGCGCATCGACTGGTTCACGCCTTATACCAAGGTGAAGAACACGCTCTACGGCAAGGACGAGGTCTCGATCCGCTGGTTCGAGGACGGCACCACCAATGCCGCACATAACTGCATCGACCGCCATCTCGAGACGCGCGGCGACCAGGTGGCGATCATCTGGGAGGGTGACGATCCTTCCGAATCGCAGAAAATCACCTATCGCGAGCTGCATGATCACGTCTGCCGCTGGGCCAATGTCCTGCGCAACCGCAATGTCGAAAAGGGCGACCGGGTCACGATCTACCTGCCGATGATCCCGGAAGCCGCCTATGCGATGCTCGCCTGCGCGCGGCTGGGCGCGATCCATTCCGTGGTCTTCGGCGGCTTCTCGCCGGATTCGCTCGCCGGACGCATCGAGGGTTGTGGCTCGAAGACCGTGATCACTGCGGATGAAGGCCTGCGTGGCGGGCGCAAGGTACCGCTCAAGGCCAATGTCGATGCCGCGATCGCGCGCCTGCCGGAAGGCGCCGTGGATCATGTCGTCGTGGTGAAGCGCACTGGCGGCGACGTCGCCATGGAGCCCGGGCGCGACGTCTATTACAACGAAGCGGCGGAGATGGTCACGGCGGATTGCCCCTGCGAGGAGATGAATGCGGAGGATCCGCTGTTCATCCTCTACACCTCCGGCTCCACCGGCAGCCCCAAAGGCGTGTTGCACTCGACAGGCGGCTATCTGGTCTATGCCGCGATGACGCATCAATACGTCTTCGATTATCATGAGGGCGACATCTACTGGTGCACGGCGGATGTGGGCTGGGTCACCGGCCACAGCTACATCCTCTACGGCCCGCTCGCCAACGGCGCGACCACGCTGATGTTCGAGGGCGTGCCGACCTATCCCTCGATCTCGCGTTTCTGGGACGTGGTCGACAAGCACCAGGTCAACATCTTCTACACCGCCCCCACCGCCATCCGCTCGCTGATGGGCGCGGGCGAGGAGCCGGTGAAGAAGACCTCGCGCAAGAGCCTGCGCCTGCTCGGCTCCGTCGGCGAGCCGATCAATCCGGAAGCCTGGGAATGGTATTACAAGGTCGTGGGCGACGAGCGTTGCCCGATCGTCGATACCTGGTGGCAGACGGAGACCGGCGGCATCCTGATCACGCCGCTTCCCGGCGCCATCGCCCAGAAGCCCGGCTCGGCCACACTGCCCTTCTTCGGCGTGAAGCCTGTCATCGTCGATGCCGAGGGCAAGGAGCTTGCCGGTGCCTGCGAGGGCAATCTGTGTATCGCCGACAGCTGGCCGGGCCAGATGCGTACCGTGTTCGGCGATCACGAGCGCTTCATCCAGACCTATTTCTCGACCTATCCGGGCAAGTACTTCACCGGCGATGGCTGCCGTCGCGACGCAGACGGCTATTACTGGATCACGGGCCGCGTCGATGACGTGATCAACGTGTCGGGCCACCGTATGGGCACGGCGGAAGTCGAGAGCGCGCTGGTGGCGCATCCCAAGGTCTCCGAGGCCGCCGTGGTCGGCTATCCGCACGACATCAAGGGTCAGGGGATCTATGCCTATGTCACGCTGATGGCGGGCGAGGAACCCTCCGAAGCGCTGCGCAAGGAGCTCGTCACCTGGGTGCGCAAGGAGATCGGGCCGATCGCCTCGCCGGACCTGATCCAGTTCGCCCCCGGCCTGCCCAAGACCCGCTCGGGCAAGATCATGCGCCGCATCCTGCGCAAGATCGCCGAAGATGAATTCGGCGCGCTGGGCGATACCTCGACGCTGGCCGAACCCGCCGTGGTCGACGATCTGATCGAGAATCGACAGAACCGTCACGACTGAACAATCGTCATCGGCCATGTTCTCGAGTGACATGGCCGATTTGCCGTTCTTTGCGCCATCCGCCGCGATCTCCGGATCCGGCGGGTGCGCGTTCCGACGAAGCCGGCCCGGGCACGGCGCAGGGATCCGGATCAATCATCGCAGGAGCCCGCCGATGCAGCGTGCCGATTCGTTCCGCAGGCGCCTTCGCAGCGCACCGGCCTATGAGCGCCGCTACGGCTATTCGCGCGGCATCGCGGAAGATCCGTTCATCTTCATTTCCGGCACAACCGCCCTCGATCCGGTGACCTTCTCCGTTGCAGGCGACACGACAAGGCAGGCGCAGCGCGCCTGGGACAGCATCACCGCCGCTCTCGGGCAGGTGGAAAGCGGTCCGGCAGAGATCGTGCGCGTCAGCTGCATGGTGATCGATCCGGCGGATGCACCGACTGTCCTCGCCCTCTCGCGCGAGGCGCTCATGCGCGGGCGCGATCCGGAATCGGCTCCTGCGGAACTTCCGGCGGTGACGCTCTTCGGCGTCACGCAGCTCTTCAATCCCCGGATGCGTGTCGCCATAGAAGTGACGGCGCTCTGGCGCGGTTATACGCTGAGAAGACAATAAGCGCATAATGGGTTTGCACTATGCACTCCCGAACTGCAGATCTCTTCTGAACCAACACAAGCATTCTTGTTTCCGTTGCGCTATGATGGCTGCTCTCAGCAGAGGAGACGCCACCGTCGATGCGCCGTTTCATTACAACCACGCAATCCCCCGAGGCGGAATTCGGCTTCGCCCGTGCGGTCATCCAGGACCCTTTCGTGTTTCTCTCCTGCGTCTACGGCTACGACCCGGAAAGCATGACGATGCCCGAGGATGTGACGCAACAGACGTGCAATTGCTGGGATTCGATCGCCGCGACCCTGCAGGGCGCCGAAAGTGCTCTGGAGGAGATCGTCAAGGCCCGCATCTGCGTCACCGATCCCGCCTATGGCGAACCCGTTCTCGATGCCTGTGCGCGGCGAATGGCCGAGATCCTGCCGGCTTCGACGCTGATGGTGGTCTCGGGACTGATGCGCCCCGAAATGAAGGTCGGGATCGAGGTCACGGCCATGTGGTCACTCGCCCGCGAATGGTAGCGCATCGTCGCCCCTCCCCGCTCCCGCTGATTGCGTGCGGGCCAAAGGCGGTATAGGTGAAGAGCGCGTCAGGGCCGGAATGCGGCGCGCAGGGTCGACGGCATTTCCGGGCAGCGGATCAGGATCGGGACGAGAGCATGAGCGGCAGAAATGGTGGCGCAGGGGCGGGACGCGGCAAGCGCCCGACCGGGCGCGGCACGGCGAAGCAGCCGCAGGACAAGACACGCGCGCGGCAAGGCGCCGGACCGGACACGAAGCCAGGCGGGAAGCAGGCGCGCAATCCCGTAGCGAAGGCCGAGCAGCCCGCCGCAAGACCGGCCAGCCCGAAAACCGCAAGTCCCCGCCCGGGTGCCCGCAAGGCCGAGAAGGCGGCAGCCCAGACCGTTCTGCAGACCGGCATCCAGATGCTGCACGTCACCGGGGACGAGGCCGACATGCGCCTCGACCGGTTCCTGACAGCGCGCTTCCCGCAGGTCGCCTTCACCCATCTCCAGCGCATCGTGCGCACGGGGCAATTGCGCGTGGACGGCAAGCGCATGAAGCCCAATGACCGCCTCCAGGCCGGCCAGAACGTGCGTATCCCGCCGCTCAAGCAGCAGGAGACCGTGCCGCGAAGCGCGGCGCGCAATACCGATGACCGCGCCTTCCTCGAGAGCATCACGCTCTATGAGGACAAGGATGTGCTCGTCATCAACAAGCCCGCCGGCCTCGCCGTGCAGGGCGGCTCGGGGACGACGCGCCATGTGGACGGGCTGCTCGATTGCATGCGCGACAAGGCGGGCCAGAAGCCGCGCCTCGTGCATCGGCTCGACAAGGAGACCGCCGGCTGCCTCGTCATCGCCAAGACGCGCTTTGCCGCCTCGGTGATGGCGAAATCCTTCCGCTCGCGCACGACCCGCAAGGTCTATTGGGCGATCTGCGCCGGCGTGCCGCGTGTGCGCCAGGGGCGGATCTCGACCTATCTGGCCAGGATGGCGGATGCGGACGGCGAATCGCGCATGGTGGTGGCCGAGCATGGCGACAAGGGCGCCGATCATGCGCTGACCTATTATGCCGTGGTCGATCAATCGGCGCAGAAGCTCTCCTGGCTGTCGCTCAAGCCGGTCACCGGGCGGACGCACCAGTTGCGTGTGCACACGGCCGATATCGGCCATCCGATCATCGGCGACGACAAGTATTTCAACATCGAGAACTGGGATCTTCCCGGCGGCATCCAGAACCGGCTGCATCTGCTGGCCCGGCGTATCGTCATCGCGCATCCGCGCACCGGGCGCCCGCTCGACGTGAGCGCTCCGCTGCCGCCGCACATGCAGCAGACCTTCAACCTGCTCGGCCTCGATACCGAGCGCTATGATCCGATCATCGAGGCGCCGGAAGAGTAATGCGCCGCCCCGTCATGGCGCGCGCGAGGCGCGCACCATGTAATTCACCGCCGTGTCACGCGAGAGCGACCAGTTATCGGCAAGCGGGTTGTAGACGACGCCCGTCGTTTTTTCCGGCTGCAGGCCACCCGCCCGGATGGCGTCTTCCAGTTCGCGCGGCGTGACGAATTTCTGCCATTGATGGGTGCCCTTCGGCAGCCAGCCCAGAATGTATTCCGCGCCGACAATGGCCAGCGCGTAGGAGCGCAGGGTGCGGTTGAGGGTCGCCATGAAGAGAAGACCGCCCGGCTTCACCGCGGTGCAGCAGGTTGCGACGAAGGCGCGCACGTCGCTGACGTGCTCGACCACTTCCATCGCCGTGACGATGTCGAAGCGCGCCCCGCCCGCAACCACATCCTCGATGCGCTCTTCGCGGTAATCGATGACGATTCCCGACTGCTGCGCATGCTGACGCGCCACGGCGATGTTGGTGGGAGCCGGGTCGAGCCCGGTAACCTGTGCGCCCAGCCGCGCCAGGGGCTCGGAGAGCACGCCCCCGCCGCAGCCGACATCGACCAGTGACAGGCCTTCGAGCGGCGCACCGGCCAGCGGATCACGCCCGAAATGCCGGGCGGCCTCGTCGCGGATATGGGAAAGCCGCACGGGGTTGAACTTGTGCAGCGTGCGCATCGGCCCGGTCGGATCCCACCAGGTGCGGGCGATCTTCTCGAATCGCGCCACCTCCGCCGGATCGACGCTGTCCGTTGCGCGTTCGCTTCTTCGCCCGGCGCTCGTCATGCTGGTTTCCTTCCGCTACTGCCAATTGACCATGCGTCGCCGCGTTGACATGGACCGACGCCCTCGTCATGTATACGCGCGGCTGCGGGTCGCGGTCACGTCCCTGCGGCGACGCGTCCCGGTTTTCTTGTCGAGGTTTTCTTGTCGAGGGTTCCTTGCGCGGCCCTCTTGCGCGATCCTTCCTGCGCGGTTCTTCCCGCGCCGGATTTCCCGCGTCCTTGCCGCCAACTTGTTACGAGGCTTTCGGTATGCCACGGCTGGTCATGAAATTCGGCGGCACCTCCGTTGCCGATCTGGAGCGGATTCGCAATGTCGCGCGCCATGTCAAGCGCGAGGTGGATGCCGGCTACCAGGTCGCCGTCGTGGTCTCCGCCATGGCGGGCAAGACCAACGAACTGGTCGGCTGGTGCCGCGAAGCCTCGACGATCCACGATGCGCGCGAATACGATGCCGTGGTCGCCTCCGGCGAACAGGTAACCTCGGGGCTGCTCGCCATCGTCCTGCAGGGCATGGGCTTGCCGGCGCGCTCCTGGCAGGGCTGGCAGATCCCGATCGAGACCTCCGGCGCCCATGGCGCGGCGCGGATCGAGGCGATCGACGGCGCGCGTATCGCGAAGCATTTCGACGAGCGCAACGAGGTCGCCGTCATCGCCGGTTTCCAGGGCGTGCATGCACCGACCGGGCGAATCGCGACTCTGGGGCGCGGTGGCTCGGATACCAGCGCGGTGGCGCTGGCCGGCGCGCTCGGCGCGGAACGCTGCGACATCTATACTGATGTGGACGGGGTCTATACGACCGATCCGCGCATCGTGGCGAAGGCCCGCCGACTCGACCGTGTCTCCTATGAGGAGATGCTTGAAATGGCGAGCCTTGGCGCCAAGGTGCTGCAGGTGCGCTCGGTCGAGGTGGCGATGGTCCACAACGTCCCGACCTATGTGCGTTCGAGTTTCGATGATCCCGCGGCCCCCAATCCCGGGACGCTGATTTGCGGCGAGGAGGAAATCGTGGAACAGCAGACCGTCACCGGCATCGCCTATTCCCGGGACGAAGCGCAGATCACCCTGCGCCGCGTCGCCGACAAGCCGGGCGTGGCCGCCTCGATCTTCGTGCCGCTGGCCGAAGCGAATATCAACGTGGACATGATCATCCAGGTGGTCTCGCGCGATTCATCGACGACCGACATCACCTTCACGGTCCCCGCCGGAGACTATGAGCGCGCGAAGGGCCTGCTCGAAGAACACCGCAGCGTCATCGAATACGAATCGCTTCAGGGCGAGACGGATGTCGTGAAAGTCTCGGCCATCGGTGTGGGCATGCGCTCCCATGCCGGCGTCGCGGCGAAGGCGTTCAAGGCCTTGTCGGACAAGGGGATCAACATCCGCGCCATCACCACATCCGAGATCAAGTTCTCGGTCCTGATCGAGGAAGCCTATACGGAGCTCGCCGTGCGCACACTTCATGCGCTCTACGGACTCGACAAAGCCTGACGGTTTCGGCCACCCTTGCAACCCGGACGCGGCATGGCGCCGTGGCAGTCGCCCCATGGCGGGCGGCACCAGTGAACAGGCACCGAGATGAGAAACCCATCCGGCGGTCCGCGCGTATTGCTTCGCCGTCTTCGCGAAATCATGGCGGAGCCGATCAGCGCGCAGGATCGTCTTGACAGGATCGTGGTCCTGATCGCGGCCAACATGGTCGCGGAGGTCTGCTCCGTCTACGTGCTGCGGGCTGACGGCACGCTCGAGCTCTATGCCACCGAGGGGCTCAACCGCGAAGCCGTGCATCTGACCACGATGCGCTCCGGAGAGGGGCTCGTCGGCCAGATTGCCGATGCGGCCCAGCCGCTCGCTCTGTCCGATGCACAGACCCATCCGGCCTTCGCCTACAAGCCGGAGACCGGCGAGGAGATCTATCACGGCTTCCTCGGCGTGCCGATCCTGCGTGCGGGCAATACGCTCGGCGTGCTGGTGGTGCAGAACCGTGCCCATCGCAGCTATAGCGAGGAGGAGATCGAGGCGGCCCAGACCACCGCCATGGTGGTCGCCGAGATGATCGCCTCCGGCGAATTGCAGGCGATCGCGCAGGAAGGCGCGGATATCGCGCTGAAGAAGCCACTCTATCTGCAGGGGGTCTCGCTCACCGAGGGTGTCGGGCTCGGCCATGTGGTGCTGCACGAGCCGCGCGTCGTGGTGAAGAACCTCATCGCCGAGAATCTCGACGAAGAAGTCGAGCGCCTCGAAGCAGCCATCAGGAAGGTGCGGGCATCGATCGACGAGCTGATCGAACGTGGCGACGTCGCCGATCACGGCGAGCATCGGGAGGTGCTCGAAACCTTCCGCATGTTCGCCCATGACCAAGGCTGGCTGCGGCGCATGCGCGAGGCGGTGATGACCGGCCTCACGGCGGAAGCCGCCGTCGAGCGCGTGCAATCGGACAACCGCGCCCGGATGATGCGCCAGACCGATCCCTATCTGCGCGAGCGGCTGCACGATCTCGACGATCTCGCCAACCGTCTGCTGCACCAGCTCGTCGGGCAGGATTTCGTCTCGGACGGGGCGGATCTGCCTGAAAACGCCATCATCGTGGCGCGCTCGATGGGCCCGGCCGCCCTGCTCGATTACGATCGCGGCAGATTGCGTGGTATCGTGCTCGAGGAAGGCGGGCCGGCCAGCCATGTCGCCATCGTCGCGCGCGCCCTCGGCATTCCCGCCGTCGGACGCGTGGAGAACGCCACGGCACTGGTCGAGCCCGGCGATGCCATCATCGCCGACGGCGTGGCCGGCGAGGTGCAGATCAGGCCGCGACCGGATGTCGAGGCGGCCTATGCGGAAAAGGCACGCCTGCGCGCCAAGCGGCAGGAGCAGTACCGCGCCCTGCGCGACGTCGCCCCCGTTACCAGGGACGGCATCGCCATCGATCTGCAGCTGAATGCCGGGCTGCTGGCCGATCTGCCGCATCTGGAAGAGACCGGGGCGCACGGGATCGGGCTGTTTCGCACCGAGATCCAGTTCATGGTCGCGCAACAGATGCCCTCGACCAGTGAGCAGCAGAAGCTCTACCGGGCCGTTCTCGATGCCGTGGACGGCGCCCCTGTCGTCTTCCGCACGCTCGATATCGGCGGCGACAAGATTCTGCCCTACATGTCGGCGATCGAAGAGGAGAATCCGGCGCTGGGCTGGCGCGCGATCCGCATCGGCCTCGATCGCCCCGGCCTTCTGCGCAGCCAGGTCCGTGCCCTGCTCAAGGCGGGATCGGGGCGCGATATCGCCATCATGCTGCCGATGGTCGCCACGGTGGAGGAATTCACCCGCGGCCGCGAGATCGTCGCACGTGAAATCGCCTATCTGCGCCGTCATGGCCATGCGATGCCCACCGATATCGCCATTGGCGTGATGATCGAGGTGCCCGCCCTGCTCTTCCAGATCCGGGAAATCTGCGCTTTGGCGGATTTCATCTCGGTGGGATCGAACGACCTCCTGCAATTCCTCTTCGCCGCCGATCGTGAGAACCGGCAGGTCGCACAACGCTATGATCCTTTGGGGGTGGCCTCCCTGCGCGCCCTTCGCCTGATTGCTGATACCGCACGCGAAAGCGATTGCCGGGTCTCCATCTGCGGCGAGATCGCCGGACGCCCGCTCGAGGCGATGGCGCTGCTCGGTCTCGGCTTTCGGACGCTGTCGATGGCCCCGTCATCAGTGGGCCCGGTCAAGGCCATGCTGCTCGCCCTCGACGCACAGGAAGTCGGCGCGGTGATCCGCGAGAAGCTCGACGATCCCGAGACCGGCCCGACCCTGCGCAGCACGCTGGCGCAATTCGCCGAGCGGCGGCGCATCCCGGTCTGAGGCCGCGAAAGGATCGCCTTACAGCCCCAGCGCGCGTGCCAGTGCGATACCGACCAGCCCTGCGGCGATGGCTGCGATCTCCATGCGGGTGGCGATCATCACGGCAATCGCCGCACCGATCCCGATGAAGGCCGGAGACCCGGCCTGGGCGGCGATCGGCAGGATCGTGGCGATCACGATGGAGCCCGGCAGGGCGCGCAGGGCGCGCGCGAGGCGCGGGCCGATCGTGATCCGGTTCATGAAGATCACGCCGGAAGCGCGGCAGAGATAGGTCACCCCGGCCATGGCGACGAGGGCGAGGAGCGTGCCGTAGGGCGTGGCGAGCGTGAATTCAGGCATCATCGATCATTGCCCCCGCGATCGCGCCGGCGAGCGCACCGATGATGATGAAGGCGTAACCGGGGATGAGCGCCTGCGCGATCAGCGCCGCGCCGCCCGCGACTGCCCAGGGAATCGCCGGGCGAAACCCCTTCCACATCGGCACCAGCATGGCGGCGAAGAAGATCGGCATGACGAGATCGAGACCGAATCGCTCGGGATCAGGCACCACGGCGCCGGCGAGGTAGCCCGGCAGGGTCGCCGCCAGCCAGCCGCACCAGAGCGCGATGCCGGCACCGAGCACCACCCCGATATCGCGCCCGCCTTCGCCATGATAACGCATGCCGATCAGCCAGTTGGCATCCGCGAGGACGAAGGTCACGGCGGCGACCTGGCCACGGCTGGCGCCGACCATGTAAGGCTGGATCGCCGCGCCCATCAGGATCATGCGGGCATTCACCGTCGCCACAAGTACCGTCACGACGAGGAGCCCGGTCAGCGTCCACGGATCCTGCCACACCTCCAGCGCCACCATCTGCGAGGCGCCGGCAAAGACCGTCGCGGAGAAGGCCATGGTCTGCCACAGTTCAAGCCCCTTCTGCGCCGCTGCGGCGCCGAAGGCCGAGGCGAAGACCATCGCACCTGGCAGGAGCGGCAGGGCGAGGCGGGCACCGAGACGGGCGCCGGCGAGGGTGAAGGCGGGGCGGGTCGGACGGGACATGATATGCGGGACGATCCGTGTTTCCGGGACGATCCACCTATCCTTGCGGCAGGTGTTATTCGCAGCCAGTATTCTTCGCGGCAGATGTTCTTCGTTGAGATGCTTGCACGCAATCGCTTGCCTGATCGGACGGGCCGGGGCAACCCCCCGGATGAGTGCGGCCCCCATCGCGTCTGCCCATGCGGGATCGGCGCGAGACCGCTCACAACGCGCTTTCCCGCCACCCGCCCACCGGCTAGACAGAGTTCATGACACCCACGACCCCGCCCACCAGATCACGCTTCCGGCTTTCTGCCGACACCCTCGCCATGACCGCGACGCTGGCAATGCTGACCTCGCTGGGGCCGCTTTCGACGGATATGTATCTGCCTGCCCTTCCCGCCATTGCCGAGGGGCTGGGCACCACCATTGCCGGGGCGCAACTCACGCTCTCGGCCTTCCTGCTGGGTTTCGCCCTGGGCCAATTCCTCTACGGCCCGCTCTCCGACCGGATCGGGCGCCGCCCCGTGCTCGGTTTCGGGCTGGGGCTTTTTCTCGTGGCGACGCTGGCCTGTATCATTGCGCCGAATATCGAGACGCTGACACTGGCGCGTTTCGTCCAGGCGCTCGGCGCCTCGGCTCCGATCGTGCTGGCCCGGGCCATCGTGCGCGATCTCTACGAGGGGCCACGCGCTGGGCGGGAATTGTCGCGGATGGGGACGATCATGGGGCTGGTGCCGGCGATCGCGCCGGTTCTGGGTGGGGTCATCCATGTCGCCTTCGGCTGGCGCGCGGTCTTCGCGGCGATCCTGATCGCGGGGCTCATGCTCACCATCGTGGTGCTGCGCCATCTCCCCGAGACCCTGCGCAGCCGCGAGACCACACCGCTCTCGCTGAAGGCCATCCTTGCCGGATTCGCGCTGCTTTTGCGTCACCCGACCTACCGGGTCTATGTCGGGCTCTCGGCGCTGACCTATTCCGGTCTGTTCGCCTTCATTTCCGGGTCGAGCTTCGTGCTTCAGGGGGTCTACGGCCTGTCGGAACTCGCCTACGGCTTCTCCTTCGGATTTGTGGTGATCGGCTTCATCGCCGGCACGCTGATCGCGCAGCGAATCGTCGGCAGCAGGGGGCTCGACGGCACGATCGGGCTCGGCGTGCTCTGCCTGGCTGGCGGGGGTGTCGGCATGCTGGCCTTGTCCGTGATCGGCACCGGCTCGGCGCTGGAAGTGGTCCTGCCGATGGCGCTCTACGGAATCGGCGTCGGGCTGACCATGCCGCAATGCATGGCGAGCGCACTCACGCCCTTCCCCGAACGCGCCGGCGCGGCCTCATCCCTGCTCGGCATCATCCAGATGGGCCTCGCCGCCTTTGTCGGGATCGGGCTGGGCGCGGCGCTCATCCATGCAGATATCGCCATGGCGGCGGTTCTGGCGGGGCTGGGTTTGCTGGCGCTGGCGCTGTTTGCGTCAACGCGCGGCGTGCGCCGCGCGGGGGCGGCCTGATCACGCGCGTTTATTTCTCGGTGAGATAACCGATCGGCTCGGCGGGTTTGCGGCCGAGCCAGAGCAGCAGCAGGCCGAGCACGAAGGCGACGAGCGCCGCCGGCCAGAGCAGGATAGTCAGGAGTACCGGGTCCCACAGGGCCGGATGGATATGGCGCGTGACCGCCGGTTCCAGCATGGGGAACAGGCCCGGCATCAGCTGAAACAGGATCTGCCCGAGCGGCGCGTAGGTGATTTCGCCGGCAGCGATGGAGCGCGATCCGTCGACGACGAAGCCGACGAAGCCGGCGGCGATCAGCAGGAACCCGATGAGACGCAGGATGAAACGGAACATGGCGACGTTATTTCGCGTCGGCCTCCCCGTGTCCAGCGCGGGAACGCGGAAACAGGCTCTCGATCCATAGAAAAACCGCCGCTCACGACATCGTGAGCGGCGGTCCGCGCAGAGGCAGGGGAATCCCCCGGTGTCAGTCTTCGTAACCGTAATGCTCGACGAGATAATCCATGACGGTGGCGCGCATGTCATCCGGCAGGGGTGCCATGCCCTGGCTGTCGACCATCCAGTCGAGAATCTCGTCCCAGACGCGCCGGGAGAAATTGGAGCTCTCGACGATGGCGAGCGAATGGCAGCCCTGGCAGGAATAGAATACCAGCTCCTGACCCTCACCCGGTGGCAGACCGCCAAAATCCTCATCCTGGGCCATGGCCGGGCCCGATGCGAAAGCGAAAATGAGCGCCGCCGCAGCGGCGCCCAGGATCCCGTAGCGGGTTTTCTTCATTGACGACTCCAATCAGACCGCAACGACGCCGATGCGGTGGCAGGAATTGTTGAGATAGCCACGCGGATTCCAACCCGGCACGACCATGGGCTGCATGCGACCCTTCTGATCGGTCGCCCGTGCCCAGACTTCGTAATAGCCCACGCTCGGCGCCTTCACATCGGCGCGCCAGCGCTGCCAGGAATACTTGTTCGGGGCGGGCATGACTTCGGCACGCTGCCAGGTGGCGCCGTAATCGATCGACACTTCCATGTCGGTCACCCAGTCGTCACCGGCCCAGGCATGGCCGCGCACCTCGAACGGACGTCCGGCCGGCACTTCCGTCATGGTCTCGGGGAAGCTGATGATCGACTTCACGGGCATCGAGCCCATCACGACCATATCCTCGTCCGGAACATCATCGCCCGGCGCAACCGGGGTTCGGGGCACACGGTAGGACATGCCGGTCATCTTGGAGCCGTCATGCTCCCGGTCGCGCACCCAGATCCGGGTCAGCCATTTCTGCGAGACCGAGCCGGCCCAGCCAGGGGCGACGATGCGTACCGGATAGCCATGAGCTGCCGGGATATCCTCACCATTCATCTTGAAGGCGACGATGGTGTGCGGGTCCATCATCTTGTCGATCGGGCCACCGCGTGAAATCGGATCGAGCTCGGGATTGCCCGAGAGGTGTTCGTCATACGAGTAATGCCCCGTATAGACGGCGCTCTGCGTCAGGCCCGCGCGCCGCAGGATGTCGGACAGGCGCACACCCGTCCATTCGGCATTGCCGATGGCGCCGACGGACCACTGGTTGCCACGCGGCGACGGGTTGAACGCCGAACGCCCGTTACCGCCGCACTCAAGCTGCAGCCTGAGCGTCACATGCTCGAAATCGTTGACGAGATCGTCATAGCTCAGTTCCAGCTCGTTCTCGACCTCGCCGTCGATCTTCAGGCTCCAGTCGGAGAGCGCGATCTTCTCCGGCAGCGTGCCGTTGTTGCGCACGAAGAAACGCTCGGCCGGGGTGACGTCGTCATCCAGCATATGCGCCGGGGTTTCCATATTGACCGGGCGATCGTTGAGCACGGTCATGTCGCCGTCCTTGCCCTCGAGGCGGAAATCCTCGACCGAATCGGCAAGCGCTGCGGGAATCATCCCGGCCGGCATGTTCTGGCTGAAGGGGATGCTCGAGCCGACGGCTGCGCCCATCGCGGCGAGACCGGCGCCCTTGAGAAAGCCGCGGCGATTCGAGTCGGGAACGCGTCCGAAGACGAGCGCATCCGCGCGTTCGGGATCCTGCTCGTAGAGCTCGCGAATTCCCCGTTCTTTTTTGTCCGTCATGAAGATTCCTCCGTTCACATAACTAGAGGTTGTTATACTCGTGATTTGGCATGCGACATATTCGCATCCGCGAATATACTGTAGCGGCGTGAATCGGCACTGCCTAGACAGATTTTCAGGTGTAGCGGATAAATTGTTGCTGCGCTGCGTCAAAGATCATTAAATTATTTCGCAATGCGGAACGAATACGCAGCATTCGCATAAAACGCGCCTATTCTGCCGGCGCGCGCGAAGGTTGCGAAAGCGTCCCGTCATGGGCCTCGTCATGGGCGTCGCGGTCAGCGAACTCCTCTTCCAGCGCCCGCGCATAGGCGAGTTCCCTGTCCAGTCGCTGCTGCTCTGCGGCGCGGGGTCTGGAGAAGCGCGCGAGCATCGCATAGGCGATCGGTGTCAGGAACAGCGTGAACAGCACGGAGAGGATCAGCCCGCCGACCACCACGTAACCCAGCGCCTCGCGGGCTTCCGCACCGGCCCCCTCGGAGAGGATCAGCGGCACACCGCCGAGCGCGGTGGAGAGCAGGGTCATCATCACGGGCCGGAAACGCACGATCGCCGCCTCGCGCGCCGCATCCGCGACAGCCGCCCCGCGATCGCGCAGCTGGTTGGCGAATTCGACGATGAGGATGCCATTCTTGGCCATGAGACCGATCAGGATGACAAGACCGATCTGGCTGTAGATATTCAGCGAGCCCCCGGTCATCGCCATGGCGATCAGCGCCGCGCCGAGGCCGAACGGCACGGTGATCATGATCACCACGGCACTGATGAAACTCTCGAACTGGGCTGCGAGCACCAGCAGCACGATCAGCAGCGCGAAAACGAAGGTGAGCGCGACGCCGCGCGAAGTCTGATCAAGGGTTGCCGCCTCACCGAGAAACTGGATGTTCATCCCCTGTGGCAGGCTTTCCGAGGCCACCGCCCGCACATCCGTCATGGCGCGACGCAGATCATAGCCCGGCTCCAGGCCGGCATTGATCGGCACGGCGCGCATCTGCCCCTCGCGCTGGAGCGTCGGCGCGACCGCAACCTCCTCCAGCGTGACGACCGAAGAGAGCGGCACCAGCCGGTTGTCGCGGGCGCGGATGAACAGGTTTTCCAGATCGCCCGGATCGCGGATGACGTCGTCGGGGCCGCGCATCTGGATCGCGATGCTGCGGTCGGCCACGCTGACATCGCCGACCCGGCGCCCGTCCAGCATGGTCTGCAACGCGAGCGCAACATTTTCCGGCGTGAGACCGAGATCCGCAGCGAGGTCGCGATCAATGCTCACCGACAATTGCGGCTGGGTGACGTCGAAGGAGACGGAGGGATTGGAGAGCTGCGGCACACGGTCTTCGAGCGCGCGGATGAGCTCTTCCGCAGCGACCGTGATCCCTGTGAAATCGGAACCGCGCACGGCGAATTGCAGCCCCTGGCCACCGCCACGGATGCGCAAGGAATTCGGCGTACGCACGAAGGCCTGCACGCCGACGATATCGGCGATGGAACGCCGCACCTCCGCCGTGATCTCGGCCTGGCTGGCCTCGCGGTCGCGCCAATCGCTCAGCGGGGCTATCATGAAGGCCGTGTTGGAACGGCTACCCAGCCCGACGATGGAGAGCAATCCCTGCGCATCGCCGCGATCGACGATCGGCTGGATGCGTTCCTCGATCTCGGCGGCCTTGCGCGATGTATAGTCGAGATCCACGCCCTGGGGCGCACTGACGAAGAGCAGCAGGAAGCCGCGATCTTCCGGCGGGGTCAGCTCTTCCGGCAATTCGCGGAAGGCGACGACGGAGGCGAGCGCGAACACGCCCGCGAACACGAGCACGACCAGCGGCGCCTTCAATGCCATGGTGAGCAGGCGTCCGTAGATTGCGGCAACCCCGCTGCCGAAGCGCCCGAGCAGATCGAACCGGGCGCTGCGCGCTTCCTCTTCGGGCGTACGTTCGCCGGATTTGAGCAGCCGCGAAGAGAGCATCGGCACCAGCGTCAGGGCCACGAAGGAGGACAGCATCACCGCAGCGGCGAGCACGAAACCGAATTCCGAGAACAGGGCCCCCGCCGTCCCGGGCAGGAAGGAGATCGGCACGAACACGGCGGCGAGCGTGACCGTTGTCGCGATCACGGCGAAGAAGACCTGGCGCGCGCCGAGCACGGCAGCCGCAAGCGGGCCCATCCCCTCCTTGCGCCGGCGCTCGATATTCTCCAGCACCACGATCGCGTCATCGACCACGATCCCCGTCGCCAGAACCAGGGCGAGCAGGGTGAGCACGTTGATGGAGAAACCCATCAGCCAGATGGCGGCGAGCGTGCCGATCAGGGCCACCGGGACGGTGACGGCGGGGATGGCTGTGGCGCGCACGGAGCGGAAGAAAAGCAGGATGATGGCGATGACGAGAAGCGTGGCGATCACCAGCGTGAAGGCAACCTCGGCAATGGCGCCACGAATGAACACGGCCTCGTCGGAGCGGATCTGGAGCGTCACCCCGTCGGGCAGGACCAGTGACAGCTCATCGACAGCGGCCTGGATCCCGTCCGATATCTGGATGGTGTTGGATTGCGCCTGGCGCAGGATGCCCAGCGCGATGCCGCTCTCACCATTGGCGCGCAGCACCGTATCGCGATCGGCCGGAGCAAGGCGCACATCCGCGACATCGCCGATGCGTGTCTGCGGGTTGATGAAGGTATCGGCGATCGCTTCCACCGTCCGCGCGCTCGCCGCCGCCTCGACGAGCAATTCCTGTCCACCGGAGCGAAAGGTCCCCGCCGGCTGATCGACGAGGATGTCGCGCAGGGTGCTCTGCACATCGTTCACGGCAAGCCCGCGTGCGGCGAGGGCGGCGGGATCGAGCGTCACCTGGAACTGTGGCGCGCGCAGCCCCCAGATCTGGACATCGGCGACACCTTCGACGGCTGCGAGCCGGTCCGCGATCTGGTTTTCAGTGATCGCGGTGAGTTCCTCGATGGGCAATGTCTCGGAGATCACCGAGAGGCGGATGATCGCCTGACCGTCGGAATCAGCCTTCACCACGGCCGGCTCCTCGGCATCGGCCGGCAAGCGCCGGCGGATCGCGGAAACCGCATCGCGGATATCGGCGGCAGCGACATTCATGTCGACATTGTCGGAGAATTCCGCCGTGACCTGGCTGCGCCCGCGCCGGCTGTTGGAGGAGAGCGAGACGAGACCCGGCACACGGGCCACCGCCCCCTCGACCACACTCGTCACCTGGCTGTCGACGGCCTCCGGCGTTGCGCCGGGGAATTCGGTACGCACCGTGACCACGGGCCGGTCGACATCCGGCAATTCGCGGATCTGGATGCCAAGATAGGCTGCCATTCCGGCAATCACGATGAGCAGGCTCATCACCGTGGCGAGAACCGGCCGGCGCACGCACAAAGCCGCGAGATCACCGCTGCGTTCGCTCATCGAAGCCATGGCGCCCATCCTTCTGCTCAGCTGCGACCGGGATCGGCCTCGTGATGCTCGGCAATCGTCACCGGCGCGCCGTCACGCAGGCGCTGGACACCTTCGAGCACGACGCGATCACCGGGCGTGAGATCGCCGTTGACCAGCGCCCGCGTTTCGCCACGCTCCAGGATTTCGACATCGACACGCTGCGCACGATCATCGACGACGCGCCACAGATAGGAACCGTCACGATCCCATTGCAGCGAAAGCAGCGGCACGGCAGTTTGGAGCGCGCCCTCGAAAACCGTCTCGACCAGGAAGGAGAGTCCGGGCCGCAGGCGATCGTCGCTGTTGTCGATGGCGGCGCGGATGGTCAGCGTGCGTACCTGCGGGTCGATGCGTGAATCGATCTCGGCGATGACGCCTTCGAACCGCTCGACCCCGAAGGCGATGCTCGTCGCCTCCACCCGGGCACCGGGCTGCGCCTGCGCCGCGAAGCGCTCCGGCAGGGCATAGCGGATCAGGATCTCGGATCGATCATCAATATTGGCGACTTCGGTCGTCGCGGTGACGCGATCACCGATCGTGACCTTGGGGATGCCCATATAGCCGTCGAAGGGCGCGCGCAGCGTGCGCCGGTCGAGATCAAGCTCGGCGCCGCGCAATTCGGCTTCCGCAGAAGCAACGCGGGCCCGTGCCTCCTCGACCTGCACGGTGGAAACGGCCTGGTTCTGCGAAAGGCGCTCGAAACGCCCGAGCTGGTCGCGGGCCTGTTGCAGGGCGATCCCGGCCTTCTCGACGGCGATCGTCTCCTCGCGCGCATCAAGACGCAGAAGCGGCTGATCCTCCGCGACGCGGTCGCCGGTGGTGAAAAGCATCTCGGTGACAAGACCTGCCGTCGGCGCGAACAGCGAAACCGAGCGCAGGGCCTCCGCCGTGCCGACGGACTGCACCCGCCGGCTCGACACTTCCTCGCCGACGCTCGCCGTGATCACCTGCTGCGGCCCGCCCCCGCCACGCCCCGGCGGTCCGCCCCCGGGAGCCCCGCCGCGCGCTTCCTGCTGGTCATCGGCTTCAGGCAGGAGACCGGCCCGCTCGGCAAGAGGCCGCAGCGGCGCCGGAAAACTCGCCGGCGCAAGCCAGGCCCAGCTTGCGAAGGCCATCGCCAGCGCAGCACAGGCCGCGATCAACTGCTTCCAAATCGCCATGCACGATCTCTGCCTTGCCCGATTCGCGAGAGCCGGATCGGAAAATCATCAAGCCGCCTTGACCACAGGACATCCGGGCCGATGAGGCGCTGCCTCGTCATACGCGCCTTATGTAACGCTGCGATACCGGCAAGACCAGAGCAGGCGATGCAAGCTGCGTTTGCAAACGCGTTGACACGCCGCCTTCGCAAGGGACCAGGCCGAAGCCTCTCACGCAACATGCGCTCAAACGGGCAGGCGCCGGGCCGGTCGCCGTCAGCGAGGCGCATCCCCCTGGCGCACCACCAGCACCGAACAATCGGCATGGCGCACGACCCGCGCCGCATTGGGACCCAGCAGATAATCCTCCAGCCCCAGCCGATGCGCGCTCATCACGATCAGATCCGCCTTCACGACCCCGGCATAATGCAGGATCTCCTTGTAGATCACGCCGTGGCCGACGATGTGCCGACGCGTGATCTCGTCCGGGAATTTCTCCTGCGCATAGGCGTGCAGCTGCTTGTCGGCCTCGGCCAGCGCGCCCTGCTCGAATCCCTTGGGAAAGAAGCTGCCGACGAGCGACATGCCGAAATCCGGAACGACCGTGATGATATGCACCCGCGATTTGAAGGCGCGCGCATATTCCACCACGGTCCGCACGGCATCTTCCTCGTCTTCCGGGTGACCGAGATCGACCGCGAGAAGGATATCCTTGTACATCAGTTCGTCCTCCGGTTCGCCCTCAGGCCGTGGCGGCCTCGCCGGCATCAGCCTGTGTCGCGTGCGCTTTCCTTGCCGCCTCCTTGCGTTTCAAACGGCGGTTCTGCAGCAGATAGACCAGCCCGAAGAGCCCGATGGCGGGAATGTAGAACCATTCGTCCATCGGCTGATCCGCTGCGGTCTCCACCGCCGTCAGAACCACCGGATTGTCGGGATCGTAGAAATCGACATTCTCCAGCGTGCGACCGGCGAAGCTGCGCGGGTCAAAGGGCTCTTCGAGCACGACGCGATCCTCCTCGATCATGGCCGGCAGATCCGTCGCCTGACGATAGCGCATCTGCGGATCGTCGATGGCCGGCCCCAGATCGAAGGCCAACAGCTGCTCCTGCATCGATCCGTCGCGGAAGGAGGGGCCTTCCACGCGCAGACGGATGACGGCGTCATCGGGCAGATCGCCGACCACTTCATAGAGCTGCGCCGGTTCGACCTCCTGCCAGGGCGGCACGACCTGATCCATGAAGAAGCCCGGTCGCAGCAACAGGAAGGTGACCAGCAAAAGCGCCGCCGTTTCCCACAGGCGGGATTTCACCAGGAAGAAGCCCTGCGTCGCGGCGGCGAAGACCAGCATGGCGAGCGTGGCCTTGATGAAGATCCAGATTCCGCCGATCCAGTCGACGCCGATCAGGAGAAGATCGGTGTTGAAGACGAAGATGAAGGGCAAAAGCACCGTGCGCAGGCTGTAGAAGAAGGCGGTGAAGCCGGTCTTCAGCGGGTCGCCGCGCGACACCGCCGCTGCGGCAAAGGAGGCGAGCCCCACAGGGGGCGTCACATCCGCCATGATTCCGAAATAGAAGACAAAGAGATGCGCGGCGATCAGCGGGATCAGGATCCCGTTGGCCTGGCCGAGCTCGACGATGATCGGCGCCATCAGCGTGGCGACGACGATGTAGTTCGCCGTGGTGGGCAGGCCCATGCCGAGGATCAGGCTGATCAGCGCGGTGAAGACCAGGATCAGGAAGATGTTGCCGCCCGAGAGCGTCTCCACCACCTCGCCCATGACCTGGCCGAGCCCGGTCAGCGTCACCGTGCCGACAACGATGCCGGCCGCGGCGACGGCGCAGGCAATGCCGATCATGTTGCGCGCGCCGCCGATCAGGCCCTGGACCAGTTCGTCGAAACCGACCCGCGCCTGCGCGCTGATCTCGCCGGAATGCAGACCCCGGAACAGCGCCTTGATCGGGCGCTGGGTGAGCAGGATCAGGATCAGGATCGCAACCGCATAAAAGGCCGAAAGACCCGGCGAAAGCTGCTCGATCATGATGAACCAGACCAGCACCACGATCGGCAGGATGTAATGCAGCCCCGTCACCGCGACTTCGCTGGCGATGGGCAGCCTCACCACCGGCGCGTTGGGATCGTCGATCTCGAGATCGGGCTTCGTCGCGGCGAGCCAGAGCATGGCGAGATAGGCGAACGCCATCAGGACGAGCACCACCGGCGCCGAGATACCGGGTATCGCCGTCTGCACGAAACGGATGCCGAAATAGACCACGCCGGCGAGAATCACGATCGAGGAAACCACGATACCCATGCGCAGCAATGCGACCTGGAAGCTGCGGATCACCGGCTTGGGCAGGGTCTGCATGTCCGCCTTCACCGCCTCGAGATGCACGAGGTAGAGAAGCGCGATGTAGGAGATCACCGCCGGCAGGAAGGCGTGCCGGATCACGTCCGTATAGGGGATGCCGACATATTCCACCATCAGGAAGGCGGCAGCGCCCATGACCGGCGGCATGATCTGGCCGTTGACCGAGGAAGCGACCTCGACCGAACCGGCTTTTTCGGAGGTGAAGCCGACGCGCTTCATCAACGGGATGGTGAAGGTGCCCGTGGTCACGACATTGGCGATCGACGAACCCGAGATCACGCCCGTCATCATCGAGGCGAGCACCGCCGCCTTGGCCGGCCCGCCACGCAGATGGCCGAGCAGGGCGAAGGCGAGCTTGATGAAATAGTTGCCCGCCCCCGCTTTCTCGAGCAGGGAACCGAACAGGACGAAGAGGAAGACGAAGGCGGAGGAGACGCCGAGACCGACGCCGAAGACACCGCCCGGCGAGAGCCAGAACTGGTCCATCGCTCGCTGGAACGAGGCGCCGCGCCATTGGATCAATTCCGGAATCCACGAAGACGAACCGAAGAAGACATAGGTCATGAAGACGATGCCGACGATCATCAAAGGCGGACCGAGCGCCCGACGCGTGGCTTCGAGCAGGACGAGCAGGCCGATCCCCGCCGCAACGAGATCCTGTGTGATCGGCAGGCCCGGGCGGCGCGACAACTCGCGATAGTTGAAATAGATGTACAACGCCGCGCCGGCGGCGACGATGGCGAGGATCCAGTCGATCAGCGGCACCCGGTCGCGGTCGCTCGAAGCGAAGGCGGGATAGGCGAGAAAGGCAAGAAACAGTGCAAAGGCAAGGTGGATGGACCGGATTTCGGCGGAATTCAGCGTGAACTGAACCCCGGTCCATGTGGACAGCGTGAAAGGCAACGGCGAAGCGATATAGAGCTGGAACAGCGACCAGGCCAGCGCGACGCCGGCAATCACATAGGCCGTGAAGCCCTGCGGTGCCCGCGCGCCGCTGTCGTTCGAGGCGACGAGATCCTGCAGATCCTTGTCATTCAGGCCTGAACCGACCTGCGCGGGTTGATCCTGCCCGGTCGCGCCACCGGCAGCCTGCCCCTGAGCCCCGTTGCTCATGCCGAAATTCCCCTCACCTCTCGTTGCGGACGCCGCCACGGAGCCCGCATTCCCCCGAATGATTATTCTGCTGTCGGATTATACGAATGACATGTGCCATTCACACGGGAAAAAGCGTGCATGAAAAGGTTTCGCACTGAAAACCGGCGCTGGCCGGAACCGGGGCGGCGCGCACGCCGCCCCGTTTGTCACAATCGCGGACGCGGCAAACGCCCCGCCTGCTGCCGATCGATACCTGATCAGTCGATCAGGCCCTGCTCGCGGAAATAACGCTCGGCGCCCGGATGCATCGGCGCGGACATGCCCTGCGTGGCCATGCTCTCGGCGTCGAGATTGGCGAAGGCCGGATGCAACGAACGGAAATCGTCGAGATTGTCGAAGACCGACGCGACGAGCGTGTAGACCACGTCGTCATCGACATCGGCCGAGCTGACGAAGGTTGCGCCGACACCGAAGGTCTGCACGTCTTCATCCGTGCCGCGATACATGCCGGCGGGGATCGTCGCCGGGAAGTAGAACGGAATCTCGTCCACCAGCGCCATCAGCTCGTCGTCATCGGCATTGACGATGCGAACGTCACAGGTCGAGGTGACTTCCTGAATCGCGCCGGAGGGGTGGCCCACGGTGAAGACGAAGGCGTCGATGTTGTTGTCGCACAGGGCTTGCCCCATTTCGGCCGGTGCGAGTTCCGATGCGAGCGCGAAATCGTCCGTGCTCCAGCCCTTGTGCTCCATCACGACTTCCATCAGCGCACGCTGGCCGGAACCGGGATTGCCGATATTGACGCGGTTGCCGAGCAGGTCGTCGAATTCATTGATATCGCTGTCGGCACGCGCCACGATCGTGGCGGGCTCCGGATGCAGCGAGAAGACCGCGCGCAGGTCCTCATGCGCACCACCTTCTTCGAATTGCGCCTCACCATTGAAGGCATTGTACTGGACGTCCGACTGGGCGACACCGAATTCGAGATCCCCGCCACGAATGGCGTTGATGTTGAAGACCGAGCCACCAGTGGATTCCACCGAGCAGCGGATGCCATGCTCGCTGCGGGTCTGGTTCATCAGGCGGCAGATCGCGCCGCCGGCCGGGTAATACACGCCGGTCACAGCGCCGGTGCCGATCGAAATGAATTGCTGCTGGGCGAGCGCGCCGGAAGGCGCTGCACCGAGGGCCAGGGTGAGGCCGGCTGCAGCGACACCGAACTTGAGTGTGGATTTCAAGGACAACATTTTTATTTCCTCCACGTTGATTTCATCTGGCGGCAGGCACGAGCACACCGCCGGGGCGCCGGCGACGCGGGAAATCCCGCCTGTTGGCAAGCGCCTCAGGTTGCGACTTTGGCGCGTGGAAGGCTTCTTGTCCAGCCTTGTGAATGTCGCGCCCAGGATGCATTCAATATATTTTAAGTTGTGTTTTATGCAATAAAACATCGGAGATTCTTCACATCCACTCAACTCCCAAGAAATCTTTGACGGCAATACAGATAATATTTGAAATAAATAATCATTTATATTCCACATTAAAAAGCAAAATTGCGCGAATAAGTGGAATCTTAATGTTTTGGCCGTTGAATCGCAACCGTCAAGTTGCCGTTGCAGCGGCATCGGCACGTTCTGAATCGGCTGCTTCCGATGCGGCCACGCAAAACAAGCAGCAATACGATCGTATTCACGTAGAGGAGCTTTCACATGCAGCAAATCATCAAGACCACGCTGGGCGTCTGCTTTGCCGCCGGCCTCGCTTTCTCGGCCCATGCCGGAGAAGCTCCGATGGAAATTTCCGGCGCCACCACGGTCGATGCCGAAGGCGTCATCACCCTGATCGAATCCACCCCGGACCTCGTCATCCTCGATAACCGTTCGGTGGCCGATTACGATGCGGGCCATATCGAAGGTGCCATCCGCCTGATCGATACCGACATCACCGGCGCCGCTGATCTCGCCGCCCACGTCCCGGCAATGGATAGCCCGGTCCTGTTCTACTGCAACGGCCTGAGTTGCGGGCGCGCGGCCAATGCCGCCGAGATGGCGGTCGATTACGGCTACACCAATGTCAGCTATTACGCGCTCGGCATGACCGAATGGCGCGATCTCGGCCTGCCGCTGGTGACGAACTGAGCATCACGATGCGATGACGGCCCGCCGGCCATGACGGCGGGCCCCTTTTGCGTGTTCCCTTGAACGGAGTCTCCCAGCATGTCTTCGCGCCGGCTTTTCAGGCAAGGTATGTTCGCGCGCATGCTGTCCGACCATGGACGGCTGCTCTCCATCCTCGTCATCGGCGCGCTGCTCAACGGCATTGCGGCGCTCGCTGTGATGCAATATGTGACGGATCGCTACGAGAGCGCCGTCAGCGCGGCCAATGCCGAACAGATCGGGGCGCTCTTCAACCGCTATGTCGATGATGCGGTCTGGACCGAGCACGCGGCCACGCTCGAGTCGCTGGCCGCCGAGATCGCCCAGGAACAGAGCCTTCGCGAAGGCGTGAGTGGTGGTGACGGCACAGCGCTGGCCGCGACCCTGCCGCAGATGCTGCGCCGCGATGCGGTGACCTCCGGGGCCGTGGCCATACGCGGCCTCGCAACCCTCGACGCCGATCTCACGGCTTTGGCCACGCATGACGCAGCCGGCGAGACCGGGATCCCGTCAGCATTGATGACGAAACTCGCCGAGCGCGAAGGCGCGGCGCGTCTGGCCCGGATCGCGCATATCTGGTCTGATGACGGTGAACCGCGCATGAGTGTGGTCGCACCCGTGGGCGGTCTGCGTCTGGCCGGCTACCTCGTCATCCATGCCGACCCGCTTCATGCCCTCGCCGAGGCCGATCGGCGCATGGGCATGGCGATCACCTTTGAAAATCGCGAGACCGGCGCGGTTCTGGCCCGCCCGGAGAATCTCGCCATGCCGACCGACGCCGCGGCCGACAGCGCGATCATCGAGATCCGCGCCCCCGATGGCAATCCGCTCTTCGCCGCCCGGACGACCTGGGATGTCAGCAGCACGGCGCAGACCATGGCGCAGACGCGCAGCCTTTCCTTCACGCTGCTTGTCGGCGCGGTGCTCATGATCGGCGCCGGCATGATCGGGCTCGTCTTCCGCCTCATCCGCCGCATAGCCCGCAAGGAGGCGGCAGCCGCCGAGCAGGCGGCCCAGGCGGCCATGCGCGAGGACGAGGCGCGGCGGGAGGCGCAGGCGCAGATCCAGGCGCGCGCCGAGGAGGAGCGCCGCGACACGATGCTGCGCCTCGCCGATTCCCTGGAGAGCTCGGTTGCAGCGATCGTCCAGTCCCTGAGCGGCGCCGCAACGCAGATCGAGAGCAATGCCGATGGCATGGTCGCCCTTTCGGGCCGCACCGCTGCGCGCGGGAGCGAAGCCGGCGAGGCATCGCAACGGGCCGGCGCCGACGTCAATGCCGTCGCCTCCGCCACCGAGGAGCTCAGCGCCTCCATCAGCGAGATCGGCGAGCAGGTCTCGCAGGCCGCCGAGATCGCGGGCAGCGCCGTCGAGGAAGCCGGCAGCGTCTCCGGCAAGGTCGAGGCTCTCGGCGAAGCCACCAGCCGCATCGGCGAGGTTGTCGGATTGATCAACGAGATCGCCGCCCAGACCAATCTGCTCGCCCTCAATGCCACCATCGAGGCCGCGCGCGCCGGCGAAGCCGGCAAGGGGTTTGCCGTAGTGGCGCAGGAGGTGAAGAATCTCGCGTCCCAGACCGCGAAGGCGACGGAGGACATCAGCGCACAGATTGCCTCGGTGCAAGGCGCTTCCGTCGATGTCGTGGATGCCATACAGGGCATCACGAAAACCATCCGCGAGATCTCGGGGATCTCGACGACCGTCTCCGCCGCCGTCGAGCAGCAGCGCGCCGCAACCTCCGAAATCGCCCGCTCGGTATCGACGGCAGCAACCGGTGCGCAGAGCATTTCCGCGAGCGTCGCCGAGGTGACCCAGGCGGCCGGTGAGACCAATGCCAAGGCCGATGAATTGCGCGCGGCCTCGGGCGAACTCACCAGCCAGGCTGAGCGTCTGCGCAATGAGATGCATGCCTTCCTCGGCCATTTGCGGGCCGCATGACCAGCACCGGTCCGCAGGCCGATCCGCGCATGGACAAGCTTCCGGTCGAAAAATGGCCCGAAGCTTGCTTTCATCGACGCCATGGCACACCATATGAAAGGTATGATCGATTCTTCGCGCACACCTGCTTCCGGTTCCGCCATGTCCTTCGTGCGTCTGCTCAAATCTGCGGCGATCTTCTTCGGCTTCCGGTCCGCCCGGCAGGGGCCCTGGCCCGACCCGGCGCATCTGGGCGCAACCACGCTGCTGGTTCACGTGGCGCGGGTCGACGGGCGCTTCAGCGATGCAGAGCGCCGGCGGCTGGAAGCGGCGGCACACGCGCATTTCTGCCGATCGGCGCGTGAGGCGACGCATCTTGTCAGGCACGCACAAGCCCTTGATGATGAAATCAATGACGTATCGGAAATCCTCGAGATGATCGGTCGCGGTGAAGATGATCGCCGCCGCGCCCTGACGCTGGCCTTCGCCGTCGCCTCTGCGGACGGGGCGATACGCGAGATCGAGGAAAATCTCGTCTGGCGTGTCGGGCGCCTGCTCGGCTTCGACGACGACGCCATCACCGCCATCAGGGAGACGCAGACGGCTCAGCCATGATCGCACCAGACCCGGACAAATTCCCCGTTCTCATCGTCCTCCATCAGGAGACCTCGACGCCCGGTCGCGTCGGGAGGCTGCTCATGGAGCGCGGCTATCCCCTGGATATCCGCCGCCCCCGCTATGGCGACCCGCTGCCCGACACGCTCGCCGGTCATGCCGGCGCCGTGATCTTCGGCGGGCCGATGAGCGCCAATGACGAGGAGGATTTCATCCGGCGCGAGACCGACTGGATCGCGGTGCCCCTGAAGGAGCGCAAGCCCTATCTCGGCCTGTGCCTCGGCGCGCAGATCATGGCCCGGCATCTGGGAGCGCGGGTCTATGCGCATGAGGAAGGGCGCGCCGAAATCGGCTATTATCCGCTGACGCCAACCCATGCCGGGCTCAGCGTGGAGAAGCGCCTCGGCACGCCCTGGCCGGATCATGTCTATCACTGGCACCGCGAGGGATTCGACTGTCCGCCGGGCGCGGTGACGCTGGCCACCGGCGACGATTTCCCCGTCCAGGCGGTGCGTTACGGACCCGCCGCCTATGCTTTCCAGTTCCATCCGGAAGTCACCTATGCCATGACCTGCCGCTGGACCACGCGGGCGCATGAGCGCATGAAGCTGCCTGGCGCCAAACCGCGCAAGGAGCATCTCGAAGGACGCCTGATCCACGATCCCGCCGTGAATGTCTGGATCAACAATTTTTTGGATTACTGGCTTGCCGGCGGCTGTGACGACGAGGCCGGCCGGCATGGCGCGCCGGCCCTCATCGATCGCGCCGCCGCGCAATCGTTGTAAAGCCTCATTCCGCGATCAGGGTTCCGATATCCTGATTGATCGGCACGACGCAGTCGCAGACGCGCAGATTGACCCGTGCTCCGACTTCGATCTGCTCGGCCGGGCCGCTGATCACCAGCAGCCGGCGCTCGCCTTTCCTGACCCAGTAGAGCTGGTCATGGCCGCGATATTCGCGCCCGATCACCTCGGCTTCGCCTTTTTCGTGTGGCTCGAGCAGGATCTGTTCGGGGCGCACGGCGAGATCGACCGTGCCGTTCACCGCCTTCGACAGTTCCACCCGCCCGAACGGCGTCTCGGCGCCGAGGCCCTCGGCCTTGCCGGTGACGATGTTCGAGCGCCCTATGAAGCTCGCGACGAACGAGCTGACCGGATGGCGGTAGATCTCGTCCGGCGTGCCGATCTGGCAGACCTTGCCCGCTTCCATCACCACGATGCGGTCGGCCAGCGCCAGCGCTTCCTCCTGATCATGGGTGACGAGGATGCCGGCGGAGCCCGCTTCCTTCAACAATGCGCGCACTTCCTGGCGGGTCTCGACCCGCATGGCGGCATCGAGATTGGAAAACGGTTCGTCCATCAGGACGAGGGACGGCGCCAGCGCGAGGGTGCGCGCAAGCGCCACGCGCTGCTGCTGGCCGCCGGAAAGTTCATGCGGCCTGCGCTTCGCCAGTTCCGAGAGCCCGACGAGTTCGAGCATCTCGCGCACGCGGGCTTCCGCCTGCCTGCGCGGCAGCCTGTTGAGGCCGAAGCGGACATTCTCGAACACGTCGAGATGCGGAAACAGGGCGTAATCCTGAAAGACGAAACCGATACCGCGCTTCTCCGGGGGCAGATCCGTGATGTCGTGGCCACGCATGAAGATGCGACCGGCATCGGGCTGTTCGAAACCGCCGATCATGCGCAGGGTGGTGGTCTTGCCGCAGCCTGAAGGGCCGAGCAGAGCCAGCAGCTCGCCCTCATAGACATCGAGCGTGACGCCATCCACGGCGGGGCGCTCGCCCGTGCGGAAAATGCGTTCGAGCCCCTCGATGATCATCAGAGGCGGACCGCTGGCACCGGCATAGGCCGCACCGCCGATCAGTCCCGCCGGGCAGGTCGGAGCAGCGGGGCGGATGACATCGTCATCAAGCATCGGCGGCTGCGGACCCGTCACAGCCGGGACCCGCACCGCAGCGGCATCACGCGTTGCACCGGCATTCGCAACCGTTTGTCCCACCGGGGATCCGGAGGTCAGCGCGCGCAAGCCGTTCATTGTCACTCTCCTGCTTTCGCATCCCCGCGCAGCGTCCAGCCGGCGAAACGGCGGGTCAGCGGCGCTATCGGCGCAGCCGATCGGCTGAAACGTGCGTTGCCGTGAAAAACGGCGGGCACCGCAAAATATCCCGGAACACACGACATCTTATGAGCTAGAGCTTTGCGAAGACAGCGTCAATGAGAATTGACAAGGAAAATCAATACTTTAGAAACATTCCAATTTAGCACGGCCATGGTTCGCCGGCCCGGCGCCTCCCGCCAGCGCGCGGGCGGAAATCCGGTCTTCGACCATTTGCGCACGAACCACGCCATTGCCCTGTGGAACTGAACGCTTAATTCCTGTATGTTGTGCTGCAACATTGCGGTGCCGGATATCCCGGCGAAGCCGCTGGAGGTTATGATTCATGGATCTCGCGTATTTCTATTACGAGGCCGGGCACATCCTGCTCTCGCCGGCCCGTGCCGCAAACGACGCGACCCGTCTGTTCTTCAAGAATCCCGCCAATCCGCTGAGCTATACGCCCTATGGCAAGGCGATGGCGGCCGGGTGTGAGCTTTTCGAACGCACCACACGCCGCTACGGCAAGCCATCATTCGATCTCGACACCACGCAGATCGGCGATCGCGAGGTCACGGTGCGTGAGCGCGTGGTCTGGCACAAGCCCTTCTGCAATCTTCTGCATTTTGACAGGATGTTGCCGCGTGGTGTCGACCCGCAGCCCAAGCTGCTGATCGTCGCCCCGATGTCGGGCCACTATGCCACGCTGTTGCGCGGCACGGTCGAGACCTTCCTGCCAACGCATGAAGTCTATATTACCGACTGGGTCGATGCCCGCGAAGTACCCCTGAGCGACGGCAGCTTCGATCTCGACGATTACATCGACTATATCATCGATATCTGCCATCTGCTCGGTCCGGACGTCCATGTCATGGCCGTCTGCCAGCCGGCCGTGCCCGTTCTCGCCGCCGTGGCGCAGATGGAAGCGATGGAGGATGATTGCGTCCCCGCCTCGATGATCCTGATGGGCGGCCCGATCGATACCCGCAAATCCCCAACCGCCGTCAACAAGGGCGCACAGGAACGCGGCACCGAATGGTTCCGCCGCAACTGCATCGTCAAGGTACCGCCCCCCAATCCCGGCCTGTGGCGCGACGTCTATCCCGGTTTCTTCCAGCTTTCGGGCTTCATGGCGATGAATCTCGATCGTCATATCTCGGCGCATTGGAACATGTTCAACCATCTCGTCGAGAATGACGGTGATTCCGCCGAGAAGCACCGCGAGTTCTATGACGAATACCTCGCCGTGATGGATCTCACCGCCGAGTTCTATCTGCAGACGGTCGAAACCGTTTTCGTGCAGCATGCCCTGCCCAAGGGAGAGATGATGCATCGCGACGAGAAGGTCGATCTCGGCGCCATCCGCCATTGCGCCATCATGGCGATCGAGGGCGAGAACGACGATATTTCCGGCATCGGCCAGACCAGGGCGGCGCTGGAACTCACGCCCAATCTGCCGGAAGAGAAGAAGACCTACCACCTGCAGGAGCGCGTCGGCCATTACGGCGTCTTCAATGGCGGGCGCTTCCGCCGCGAGATCGCCCCGCGCATCTGCGATTTCATTGATGCGCATGAAAGCGATGCCGGCGCCGCCCGTCCGGCACCGCGCAGCAAGAAGCCGCAACTGCGTGCCGTACGCTGATTCGGGTGTGTGATTCCTGTAAGCACGGCCTCCCCATTTTCCAGCTTACCGCTAATGGGACGCATCCGAATAATTTATCGGATGCGTTTTTCTTGTTCAGCATGAGAGGGCATTGTCGGCTGCCATTTTGCCTCAAGGACGATTTTTGGAGCAGCTACTCAATAAGCACCTTTAGCAGATGATTTTTCAGGAGCTGCCTTGATTGGGGATTGTCATACACATTCAATGATAGTTAAATTCTGTGTCCGAAAAAACACGACACTAGGGGATCAGCAAATGTCCGAAACCGTCGAGAGAGCCGTCGCTGGTATAAAAAATCTATATTACAATGGATTTGAAAGAAGAGCAAGGGCATTTAGGATTACAAGAGATACAATACGCTCTCTTGCAGACGTAAGACGCTTAGAAGGGTCAACCCTTGAAAAGATTCAGGAAAGGCTTGAAGAAGAAGAATTCGTATTTTACCCGCTCGGAACATATGATCTTGGCTCGAATAAAGAATGGTATGTCACAAGCTATGTAAAAATAAACAAGCTTTCGATAATAGACGAAGAGCACCTTAAGAGAGCCGAGCAAGCATCTCATGATGACGATGAGGATTTCTTATAAATCATGACCCGTCCTCGCAATAATTTGGACTGAGACAGATAATCAATGCGCCTCGTCCCAGTTATCCGCCGCACGGGCTTCGACTTCGAGCGGCACCTTCAGCGTCAGGGCGGGATGCGGCGCCTCGCGCATGATCCTGGTGATCAGCGGGATGGTCTGATCAACCTCGTCCTCCGGCACCTCGAAGATCAGTTCGTCATGTACCTGCAACAGCATCTGCGCATGCAGCTTCGAGCCTGACAGCGCGTCTTCCATGCGGATCATGGCGCGGCGGATGATGTCGGCGGCGGAGCCCTGGATCGGGGCGTTGATCGCCTGACGCTCCACCGCCATGCGCTCATTGGCATTGCCGGCGCGGATCGCGGGATAATGGCAGGCGCGCCCGAAAATGGTGGAGACGTAGCCGTACTCGCGGCAATAAGTCTTGGTCTCCTCCATGTAATCCCTGATGCCGGGAAACCGCTCGAAATACTGCTTGATGTAGGCGCCCGCCTCCTCGCGCCCGATCCCGAGCCGGTTGGCGAGGCCGAAAGCGGAAATGCCGTAGATGATGCCGAAATTGATGGTCTTGGCGCGCCGGCGATATTCGCTGGTCATCTCGGCAAGCGGGATGTCGAACATTTCCGAGGCGGTGGCGGCGTGGATGTCGATGCCGTCGGCGAAGGCTTTGCGCAATTGCGGGATATCCGCGATATGCGCGAGAATCCGCAATTCGATCTGGCTGTAATCGGCCGAGATCAGCTTCATCCCCTTCTCGGGCACGAAAGCCGCGCGGATCTTGCGGCCCGCCGGGGTGCGCACCGGGATGTTCTGGAGATTGGGCTCCGATGATGACAGCCGCCCCGTCGTGGTGGCAGCCAGCGAGAAGGAGGTGTGCACCCGGCCCTTCTCGTCCATATAGTTGGGCAGCGCGTCGCTATAGGTGGATTTCAGCTTGGCCTGCTGGCGCCATTCCAGAATCTTCGCCGGCAAGGGATGCCCCTGTTCGGCGAGTTCCTCCAGCGCGGAGGCCGGCGTCGCCCATTGGCCGGAGGGCGTCTTCTTGCCGCCGGGCAGCCCCAGCTTGCCGAAGAGAATTTCGCCAATCTGGCGCGGGCTCGAGACCGAGAAGCGCTCGCCCGCATCCTCCTGGATCTCCTCCTCGAGACGCGTGAGCGTCTGGGCGAAATCAGACGATAGCCGGCTTAATATCTGCCGATCGACCTTGATGCCGCGCCGCTCCATACACGCGATCACCGGCACGAGGGGGCGCTCCAGGGTCTGGTAGACGCTCATCTTCGCTTCTGCGGCCAGCCGCGGCTGGAGCACGCGCCACAGCCGCATGGTGACATCGGCATCCTCCGCAGCGTAACTGGTGGCTTCCTCGATGCCCACACGGTCGAAGCTGACGGCCTTCTTGCCGCTCCCGGCCACCTCCGCGAACTTGATGGTGGTGTGCCCCAGATGCCGTTCGGCGAGATCATCCATGCCGTGGCCGCCGCGCCCGGCATCAAGCACGTAGGAGATCAGCATGGTATCGTCGACCGGCGCCGTCTCGATGCCGTAGCGGGCGAGCACCAGCCAGTCATATTTGAAATTATGCCCGATCTTGAGCGTGCCGGGCTCTTCCAGCAGCGGTTTGAGCGCGGCGAGCGCGTCATCAAGGGGAATCTGCCCCTTGACCAGCCCGGTCTCGTCGAACAGATCGCTGCCGCCGCGATGTTGCAGCGGGATATAGCAGGCCCGCCCGTCCGGGAGCCCGAGCGAGATGCCGACGAGTTCGGCAGAATGCGCGCTCAGCGAATCGGTCTCGGTATCGAGCGCGACGATCCCCGCTTCGCGGGCATCCGCGATCCATTTGTCGAGGGAGTCGCGATCGCGCAGGCATTCGTAGGCCTCGCGATCGATCTTCAACCCCTGCGCTTCCTCGCGACGCTGCTTGACGAGGCGCTCGGGGCTCGCCTGCGGATCGCCCTCGGCGAGACCCACTTCGCCGGCAGCGCCCGACTCGCCCGCAGAATCGCCCCCCCGCGCCAGTTCTGGATCGGCCTCGACGGCGTTGAGATCGATATCGTATTCGGTGGCGACGCGTTTGGTGATGGTGGTGAATTCCATCGCCTTGAAAAAGGCGATCAGCTTCTGCGCATCGATCTCGGCGAGGGTGAGATCGGCGAGCGGCACCGGCACCGGGGCCTTCTCGTCGAGCAGGACGAGTTTCCTGGACAGCCGCGCCTTGTCGGCATTCTCGATCAGGGTCTCGCGGCGCTTGGGCTGCCTGATCTCGCCGGCGCGCTCCAGCAGCGTTTCGAGATCGCCGAACTGTTCGAGGAGTTGCACCGCCGTTTTCGGCCCGATCCCGGGCACACCGGGCACGTTATCGGAGGTGTCGCCGGTGAGTGCGAGCACATCCGCGATCTTCTCCGGCGGCACGCCCCAGCGCTCGATCACCCCCTCGACATCGAGATTGCGCTCGGGCCGGTAGCCGTTCTTGCCCTTGATGCCCGATTCGAAATCGTAGAAGCGGACATGGGGGCCGACCAGCTGCATCAGATCCTTGTCGGCGGAGACGATCACCACCTCCGCTCCGGCTGCTGCCGCCTCGCGGGCATAGGCCGCGATCAGGTCATCGGCCTCGTAGCGCTCCAGTTCGACGGGGATCAACCCGAAGGCGCGCACGGCATCGCGCATCAGCGGCATCTGGCGCTTGAGATCCTCCGGCGCATCCGGGCGATGGCCCTTGTATTCCGGGTAGATCTCGCGGCGAAACGAGCCTTCCGACTTGTCGAGCACGATGGCGAGATGGGTGGGTTTTACCCCCGCCGCGCCCTCGCGGATGAACTGCCAGAGCTTGACGCAGAACATCCGCAACGCCCCGGTCGGCAGCCCGTCGGAACGATAATTGTATTTCGCATCCTGGTTCATCGACTGGAAGAAGGCGCGGAACACGAAGGACGAGCCATCGACGAGGATCAGGCGGTCGCCTTTCCCGATGGCGGAGCTTTTGCCGGACATGGAATCTGGACTTCCCGGTAAGAGTGACTGCTCCCGGTTTTAATGCATCCTTGCGCCGGGTGGATACCGGCTTCGGGAAAAATGATCTGTGGCGGATGATTCGCGCGCGCCCACGCACACGTGCCCGCGCGTGACGGCGCGATCCGTCAGGCAGCGCGCCCGAGCCATTTCGTGGAGAGGCGGCACGATGATGTCTGCGGTGCCCCACCGGCCCGTCGGATTTGACTTCCCTCCCCGGCTCTGTTTTCTCCCACCGATGCCATGTGTCCGGAGCCCGTCCATGCCACCGTCAGCCAGCAACGCGCCGACAGCCCGCGATCCGCGTGATTCGATCATCGTCGCCCTCGATCTGCCTGATGTGGCGCAGGCCCGCGCACTGGTGACGCGAATCGGTGATGGGGCCCGTTTCTACAAGATCGGCTATCGGCTCGGCTTTGCCGGCGGCCTCACCTTCGCCCGTGAACTGGTCGATCAGGGCTGCAAGGTTTTTCTCGATTTCAAGCTGCATGATATCGGCAACACCGTCAGCGAAGGCGTCGCGGCGATCAGCGCACTCGGCGTCGATCTCGCCACGGTGCATGCTTATCCACAGACCATGCAGGCCGCCGTGGCCGGGCGCGGTGAGGATGCCTTGAAGCTCCTGGCCGTCACGGTGCTGACTTCCTACGACGATGCCGATCTCGCCGAAGCCGGCTATGGGACAAGCGTTGCCGATCTCGTCGCCCGTCGCGCAGAGCAGGCGCGCGAAGCGGGGATCGACGGCATCGTCTGCGCGCCACAGGAAATCACGACGGTGCGTGCCGCGCTCGGCCCCGACCGGCTGATCGTCACCCCCGGCATTCGCCCCGCCGGCGCCGATGCGGGCGATCAGAAACGGGTCATGACCCCGGGCGAGGCCGTGCGGGCCGGAGCCGATCACCTCGTTATCGGGCGCCCGATTACCCGCGCCGCCGATCCGCGCGCCGCCGCGATGGCGGTTGCCGAGGACATTGCCGGGAATGCGTAAGGGGATGGCGCCTTTCAGCGCATGGTCTAACCGAATTCCCATGCGGCAAGCGTGCATCCGCACGGCGTTGCGGACTTGTCAGTGACGCAGTGCGCGGCCACTCTTCGCGGGATTCCGCTGGGAGAATATCCATGCCCAAAGGTTACGTGATCGCGCGCATCACGGTGCATGACGAGGAAGCCTACAAGGCGTATGTCCCCGTCGCTACGGCGGCGATGGAGCGTTTCGGCGGGCGCCCGCTGGTGCGTGGCGGGCGGATGGAGACGCTGGAGGGCGAAGGCCGCAAGCGCAATGTGGTCATCGCCTTCGAGAGCTTCGAACAGGCGCGCGCTTTCTATCATTCGCCGGATTATCAGGCGGCCGTGGCCCTGCGCGCGCCGGTGGCGGAGGCGGATGTGGTCGTGGTCGAGGGACTCGATTGAGGGCATTGGCGCCGGACGAACCGGCGCCTGCAACGGGAGGACAAGAACATGCCGAAGGGCTATTGGGTCGCGCGGGTCGATGTCTACGACCAGGACGCCTACAAGAACTACGTCGCCACGAACGGCGAGGCCTTCGCCAAATACGGCGGGCGTTTCATCGTGCGCGGCGGGCGTTTCGAGCGCCTCATCGGCTCGAGCCGCTCGCGCAACGTCGTGATCGAATTCCCCAGCTACGAGGATGCGCTGGCCTGCTGGAACTCGCCGGAATACCAGGCGGCACGCGCACGCCAGGAAGGCGGTGCGGAGATGGATGCGATCGTCATCGAGGGATACGAGGGGCCACAGCCGGGTGAGGGCTGAGCTGCTGTTACGAACCGGCAAGATAGCGGCAGAGCTCAGGCCTGCCATCCGCCCCGGAACAAGAGCAGAAATGGCGTGATCCAGGTTACACGCGCCGTTCCGGCGCGGCTTGCATGGAGGGATATTTCCCTAAGCAGAGGGTACGGGCCGGGGTAACAAACGAGCAGCGGCAATCTTCGTCATCGCGCGCGATGCGGCCTCAGGCGCGCGAATCGGATCGAACAGCAGGCGCAATCCGTTGGCGACAACGATCAGCGTGCCCCCCTCATGGCCGATCACGGCGAGCGGCAGCGACAGATCGAAGAACAGCGTCAGAATCACGAGGGCGAGCATCGCACCGACGGCGAAGAACAGGTTCTGGCGGATGATGCGGTTGGTGCGCCGGGCCAGATGCCAGGCCTTTTCCAGGCGGCGCAGATCATCGGAGAGCAGGGCCACATCGGCAGCCTGCAGCGCCACTTCGCTCCCCGCCGTGCCCATGGCGACGCCGATATCGGCGCTCGCGAGCGCAGCTGCGTCGTTCACACCGTCACCGACGAAGGCGACCGGGCCCCGCGCACGCATGGCGGATATCCGCGCGACCTTCTCCTGAGGCATCAGCTCGGCCTCGATATCCTCCGCGCGCAGGCCGATCGCCGCACCGATACGATGCGCGACGGCGGCGCGGTCGCCAGTAAACATGGTGATTCGCTTGATGCCCGCCGCCCGCAGCCGCGCCAGAGCCTCGATGGCGCTCGTACGCGGCTGGTCGGCAATGCTGATCGCGCCGAGAATGCGGCTGCCGCGCCCGATCACGATCACCGAATGACCGCTCGCGGCAAGCCGCGCCAAAGCCTCCTCGACACGCGCATCCGCGCTCACCGCCAGATGCGCGAGAAGACGCGGATTACCGGCGAAAACCGCTTCGCCATCACCATTGCGCGCCACGATGCCCTCACCGGGATGATTCTGCGCGCCCGTGACCGGGGCCGGCGCGATCGCGACACGCTGCGCCTCACGGCGGATGGCGGCGGCGACATGGTGCTCCGACTCGGCTTCGAGCCCTGCGGCGAGCGCGAGCAATTCGTCCTGCGGGCAGCCGAATGGCAGGATCTCGACCACACGCGCACGGCCTTCGGTCAGCGTCCCGGTCTTGTCGAAGGCGAACTGACGCACGGCGCCGAAACTCTCCAGCGCCGCCCCGCCCTTGAACAGGACGCCGCCGCGCGCGGAGGCCGAGAGCGCCGAGAGTATCGCCGCCGGCACGCTGATCACGATGGCGCAGGGACTGGCTGCCACCAGCAGCGTCGCGGCGCGATAAAGCGCATCGCCGAATTCGCGCCCGATCAGCAGCAAGACAACGAAAGCCAGGATCGATCCGGCCAGCACGGCCACCGTATAGCGCTGGCCGAACCAGGCGCTGAAGCGCTCGCTTGGCGCCTTTTGCGCCTTGGCCTGGGTTACCATCTCGATCATCCGCGCGACGGTGCTCTCCGCCGCCGCCCTCACGACCTCGATCTCGAGAATGCCCTGGCCGTTGACGGTGGCTTCGAAGACCTTGTCGCCGGCGCCCTTGCTCACGGGCATGGCTTCGCCGGTGACGCTGGCCTCGTCGAGATTGCTGTGGCCGCCGCGAATCACCGCGTCGACGGGGATGCGCTCGCCGGGGCGCACCATCACCCGGTCGCCCCGCTCCAGTGACGCGGCTGGAACCTCCGTGACCCGACCCTCGGCGTCACGCCGATGCGCGGTTTCCGGGCGCATCGCCATCAGCGCCTCGACCTCGCGCTCGGCCCGCCCCATGGCGTATTCCTCGAGCGTGCCGGCGAGCGAGAACAGGAACAGGAGAATCGCCCCGTCGCGCATTTCGTCGACGGCGGCGGCAGCCAGAGCCGCCGTCACCATCAGCAGGTCGATGTCGAGCCGGCGATTACGCAGCAGATTGGCGAGCGCCTTGCGCCCCGCCGGCAGCCCTCCGGCGAGATAGGCAAGGATATAGGCTCCGAGCACCCATGAACCGGGCGCGCCGGCGATTTCGCCCGCGATGCCGAAAGCGAGGCCGAGCCCGGTCGCGAGGGTGAGGATGGCAGCGAGGATGATGGGCGATGGCATGCGATGTGACCGATGGATCAGAGGGCTTCCACAGTGGAATAATTCCAAACTGGTGCGGAAGCCGCTCCGCTTCAATCGGGAGAATTACGCGTGAGGGCTCGCTGACGGGCGGGAACGATCGATGGCGGCCTCCGTTGAGGAGGCAAGTGAGGCGGGCGCTGATTGCCCGCTACCGTCAGAAACGGAGTAACACCATGCTGGGCTGGGCCCTGACTTTCCTCATCATCGCGCTGATCGCCGCCGTGCTCGGGTTCGGCGGGATCGCCGGCGCGGCCGTCGAGATCGCGAAGATCATCTTCTTTGTCGCGATCGTGCTGTTCGTGATCGCCGCAATCGTCGGCCTGGTACGCGGACGCTCACCGCCCCTGTGACGCGCTGCGCATCCGGAAGCGGGCGCGCCGGCTCAGTCGGCGATCGCCCATTCCATCCGCACGCTGGCCTCGTAGCCGAGGCTGGCGGGCGGAACGATCGGCACGGCTGACGCAGCGTCCATCCGCGCCATCATCATGCCCTCTCTGCGTGGCGATATCGCGCTCGCCGCCGCATCGCCGACCAGCATCAGCCGCCCAAGGCTCACACCGGCCGCCTCTGCCAGCACCTGTGCCTGACGTGTGGCATCCGCGACGGCCCGGCGTCGTGCCTCGTCCTGCGCCTGCGCGTCATCATCGAGGGCAAAATCGAGCCCCTGGAACGTCATCCCCTCCAGACCCAGAATATCGCCGGCGAGCGCGCCGACATCATCGATATCGCGGGTCTTGATGCGCAGCTGGTGCGTGGCCGTGAAGCCGGGCGGTTCGCGCAGGGTATCATCATTGCGCCGGTGCTCCGGGGTCTCGAACACCCGGAAACCCGAGGTCTCGATATCGTCACGGGCGATTCCCCTGGCTTCGAGCCGCGCCAGCGCCGCCTCCACCGCGTCGTTATTGGCGTCGACCGCAGCGACGACCGTCTCCGCCCGCGTCATCACGGAGACGTGGATATTCGCATAATCGGGCGTGCGCTCGACCGTGCCGGAACCGCTCACCACGATACGCCCCGCGCCCTCCGTCTCGCTCGCCTGCACGGGCGCGGCGAGCATCAGGAAGGCGAGGAGGATCGCCCCGACGGCGAGGGATTCGCGAATCAGCCGGGTGCGTGGCTGCGGCGCAGGCATGGCGAGACAGCGGCTGCGCGAACCGTTGCGCTGCGGGGCGATGCGGTTGGTCATGGGCTGATCCTCGTTGCTTCAAGCGAAATCCGGCGAAGGCGAAGCCGTATCCAAGGCGCAGATTGCGGCATCAGCGCGGCGCCTCACGCCCCACCACCGCCGTCGCCTCGATCTCGACGAGGGCTTCGTCCTCGACGAGGCCGGCCACCTGGACCAGCGCCATGGCCGGGTAATGCGCGCCGATCACGTCGCGATAGGCGCGTCCGAGATCGCGCAGGCCGGATTTGTAGGCCCCGAGATCGGTGACGTACCAGGTCAGGCGGACCAGGTGCTGCGGGCCCGCTCCGCCTTCCGCGAGGATGGCCACGATATTCTCCAGTGTCAGGCGCACCTGCGGGATGAAGCCCGCGGCGAAGGTGCCTTGCGTATCCCAGCCCACGACCCCGCCCGTCACGATGAGCCTGCCCTGCGCCATCATGCCGTTGGCATAGCCGCGCGGCACGGGCCAATCCGCCGGCTGGAGCACCTGCGGGCGCTCGACACAGGCGGCAATCAGATCCTCACGCATCCCCACGCTTTCTCTCCCTCGTCTTTTCTCGTTACGCCTCGCGCGCCATTTCGCGCAATGCGAAGCGTTGCAGTTTGCCGGTCTGTGTCTTGGGCAGGGCCTCGACGAAATCGATCCGGCGTGGATACTTGTAAGGTGCGATCTCGGCCTTGACGTGCTCCTGCAATGCCTTCGCCAGATCAGGACCCGGCTCCCAGCCCGCGCGCAGCACGATATAGGCCCTGACCACCATGCCGCGCTCTTCGTCTGGAGCGCCGACAACGCCCGCCTCCGCGACGGCCTCGTGGGTCAGAAGCGCCGCCTCGACCTCCGGGCCGGCGATGTTGTAGCCGGAGGAGACGATCATGTCGTCGTTGCGGGCCTGATACCAGAAATACCCGTCTTCATCGATCAGATAGGAATCACCCGTCACGTTCCAGCCGTCGATGACGTATTGCGCCTGGCGCGGATCGTCGAGATAGCGGCAGCCCGTCGGCCCGCGCACGGCGAGGCGCCCGACCGTACCGGGCGGCAGATCGGCGCCGTCGGGCCCGATCACCTTTGCCTCGTAGCCGGGAACGGGCTTGCCGGTGGCGCCGGGGCGGATCTCGTCTTCGCGTGCGGCGATGAAGATATGCAGCATCTCGGTTGCGCCGATCCCGTCCATCAGGCTGATCCCGGTCGCCGCCTTCCACGCATCGAAGGTCGCCCTGGGCAGCGGCTCGCCGGCGGAGACGCATTTGCGCAGGCTGGAGAGATCGAAATCCGCGCGCTTGTCGAGCATGGCGCGATAGGCGGTGGGCGCGGTGAAGCAGACGCTGGCGCGGTATTTCTCGATCGCGGGTGCGAGCTCGTGCGGCCCGGCTTTCTCGAGCAGCACCGCCGAGGCGCCGATATGCAGCGGAAACAGCACGATCCCGCCCAGACCGAAGGTGAAGGCGAGCGGCGGCGAGCCGATGAAGCGGTCTTCAGGTGTCGCGCACAGGACGTTGCGCGCATAGGCGTCGCAGATGGCGAGCATGTCGCGGTGGAAATGCATCGTGCCCTTGGGCACGCCCGTCGTCCCCGAGGTGAAAGCGATCAGGCAGACATCGTCCGCTGCCGTGTCGCAGGCTTCGAATTCCGGGCTCTCCCCCGCCATCATGGCTTCGAGCCCGTCATCCGCATCCTCGCCCCAAAAGACGCAATGGCGCAGATGCGCGGCGCCCGAAGCGGCCAAAACGGCGCCCTTGTCCATCTCCTCGCGCAGCCTGGCATCGCACAGGGCGATGGCGATGCGCGCCTTTTCCAGCGGATAGGCGATCTCCCGGGCACGCAGCATCGGCATCGTCGCCACCACGATGCCGCCGGCCTTGATGACGGCGAAATAAGCCGCGACCATCATCGCATTGTTGAACGAGCGCAACAGAACCCGCTCCCCCGGCACCAGACCGAGACGGTTTACCAGCACATTCGCGATGCGGTTCACCCGCTCATGCAGATCGGCATAGCGCCATTGCGCCTGCGGCGTGATCAGGCACGGTCTGTCGCCGCGCCCGGCGCGGATATGGCTGTCGAGGAAGGCGTCGATGCAGTTGAGCCGCTGGGGATATTCGAGCTCGGGCCGCGTGAAGATGAAATCCGGCCATTCCTCGCGCGGCGGCAGGTGGTCTCGTGCAAAACCGTCACGATGCGCAGAATGGGTCATGGCGCGATCTCCTGATGATTTGCGTGTGTGTGGTGGAAATTCAGGCGTTCCCCTCTCCCTTGTGGAGAGGGGAGATTGCCCTGCATCACCCATCATCCACCTCCCGCCGCTTTGAGCGTCTCGCGGGCGATGACAAGTTTCTGGACCTCGCTGGCGCCCTCATAGATCCGCAGCGCGCGGACCTCGCGGTACAGTTCCTCGACCTTGACGCCGGAGGTGACGCCGAGGCCGCCGAAGATCTGGACCGCCTTGTCGATCACTTTCTGCGCCGATTCGGTGGCGTGGAGCTTGGCCATGGAGGCCTCGCGGGTGACGCGGGGCGCGCCCTGGTCCCTGGTCCAGGCGGCGCGGTAGACGAGCAGGGCCGAGGCATCGACGTCGAGCGCCATCTCGGCGAGCGCGGCCTGGGTCAGCGGCAGATCGCTCATCGGTGCGCCGAACAGATGCCGCCCGCTCGCCCGTCCGAGCGCCTCGTGGAGGGCACGACGCGCCATGCCGAGCGCGGCGGCGCCGACGCTGGCACGGAACACGTCAAGCGTTGCCATCGCGACCTTGAACCCCGCGCCCGGATCGCCGATCAGGCTGCTCGCCGGTACGCGGCAATTCTCGAAACGGACCCGCGCCAGGGGATGCGGTGCGATCACATCGATGCGTCCGGCAATCTCGAGGCCGGGCGTATCCGCATCGACCATGAAAGCCGAGATTCCCTTCGCGCCGGGCGCCTCGCCGGTGCGGGCGAAGACCACGTAGTGATCGGCGATACCGCCATTGGAGATCCAGGTCTTCTCGCCGTCGATGACATAGTGATCATGACCGTCTGCCCGCGCCGTCGTCGCCATCGCCGCGACATCGGATCCGGCTTCGGCTTCGGAGAGCGCGAAGGCGGCGATGCGCTTGCCGGCCACCACCGGGGGCAGGTACTCCGCCTTTTGCTGCTTCGTGCCGAACAGGCTGATCGGCCCGGTCCCGAGCCCCTGCATGGCGAAGGCGAAATCGGCAAGTCCCGCATGCCAGGCCAGCCGCTCACGCGCCAGACACAGGCTGCGCACGTCGAAAGCCTGATCGGCGGGCGGTGCGGCGATATCGAGAAACCCCGCTTCGCCCAAAGCCGCGACGAGCTTGCGGCAGGAGCCGTCGATATCGTGGTGATCGACGAGCCCCGCGACATTGGCCTGCGCCCAGCCATCAAGCCGGTCGAGCAGTTCGCCATGATCCGGCGCGAAGAACGGCCAGGTGATGAAGCTGCGATCAGACATGGGGGCTTCCCCGGACGCTTGACGCTTCGGGCGTACGCTTGATGCAGGTATCTCCCCTCTCCCTCGGTGGAGAGGGGGTGGGGGTGAGGGGCGTTGATGAAGGGTTGGTCGTTATCGTGAAAGGGCTCTTTTCCATCCTCACCCCCGCCCCCTCTCCGCAAGGGAGAGGGGAGAAAGCCGGCCCGGCGTGATGATGCATCCCCATATCAATCCCCCTCGAAATTGGGCTGGCGCTTCTCGGCGAAGGCCTCGAAGGCGCGGCGGAAATCGTTGGTGGTCATGCACAGAGCCTGGGCGATGGCCTCGGCCTCGATCGCTTCCTCGACCGACATGGCCCATTCCATGGCGAGCATGCGCTTGGTCATGGTGTTGGCGTAGTTGGGGCCGGAGACGATCTCGGCGGCAAGGTCGGCGGCTTCCTTCAGCAGGATGTCGGCGGCGACGATGCGTGAGAAAAAGCCCCAGGAAACGCCCTCCTCGGCGCGCATGAAGCGGCCCGTATAGAGCAGCTCGCTGGCGCGTCCCTGGCCGATGATCCTGGGCAGGATGGCGCAGGCGCCCATATCGCAGCCGGCGAGGCCGACCTTGTTGAACAGGAAGGCGACTTTCGCCTTCTCACCGGCGAGCCGGATGTCGCTCGCCATCGCCATGATCGCCCCGGCCCCGGCGCAGATACCGTCCACGGCGGCGATGACGGGCTGGGGCGCGGCGCGCATCGCCTTGACGAGTTCGCCGGTCATGCGGGTGAAGGAAGTGAGGTCGCGGGTGTTCATCCGCGTGAGCGGGCCGATGATCTCGAACACGTCGCCGCCGGAGGAAAAATTGCCGCCGGCGCCGGTAAGGATCACCGCCCCGATGGAATCGTCATGCCCCAGCGCATGGAAGAAATCGGTGAGCTCGCGATAGCTGCCGAAGGTGAGCGGATTCTTCTTCTCGGGCCGCTCAAGGGTCACCGTCGCGATGCCGGCCTCGACGCAGAGACGGAAATGCTGTGGCTTGTAGCCCGCGACCGGCAGGGTCACAGGATTGGCGTAACGGGTCATGGATTGTCCTCCCGGTCTTCTTCTTCCGGTCGTGCGATACCGGCCGCGACGGCTCGGCGGGTCGAGGCCTTGGCCTTGCCGAGCAGCGCCATCAATCCGTCGATCTCGCCCTGATCGAGATCGCCGAAGAAATCGGCGATCCAGGCTTCGTGCTCGACGGCCATGGCGCGAAACGCTTCGCGCCCCTGCGGCGTCAGCGCCACCAGATGCGAGCGCCGGTCATGCGCCGCCTTGCGCCGGCTCAGATGCCCCGATTCGACAAGGCGCTCGACGAGGCCGGTAACATTGCCGTTCGAGACCATCATGCGCTGGGACAGTTCCGACAGGGTGAGCCCCTCCGGTGTCCGGTCGAGCTGTGCCATAAGATCGAAACGCGGCAAGGTCACGTCGAAACGCTCGCGTAGACGCCGGCGGATCTCGCCCTCGATCATGGTCGAGCAGGTGAGCAGACGCAGCCACAGGCGCAACTCCGCCGCATGTTCCGCCGGCGCCATGGCCGCGCCCGTCTCGTAATCGAGCACCGGGGGCGCCTCCGCCCGTGCAGGATTGCGGCTCATGATGAAACTCCGCGCGTCATGCTTCTCCCCCCGCGATCGCAATCGCCTGCCCGGTCACCGCCCCCGCCGCATCCCCCGCGAGCCAGAGCGCGGCATCGGCCACCTCGCGCGGATCGACGAGGCGGCCCTGCGGATTGTGTGCGACGAAATCCGCAAGCGCTTCTTCATGCGAGCGCCCGGTCGTCGCCATCACCTTCTCGATGCCGCTTGCGACCATGTCTGTATCGGTGAAGCCGGGGCAGAGCGCGTTGACGGTGATGCCCTTGCGCGCCGTCTCCAGCGCCAGCGCCCGCACCAGACCGAGCGCCGCATGCTTGGCGGCGCAATAGGCGCTCACATACGCATAGCCCTTGAGTGCGGCGGTGGAGGCGACGACGATGATGCGCCCGAAGCCGCGCGCGGTCATTCCCGGCAGGACCGGGTGGATCGCATTGACCACGCCGATCAGATTGACCTCGGTCATGGCGCGAAACTGCGCGGCATCACTACGCACGAACGGCGCCGTCGTGGCCGCACCGGCATTGGCGACGAGGCAATCGATCGCTCCCCCCGCCGCGCCCGCAGCGCCGATCGCCTCGGCCATGGCAGCTTCATCCGTGACGTCGGCGCTCATCGCGAAATCGGCCACGCCGGCGGCGAGCGCCGCGTCGAGGGCGGCGCGGTCGCGGCCCAGAATGCTCACGCGCATACCCCGCTCACGGAAGGCGCCGGCGATGGCGCGACCGATGCCGCGCGCACCGCCCGTCACCAGAACGTGCCGGACGCCTGCCGTCTCCTCCCCCCGCTGCTCCCCGCCCTGTGCCGCCTTCCCGGCCTCCATCGCGATCCCCTCCTTTGCGCAAGATCGGCAATCCCTCTGGAAAGCCTCTTGCGGGATTTCGCCGATTTGTTTTAAGCTTCAAATATTCAGGTTGCGAGGGGAGCCGTCAAGCCGCGTCGGAAGCCTTCTTCAAAGGCGAAGCCGGATCAGGAAAAAAAGCAGACACAGCGCCGCCCATCGGGTGCCCGCGACAAGCGGGCCGAGAGAGGATAAGCCGCGACAGACGGCGGGCAAAGGCGCATCATCCCGGCAAAAATGCGCCACGGGGCTTTTCCGACGCGGCGGCAGCGGTCAAACTGAGGGGAACGGGGCGCAACGACGCCACCGGCATAACTGGGAGATCGGGAGAATGAAGACCATCAAAGTGCTCGCCGGCGCGACGCTCGCGCTCGGCATGGTGGCAGGCGCCGCCAAGGCCGATGAAGTGCGCATCGGGCTGATGTATACATTGTCGGGGCCGCCTGCTGCGCTCGGCGAACAGGCCCGTGACGGGTTTCTGCTTGCGGTGGAGCAACTCGGCGGCCAGCTCGGCGGGCTCGATGCCGAAATCATCGTCGTCGATGACGAGCTGAAACCCGATGTCGCCGTGACCCGCGCACGCGGCCTGATCGAACGCGATGACGTGCATTTCGTCGTCGGGCCGATCTTCTCGAACGTGGCACAGGCGATCCAGCGCCCGATCGTCGAGGCCGACCGGATCCTGATCAGTTCGAATGCCGGCCCGTCGGACCTGGCCGGTGAGCAATGCCATCCGAACTATTTCAACACCTCGTATCAAAACGACCAGGTACACGAGGTGATGGGTGCGGTGGCCGAGCAGCGCGATTATGACCGCGTCTTTCTGATGGCGCCGAACTACCAGGCGGGTCGCGATTCCATCTCCGGCTTCAAGCGCCATTTTACCGGCGAGGTCGTCGACGAGGTCTATGTGCCGCTCGGCCAGCTCGATTTCCAGGGCGAGCTGGCGCGCATCTCGGCGATGCAGCCCGATGCCGTGTTCACCTTCATGCCCGGCGGCATGGGCATCAATCTGGTGCGCCAGTATTCGCAGGCCGGCCTGACCGATCGCGTGCCCTTCCTCTCCGCCTTCACCGTGGACGAGACCAATCTGCCCGCGCAGCAGGCCGATGCGCTCGGCATGTATTCCAGCGCCACCTGGACGCCGGACATGGACACGCCCGGCAATGCGGAATTCGTCGCGGCCTTCGAGGAAGCCTATGAAATGGTGCCGGCCATGTATGCCATGCAGGCCTATGACACGGCCATGCTGCTGGATGCGGCGATCGCCTCGCTCGACGGGGATCTCTCCGATCTCGACGCGGTTCGCGAAGCCCTGCGCAATGCCGACTTTTCCTCGTTGCGCGGTGAATTCAGCTTCAACACCAACCAGCACCCGATCCAGAACTTCATTCTGGCGCAGGTCAACGAGCGCGAGGACGGTCTGTTCCAGACGGAATACGTCGAGACCGTCTTCGAGGATTACGGCGACGTCTATGCCGAGCTCTGCTCCATGGAGTGAGCGCGAACGGGTGGCGGCTGCGCCCTGGGGCCCAGCCGCCGCCGGCCTTGGCGAGATGCGTGCGGCTTCGATGATTTGCGACGCACGCACCCCGCCTCCCCCGAAAGCGTGACGGGCCACCCCCATGTATACGACGCTGATCGCCGTGCAGACCCTGAACGGGCTGCAACTGGGCATCATCCTCTTTCTGATCGCCGCCGGGCTGACGCTCGTCTTCGGGGTGATGGATTTCATCAATCTTGCCCATGGCGTGCAGTACATGGTCGGCGCCTATTTCGCCTTCACCTTCACGGTGCTGACGGGCTCGTTCACGCTGGGGCTGTTGCTCGCCCTGCCGGCTGCGCTGCTTGTCGGCCTGATCCTGGAAGTGCTGGTTTTTCGACACCTCTATGATCGCGACCATCTCGAGCAGGTGCTCGCCACTTTCGGAATCATCCTCTTCCTCAACCAGGGGGTGAAGGTGATCTGGGGGGCGAGCCCGCTCTACGTGCCGGTGCCTGAGCTTTTGCAGGGCTCGATCGAGATCTTCGAGGGTTTCTTCTATCCGGTCTACCGCCTCGCGATCATCGGGGCGGGGCTCGGCGTCGCGGCGCTGCTCTACTTTCTCGTGAGCTATACCCGCGCCGGCATGCTGGTGCGCGCGGGCGCCACCAATGCGCGGATGGTCTCGGCGCTGGGCATCGATATCCGCCGGCTGTTCATGGTGGTGTTCGGCTTCGGCGCGATGCTCGCGGGCTTTGCCGGGGCGATGGTCGCGCCGATTCTCTCGGTCGAGCCGGGGATGGGCGACAACCTGCTGATTCTCGCCTTCGTGGTGATCGTGATCGGCGGCATCGGCTCGATCCGCGGCGCCTTCATCGCGGCGCTTCTGATCGGCCTCGTCGATACGCTCGGGCGGGGTTTCGCCGGCGATATCCTGCGCCTCGTGATGGATCCCAGCGCCGCCAGTCAGACCGGGCGGGCGATCGCGCCGATGCTGATCTACATCCTGATGGCGCTGGTCCTGATCTTCCGCCCCTCGGGGCTGTTCCCGGTCAAGCGGTGAGGCGCCCCATGCAAGAGACCGCCCCCGTAAAACCGGCCAGCGAGACCGCACCCGCCGCGCCGGCAACGCCTCCCGTCACGCGTTTTCGCGCGGCGCATATGGTGGTGCCGTTCCTGCTCTTCAGCTTGTTCGCCATCCTGCCCGCCTTTGCCCAGTTCGGAGCCGAAGGCTATATCCTGTCGCTGGTGATGCGGGTGATGATCTTCGCCATTGCCGCGATGTCGCTCGATCTGATTCTCGGCTATGGCGCCATGGTCTCCTTCGGCCATGCTGCCTTCATCGGAATCGGCGCCTATGGTGCGGGCATCCTGATGCAGCATACGGTGGATGACTTCTTCATCCAGCTCGCTACCGCGCTCGGCGGCTCGGCCGTTTTCGCACTGGTGACGGGCGCGTTGTCGCTGCGTACGAAGGGCGTGTATTTCATCATGATCACGCTGGCTTTCGGCCAGATGGCGTTCTTCTTCTTCGTCTCGCTGGCCGCCTATGGCGGCGATGACGGGATGACCTTGCGGACCACCCCGCAGATCTTCGGCCAGGACTGGCTCGCGCACCGGCATGTCCTGTATTATCTGATCTTTGCCTGCATGCTCGGCGTCTATCTGTTCCTGCGTGCCATCGTGCGCTCGCGCTTCGGACGGGTCTTGCGCGGGGCGAAGGAGAATCCGGTGCGCATGGCGGCAATCGGGTTCAACCCCTATCGCTTCCAGCTCGCCGCCTATGTCATTGCCGGCACGATCTGCGGCCTTTCGGGCTTCCTGCTCGCGCATCAGACCGAGTTCATCGCCCCCGCTTTCATGACATGGCAGCGCTCGGGCGAATTGATCGTGATGGTCGTGCTCGGTGGCATGGGCACGCTGCACGGCGCCATTATCGGCGCCGCCGCCTTCCTCATCCTCGAGGAGATGCTCTCGCGCATCACCCAGGACTGGAAGCTGATCTTCGGGCCCTTCCTCGTGCTCGTGGCGCTGTTTGCGCGCGGCGGCATCATGGGCTTCCTGCGCAGATGGGGGCTGAAATGAGCCCGGTCCTGCAATTGCGCAACCTGCGCAAATCCTACGGCGCGCTGAAGGTCACTGACGATGTCTCGCTCGACGTCGCGCGCGGCGAATTGCACGCGATCATCGGCCCCAACGGTGCCGGCAAGACCACGCTGATCCACCAGATCAGCGGCATCGCTGCGGCTGATGACGGGCGGATTCTCTTCGATGGAGAGGACGTCACCGCCCTGGCGATGCATCAGCGCGTGGCGCGCGGGCTGGCGCGCTCGTTTCAGATCACCTCGATCCTGCCCGGCTTCACCGCGCTTGAGAACGTCGCCATGGCCGTGCAGGCACGAACGGGCACGAGTTTCAGCTTTTTCGGCGATCCCGCGCGCGAGGACCCACTCACCAGACCCGCCATGGAAGCCCTGGCAATCGTCGATCTGACGGCGCGCGCCGATATTGTCGCCGGCGAACTCTCGCATGGCGAGAAGCGCCAGCTCGAACTCGCCATCGCGCTCGCCACGCAGCCGAAGATGCTGCTCCTCGACGAGCCGCTGGCCGGGACGGGGCGCGAGGAATCCGAGCGTGTCGTGGCGACGCTTGAGAGCCTGAAAGGGCATTACACGATCCTGTTGATCGAGCATGACATGGAAGCGGTGTTCGCGCTGGCCGACCGGGTGAGCGTGCTGGTCTATGGCCGCATCATCGCATCGGGGCCGCCGGATCAGGTGCGCGCCGATCCGGAAGTGCGCAAGGCCTATCTCGGGGAGGAGGCGTGATGCTCAAAAGCTCTCCGATGCTCGAAGTCTCCGGCCTCCAGGCCTCCTACGGTCCGGCGCAGGTCCTTTTCGATATCGGCTTTTCGATCGGTGCAGGCGAAGTCGTCACCCTGCTGGGGCGCAACGGCATGGGCAAGACCACGACGGTCAACACCATCCTGGGCATGGTGCGGCCCCAGGGCGGGACGATCCGTTTCGAGGGCAGGCCAATCCAAGGATTGCCCTCCTACAAGGTGGCGCAATGCGGCATCGGGCTGGTGCCGGAGGGGCGCCAGATCTTCCCCACGCTTACGGTGGAGGAAAATCTGATCGCCACGGCCGCTGCACGTTTCGGCAAGCCGCGCTGGACGCTCGGCGCAGTCTACGAGCTCTTCCCGCGCCTGGCCGAACGCCGCCGCAATCTCGGTTCGCAGCTCTCGGGCGGCGAGCAGCAGATGCTCGCCATCGGGCGTGCGCTGATGACCAATCCCAGGCTCCTCGTGCTCGACGAGGCGACGGAGGGGCTCGCGCCGCTGATCCGGACCGAGATCTGGGCGGTGCTGACGCGGCTCAAGGCCGAGCATCAGGCGATTCTCGTCATCGACAAGAACGTCGATGCCCTGTTGAAATTCGCCGACCGGCATGTCGTCGTCGAGAAAGGGCGCGTCGCCTGGAGCGGGACGAGCGCGCAGCTCGCCGCCGATGACAGCGTCAAGGATCGCTTCCTGAACGTGTGAGCGCCACCCGGCCCCACAGCCTGCAACTGCCGGCGCATTAACGAAAACCCCCGCTTCATAAGAAGCGGGGGTCTGATCGAGCCGCATCGGATGACGCGCATCAGCGCGGATAGCAAAGACCGTCACGAGCGAGGTAGTACCCGTCCGGGCAACCGTCATTGGTCGGCGCCGTCGCCGCACCGACCACGGCGCCGCTGGCCGCACCGATCGCACCGCCGATCAGGGCGCCGCGACCGCCGCCAGCTGCTGCGCCGACCGCCGCGCCGCCGGCACCGCCGATCAGGGCACCACCCGCCGCCCGTTCACCGGGGGTGTTACAGGCCGCGACCGAAAGCGCGAGCCCAACAGCCGCTGCTAATGCAAAAATCTTTTTCATGACTCCATCCCTGACCGTTCGAGAGTTCACAGCCTCCAGAGGGCTGCGTCATTTGTAGCGCGAGCAAGCACAGGATGAAACCCGGTGATCTCAGTTAAGTTCCCGCACGCACTCCACTTATCGAGCTTGCCACGCGAAGCCGGTCAATGGAAGCCCCGATTCGCGAACGGGGGCGGCGCATGCATCGGGATGCCTTGCGACGGATGCATCCGATTTCGCGCCAGCTTCGCATTTTCGCTTGACGCATGCTCACCCCCGGCCCCACATCGCAACCCGGTCAGTCGGCCGGGCGGCCGCTCCCGTTCGCGGGGGAGGAAAGTCCGGGCTCCATGGAAAGACGGTGCCGGATAACGTCCGGCGGGGGCGACCCCAGGGAAAGTGCCACAGAAAGCAGACCGCCATCGCGCGCGATGGCAAGGGTGAAAGGGTGCGGTAAGAGCGCACCGCGGACGCGGTAACGCGGACGGCACGGCAAACCCCACCGGGAGCAAAACCGAATAGGGACGACAAGCGGCGCGCCCGGCGTGTCGCGGAGCACTTTCCGGCTCGTCGTCCGGGTTGGTTGCAGGAGGCGGTCGGCGACGATCGTCCCAGATGAATGGCCGCCACGTTCGCGGACCTGCGGGTCGGCGGGCCATACAGAACCCGGCTTACAGGCCGGCTGACCGGCTCAACCCATGCGATGGCTTTCTGCGCGAGCCGCTTCGCGCCTTACAGGAAGTTCACCAGCGAGAGCTGTGAAAGCAGCGAGGTCGTCTGGTAGCTCGCCTGCAGGCGCGTCTGCAGCGTCATCAGCTTGGTCACAGTTTCTTCCGTATTGGTATCCTCGATCTCGCCGAGCTCGTTTTGAACCATCACCTGCGTCGCCTTGTGACGCTCCGCGGCCTCCGACATCGTGCTGGCGGCGACGCCGAGTTCCATGCCGATCTGGGCAATGCTCTGTTCACCGCCCTGCGGCGTGAGATTGTCGCGCACGCGGCTCATCATCGCTTCGAGCCGCGGCGTGCTGCCATCGCTGAAATCGGTGGCGGAGAGCGCCGCGAGTTGCGAGAGCAATTCCCGGAAACCGTCTTCATTGGCCTGCGCCCCGATCCCCACCGTCTGGGTCTCGTCGATGCGCAAGGTCGCGGTGCTGCGCGCCTGATCGGGATCCGCCGGGTCCGAGCCGTTGTACCAGTTATCGGGATCGTCGAAATATTCCTGCGAGGCAAGGAGTGCGGAAGCCGCCGTCAGCGCGGTCGAGGCCTCGCTTTCGAGCGCATCCTGCATGGCGGTCTCGATATTCTCGGCAACCTGCGCGAGCGAGCCGCCAGTGACGAACTGCCCCGGCCCCGCCGTGGTTTCGGCGATCAGCGAGACTTCCCGGCTGGTGCCATCAGGCAGGTCGAGGGTCAGGTTGATCCGCTCCCCGACGGCCGGCGACTGGGTCACGGTGAAGCTTGCCGGCGGACCGTCGGCGGGGGTGATCGATCCGCCGCTCGAGGAGGCGCCGGCAATCGTGAAACCGGCAGGATCCGTATCAGCGATCTCGACCGTCGCCCCCGTACGGCTCACGGCGAGATGCCCCGTCCCGGCAACGTCGTCAGCCGCCGCGCGGGTGGCGATCCTGGCAGTCACCCCCTCCATGATCGCATTGTAATTCGCCACCGGCTTCTCGTCATGCGCCCGCCCGGCAAAGAGCGAGCGGCCACCGAATTCCGCGTTGAGAAAATCGATCGCGCCCTGGAGATTGGCCTGGGCCAGCATCTGCTCCTGGGGATTGGCGCCGGGGATGACCCTGGACGCGGGCAATGCGGAAATCGCTTTCGTATCATTGGCGATCTTGTCGAGCCCTTCGATACTCTTGAGCATCATCTTCAGGCGCGTATCGGCGCTGTTGATGCCCTGCTGCCAGGATTCCAGCCCGGAAACACGGCCGCGCAGATCCAGCGCCTGACCACGCTTGATGCCGAGCTCGCCATAACTGTCGGCACGGCGACCGGTCGTAAGCTGGCGCTCCAGATCGGCGCCCTGCTTGCGCATCTGCACGAACATGTCGGCATTGCGGCGGCTGTCGACGGCGCCGGGGGCGAAAGGTGTCATGGCCATGATCGGTCACTCCTCACATGCGCATCAACGTGTCCATCATCTCGCGCACGGCGGTGAGGACACGGGCATTGGCGCCGTAGGCGGTCTGCAATTGCACGAGCTGCGACATTTCCTCGTCGATATTCACCCCGGAAACATCCCCGAATCGGCTCTCGATCGCGGCGAGCGCGACGTTCTGGCCTTCATTGAGGCGTTGCGCCGTCTGCGCATTGGCGCCCTGCGTCTCGACCACCCTGCGCGAGAAATCCATCACGTTCGAGCTATAGGGCGTTGCCATGCCGCCGATTCCGGCTTGCGGCGCGAATGACTGTCGCTGACCCTCGAGATTGTCACGAATGGTCTGAATACGCGTCTGATCCCCCGACGGTGTTCCCGGCTCCATGCGGATCAGCTGCGCGGGATCGGCCTTGATGGCGCCGTTGACACCCATACGCTGGGCAAAACCCTCCAGCTGATCATTCACGCCGGTGAAGGCATTGCCGGCATTGCCGCGATCAACGAAGAAGGGCAGTTCGGGCACGCCGTCGCCGGCGGCGCGCTGCGTATCCTCGACCGTATAGCGCGCGCCGAGCAGATTGGCGCCGGCGGGCAGGCCGTTGATCTCCCAATCGCCGCCGCCCAGATCGTTGACCGTGACACCGGTAAAGCCGGCGGCGGCGAATTCGGCTTCGAGATCGGCGGCGCCGGCCGGGTTGGGGATGGACAGACGGTTGAAGGCGCCGTCATTCATCAGTTCGACGGTCACCGCCTCATCCGAGAAATCCGCGCCGAAAGCGATCGTGTTGCCGGTGATCTCCGCCGGGCGATCGCTGAAGGCACGGGCGAAGCCGGCGGCCATCTCGTCGAGCTGGCGCTGGGCCTGCGGGAGGATCTCGTCACGCATTTCGAGCGCCGCAGCGATCTCCCCGGACTGGAAGGCCCCACCGGCAATCAGATCGAAGCGCGCTCCCGAGCCGGTTTCCGCCCTGATCACGCCGACATCGGAATTCACCGGATCATAAGACATGCTCGGATCAAGCGCCGGGCGGCGGTCGAAGCTCAGCGTCGTGGGATCGACACCGTCGAACAGCGTCTGCCCGCTGGGTGTGCGGATGATGACGGCGCCGTTGTCGCCTTTCTGGACCTCGATACCCATGAGGCCGGAGAGTTCGTTGATCATCCGGTCGCGCTCGTCTTCCAGCTCCGCCGATCCGCCACGAAAACTCTCGGCCGTGATCTGACTGTTGGTGTCGGCGATACCCTTCAGGAGTTCATTGGCGCGGGTCACGGCAGTATCGATGCGCCCTTCGGCCTGGCTGCGCAGCCCCTGCACGCCGGTCGCCACGCTCGCCATGCGACCCGCGAGCGTCTCACCGGCGCTGAGAACACCCGCGCGCAGGGCAAAGCTCGACGGATCATCGGCCAGCGCGCCGAGCTTTTCGTTGAAGGTGTTGACCGCGTGATCGAGGGAGGACGCCTCGCCCGGCGTACCGAACAGACCATCGAGCGCCGAGGCGAATTCCGCGCGGGTCTTGGCATAGCCGGCGCCGGATGTCTCCGTGCGCAATTGCTTGCTGAGCAGATCGTCCATCACGCGCTGGACCGGTCCGGCCTGAACACCGGCGCCGCGCGGCCCGTTCAGGGTCTGCACCGGCTGGATCGTCTTGCGGGTATAGCCGGCGGAATCGACATTGGCGACGTTCTGCGCAACGAGATTCATGCCGGTCTGCGTGGTGCGCAAACCGGACACAGCCGTACTGAGTGCCGACATCAACGACATGGCCCATACCTCCTGGGGGCTCGCCCGGTCCGTCTTCGGCTGTCGGATCGGGCTGAACCGGATTTCTTCCGGCAACCTTCATGCCAGCTTGGAAAGCTTGCGAAATCCTTGCATGGATTGACGACAGACCTGCTCTACCCGGCAGGAATCGCCGGGCCGGGGCGCAACGGGCGGCAAATTCTGCCGGGCCGGTTAATCGAGTATGAACGCCACGGCTCAGTCGCGCGGCTGCGGCGCAGCATCTTCCGGGCCGTTCTCCCCGGCGGACTCCCGCGCTCCACCGCCGCGACCGACCAGATCACCGGCAACATCGGAAAAGCGCGGCGGACGGGCGCCGATGAAGGGCATGGGGCGGCATACGGCAATGGCGGCGAGGCCGAAACGCGCAGTCATCGCCCCGTTGACCACCCCCTCCCCGAGCCGGGTCGAGAGCCGCGCAGCCAGACCATGCCCGACGATCTGCTGGACCATGTCGTCACCCATGGCGACGCCGCCCGTCACCGCGAGATGGTCGATCGCGGCGCGCGCCAGATGCAGGCCTCCAAGGAACCCCGGACGTCCGCCATAGATCCCGGCAATCCGGCGCAGCAGGCGGATCGCCGCATAGACCACGAAAGCGATGTCGATCAGCGCACGCGGGCTTACCGCCGTCACCACCGACACCCGGCGCGCGGCCTGCGCGACGGCCTGCCGTGCCGCCCGGTCCGCCTCGGTGAGCAGGGCGCGCTCGGTGATGACGAGCCGGTCCTGCGCTTCGAGTATCGTATCGGATAGCCGCGCCACCTCCTCGCGCCCCCGCGCCGTCGACGGGCGCTTCGCATGAAAGGCGACGAGGGCATCAGCGAGTACCCGCGCGCCCGCAGCATCATCCTCCGCGAGCACGCGCGCGGCTTCGCTGCGCAGATGCGCGATCCGGCGCGCGCGCAGCACGCCGATCACCTCACGCAGGCAGATCGCCGCGAGCGCGAGACCGGCGAGCGCGGCGATCCCAGCCGCCATCCAGCCGAGCCAGGGCGTGCGGGCGAACAATGCGCGGATCAGCCCCTCGACCCCGATCCCCACCCCCAGCATGACCAGCGCGAGCAGACTGCCGCTGAGGAGGCTGCCCCAGGCTATGTGCCGTCGCGGAGCGGCCTCGGGTTCGCGCGCCTCGACCCTATCGTCAATCGTGTCGGGCTCGCGGGTGATCTGCACGCCGCCTCGTCCGTCGCGACCGGGCTTGGAACCCGTATCCGCCGACGCCTCACCCTCGTCGATCGCGACCTTCGGATCATCGAAGCGCCAGGCCTTCGGGCCCTTTGTTGCCTGCGGTCCTTGGGGTGCTTTCGGCCCTTTGGGTGATTGCCCGCTCATCGCAGATGATCTCCGATCAGGAATTCCAGCGCGCGATCGAGGCGGATATGCGGCAGGCGCGGTTTGCGCCCGGGCAGATGGCCCGGCGCGGCGGGCGGGCGAAAACGCGGGAAACGCAGGCTGCCTGGGGCGATCCCGCCATGTTTTTCGTCGGCAAAGACGCGCGTGGGATCCTCGGGCAGGTCACCGGGAAAAACCGCCGCCTCGGCTGTACCGTCGAACAGCGTGTCGGCGATGCGCTCGCCTGCCTCGGGCGTCCCGGCGACGGCGCGCACAATATCCGCGCCGTCGCGCACCGTCGTCTCGTGCGTGGCGCGAAGCGCGGCGATCGCGATGGCGCCGACTTCGCCGCCCGCCGCACGCATCCGCCGGATCGCGCGCTCCACGAGATGGCGCAGGATCGCCTCCAGCCGGCGGTGCTGCGTCTGATGCAGATGGTCGGCCTTGGTCGCGGCGAAGAGAATGCGCTCCGTGCGTGGCGCGAAGAGCCGCGTCAGCCAGCTGTTGCGCCCCGCGCGCATGGCGAGCAGGACCCGGTCGAGGGCGTGCTCCAGCTCCGCGAGCGCCCGGGCACCGCCATCGAGGGCGCTGAGTACGTCGACCAGCACGATCTGCCGGTCGAGATTGCGGAAATGATCGCGGAAGAACGGTTCGACCACATGGCGCTTATAGGCCTCGAAGCGTCGTTGCATCAATTCAGCGATGCTGCCGCGCACGAGCGCCGTGCCTGCATCGAGGATCAGCGGCGCAAAGGTCAGAGCCGGCGATCCCGCCAGATCGCCCGGCATCAGGAAGCGCCCGGGCGGCGTCGTCGCGATCGCTTCCGGCCCCTGTCGCAGGGCCTGCAGATAAGCCTTGAAGACATCGGAAAGCCGGGCGATTCGCTGCTCGTCCGCCGGCGCTGCGGGATCGAGCACGTCAATCTGTGCGAGGAAGTCGCCGGCGATCGCAGCGCGTTCGGGCTGGCGCGCCTGTGCCACCACCTCACGCGACCAATCCGCGAAGCTTTCATCCATCAGGGTGAGGTCGAGCAGCCATTCGCCCGGATAGTCGACGATGTCGAGGGCGAGGCGCGCAGACCCGCTCACCCAGCGTCCCGCGCCCCGTTCGTAATCGATGGCCAGCCGCAACTGGCTGATGCGCGATGTGGATTGCGGCCATTGCCGGGCCTGTGTGAGCCGGGCCAGATGGTCCTCATAGGCGAAACGCGCCACCGCGTCGTCGGGCTGCGGCACCAGCCGCGCGCGCCGCAGCCGCCCCTCCCCGCTCACCCGCAGGGCCGGCAGATCGCCCGGCGTGATCAGGTGATGCACGAGCGCGGTGGTGAAGACCGTCTTGCCCGAACGCGCGAGCCCCGTCACGCCGATGCGCAGGACGGGGTCATAGGTATTGCGCGCGGCCCGGCCGAAATGCTGGAGCGCGTCGATGGCGGGGCGGATCGGGGATGGCGGCAGCAAGGATCAACTCGGTTGGAAACGGTTGCCGGGAATGTAGACCAGTTTGACGCAAAACGCATCGCCAACGGGCGCGCTGCACTCCGTTCGCGATCATGTCACACGCCGCAAGCGCTCCTCACGCGCGCCCTGCAAGGTAATGGCGATGCCGCTGAAGACGATCGCGCCAGCGCCGAGAAAGACCCAGAGATCGGGGATCTCGCCGAAGAAAACCATGCCGTAGAGGAACGCGAAGAGCAGCGTCGCATAATAGAACGGCGCCACGAAACTCGTTTCGCGCACGCGGATCGCGGCCATGAACAGCAACTGGCCGATCACCATCAGCATCCCCGTCATCGCCATGGCGAAGAGCTGCCAGCCATCGGGCAGAATCATCACCGGGGCTGCGATCAGCAAGGTCGCGAGACTGCCCCCGGCATTGGCGATGGCGAGCACGGTCAGCGCGCCATCGCGACCGGCAAGCGCGCGGATCGCCGCGACTTCGGCGCCGATGAACAGGGCCGCGCCGAGCGCGAACAGCCCCTCCCAGCCGAAGGCGGCCCCGCTCGGGCGCATCATCACGAGCACGCCGGAAAAGCCGATCGCCGCAAAAAGCCAACGCCTCCCTGATATGCGATCACCCAGAAAAAGGGCCGCAAGCAGCATCGCCACCAGCGGATTGGCCCAGGCAATCGCCGTGACGTCCGCGAGCGGCAGATGGGCAAGCGCGGCGAACATGCAGATGACACCGCTCATGCCGAAGATCACCCGAATCGCATGGATATGCGGCACGGCGGTGCGAAAGACCGGACCGCGCGCCAGCAGGATCCAGGGCAGCAGGGTGAGGAAGCCGAAGAGGAAGCGAAAGAACGTCACCTGCTGCGGCGGCATGGCATCATCGACCTGGGCCCCTTTCGCGAAGGCGTTGGCGGCGGCGAAGAAGGCACAGGCGATCAGCGTCAGTACCGCAGCGCGCAGGGCACTTGCCGGCGCCGCGACAGTGCTGTCGCCTGACGCAGCGATAGGCGTTTTCGCATCGGAGATTCGCATGCCGGGCCGTTCCCTGCTTCACGAGGCGGATGCTAGAACGCATCAGCGCGCTGCGATAGCGCTTTTGCGGCATCCACCCGGTCACGGCGGTGAGCGCCTGCGCTCGGCTGCGCTGATTGATCCCGCCACATTGTCGCTGCAACCATGCTGCTCCATCTGCCGCAACCACGACGCAAACCTGCATGGTCCGGGAAACGACCAGAGAAGGATCGCACATGCCTGCCGCCACCGCCGACACCGCCATGCCCCAGCCTGATCGCTCACGATGCCGGGGCGGGCCGGTGCTGCCAGGCCACCTCAGCCGCATCCTCGTGCTCTGCGCTGCGCTCATGCTCGCGATGCCGCTCGCCGCCCAGGATAACGGCGATACGAACGGCGCCGCCAATGGGCCGGCGCAGCAGATTTCCCAGGCGGCGGGCCTGCCGGCGGCGTCCGTCACGCGCCACAGCATCGAGACCGATGAGGGCCCGCTGCATTTCGAGGCCCGGGCCGGCGCGCTGACGCTGCGCACGGATCGCGGGGAAGCGCGCGCCGACATCGCCTATGTCGCCTATATGCGCACCGATGACGAAGGCGAGCCCGATCGCAACCGCCCGGTGACCTTCGCCGTCAATGGCGGGCCGGGCGCGGCTTCGGCCTATCTGCATATCGGGGTGCTCGGACCCTGGCGTCTGCCGATGGGCACCGACACCATCAGCCCGTCGCAGGATATTAGCCTTGTCGACAATGCCGAGACCTGGCTCGCCTTTACCGATCTTGTCTTCGTCGATCCGGTCGGGACCGGGTTCAGCCGGCTCGCGGAGAATGATCGCGGTTCACGCGAAGAGTTCCTCTCCGTCGATGGTGATATCGAGGCGCTCGCCGATTTCGTCGCCGACTGGCTGCGCGAGCGCGGGCGCACCGCATCGCCGGTCTATTTCATCGGTGAGAGCTATGGTGGCTTTCGCGGGCCACTTCTGGCCGACAGGCTGCAGAGCGAGACGGGCATCGCGCTCTCGGGCATGACGCTCGTCTCCCCCGTGCTCGATTTCGGCTGGCGCGAGCAGCCCGCCCACGCACCCTTGCCGCATGTCGCGCTGCTGCCTTCCCTCGCCGCCGCCGCGATGGAACGCAAAGGCGGGATCGACATGGCGCGCTTGCGTGAGGCGCAAGATTACGCCGCAGGCGAATTCCTCGCCGATCTGCTGCGCGGCCCCGGCGACGATGCGGCGCTGGCGCGGATCGTCGACAATGTGCGTGAATTCACCGGGCTCGATCCGGATTTCGTGGCCCGCCATGGCGGGCGTCTCGACATGCAGGTCTTCGCCCGTGAATTCGCCCGTGAGGACCAGCGCATCGCCAGCATTTACGATACCGGCGTGACGAGCGACGATCCGTTTCCGCGGGCCGCATTCTCGCGCGCCGGCGAGCCGGTGCTCGACGCCATGACGGCGCCGCTGACCCGCGCCATGCTCGACCTTTATGCCGAGCGTCTCGACTGGCTGCCGCAACGGCGTTACATCCTGCTGAACAATGGCGTGAACCGGGCCTGGGATTTCGGCTCCGGGCGGCGCCAGCCCGAGGCGCTCACGGCGCTGGCGCGTTCCATGGCGCTCGATCCGGCCTTCGACGTACTGGTGGTGCACGGGCTGACCGATCTCGTCACGCCCTATTTCGAGACGCATCTGGTGCTGCGCCAGCTGCGCCCGTTCGGGCCGGGCGAGCGGCTGCGCGAGGCGCAGTATCCGGGCGGTCACATGTTCTACAATCGCGATGATTCGCGCGCGGCGTTCCTCGCGGATGCACGCTGGCTCTACGGCGGCGAATGACGGCGCTCAGGCGCCGGCGGCGCGCTGCACCCGGGCGATGACGTCCTTCGGATGCTCGCCCGAGCGGGCTGCAGGTGCGACACGCCATTGCTGGCCGCGCGCAAATCCTGCCAGCGTCTCCGCCGTCATCGGGCGGGCGAAGGCATAGCCTTGCAGCACGTCGCATCCCATACGCTGCAGGGCCTTGGCGTGATCCATCGTCTCGACACCCTCGGCGACGATCCCGATGCCGAGCGAGGCGCCGATATCGACGATGGAGCGTACCAGCTTGCGCTGTCGGGTCGAATCGAGGATCGGCGCGATGAATTGCCGGTCGATCTTGAGACGCGCCGGCTGCAGCTTCATCAGGCTGACGATGGAGGCGTAGCCGGTGCCGAAATCATCGATCTCGATATCAATGCCCAGTCTCTTGATGGCTTCGATATTGGCCATCGCCACCTCGTCCTCCTCATCGAGAAAGATCGATTCGACCAGTTCGAAGGCGACCACGCCCGGCGCGATATCCATTCCGCCGAGCTGCGCGATCAGCTCCTCGTCATGCAGCCGCCGGGCCGAGACATTGACCGAGAGTTTGGGAATGACGAGACCCGCCTCACGCCAGGCGGCATGATCACGCAGCCCCTGTTCGAGCACGAGGCGATCGATCGCGGTGACGACGTTGAGCTCCTCGGCCACCCGCATGAAGCGATCCGGCGCCAGCAGGCCGAGCGTGGGATGGCGCCAGCGCACCAGCGCCTCGACGCCAACGATATCGCGGCTGCGCGCATCGAATTGCGGCTGATAGAACGCCTCGAATTCGTGATTTTCCATACCGCGCAGGATGTCGTCGGCGAGTTTCTTGGTCTCGACGATTTCCGCCTGCAGTGCCTGCGTGAAGAATTCATAGCGATCACGCCCGCGCTTCTTGGCCCGGTAGAGCGCGATATCGGCATTGACGAGCAGCCGCTTGCCGATGGATTCGTCGCCGCTGACACAGCGCGCCCCGTGTGCGATGCCGATACTGACGCCGAAGCGACATTCATGCCCCTCGAAGACGACCGGGCGACGCATGGCCTCGACGATCCGCCCGGCGAGCGCCGACAGGGCAGCCTCGTCGCGATTGGTGCAAAAGACGACGAATTCGTCGCCGCCGACGCGGGCCACGAACATGTCCGCATCCGTCCGGGAACGCAGCACCTCTGCCGCATGGACCAGCATGGCATCACCGGCTGCATGGCCGAGCGTGTCGTTGATCTGCTTGAACCGGTCGAGATCGACATGGAGCAGGGCCAGCCGGGTTTCGCCGTCATTCTCGGCGCCCGCCTCCCCGGCATCGATGATCTGCGCGACCCCCGGCCCGGCCTTGCCGAGCAGGACCCGGTCGAGATAGCGGCGATTGGGCAGACCCGTCAGCGAGTCATGCAGGGCATTGTATTCGATGCGCCCCTTGGCCTGTTCAAGAGCACGAGAGCGCGCTCCGGCGAGTTCCTTGGCACGGGTGATGTCCTCGGTCAGCGCATGGTCGCGCGAGACGTTCCAGTTGACGCCCACCAGCCTGCGCAGCCCGTCGGCATCGGTCTGCATCGTCGCGATGGCGCGGATCCAGCGGACCTCACCGCTTCGCGTGATGATGCGGAATTCGGTCTCGTAGCGTCCCGTTTCCTCGATGCATTCGCGCAATTCCTCTTCGGCCCGCGCCAGATCATCGGGATGCAGGCGCTCGCGCCAGATATCGACATGGCGCGCTGCGCCCGGCACGACATCGTAGAGCTCGTGCATGCGCGCATCCCAGATCAGCTCGCCGGTGTGCAGATCGAGCTCCCAGATGCCGATTTCGGAAGTGGTGAGCGCCAGTTCGAGACGCTGCGAAAGCAGCCGCATCTCCTCCTCGCGATGCGCCAGCGTCTGCATATGGGCCTGCCGCTCGCCCATCAGGCGTCCGGCGAACCAGATCGGCAGGATGATGATGGCGCCCGCGATCACGATCAGAAGACGCAGCGCCCAGATATTGGCCATGTCGTGCCGCCAGCCGCCGGGCGGAGTGGCCGCGAGACGCCAGGTTCCCGTCGGCAGAATCACGTCGACGAAGACGGGGTCGCGCTCAACGACATCCGCGTCTCCGAAGAACACGTCGCCACGTGCACCGCTGCCGTCACGCCCCATGAGAGCAATGTCGAGATCGCTCGTCCACATTCCGCTCTGCCAATAGAGCTTGTCGGCATCAATGACCGCCGCAGCAATGCCCCAGAAACGCGGATCGGCCTCTTCATCGGGTATGAAGATCGGGAAGCGGCCGATGAAGCCCCGACCGCCCTGAACCAGATCGACCGGTCCGGCAAGGATCAGACGGCCCGTATCCCTCGCACGCAGGGCGGCTTCCCTCTGCGGACCGGGTTTGCTGTAATCAAGGCCCAGAGCGGCGCGGTTGCCGATGAGCGGATAGACCATGTTGACGACGAGATCGGGCGCGAGAGCGATGTTGCGCAGCTCGTTGTCGCCCCGGATCAGACTCGATGCCAGGCTTTCGAAACGCGCCTGATCGAGATCGGGCTCGCTCTCGATCACGGTGACGAGGCCGCGTACCAGCTGGACATTGGCGTTGATGCCGCCTTCGAGCTTGGCGCGCACGACGCTGACCTTGTCGAGCACCTGTGCGCGCATGCTCTGTTGGGCGAGGGTGCGGGCCTGATGCTCGGCGAAGATCCAGGCCGCCACGATGACCATGAGCGCGATGATGACGGGCAACGTCGTCGGCTGCAGCGGGCGGCTGCGCCAGGTCATTCGCTTGCCGGTTCGGGTTCGAGCCAAGGGAAACTCCGCGAAACGCCCTTTTCAGGGAAGCTTCACGCTGGGGCAAGGCCGTGAATTTCAGGTTAAAACGTCGCAGATCCGACAGATGAACCGAGAAAACCCCAAAAATACAATCGCAGGTCAAGCGACTACCGCAAATCGCCCGGTCGTTCCCCCGTCGCCCAGGCCAAAGCCGCTTCCAGGCGATCATTGCCCCAGAACATCTCGCCATCCTCGCTGAAGAAGGTCGGCGCGCCGAAGATATGGCGCGAGCGGGCCTCTTCCGTCAGCGCGCGCAGACGGGTCTTGTTGGCGTCACCGGTGGCCGCCTTCATGATCACATCCGGATCGAGGCCGCAGGTCTCCAGAATGGCGCGCACGGCGGAGGGCTCCTCGATGGAGCGGCCTTCGCCGAATTCGGTGCGATAGACGGCCCGGGTGAATTGCGGCCCCCACGGCTCGTCCGCGCCGAGGAGCGCCACCCGTGTCGCCGTCAGGCTGTTCTGGGGAAAGGGGGCGGGCCTGACCAACGGCAGGCCGATCCGGGCCGCCTCGCGCGCCATGTCGCGCCACATGTAGCGTCCCTTGGCGGGGTAGAGATTGAACGGCGAGGTGTTCCAGCCCTGCGTTGAAAAGATCGGCCCCAGCAGAAACGGGCGCCAGCGCACGACGACGCCGGCCTCGCGTGCCGCCTCCTCGATGCGCATGGCAGAGAGGTAGGAATAGGTCGAGGCGAATTCGTACCAGAATTCGATGACCGGAGCGCGCGCCATGAGGGCATCCTTCGAATCGATCTGCACAGGGTGAAGGCTAACGGCGAAACCCGCAAGCGGGTTGCGTCCTTCGCGGTTGCGTCCGGGCCGCTTGTGCTTATAAACACAGCCATCACCCCTCCCGATGTAATTCGGCGAAAACAAGTTCGAGACCGTCCATGACCGACAAGCGCGTGAAGAAAGTGGTGCTGGCCTATTCCGGCGGCCTCGACACCTCGATCATCCTGAAATGGCTGCAGACGACCTATGGCTGCGAGGTGGTGACCTTCACCGCCGATCTCGGCCAGGGCGAGGAGCTCGAGCCCGCGCGCCAGAAGGCGCTGCTGCTCGGCATCAAGGAAGAGAACATCTTCATCGAGGATCTGCGCGAGGAATTCGTGCGTGATTACGTCTTCCCGATGTTTCGCGCCAATGCGGAATACGAGGGCGTCTATCTGCTCGGCACCTCCATCGCCCGCCCGCTGATCTCGAAGAAGCAGATCGAGATCGCCGAGAAGGTCGGCGCCGATGCGGTGGCCCACGGCGCCACCGGCAAGGGCAACGACCAGGTGCGCTTCGAGCTCGCCTATTACGCGCTCAAGCCCGATGTCACGGTGATCGCGCCCTGGCGCGAATGGGACCTTCTGTCGCGCACGAAGCTGATCGAATTCGCCGAGCAGCACCAGATTCCGATCGCGAAGGACAAGCGCGGCGAGGCGCCCTTCTCGGTCGATGCCAATCTCCTGCACACCTCCTCCGAGGGCAAGGTGCTGGAAGACCCCGCCGACGAGGTGCCCGATTACGTCTATTCGCGCACGATCGGCCCTGAAGAGGCGCCCGATGAGCCGACGGTGATCACCATCGGCTTCGAGGAGGGCGATCCCGTCTCCATCGACGGCGAGAAGCTCTCCCCCGCCAGCATGCTCGAACACCTCAACCAGCTCGGCCGCGAGAACGGCATCGGGCGGCTCGATCTGGTCGAGAACCGCTTCGTCGGCATGAAGAGCCGGGGCATGTACGAGACGCCCGGCGGCACCATCCTGATCACGGCGCATCGCGCCATCGAATCGATCACCCTCGATCGCGGCGCGGCGCATCTCAAGGATGAGCTGATGCCGCGCTATGCGGAGCTGATCTATAACGGCTTCTGGTTCTCCCCCGAGCGCGAATTGCTGCAGGGCCTGATCGACAAGAGCCAGGAATTCGTCACCGGCGAGGTCCGCCTCAAGCTCTACAAGGGCAACGTCATCGTCATCGGCCGCACCAGCCCGTTCTCGCTCTACGATCAGGATCTGGTGACCTTCGAGGAAGGCGCCGTCGCCTATGACCACCGCGATGCGGAGGGCTTCATCAAGCTCAATGCCCTGCGCCTGCGCACGCTCGCACAGCGCAAGAAGCGGTTGGGTGGCTGACGCGGCTGCGCCGAGATGCCGTGACTGCGGCCAAGGACTGCGCCTTCGAAGATGGGCGGCGGGGTCTCAGGTGAGCCCGCCGGTCTTTTCCTGCGATTCGAGCGGGCCGGTATGAGCCTTCAGGCCGGAATCGATGAGCCGGGACCAGACGGATTCCGCGTCATCGGCGAAGCTGAACAGGTCGAGATCGGTCGGCGCGATCATGCCGTGCTCGGCCAGCACCTCGAGATTGACCACGGCCCGCCAATAGGCCTCGTCGAAGAGCACGATCGGCAGGCGCGGCGCCTTGCCCGTCTGCACGAGGGTGAGCAGCTCGAACAACTCGTCGAGCGTGCCGAATCCGCCGGGGAAGATCACCAGCGCATTGGCCCGCATGGCCAGATGCATCTTGCGGATCGCGAAATAGTGGAAGCGGAAGGTCAGTTCCGGCGTGGCCCAGGGATTGGGCTCCTGCTCGCGCGGCAGGGTGATGTTGAAGCCGATCGAGGGCGCACCGGCCTCGTGCGCGCCCTGATTGGCCGCACCCATGATGCCGTGTCCGCCACCGGTGGCGATGACGTTGTCGCGCGTTTGAGCCGCCGTATGCAGGGCTCCGCCACGCTGCGAGGCGATACGGCCGAATTCGCGCGCCTGGGCATGCCAGTACGGCTGGCGACCGGGCCCGTCGGGCCGCACACGGGCACTGCCGAAGACCACGATGGTGGAACGCACCCCCCATTCCCGCAAGAGCTGCTCGGCCTTGGCGTATTCCAGCATGAAGCGCACGCCGCGCATGGAATCGCCGAGCAGGAAATCCTCGTCCAGCGCAGCGAGGCGGTAGGAGGGCGAGGCGATATGGGCCTCGTTCTGGGGATCGGGACCGCCGGAATCGTCTTGCGCCGAAGTCTTTTCAGCCATGGCATTTCCTCCGATTCGTCTTCACGATGGTGGCACGAACGAGTTGCGAAAGGCTTGTCGAATCGCGCAATCGGGAACCCTCCCGGCTTGCGCGGGGTTTTGCATCGGCTACGCTTCGAATCGGATCAATTGCGAGCGGCAGGGATGAAGGGGGTCGCGTGACGCCGAAACGGGGGCTGATCATCGCCAAACGCGCGGGATTCCTCGCCGCGATCTGGCTGATCCTGACGGGCGCCGATCCGGGCGGGCTCGCCATCGGTGGCGTCGCGGTCGCGGCGGCGACGGGGCTGAGTCTCGCGCTGATGCCGCCGCGCGCCGGTTTGGCCTTGTGGCCGCTCGCGATAATGCTGCCAGGCTTCCTCTGGCGCTCGCTGTTGGGCGGTGTCGATGTGGCGCGGCGGGTCTTCGATCCGCGCATGCCGCTCATGCCGGGCTGGAAGATCGTGCGCACGCGCCTGCCGGATGGCGGCAAGGTGGCGCTCGGGGGTGAATTCAGCCTGATGCCGGGCACCCTCGTCGCCGGCGCGAAGGGTGACCGGCTGCTCGTTCACATGCTCGACATCCGGCAGGATATCGCCGGCCAGATCGCGCACGAGGAGGCGGCCTTCGAACGAGTCCTGCGCGACGAGGCGAAGCAGCGGGAGGCGCCGTGAGCAGCTGGTATCTCCTCCTCGCCACCGGCATGCTCCTGACCATCGGCGGCGCGCTGTGGCGCGTCTGGCGCGGGCCGGATCAGACGGACCGGATGATGGCGGCGCAACTCGTCGGCAGCGGCGGCGTCGCGACCATTCTGCTGCTCGCCGCCGCGACGCAGGAATGGGCCATGCTTGATGTCGCCCTCGTCTTCGCCCTGCTCGCGGCGCTCGCGGCCATCGCCTTCGTCAAGAGCGTACGCGGTTCGGGGCGCGGCGATCCGGAGGATGATGCGCGACCGGACGCGGCACAAGCTGACGAGGCGCCTTGATGAGCGATCTCTTCACCATCGTGATGACGGCGGCGGGGCTGATCTTCTTTGCAGCCGGGACGCTCGGCCTGATCCGCTTCCCCGATACCCATAGCCGCCTGCACGCCCTGACCAAGGCCGACAATCTCGGCCTCGGCCTGATCGCGCTGGGCCTGACCGTGCAGGCGCCGGGGGGCGCCGACCTGTTCAAGCTGGTGCTGATCTGGGCCCTCGCCATCCTCGCCGCCGGCGCGACGGCGCAGCTCGTCGCCCGCGTCGCGGCACCGGCGGATCTGGGGGAGGAGCCGCGATCGCCCCCGGATGCGACCGGTGACGGGGAGACGCGCCGGACATGATCGCCTCGCTTTTCGATCTGACCCTGTGCCTGCTCATCCTCGCCGTCGCCGGCGCGGCAGTTTTCGGACGCGCGGCCTTCATGGCGGTCGTTTTCTTCATCGTCTACGGCATCCTCATCGCCATCGCCTGGTTGCGGCTGGGCGCCATCGACGTGGCGCTGGCCGAAGCCGCGATCGGAGCGGGGCTGACCGGGGTGCTGCTGCTCGCGGCGCTGTCGCGGATCATGCGCAACATCGATGCGCCGGAACCCGCGCCCGTCCTGGAGGGCAAGACGATCGCCACCGGACTGGCGAGCCTCGTCGTGGCGGCCCTTGTCGCGCACGCCTTCCTCACCCTGCCCGAACCACAGGGCCTGCAACGAAGCGTCACGGAGAATCTCGCCGATGCGGGGGCGGAAAACCCTGTCACGGCGGTGCTTTTGAATTTCCGCGGCTGGGACACGCTTCTGGAGAGCATCGTGCTGCTCGCGGCGTTGCTGGGTGTCTGGACGCTGGCGCGCGATGAAGCCTGGGGCGGGCGGGCCGGGATGCGGCATGTGACGCGACCGGGCGGCGTTCTGGCCCAGTTCGGGCGCATCCTCCCGCCGATCGGGCTGCTGGTCGGGATCTATCTCGTCTGGGCCGGCAGCAAACAACCCGGTGGCGCCTTCCAGGGCGGGACGGTGCTTGCAGCCGTGTGGATCGTCACCATCATGGCCGGGCTGATGCAGGCTCCGCGCGTGGCGGATCGCGCCCTGCGCGCCGCGCTCGTGATCGGCCCCCTGATCTTTCTGGCGCTCGCCGTGGCTGGCGTGTTTGCGGGTGCCTTCCTCGTCTTCCCGCCCGCCCATGCCGGCTGGCTGATCCTCGCCGTCGAGGCGGTGCTGACGCTCTCCATCGCGGCAACGCTCGCCATGCTGATCTTCGGCCCGCCGCAAGGGGAGGAGGGGCCGTGATCGTGCCATCCGCTTCCCTGCTCTACGGCCTGTGTGGCGCGGCCCTGATCGGGCTCGGGCTCTATGGTTTCGTGGCGCATCGCCGCCTGATCCGGCGGGTGCTCGCCTTCAACGTGATCGGCTCGGGCATCTTCCTGCTCTTCGGCGCGAGCGCCTATCGCGATCCGGCGGCGGGGGCCGATCCGGTGCCGCAGGCGATGATCATCACCGGCATCGTCGTGGCGCTCGCAGCCACCGCGCTGGCGCTCGCGCTGATCGTCGCCCATGCGCGGCTCGCGCAGAGCGGGGCGCTGCCCGAGGACGAGACGGATGAAGACGGCAGCGAGGACGCGCCGTGACCGATTCCGCATTTGCGCCTGCGATGGCCCTCGCGCTGATCCTCGCCGCGCCGCTTTTCGGCGCCCTCGCCGCCATGGTGATGGGCCGGCGCGGCGCCGGGATCGCGCTGGCCACGATGGCCGCCACGGGTATCGGCATCGTGACCCTGCTCGTCATCATTGCCGGTGAAGGGGCCTTCACCCTCGCCATCGGCGGCTGGGAGGCGCCGCTCGGGATTCAGTTGCGCGCCGACGGGCTTGCCGCCGGCTTCGTCACCACGACGGCGCTGGTGATGGGTGCCATCCTCGCTGTGGCCGGCAAACCCTTCGGAGCGGGCGCGATTGAGCGGCGTGGCGCCTATACCTTCTGGCCGCTGGCGCTGCTGCTCTGGGGGGCGCTGAACGCGATCTTCCTCTCGGGCGATCTGTTCAATCTCTATGTGGGGCTCGAACTCCTGACGCTGGTGGCCGTGGCGCTGGTGGGGATCGAGGGCAAGCGCGAGACGCTGGCTGCGGCGTTGCGCTACATGATGTTCGCGCTGATGGGCTCGCTGCTCTATCTGCTCGGTGCAGCTTTGCTCTACGCCGCCCACGGCACCCTCGACATCGCGCTGCTCGCCACCCGTGTGGGAAGCGCGCCGGGCGATATCGTCGCCGCGGCGGCGATCACCGCCGGGCTTGCGGCCAAGACGGCCCTGTTTCCCTTCCATTCCTGGCTGCCGCCAGCCCATTCCGGCGCCCCGGCACCGGCGAGCGCCATGCTCTCGGGGCTCGTGCCGAAGGCGTCCTTCTACATCCTGCTGCGCTTCTGGTTCGAGGCTGCGCCGGATATCGCCGGCACCGGCGTGCTGATGCTTTTGGGCGGGCTCGGGGCGCTCGCCATGATCTACGGCTCGCTGCTGGCGCTGCATCAGGACCGGCTGAAGCTGATCATCGCCTATTCGACCGTGGCGCAGCTCGGCTACCTGTTCTTCGTCTTCCCGCTGGCCGGCGGCACCTCGGCGGCCCAGCCCTGGGCGGCGGGGGCCTGGAGCGGAGCGATCTTCCATGCGCTCTCGCATGCCATGGCCAAGGCGTCGATGTTCCTGTGCGCCGGGCTCGTCATCGAGGCGGTCGGGCATGACCGGCTGCCGGGCATGAAGGGGATCGTGCGCACCCTGCCGATGACGGTCTTCGCCTTCGCGCTCGCGGCCATCACGCTGATGGGCCTGCCGCCGAGCGGGGGCTTCACGGCGAAATATCTGATGATGACGGCCGCCTTTGCCGCCGGCCAGCCCTTCTGGGCGCTGATGCTGATCGTCGCCGGCCTGCTCGCGGCTTCCTATCTCTATCGTCCCCTCGCCCTCGCCTTCGCCCTGCCCGACGCGGATGCAAAGGTGCCCGGAGCCGTCTCGCGGGCGCGCCAGGCGGCCCCGCTCGCCCTCGCACTTGCCGCCATCCTGCTCGGCATTCTCTCAGCCGCACCCTTCGCCTTCATCCAGATCGGGCGTCCCGGCGCGGCCGTGGAGGGATTGGAATGACGGCGTTGCTCCCCGTCCTGATCCTCATCACCTCCCTGATTCCGGCGATCGCGACCTTCTTCATCGCGCAGGAGAATGCCGGCTGGCGCAACGGGCTCAATCTCGGCGGTGCACTGGTCAAGCTCGGCCTGATCGTCTTCATGCTGAGCGAGGTGGCCGGCGGTGCGCTCTACGAGGCGCGGCTGGAATTCGTGCCGGGGCTGTATCTGCTCTTGCGCGTCGATGCGCTGTCTTTGCTCTTCGTCACGCTTTCCGCCGTTCTCTGGCTTCTGACCACGATCTACGCCATCGCCTATTTCGGCCCCAAACCCGATCTCTCGCGCTTCTTCGGCTTCTTCAGCCTGTGCGTCTTCGCCACGACGGGGATCGCGCTGTCGGGCACGCTCGTCACCTTCTTCATCTTCTATGAGCTTCTGACGCTGAGCACCTGGCCCCTCGTCGTGCACAAGCAGGACGAGAAATCGATCGCCGCCGGGCGCTCATATCTGTTCTACGCCTTGCCGGCGAGCGGGGTGCTGCTGATCGCGATTATCTGGCTGGAGAGCGCCACCGGGCCGATCGAATTCGCCCGCGCGGCGGATCTGCGGCTTCTGGATGATACAAGCCTGCGGATCATCTTCGCGCTCTTCGTGGTCGGGCTCGGAGTGAAGGCGGCACTGGTGCCGCTGCATGGCTGGCTACCGTCGGCCATGGCCGCGCCGGCGCCGGTGAGTGCGCTCCTGCACGCCGTCGCCGTGGTCAAGGCCGGCGCGTTCGGCTTCGTGCGCGTCATCTACGACGTGTTCGGGATCGGCCTCGTGACGGAACTCGGCGTCGGCCTGCCGCTGGCGATATTGGCTTCGGTCACCATCATCTTCGGCTCGTTGCGCGCCCTGCAGCAGAGGGAGATCAAGAAGCGGCTGGCCTATTCCACCGTCAGCCAGGTCTCCTACATCATCCTCGGCATGGCGCTGGCCGGCCCCTATGCGGCGATCGGGGGGCTCGCCCATCTGGTGCATCAGGGGCTGATGAAGATCACCCTGTTCTTCTGCGCCGGCATTTTCGACGAGCGCGCCGGCATCAAGCGCATCGATGAGCTGAACGGTGTCGGCGCGCGCATGCCCTTCACCGCGGTGTGTTTCTCGCTCGGGGCGCTCGGCATGATCGGATTGCCGCCGCTGGCGGGCTTCGTCAGCAAGATCTATATCGGCATCGGCGGCATCCAGTCCGGCGCACCCTGGGTGATCGGGGTGCTCGCGGCCTCGACGCTCCTGAACGCGGCCTATTTCCTGCCCCTGCTCTACCGGATCTGGTTCGGCGAGGCGCAGGATGACAGCCGCCCCGGCGAGCGCCCGCTCGGCATCATCGCGCCGGCGGTGATCACCGGGATCGCGGCCATTGCCGTCGGCCTGTTCGCCGGCTGGGATCTCAGCCCGCTGGCCTGGGCCACCCTCATCGTGGAACGGGATTATTGGCCATGATGATACCCGAAACCGCCGTGATCCCGTTCTGGCCGCAGGGCCCGGTCTGGCCCATGCTGATCCTGATCTGGCCGCTTCTGGTCGGCGCGCTCGCGGGCCTTCCGGGCCTGCGCGAAAAACCCCTGCGGCTGCTGCCGCTGGCGCCGCTCCCCGCCCTTCTGCTCGCGCTCGCGCGCCCTGCCGACGGGACGACGCTGGCGCCGGACGTGCTGCTCGGCGTTGTCCTGAAGACCGATACGCTTGGCCTGACATTGCTCGGCATGACGGCGGCGATCTGGCTTGCGGCGGGGCTCTATGCGCTCGCCTACATGAAGGCGCCGCGCAAACCCGCCGTCTTCACCGGCTTCTGGTGCCTGACGCTGACGGGCAATCTCGGCGTCTTCCTCGCCGCCGATGCGGTGACCTTCTACGTCTCTTTCGCCGCCGTCTCCCTCGCCTCGTATTTCCTGGTGGTGCATGACGGCACGGCGAAGGCCCTGCGCGCGGCGCGGATCTATATTGCGCTCGCGATCTTCGGCGAAGCCATGCTGCTGACCGGCTTCGTCATTGCCGTATCCGGCGCCGACAGTCTCCTGATCTCTGATCTGCGCGCGACGCTCGGTGCGCCTGCCGGCGAGGACACGCTGCGCCCCGTCACACAGGGGCTGGCCATCACGCTGATCATCATCGGTTTCGGCCTCAAGGCGGGTATGATGCCGCTGCATCTGTGGCTGCCGCTGGCCCATCCGGCAGCGCCGACACCGGCTTCCGCCGTGCTTTCAGGCGCCATCGTCAAGGCCGGCATTATCGGCCTGATCCGGTTCATCCCCGAAGGCGCGGTCGAGACCGGGACCCTGCTCATGATCATCGGCCTCACGAGCGCCTATCTGGCGGTGCTGCTGGGGCTCACGCAGCAGAATCTCAAGGCCGTGCTGGCCTATTCCACGGTGAGCCAGATGGGGCTCGTCATCGCCGTGATCGGCGCTGGCATCACCGCTTCCGATCCGCAGGCGCTCGCCTCTGCGGGCTTCTATGCCATGCATCACGGCTTCGCCAAGGCGGCGCTCTTTCTCAGCGTCGGCCTGCTCGCGGTAACGCGCGGCGGCGTGCGGCGCGTGCTTCTGGCCGGCATCGCCGTCATCTGCGCCTCGGTGGCGGGATTGCCCGGAACAGGCGGGGCTCTGGCCAAGATGGCGGTGAAGCCGGCTTTCGAGGGGTTCACGCTCTGGCTGGTCACCGCATCGGGGATCGGCACCAGCCTGATCCTTTTGCGCTATCTCGTGCTCGGCGCGCGCGTGGAAGCGGATGCGGCGCGCCCACCGGCGCTGATGGCGGGGCCTGTCATCGTCATGGGGCTGTGTGCGCTGCTCCTGCCCTGGCTGACCTGGAGCGCCTTCGATCCGCGCCCGCTCGGTTATCTCGCCGGTGCGGGCGCGATCATCGACGGGATCTGGCCGATTCTCGTGGCGCTCGCGATTACCGCGCTCGCGCTCAGTCCCCCGCTCGCCGGGCGGATCCCCTCACCGGCTGTCCCGGAGGGCGATATCGCCGTGCCACTGGAGCGCGGGGCGATCCGGGTGATCCGGGCCGTGAGCGAGATGGAACCGCCGGTGCCGCAGGCGCATGAATGGCGCCGCGTCCTGCGCATCATCGCCCCGGCGGAGGCGCTGGAGCGCCTCCTCCTGCCCTGGCGGGTGGCGGGCCTGGTCATCCTCATGCTGATCATCGCGGTGGCGCTGATCAGCCTGTGAGTGCGATCAGCCCTCGTAGACCGGGCGGAAAGTCAGGTGATCCTCGACACCGCGCACGCCGGAGACCTCCTCCGCGATGAGGGTGATGGCGCGGCGCTCGGATTCGGCATCGATGAAGCCCCACAGATGCGCGACACCATCCTGCACGATGACATTGGTGAAGGCCCCCCAGGGATGCTTGCGCAACTCCTTCGTGATCGCGTCGCTGAGCGCGCGGTCATCAGCCGTGATCGACGCCTGCTGCGGCTTCGCCACGGCCAGACCACGCAGCAGGTTGGCCCTGGAGATCAGACCGACGAGCTTGCCATCGGTCAGAACCGGGACCCGCTTGATGCGGTTCTTCTCGAGCAGCCGCGCGATATCCGCGAGCGGGGTATCCTCGCTGACCGACAGCACCTTGCGTGACATCACGTCCTGCGCCGTACGCCCGTGGCTGCGGGTGTAATTCTCGGCGGTATCGGGGGCATCCCCGAGCAGACGCAGCCACCAGGAACGCTTGGGCGGCGCATCACCGACAGCGCCGACATGGCTCATCAGATCACCCTCGCTGACCATCCCGACGACCTTCTCCTGCGCATCGACCACGGGAACGCCGCTGATCCGTTGAGAATAAAGCAATTGCGCGATGTCCTGCACGGCCGTATCCGGCTTTACGGTGACGACTTCGCTGGTCATGACGTCCTTGGCGGTGAGCATGATGATCTCTCTCCCTCGTGGACAGGTGGTTGTGGGGGATGCCGCGTCTGCGCAGCGGCTGGCGCTGGGCGCCGGCTGACCTGCCTCAACGTCACATTCCGCCTCGGACCGGGATCATGCATTGATATTGGTCAAGCTGCGCTGCGCGAGCACGGATGGAGCAGGTGCCGCCTGGATCAACGCCCGCGCGCGCAACGCCCACGCGCATGGGGCGGATCGGCCTCAGCGCTTCTGGCCGTAGGGCGGGCGCGGGATCGCCATATGGGCCGCGCGCAGGGCAGCGGACCAACGCTCGCGCAGATCGTGGAAATAGGTCTCCCCCGCCTCGATGCGATGCACCAGCTCCGCCTCGAGCGCATCGCGCCGGATCACGGCGATATCGATCGGCAAGCCCACACCGAGATTGGAGCGCATGGTCGAATCCATCGAGATCAGGCCGATCTTGAGCGCGTCATAGAGATCGCTGTCATAGCCCACCGCGCGATCGAGGATGGGCTTGCCGTATTTGTGTTCACCGATCTGCAGGAAGGGCGCATCCTGCCCGCATTCGATGAAATTTCCGGCGGCATAGACCATGAACAGCCGCATCGGCTCGCCGGCGATCTGGCCGCCGAACAGGAAGGACACATCGAAGGAGAGTCCGGCCTCCTTCAGCCCCGGCTCATGGATGGAACGCACCTGCCGCACCGCGCGCCCCACGAGCTGGACCGCCTGGAACAAGCTGCCTGCATCCTCCAGCTTCTGGATCGTGCCGGTTTCCGCGTCCTCGATCCCCTCCTCGAGGAGCCCGACGACGGATTGCGACATGGAGAGGTTCCCCGCCGCCGCCAGCGCCAGAACGCGCTCGCCCGGCTTTTCGATGATCGTCAGCTTGCGATAGGTCGAAACATTGTCGAGACCGGCATTGGTGCGCGTATCCGCGATCAGGACCATGCCCTGATCGAGCAGCAAACCGACGCAATAGGTCATGGCGGGTGCTCCTTGTGGGGCCTCAATCCTGGCTCTGCCGCTGGCTCTGGGCCGCCCCGTCGGCATCTTCGACGACAAGCTTTACCGCCATGCTCTCGCCACCGCCACCCCAGCGGCTGCCCCTGATGGGCGCCGCCCCCAGATAATCGAGGCCGATCGCGATACGCACATGCGCATCCGTGGTCGAGATCCCGTTGGCCGGATCGAATCCGACCCAGCCGAGACCCGGCACCTTCGCCTCCGCCCAGGCATGGCCGGCATCCTGATCGGTCACACCGTCGATACGCACGAAATAGCCCGAGACATAGCGCGCCGGAATGCCGAGGAAGCGGGCGCAGCCGATGAAGATATGGCTCAGATCCTGACAGACGCCCTTGCGCATGGCGAAAGCCTCGTGGGCCGTCGTCGAGACCAGCGTCGGCTGGATGTCGAAGACCACCTCGCCATTGATCGCATTCATCAGCCGATGCAGCGTGCCGAGAACATCGTTCGCGTCATATTGCGCGACCTCTGCCGCAAAGGCCCGCAGGGCTTCGTCGGTTTCCGTCAGCGGCGTATCGCGCAGGAAATAGAGATCGGGCGCGCGCGTCACGGCACCTTTCACGATGCCGTTGGTATCGAAAGTCTCGACTTCGCCGGCAACCCGCAAGGTCAGTGCCTCGGCACCCGATTCCGCAGAGAAATGATGCACGATATTGCCCAGCGCATCCTCGGAACGGCGCAGCTGACCGTCGATGCTGGGCTCGATGCGCCAGCGCCGCACATGCTGGCCCTCATGCGCGCGCGGCGTCATCCGCAGGATCTGGATCAGGGCGCGGATCGGCGAATCATATTCGTAATGGGTTTCGTGTTCGATGCGAACGCGCATGTAACCTCCGGGGCGGATGCGCCAGATCAGGGCCGTGGCGACGGGTCAGATCAGATATTGCTCCGTGATCTCGGCACCGAGCCTGTTGTTCTCGACGATGAACTCCCCGACCCATTCATGCAAGCCGTGACCGAACACTTCCTCGATCCGCGAGGCGCCGAGCCGGGCGGAAGTCGTGGCGGCGAGGCGCTGCGAGCGCCCGCGCCGTCCATAGATGTCGGCGATCAGATCGAGATGGCGCACGAGAGACTCGTAACAGCAGGCCAGCGAACGCGGCATCTGCCGGTTCAGGATCAGAAGGTCCGCCACGTGCCACGGTTTCACGGCCTCGCGATAGACCCAATGATAGGCTGTATGCGCCTGCACCTCGCGCAGGATCGTCGTCCATTGAAAATAATCGAGCGAACCGCCCACGCGCTCGGTCTCGGGCAGCAGCACATGATATTTCACGTCGAGAATGCGCGCGGTGTTGTCGGCGCGCTCGATCGAGACACCCAGCCTGGTGAAGTAATAGGCGTCGTTGCGCAGCATGGTCCGGTAGGCCGAGCCGTCGAAATGCAGCGAAACGGTCTTGGTGAATTCGAGGAAGTCGGAAAACGCGTCGCGATCCATGTCGTTGCCACGGCTGTTCTTCAACTGCAGCCAGGCATCGTTGATGGTCTCCCACATCTCCGCCGTCAGCGCCGTGCGCACGGCGCGGGCATTGGTGCGGGCATATTCGAGGCAGCTGCGGATCGAGGACGGGTTGTGCGGCGAGAAGGCGAGAAAATCGCGCACGGTGTCTTCGTTGACGACGTCGTAATGCTGCTCGAACAGCGCGATATTGCCGGCGGAAGCGAGCGCGCTCTCCCATTCGTTGCGCTCGCCGTTATAGCTCGTCGGCAGTGCCGCGAGACGCATCGTGGCATCCAGAATGCGGGCGACGAAATCGGCGCGCTCGGTATTGCGAAACAGCCAGTAGAGATTCGAGGCGGTGCGAGAAAGCATTGCGATCAACCTGTGCGAAGAAACGGGGCGGGTTCGGTCGGGCGGCTCAGGCGCCGAGCACCCAGGTATCCTTGGTCCCGCCTCCCTGGCTGGAATTCACCACCAGCGAGCCGTCCTTCAGCGCCACGCGGGTCAGGCCGCCGGGCACGATCTCGACCCCGTTGGCACCCGAGAGCACGAAGGGGCGCAGATCCACATGGCGCGGCGCCACACCCGAAGCGACGAAGGTCGGACAGGTGGACAGCGCCAGCGTCGGCTGCGCGATGAAATTCTCCGGATGCGCCTTCAGCTTGCGGCGAAATTCCTCGATCTGCCCCCGGGTCGCATGCGGCCCGACCAGCATGCCGTAACCGCCGGAGCCATTGACCTCCTTGACCACGAGATCGGGAAGGTTGTCGAGCACATGGGCGAGCGCCTCGGGCTCGCGGCAGCGCCAGGTCGGCACATTGTGCAGGATCGGCTCTTCACCGGTATAGAATTTCACGATCTCGGGCATGTAGGTATAGACCGCCTTGTCGTCGGCGATGCCCGTGCCGACGGCATTGGCGAGGGTGATATTGCCTGCCTGATAGGCACCAAAGATACCCGGAACGCCGAGCACCGAATCCGGCTTGAACACGAGCGGGTCGAGAAAATCATCGTCGACGCGGCGATACAGCACGTCCAGCCGCTGCGGACCCTCGGTGGTGCGCATGTAGACGACCTCGTCCTTGACGAAGAGATCGCTCGCCTCGACCAGCTCGACCCCGAGCTTGTCGGCCAGGAAGGAGTGCTCGTAATAGGCGGAATTGAACTGCCCCGGCGTAAGCACCGCCACATTCGGGTCACGCCGGCCGCTGCGCGGCGCCACCGATTGCAGGCAGGCGAGCAGCGCGTCGGGATAATTCTCGACCGGGGCGATGCGGTGGCGGGCATAGAGTTCGGGGAAGAGCCGCATGGTCACTTCGCGGTTCTCCAGCATGTAGGAGACGCCGGAGGGCGTGCGCGCATTGTCTTCGAGCACATAGAACGTGTCCTCGTCGACACGCACCAGATCGATCCCGGCAATATGGCAATAGATGTCGTGCGGGACCTTCAACCCCTGCATTTCGAGGCAATAGAAGGGGTTGGTGAAGATCAGCTCCTTCGGGATGATCCCGGCGCGCAGAATCTCCTGCTTGCCGTAGAGATCGGCGAGAAACATGTTGATCGCCCTGACGCGCTGCTCCAGCCCCCGCGCGACGTGATCCCATTCCTTCTTCATGATGATGCGCGGAATGATATCGAAGGGAATCAGCCGCTCAGTCGCCGCCTCGTCACCGTAGACGGCAAAGGTGATGCCGATGCGCCGGAAGAACAGTTCCGCCTGGCTGCGGCGCGTATCGAGCAGTTCGCGCGGGGTCCTGGCCAGCCATTGCTTGAGCTGCTCATAGGGCGCCCGCACCTCGCCCCCGCCGGCGACACCGTTCATCTCGTCAAAGACTGGCATTGGCTCTCCCACAGATTACGCCCCCGTTGCCAAGCCTAGACGCAAGGACCAGGCCAGGCAAGGACTAGGCCAGGCAAGGACCGGGCCAGGCAAGGCGGGCTGGAAACGCAGGCGCCGTCGAGGAATTCCGGGTCCGCCCATTGACTTGTGCGCCGCGAAGGGCGATATGCACAGTACAGCGTCGTTTCGGACGACGCCGGGGCTGCGTGAGTGAAACGTTTCACCATCATCGTTTCGCGCCCCCTTCATCCCGATCTTCGACAACCTGATCACGCGGGTCGTCTCTTGAACGAGCCCGCCTGCGCGACGTGTCGCGTCCGGTGCGGCTCCCCGCTGCATGAAAGCATCATCTTGACCACATTTTCCGATTTCGGCCTCGCCGAGCCCATTCTCGCGGCGCTCGCCGGCGAAGGCTACGAAACCCCCACCCCGATTCAGACCCAGGCGATACCGCTGGTTCTGGAAGGTCGCGACCTGCTCGGTATCGCCCAGACGGGCACCGGCAAGACCGCCGCCTTCTCACTGCCGATCCTCGATCGCTTCTCCCGTGACCGCAAGGCGCGCCAGCCGCGCGGCTGCCGGGCGCTGATCCTCTCGCCGACGCGCGAGCTGACCAGCCAGATCGCCGACAACATCCGCATCTACGGACGCAATCTGCGCCTCTCGACCCAGGTCGTCTTCGGCGGCATGCCGATCAACCGTCAGATTCGCCAGCTCGAACGCGGCGTCGATATCCTCGTCGCCACGCCGGGGCGCCTGCTCGATCTGATCGACCGGCGCGCACTCAGCCTCGCCGATGTCGAGGTGCTGGTGCTCGACGAGGCCGACCAGATGCTCGACCTCGGCTTCATCCATGCCCTGCGTCGCATCGCAAAACTGGTGCCGCGTGAACGGCAGAGCCTGTTCTTCTCCGCCACGATGCCCAAAAGCATTGCCGGCCTCGCCGAGGAATATCTCGACAATCCGGCCCGCGTCGCCGTCCAGCCGGCGGCGACCACTGCCGAGCGTGTGGCCCAGCAGGTGATTTTCGTCTCCTCCGGCCAGAAGCAGCGCCTGCTTGCGCAAGTCCTGCAGGACGGTGCGGTAAGCCGCGCCCTCGTCTTCACCCGTACCAAACATGGCGCCGACAAGGTCGTGAAGCATCTCGAACGCGACGGCGTCCCCGCTGCGGCGATCCACGGCAACAAGTCGCAGGGCCAGCGCGAGCGCGCGCTCAATGATTTCCGCCAGGGTCGCTGCAAGGTGCTGATCGCAACCGATATTGCCGCGCGCGGTATCGATGTCGACGGCGTCTCGCACGTCATCAATTTCGAGTTGCCCAACGTGCCGGAATCCTATGTCCACCGGATCGGCCGTACGGCCCGTGCCGGTGCGGACGGCGCCGCCCTCTCCTTCTGCAATATGGAAGAGCGCGCCTATCTGCGGGACATCCAGCGCACCACGCGCCAGGAGATCCCGGTGATGCCGTTGCCGCCCGGATTCACTCCCGAGCCGCCGCCGGAAGCGCCGATCCCGAAAGCCGGCAAGAGCGGGAAGACCATGAAGGGGCTGAGCCAGGGCAAGCCTGGCGGCCATCGCAAGGGCGCGCGCCCGGGTACAGGCTCGGGAGCCCCCGCTTCACGCGGTGGCGCCCCGCGCAACGGCGCACCGGGTCGCCCGGCGCGCCAGCAGCGTCGCGAACAGCGCCCCGCCGCCTATTGACGAAGTGCGGCATGCGCTTTCGCGACTGCCGCCCCTGATACGAAGCTGAACGAACGGCGCCGGTGTGTGATGCACCGGCGCCGTTTTTGCGTGCGCTTCAGCACCCGCATCATCACGGGGCAGCCGACGGGAAGAAGGTCGATAAACAAAAAGGGCGACCGCGCGGGCCGCCCTTTCGTTATCCTGATTGCAGCGCGCGGCCCATTCGGGGGCGCGACCGGCCTCACCCTCAGGCGGCGACTTCTTCGCTCGCCTCGACCGCGACCGGACCGGAATCCTTGCCGCGGGCGCTGACGTCACGATCGACGAATTCGATCACGGCGAGCGGCGCATTGTCGCCGTAGCGGAAGCCTGCCTTGAGCACGCGAATGTAACCGCCGGGCCGTTCCGCATAGCGCGGGCCGAGCACGTCGAACAGCTTGCGCACCATCACCTCGTCGCGCACCTTGGACATGGCCTGGCGACGGGCATGCAAATCGCCGCGCTTGGCCAGGGTCACGAGCTTTTCGACGAAGGGACGCAAATCCTTCGCCTTGGGCAGGGTGGTGATGATCTGCTCGTGCTTGATCAGCGCGGTCGACATGTTCGCGAACATCGCCTTGCGGTGCTCGGAGGTACGGTTGAAACGACGACCCTTGAATCCGTGACGCATTGTGGCTCTCCATTCTCTGCGGCCGCCGTGCCAAGGTACGACCGTCGTTGTTGATGGCCTGATCGGCCCGTGAAGCGCCCCGCCGCATCACAGTGACGGCGGGGCGAAGTCTCAGTAATGCTCTTCGAAGCGCTTGGCGAGATCGTCGATATTCTCCGGCGGCCAGCCCGGGACTTCCATACCCAGATGCAGCCCCATGCCGGCAAGCACTTCCTTGATCTCGTTGAGCGACTTGCGGCCGAAATTCGGCGTGCGCAGCATCTCGGCTTCCGACTTCTGGATCAGATCGCCAATATAGACGATGTTGTCGTTCTTCAGGCAGTTCGCCGAACGTACCGACAATTCCAGCTCGTCGACCTTCTTGAGCAGGGCCGGCGGGAACGGAAGCTGCGGCGAGGAGGCAGCGGCCTCTTCCTTGTGCGGCTCCTCGAAATTGACGAAGACCGCGAGCTGGTCCTGGATGATGCGCGCCGCGTAGGCGAGCGCATCCTCCGGCGACACGGCGCCGTTGGTCTCGACCGTCATGGTCAGCTTGTCATAGTCGAGGATCTGGCCTTCGCGGGTGTTCTCCACGCGATAGGAAACCTTGCGCACCGGGCTGTAGAGCGAATCGACCGGAATCAGGCCGATCGGCGCGTCTTCAGGACGGTTGCGATCGGCCGGGACGTAGCCCTTGCCGGTATCGACAGTGAATTCCATGCGGATCTCGGCGCCCTCATCGAGGGTGCACAGCACGAGTTCCGGATTGAGGATCTCGACATCGCCCACCGTGTTGATGTCACCGGCGGTGACCGTGCCCGGGCCGGTCTTGCGCAGGGTCATGCGCTTGGGCCCGTCACCTTCCATGCGGATGGCGATGGCCTTGATGTTGAGCACGATATCGGTAACGTCCTCACGCACGCCCGGAATCGAGGAGAATTCATGCAGCACGCCGTCGATCTGCACGGCGCTGACCGCCGCACCCTGGAGCGACGACAGCAGCACGCGGCGCAGGGCATTGCCGAAGGTCATGCCGAAACCGCGTTCCAGCGGTTCGGCCACGACCGTGGCGACGCGCCGGGGATCGAAGCCGGGGGAGACTTCGAGCTTGTTCGGCTTGATCAGCTCTTGCCAGTTCTTTTGGATCACGACCACACCTCTCGTGAGACGGGTGAAGGGCGACATGCGCGCACGCCGCCCCGAAAACGAAACGACGCGCCGGAAGGCTCCGGCGCGCGAACGGGCGTCAGACGCGGCGACGCTTGCGCGGGCGGCAACCATTATGCGGAATCGGCGTCACGTCGCGGATCGAGGTGACGGTGAAACCGGCGGCCTGCAGCGCGCGCAGAGCCGATTCGCGGCCCGAACCGGGACCCGAAACCTCGACCTCGAGGGTACGCATACCGTGCTCGGCCGCCTTGCGACCGGCATCTTCCGCAGCCATCTGCGCGGCATAGGGGGTCGACTTGCGCGACCCCTTGAAGCCCATCATGCCAGCGGAGGACCACGAGATCGTGTTGCCCTGCGCATCGGTGATGGTGATCATGGTGTTGTTGAACGAAGCGTTCACATGCGCGACGCCCGAAACGATGTTCTTGCGTTCGCGGCGGCGTACGCGGGTGGTATCCTTGGCCATGTGTCGATCTGTCCTTCTGGCGCGCCCGTAATCCCAGGCGCTCGGGAAAATGCCGCCCGGTCATGCCCGACGCGGCGCCTTGCTCACAGGAGCGGGTTACTTCTTCTTGCCGGCGATCGGCTTCGCCTTGCCCTTGCGGGTGCGGGCGTTGGTGTGGGTGCGCTGGCCACGGACCGGCAGGTTGCGGCGGTGACGCAGGCCGCGATAGACACCGAGATCCATCAGGCGCTTGATATTCATCGACACTTCACGGCGCAGATCACCTTCCACGACATAATCGCGGTCAATGGTCTCGCGAATCACCAGCACTTCCTGATCGGTCAGCTGGTTGACACGGCGCTCGGCCGGGACCGACGCCTTGGCGCAGATCTCCTCGGCCTTCTTGGCGCCAATGCCGTGAATGTATTGCAGCGCGATGACGACGCGCTTGTTGGTCGGGATGTTGACGCCTGCGATGCGGGCCACTTCACTTCTCCATGTCGGCCGCCTCAACGGCAGCGGGTTCGTTATGCGCGCGTCCGGTGGAGGCCGGCCCCTGCGCGCTGTTTGTGTCGCTGCGTGATGACACCGGACCGCCATCGGTACGGTGCAACACGCGAAAGCGTCGGCTATCTGTCAGCCTGACGGATATCTGCGTCCTGATGCTGGGAGATCGCCGCATAACGCTGAATGCGACCAAGGTCAAGCCATATCAGGAAACTTTCTCCAGAATCGCGAAAACCTCTGCGGTGACCGCGTCGATTGGCTTCATCCCGTCGACTTCGCGCAGCAGGCCGGTCTCCCTGTAATGGTCGGAGAGCGGCGCAGTCTGTTCCTTGTAGGCTTCGAGGCGGGTCTTGAAGACTTCCGGATTGTCATCCTTGCGCACGGGCTCGCCGCGCTCTTGCGTCTCGCGGGCGCGCGTGGCGATACGATCGAGCAGGATACCCTCGTCGACCACGAATTCCAGCACGACATCCAGCGGCTGGCCCTTGCTCCTGAGCATGGAATCCAGCGCCTCCGCCTGGGCGACAGTGCGCGGGAACCCGTCGAGGATGAAGCCGTTGGCCGCGTCCGGCTCCTCGATCCGGTCCGCCACGATGCCGACCACGATCTCGTCGGAAACGAGCGCCCCGGCATCCATGGCCGCCTTCGCCTGCAACCCGACGGGGGTCTGTGCGGCCACGGCGGCGCGCAGCATGTCCCCGGTCGAAAGCTGCGGGATCTTGTAGCGATCGGCAATACGGACCGATTGCGTTCCCTTCCCGGCCCCCGGCGGACCCAACAGAATCATGCGCATGAAAACCCCCTCGACTATCTCTTCCCTGAAGGCGCCACGATCAGCGATTGCGGCGTGCGCCCTTGAGCTTGGCCTTCTTGACAAGGCCTTCATACTGATGGGCCATCAGGTGCCCGTGAACCTGCGCCACCGTATCCATCGTGACGGTCACGACGATCAGCAGCGACGTTCCTCCAAGATAGAAGGGCAAGGCTGCATAGGAAATGAGAAATTCGGGTATCAGGCAAACCACGGTAAGATAGGCGGCACCGATCACCGTGATGCGGGTGAGCACATAATCGATGTAGTCAGCCGTCCGCTCGCCCGGGCGAATCCCCGGAATGAAGCCGCCGTGCTTCTTCAGATTGTCCGCCGTCTCCGACGGGTTGAACACGATCGCCGTATAAAAGAAGGCGAAGAAGATGATCATGCTCGCATAAAGGATCATGAACAACGGACGACCGTGGCCCAGATAGATCGCGATCGTGGCCATGATGCCGTCTCCACCTTCAGCGGCTGCGAAGCTCGCCACAGTGGTGGGCAGGAGCAGCAGCGACGAGGCGAAGATCGGCGGAATGACACCGGCCGTGTTGAGCTTCAGCGGCAGAAACGAGGTCTGGCCGTCATACATGCGGTTGCCCACCTGGCGCTTTGGATAATTGATCAAAAGCCGGCGCTGCGAGCGCTCCATGAAGACGACGAAATAGATGATCCCCATCGCCATCACGATGACGAACAGGATGAAGGCCGTCGAGATCGCGCCCTGACGCCCGAGTTCGAACAGACCGATCGTCGCTGCGGGCAGCTGCGCCACGATGCCGGCAAAAATGATCAGCGAGATTCCGTTGCCGATGCCGCGCGCGGTGATCTGCTCGCCGAGCCACATCAGGAACATGGTTCCGCCCGTCAGCGTGATCACGGTCGTGATGATGAAGAACGGCCCGGGATCGATCACGATCCCGCCCGAGGATTGCAGCCCCACGGCGATCCCCCAGGACTGGAAGATCGAGAGCACCAGCGTCAGATAGCGGGTATACTGGTTGATGACCTTGCGGCCGGATTCGCCCTCTTTCTTCAGGGCTTCCAGCGTCGGCGACACCGCCGTCATCAGCTGCATGATGATCGCGGCCGAGATATACGGCATGATGTTGAGCGCGAAGATCGCCATGCGCTCGACGGCACCGCCGGAGAACATGTTGAACATGCCCAGAATACCGCCCGACGCGGCCTCGAAAGACTGGCGCAAGGCTTCCGGGTCGATCCCCGGCAGCGGGATATAGGTGCCGAGCCGGTAGATGATCAGCGCACCGAGGGTGAACCAGATACGCTTCTTGAGCTCTTCCGCCTTGGCGATGGCGCCGAAATTCAGATTGGCGGCGAGTTGCTCGGCTGCTGAGGCCATAGGGCCCTCCCGATTGATCAGTCCCGTACGCTTGCGTATGGCACGAAACCATCCGAAAACGCATTCCCGGCCCCGCAGGGCATCATCCAGATATCTCTGACGCCAAAACGGCGCGCGAACCCGCCACGGTCTTACCCCAGCCATGGCCCGCGCGGAAGCCGTCCGGCGGTTTTTTCATCGCATCATGTCAGCAAAACGGCGGCCATGCGCAAATCAGCGCAGGCCGCCGCATATCTGCCGATACCCGCACGGATTCCGATGCACCTGCACCGGAATCCGGACTGGACGAAGCTGGCGGTCACGCCTGCGCAACAGCGTCGTCGGATGCCTTGACGGCGCCGCCGGCAGCCTCGATCGCCGCGCGAGCGGATTTCGACGCCGCGACGACTTCGAAGGTCAGCTTGGCCTTCAACTCGCCGACGCCGAGGATCTTCACCCCGTCACGCACCCGCGAACATACTCCGGCGGCGACGAGCGCCTCGATCGTGACCGGGTTCGACGCATCCAGCTTGCCGGCATCGACCGCTTGCTGGACCCGGCCGATATTCACCTCGTTGAGATCCCGTGCGCCCGGATTGTTGAAGCCGCGCTTTGGAACCCGGCGATAGATCGGCATCTGGCCGCCTTCGAACGCCTTGATCGAGACACCCGAACGGGATTTCTGACCCTTGACGCCACGACCACCGGTCTTGCCCTTGCCGGAACCGATGCCGCGACCGACCCGCATGCGCTCCTTGACGGCGCCGGGGTTGTCACGAATTTCATTAAGCTTCATGACCGCCTCCTTACTGCCCGTCGACGACGCGGACGAGGTGTTTGACCTTCGCGATCATGCCGCGTACGGCAGGCGTATCGGGAAGGGTCTTCCTGCGATGCATCTTGTTGAGACCGAGCCCGACCAGCGTCTGACGCTGGCTGGCGTCGCGGCGGATCGGCGAACCGGTCTGCTCCACAATGATGGTCTTGTCAGCCATGCAACCCTCCTCACGCTTCCGCCGCGGCGGCTTCACCGTCGCGACGGCGGGCCTGCAGCGAAGACACCTTGAGACCGCGACGTGACGCCACCGAACGCGGGCTGTCCACGGCCTTGAGCGCATCGAAGGTCGCGCGCACGAGGTTATACGGGTTGGAAGTGCCGAGCGACTTCGCCACCACATCCTGGACACCCACGGCCTCGAACACGGCGCGCATCGGGCCGCCGGCAATGATGCCGGTACCCGCCGGTGCGGCGCGCACGATAACCTTGCCGGCGCCATGACGACCGGGCGTGTCGTGATGCAACGTACGGCCCTCACGCAGGGGCACCCGAATCAGGCCACGCTTGGCCGATTCCGTCGCCTTGCGGATTGCCTCAGGAACCTCGCGGGCCTTGCCGTGGCCGAAACCGACGCGGCCCTTCTGGTCACCCACGACGACGAGGGCGGCAAAGCCGAAACGACGGCCGCCCTTCACCACCTTGGCGACGCGGTTGATATGCACCAGACGATCGACGAATTCGCTGTCGCGCTCGTCACGATCCTGGCGGTCACGTTCTCTTGCCATATCATGTCTCACTGACGCGGGCGGCGGCCCCGCTCGCTCAATCGGGAAATCCGCAATGCGCCGCCGGCATTGCAGAGCAGGTCAGCCGACCCGCAGGCCCGGACCGGATCAGAAATCCAGACCACCTTCGCGCGCGGCATCAGCCAGGGCCTTGACGCGCCCGTGATACATATAGCCCGAACGATCGAACACGACCTTCGAGACACCGGCCGCCTTGGCGCGCTCGGCGACGAGCTTGCCGACTTCGGCTGCGGCGTCCTTGTCGCCACCGGTCTTGAGCTTCTCGCGCATGTCCTTCTCCAGGGAGGAGGCGGCGGCGAGGGTGTGGCCCTTGTCGTCGTCGATCACCTGGGCATAGATCTGCTTCGACGAGCGGAAGACCGAAAGACGCGGACGCCCGTAGGCGACCTTCTTGACCGCGCGGCGGACGCGAGCCTTACGGCGGCCCGCCGTATCCAACTTCTTCGTCATGACCCGCGCTCCTTACTTCTTCTTGCCTTCCTTGCGGAAGATGAATTCGTCGGCATAGCGCACGCCCTTGCCCTTGTAGGGCTCAGGTGGGCGCCATTCGCGGATCTCCGCCGCGATCTGGCCGACGCGTTGCTTCTCCATGCCCGTCACGACGATTTCCGTCGGCTTGGGCGTGGTGATCTGGATGTCGGACGGAATCGGGAATTCCACATCGTGGCTGTATCCCAGCGACAGTTTCAGGGTGCTGCCCTGAACCGCTGCACGGTAACCGACGCCCGTGATTTCGAGCTTCTTCTCAAAACCCTTGGAGACCCCGTCGGCGATGCTCTGGAGCATCGCGCGTGAAAGGCCCCACTTCGAGCGCGCCACCTTGGTTTCCATGCGTGGGGCAACCGTCACGGAACCGTCGGCGAAGGCAACGCTCACCTCTTCCGGAACCGTGAAGGACATTTCACCCTTCGCGCCCTTCATCTTCACAATCTGGCCATCGACGCTGGCCGTCACCCCGGACGGCACCGCGACGGGCTTTTTGCCTACTCGAGACATATCTTAAGCTCCCGTTTTTGCTGGCGCCCGGTCAGAAGACCTTGCAGAGCACTTCACCACCGACATTCTGCTCCCGCGCGTCGTGATCGGCCATCACGCCCCGCGAGGTCGACAGGATCACGGTGCCGAGGCCGTCAGCCACGCGCGGCATCGTGTCGATCGACATGTACACGCGCCGCCCCGGCTTCGAGACGCGCTCGATCTTGCGGATCACCGGCTGACCGTCGAAATATTTCAGTTCGATGGTGAATTCGGTGCGTCCGTTGCCAAACTCGGCAGTGGAATAGTCGCGGATATAGCCTTCCGACTTGAGCACCTCAAGCACGCGCGCGCGCAGCTTCGACCCGGGCGTCAGAACGCTCGGACGACGGCGCAGTTGCGCATTGCGGATGCGGGTCAGCATATCCCCGAGCGGATCGGTCATCGCCATGAGATCTCTCCTTACCAGCTGGACTTGACGAGACCCGGGATCAGACCGCGCGAGCCGAGCTCACGCAGCGCGATACGGGACATGCCGAGTTTGCGGTAATAGGCGCGGGGGCGCCCGGTGACCTCGCAGCGATTGACGATGCGGGTGGGATTCGCGTTGCGCGGCAGCTCCGCCAGCTTGAGGCGCGCTGCGAAGCGCTCCTCCATCGCCAGGGACTGGTCGTTCGCAATCGCGAGAAGCCGCGCGCGACGACCGGCGAATTTCTTCACCAGCTTGCGGCGGTTCTTGTTCTTCTCGATCGCGCTTTTCTTAGCCATTCAATATCCTCCGGTGTCCGCGTCTGAGGCCTGAATCCAGCCTCACTGCCGGAACGGGAATTCGAAGTGGCGCAGCAGAGCACGCGCCTCTTCATCGGTTTTCGCAGTGGTCGCGACGATCACGTCCATGCCCCAGATCTGCTCGACCTTGTCGTAGTTGATCTCGGGGAACACGATGTGCTCCTTGATTCCGAAAGCATAATTGCCGCGCCCATCGAAGGACTTCGGATTGAGCCCGCGGAAGTCGCGTACGCGCGGCAGCGCAATGTTCACCAGACGGTCGAGGAACTCGTACATCCGGACCTTGCGAAGCGTCACCTTGCAGCCGATCGGCATGCCCTCACGCACCTTGAACGATGATATCGCCTTGCGCGCGCGGGTCACGACCGGAGCCTGGCCGGCGATCAGGGCGAGATCGCCCGCAGCCGACGATGCCTTCTTCGAATCGGCAACGGATTCGCCGACACCCATATTGATCACGATCTTGTCGATCGTGGGAACCTGCATCGGGTTCTTGTAGCCGAACTCCTCCTGGAGCTTCGGACGCACAACCTCGTCGTAGTGCTTGCGCAACCGCGGCGCGTAGTCGATCACAGAAGCCTCAGCCATCGATCAGATCCCCCGAACGCTTGGCGAAACGAACCTTGCGCCCGTCTTCCAAAACCTTGAAACCAACCCGAGTCGGCTTGCCGTCCTTCGGATCGGCATAAGCCAGATTCGAGATCTGCAGCGGAGCTTCCTTGGTGATGATCCCCGCTTCCTGCGACGCGGTCTGGCGCTGATGGCGCTTGACCTGGTTGACGCCACGCACCAGCGCACGCCCTTCGGCCGGAATGACCTTGACGATCTCACCGGTCTTGCCCTTGTCGCGGCCAGCGAGAACGACGACGCGGTCGCCCTTCTTGAGTTTCGCAGCCATCACAGCACCTCCGGCGCCAGCGAGATGATCTTCATGTGGTTCTTGGCGCGCAGTTCGCGCGGAACCGGGCCGAAGATACGCGTGCCGACGGGCTCCTTGTTGTTATTGACCAACACGGCCGCATTGCGGTCGAAGCGGATCACGGAGCCGTCCTGACGTCGAATGTCCTTCGCCGTGCGCACGACGACGGCGCGCATGACGTCGCCCTTCTTCACACGACCGCGCGGGATCGCCTCCTTGACGGAGACGACAATGATATCACCGACCGAAGCATATTTACGCTTCGAACCGCCCAGAACCTTGATGCACATGACACGACGGGCGCCGGAATTATCGGCGACCTCGAGATTGGTCTGCATCTGGATCATGGCCTTGATCCTTTCCTTGTCTCAGACAGGTTTCCGGCCGTTGAGCGGAATTGCCCAACCGGACTACGCCTGACGGGGATCTGCCGTCCCCTGCCTATGATCGCGAAAGGCGCTCCGATACACGAAGCGCCGCCCACTGACAAGCCTGTTTCGCGATCGCAGCACGAATTACCGCGACCGATCCCAGACCGTCGGCTCGATTCAGCCCTTCGGGGCTTCCTGAACGAGAACCCAGCTCTTGAGTTTGGACATGGGGCGCCCCTCCTCGATGAGAACCACATCGCCGGTCTTGGCGACGTTGTTCTCGTCATGAGCATGAAAGTTCTTCGAACGACGCACCGTCTTCTTCAGAAGAGGGTGCGTGAAACGGCGCTCGACCTTAACGACAACAGTCTTGTCCTGCTTGTCGCTGACGACGACGCCCTGCAATACGCGCTTCGGCATGATCTTTTTCCTTACGCCTTTGCTTCAGTCTGCTTGTGGCGCTGAAAAGTCTTGACGCGCGCAATATCCTTGCGGACCTGCGTGACGCGCGCCGTGTTCTCCAGCTGACCCGTAGCCCGCTGGAAGCGCAGATTGAACTGCTCCTTCTTCAGCGAAACCAGCTCGTCCTGAAGCTGATCGGCGGTCATCGCCTGCAGATCGCTCACTCGCTGCTTGGACTTCATGGCAATCTCCATCAATCGGCGATGCGCTGCACGACACGCGTGCGAATCGGAAGCTTCGCGCCGCCGAGGCGCAGCGCCTCGCGTGCGATTTCCTCGTTCACACCGTCGATCTCGAACATGATCCGACCAGGCTTGACGCGGGCCGCCCAATATTCAGGCGAACCCTTGCCCTTACCCATGCGGACTTCGGTCGGCTTCTTTGAAACCGGGACATCCGGAAAGATCCGGATCCAGACCCGGCCCTGACGCTTCATGAAGCGGGTGATCGCGCGGCGAGCCGCCTCGATCTGCCGCGCCGTGACGCGCTCCGGCTCGAGAGCCTTGAGGCCGTACTGGCCAAAATTCAGATCCATGCCGCCCTTGGCGACGCCCTTGATGCGCCCCTTGAACTGCTTGCGGAACTTCGTCTTCTTCGGTTGCAACATGGCGGATCTCCGTTCCGATGATCAGGCCGCGTGATCGCGACGGCCGCCACCGGAGCGACCTCCCTCTTCATTCATGCGCTTGTCCTGGGCCATGGGATCATGCTCCAGGATCTCGCCCTTGAACACCCAGACCTTGATGCCGCAGGCGCCATAAGTGGTGAACGCCGTGGCCGTACCATAATCGACATCGGCGCGCAGCGTATGCAACGGCACGCGGCCCTCGCGATACCATTCGATACGCGCGATCTCCGCACCCCCCAGACGACCCGCGCAGTTGATGCGAATGCCCTCGGCGCCCAGACGCATGGCCGACTGAACGGCCCGCTTCATGGCGCGCCGGAAGGCAACGCGACGCTCGAGCTGCTGCGCAATGGATTCCGCGATCAGGGTGGCATCGATCTCCGGCTTGCGCACCTCGACGATGTTGATCGTGACCTCGCCGTCCGTCATGCGACCGACGAGCCTGCGCAGCTTCTCGATATCCGCACCCTTCTTGCCGATCACCACACCCGGACGCGCCGAATGGATGGTGACGCGGCACTTCTTGTGCGGACGCTCGATCACGATGCGCGAGACCGCAGCCTGCTTGAGCTGCTTGCGCAGCGCTTCGCGGATGGCGACGTCTTCGTGCAACAGGCGGGCATACTCACCCTTGGGGGCGAACCAGCGCGAATCCCAGGTGCGGTTGATACCCAGCCTGAGGCCGATCGGGTTGACCTTGTGACCCATTCTGTCCTCCTCAGGCCTGTTCGGCTTGTTCACGAACCACGATGGTGAGGTTCGAGAAAGGCTTCAGGATACGCGCACCGCGTCCGCGGGCCCGGGCGTGAAAGCGCTTCATGACCAGCGCCTTGCCCACGAAGGCCTCCTTGACCACCAGATCGTCCACGTCGAGATCATGGTTGTTCTCGGCATTGGCGATGGCGCTCTCGAGGCACTTCTTCACGTCGCGTGCGATGCGCTTGCGGGAAAACTCGAGATCGGCGAGCGCGGTCGCGACCTTCTTGCCGCGAATGAGCTGCGCCACGAGATTCAGCTTCTGCGGGCTCACACGAAGCATGCGCAGAACCGCCTTGGCCTCGGTTTCACCCAGCGCGCGGGGGGTAGCCGGCTTGCCCATGTTACCGCCTCTTCGCCTTCTTGTCCGCCGCATGGCCCGGGAAGGTGCGCGTCGGCGAAAACTCGCCGAACTTGTGGCCCACCATCTCCTCGCTCACGCTGACAGGAATGTGTTTGTGTCCGTTGTACACACCGAAAGTGAGCCCAACGAACTGCGGAAGGATCGTGGAGCGACGGCTCCAGATCTTGATGACGTCGTTGCGACCCGATTCACGAGCCGCCTCGGCCTTCTTGAGAAGATAGCCGTCAACGAACGGCCCCTTCTTGATTGAACGTGCCATGGCGCGCTCCTTACCTCTTCTTGCGGGCGTGGCGGCTCGTCACAATGAACTTGTCCGTCCGCTTGTTGGACCGGGTCTTGTGACCCTTGGTGGGCTTACCCCAGGGCGTGACCGGATGGCGACCGCCGGAAGTCCGGCCCTCACCACCGCCATGCGGGTGATCGATCGGGTTCATCACGACGCCGCGATTGTGCGGACGCTTGCCGAGCCAGCGATTGCGGCCCGCCTTGCCCATCGAGATGTTCATGTGGTCCGGGTTCGACACCGCACCGACAGTCGCGAAGCAGCGACCATGCACCAGACGCTGCTCGCCGGAACCCAGGCGCACAGCGACGTAACCGCGGTCACGACCGACGATCTGGGCATAGGAACCCGCCGACCGGGCGACGGAGCCGCCGCGACCGATCTTGGTCTCGATATTGTGCACCACCGTCCCGACGGGGATATTCCCGATCGGCATGGCGTTACCCGGCTTGATGTCCGCCTGCTCCGCAGCGGTGACCTTGTCACCGGCTGACAGTCGCTGCGGCGCCAGGATATATGCCTTCTCGCCGTCTTCATAGGCAATCAGTGCGATATAGGCCGTACGGTTGGGATCGTATTCGATCCGCTGCACGGTTGCCGTATCACCCAGACGCGCCCGGCGCTTGAAATCGACCACGCGATAGGTGCGCTTGTGGCCGCCACCGCGGAAGCGCACCGTGACGCGCCCCGTATTGTTACGACCACCCTTGGAGGACAGACCCTCCGTCAGGGATTTCTCGGGCTTGCCCTTGTAGAGGCCCGAGCGGTCGACGATCACGAGCTGACGCAGGCCCGGCGTGATCGGTTTGAAACTCTTCAAAGCCATCGGATCACTCTCCTAACCGCTCAAAGGCCCGTAGTCACATCGATCGTCTGGCCCTCTTCGAGGGTGACGATTGCTTTCTTGACGTCATTCCGGCGCCCCTTGATGCCACGGAAGACCTTGACCTTGCCCTTGGTGACGGCGACGTTGACTGCCTTCACCTTGACGCCGAAAAGCTTTTCGACGGCGGACTTGATCTGCGGCTTCGTCGCAGTGGGGGCCACCTTGAAGACGACCTTGTTATGCTCCGAAAGAAGGGTGGCCTTCTCGGTGATCACCGGAGCGATGATCACGTCGTAATGGCGCGGATCGATGCTCATTTGAAGCGCGCCTCCAGCGCATCCACAGCCGCCTTCGTGAGAACCAGCTTCTCACGACGCAGAATGTCATAGACGTTGATCCCCTGAATGGGCAACACGTCGATATTCGGGATCGAGCGCGCGGCCAGCTTGAAGTTGGCCTCCACCTCGGCACCGCCAATGAACAGCGCATTGGCCAGCCCGAGCTTGCCGAAACGCTCCCTGAGCGCCTTGGTCTTGGGCTCGGCCGCCGTGATATCGTCGACAACGATCAGCGCATCGCTCTTCGCCTTGGCGGAAAGCGCGTGCTTCAGCGCGAGTGCGCGGACCTTCTTGGGAAGATCATGCGCATGATCGCGCGGAAGCGGACCGAAAGCCCGGCCACCGCCGCGGAACTGCACGACACGGGCATTGCCGTGACGGGCGTTACCGGTGCCCTTCTGGCGAAACATCTTCTTGCCGGTACGCGCGATTTCGCTGCGCGTCTTCACCTTGTGGGTGCCGGCACGACGCTTGGCGAGCTGCCAGCGCACGCAGCGCTGGATCAGGTCGGCGCGCGGCTCCAGACCGAAGATGGCCTCGTCAAGCTCGACCGAACCGGCATTATCGCCTTCGAGCGTGGTGATATCGATCTTCATCACGCATTCTCCCCGTTCTGCTCGACCGGCGCTGCATCGGCGGCCTCGACTGCGGCCTCAGGTGCGGCGGCACCGTTCTCGCGGAACTTGCCCGGACGCGGCGCGTCCTCGGGAAGCGCGCGCTTCACGGCATCACGGATATGGATATATCCGCCCTTCACGCCCGGAACCGCACCGGCCACGAGGATCAGCCCCCGCTCCGGATCGGTCTGAACGACCTTCAGGTTCTGCGTGGTCACGCGCTCGGCACCGAGATGCCCAGGCATCTTCTTGCCCTTGAACACGCGCCCGGGATCCTGGTTCGCACCCGTCGAACCGATCGAACGGTGCGAGATCGAGACGCCGTGTGAAGCACGCAGACCCGCAAAGTTCCAGCGCTTCATGCCGCCCGCGAAACCCTTACCCGTGGAGGTGCCCGTCACATCGACGAACTGGCCCGCCACGAAGTGATCGGCAAGGATTTCAGCCCCCACCGGGATCACGGCGTCTTCGCTGACGCGGAATTCCGCAAGCTTGCGCTTGGGCTCGACCTGGGCCTGCGCGAAACGACCGCGCTCGGCTTTCGAGACGTTCTTGACCTTGGCCTTGCCGACGCCGACCTGCAGCGCCACGTAGCCGTTCTTGTCCTTGGTCCGATGCGCGACCACCTGACATTGGTCGAGCTTCAGGACCGTGACCGGGATGTTTTCACCGTCGTCGTTGAAGACGCGGGTCATCCCGAGTTTTTGCGCGATGACGCCTGAGCGCATGAGCGTGTCCTCTCGGCGTGTTTAAGCCAAAAGCTCTGGAGCGCGAAGCTCAGAGCTTGATCTCCACATCCACACCCGCCGCGAGGTCGAGCTTCATCAGCGCGTCCACGGTCTGCGGGGTGGGATCGACGATATCGAGAACGCGCTTGTGTGTGCGCATCTCGAACTGTTCGCGCGACTTCTTGTCGATGTGCGGCGAACGCAAAACCGTGAAACGCTCGATCCGGGTCGGAAGCGGGATGGGCCCGCGAACCTGAGCACCCGTGCGCTTGGCGGTTGACACGATTTCACGTGTCGACGCGTCAAGCACGCGATGATCGAACGCCTTCAGGCGAATACGGATATTTTGACCGTTCATGGGGAAGCCCCGTCAACATGAGAAAGCGCGGCCTGCGGCGAGGCCGCGCTTTGAGAAAGGTTGTTCGATCAATCCAGGACGGCGGCGACGACGCCGGCGCCGACGGTGCGACCGCCTTCGCGGATGGCGAAGCGCAGCTTTTCTTCCATGGCGATCGGCACGATCAGCTCGACTTCCATCGCCACGTTGTCACCCGGCATCACCATCTCGGTGCCCTCGGGAAGCTGCACGATCCCCGTCACGTCCGTGGTGCGGAAATAGAATTGCGGACGATAGTTGTTGAAGAACGGCGTATGACGACCGCCCTCCTCCTTCGTCAGGATGTAGGCCTCGGCCTTGAACTTCTTGTGCGGCTTCACCGAACCCGGCTTGCACAGAACCTGCCCACGCTCCACATCCTCGCGCTTCGTGCCACGCAGCAGAACGCCGACATTGTCGCCCGCCTGGCCCTGGTCCAGAAGCTTGCGGAACATCTCGACGCCCGTCACCGTCGTCTTCACCGTGTCGCGGATGCCGATGATCTCGACTTCCTCGCCAACCTTCACGATGCCGCGCTCAACGCGACCCGTCACAACCGTACCGCGACCCGAAATCGAGAAAACATCCTCGATCGGCATCAGGAACGGCTGGTCAATCGGACGCTCAGGCGTCGGAATGTACGAGTCAACCGTCTCCATCAGCGCAAGAACCGCGTCACGGCCAATCTCCGGAGAACGATCCTCCAGCGCGCACAGCGCAGAACCCTTGGTGATCGGAATGTCGTCGCCGGGGAACTCGTAGCTCGACAGAAGCTCGCGAACCTCAAGCTCGACAAGCTCAAGAAGCTCCTCGTCATCAACCATGTCAACCTTGTTGAGGAAGACAACCAGTCCCGGAACACCAACCTGACGCGCAAGAAGAATGTGCTCACGCGTCTGCGGCATCGGACCGTCAGCCGCAGAAACCACAAGAATCGCGCCATCCATCTGCGCAGCACCCGTGATCATGTTCTTCACGTAGTCCGCGTGGCCGGGGCAATCAACATGCGCATAGTGACGGTTCGCCGTCTCGTACTCGACATGCGCCGTCGAAATCGTGATCCCGCGCGCCTTCTCCTCAGGAGCCTTGTCAATCGTGTCATACGCCATGAATGACGCACCACCAGACTCCGCCAGAACCTTCGTAATCGCCGCAGTCAGCGACGTCTTGCCGTGGTCAACGTGACCAATCGTGCCGATGTTGCAGTGCGGCTTGTTACGTTCAAACTTTTCCTTGGCCATGGCAGCACCCAGATGTTGTTCGGTTGATCTTCGTGGTGGGAGTTCAGGCGTATTTCGCCTGAACCTCTGCAGCCACGTTGGAAGGGACCTGCTCGTAGTGATCGAACAGCATGGTGTAATTGGCGCGACCCTGGCTCATGGAGCGCAGCGTGTTCACGTAGCCGAACATGTTGGCAAGCGGCACCATCGCATTGATGACCACCGCGTTGCCGCGCATGTCCTGGCCCTGGATCTGGCCGCGGCGGGAATTCAGATCGCCGATGACCGAGCCGGTATAATCTTCCGGCGTCGTCACCTCGACCTTCATCACCGGCTCGAGAAGGACCGAAGACCCCTTCTGCAGCGCCTCGCGCAAAGCGGCGCGGGAAGCGATTTCGAAGGCCAGCGCCGAGGAGTCGACTTCATGGAAGGCACCATCGATCAGCTCGACCTTGACATCGACGACGGGGAAGCCCGCCACGACGCCGGCCCCGAGGACCGACTCCAGACCCTTCTGAACGCCGGGGATGTATTCCTTCGGAACGGCACCACCGATGATCTTGGATTCGAAGGAAAAGCCCTCACCCGGCTCGGCGGGCGAGACATTGAACTTCACCCGCGCGAACTGGCCGGTACCACCGGTCTGCTTCTTGTGTGTGTAGTCGATTTCCGCCGCACGCGTAATCGTCTCGCGATAGGCCACCTGCGGCGCGCCGATATTGGCGTCGACCTTGTAGGTGCGCTTCAGGATGTCGACCTTGATGTCGAGATGCAGCTCGCCCATGCCCTTGAGAATGGTCTGACCGCTTTCGAAATCCGTGGAGACGCGGAAGGAGGGATCCTCCGCCGCGAGCTTCGACAGGGCGAGACCCAGCTTTTCCTGGTCGGCCTTGGATTTCGGCTCGATCGCGATCTCGATGACCGGCTCCGGAAATTCCATCTTTTCAAGAACCACCGGCTTCGACGAGTCGCACAGGGTGTCACCGGTGCGCGTCTCCTTCAGGCTGGCCAGCGCGACGATGTCGCCTGCCATCGCAACCTTGATGTCCTCGCGGTTGTTGGCATGCATAAGGAGCATGCGTCCGACGCGCTCCTTCTTGTCGCGCAGCGGGTTCAACACCGAGGTGCCGGATTCGACCGTGCCGGAATAGACGCGGCAGAATGTGATCGTGCCGACGAAGGGGTCGTCCATGATCTTGAAGGCCAGCATCGAGAAGGGTGATTCGTCAGAGGGATCACGCGTGATCGGCTCTTCGGTATCGGGATGCAGACCCTTGATGGCGCCACGATCGACCGGCGAAGGCAGGTAATCCACCACCGCGTCGAGCAGGGGCTGGACGCCCTTGTTCTTGAAGGCGGAGCCGCACATGACCGGATGGAAGGCGCGTTCCTGAACCGCCTTGCGGACGAGTTCGACGAGCTTCTCCTCGGAGGGCTCTTCGCCGTCGAGATAGGCCGTCATCGCGTCGTCGTCGAGCTCGACGCAGGCCTCGATCAGCCTGGTGCGATACTCGGCAGCCTGATCCTGCAGATCAGCCGGGATCTCGTCGTCGCGGAATTTCGCGCCGAGCGTCTCTTCTTCCCAGATGATCGCCTTCATGCGGATCAGGTCGATGACACCCTTGAAATCCGCTTCGGCACCGATCGGCAGCTGCAGGCAGACCGGCTTGCCGGCCACGCGCTTGATGATGTCCTCGACGCAATTGAAGAAATCGGCGCCGATCTTGTCCATCTTGTTGACAAAGACGACGCGCGGAACATCGTATTTGTCCGCCTGGCGCCAGACCGTCTCGGTCTGCGGCTCGACCCCCTGGTTGCCGTCGAGGACGCAGATCGCCCCGTCGAGCACGCGCAGGGAACGCTCGACCTCGATTGTGAAGTCGACGTGGCCGGGGGTGTCGATGATGTTCAGGCGATGATCGCGCCAGAAGCAGGTCGTCGCAGCCGAGGTGATCGTGATGCCACGCTCCTGCTCCTGCGACATCCAGTCCATCGTCGCGGCACCATCATGGACTTCGCCGATCTTGTGCGACTTGCCCGTGTAGAACAGGATCCGCTCGGTCGTCGTCGTCTTGCCCGCATCGATATGGGCCATGATGCCGAAATTGCGGTAATTGGAGATGGGCGTATATCGGGCCATCGTGATCACTCCAGTCGGACGTGCCGGCGTTACCAGCGGTAATGCGAGAAAGCGCGGTTCGCTTCCGCCATGCGGTGCGTATCCTCGCGCTTCTTCACGGCGCTTCCACGGTTATTGGCCGCATCCATCAGCTCGCCCGAGAGACGCTCGACCATGGTCTTGTCGTTGCGTGCGCGGGCGGCCTTGATCAGCCAGCGAATAGCGAGAGCCTGCCGACGCTCGGGACGAACCTCGACCGGGACCTGATAGGTCGCACCACCGACGCGGCGAGAACGCACCTCGATCGCCGGCGCGACGTTCTCGAGCGCCTGGCGGAACACCTCGATCGGATCGGTCTTGGTCTTCTCTTCGATGATGTCGAAGGCGCCGTAGACGATGCCTTCGGCAGTGGACTTCTTGCCGTCATACATCACCGAGTTCATGAACTTGGTGAGAACGACGTCCCCGAATTTCGGATCCGGGATGATTTCACGCTTTTCTGCGCGGTGGCGGCGGGACATGCGAAGGCTCCGTCCAGAATTCTCGTCAGATGCCCGAAATCGCTTCGGGCGCTAGCTCACTTCGGACGCTTGGCGCCGTATTTCGAACGGCGCTGCTTGCGGTCCTTGACGCCCTGGGTATCGAGGACGCCGCGCACGATGTGATAACGCACACCGGGAAGATCCTTCACGCGCCCGCCGCGGATCATCACCACGGAGTGCTCCTGAAGGTTATGCCCCTCACCCGGGATATAGCCGATCACCTCGAAGCCGTTTGTCAGGCGCACCTTGGCGACCTTGCGCAGAGCCGAGTTCGGCTTTTTCGGCGTCGTCGTGTAGACGCGCGTGCAGACGCCGCGCTTCTGCGGGCACGCTTCCAGCGCCGGAACCTTGTTCCGGCTCTTCTGGGCTATCCGCGGCTTGCGGATCAGCTGGGAAATCGTCGGCATCCTCTGCCCTCTTCCTTTGGCCGCCCGGCGGCCGGCCTTACCTCTCGGCCACTTGCGCGACCACATGTAACCCGATCCCGATCGCGCACTGGGCGCGGCGATCCGGAAATTCCGTTGCTCCGGGACAGAAAACACGCCTTGCGCCAGGAGCGCAAAACGAAACCGCGCCATCGGCCCGTGAGAGCCTTTGGCGCGCTGCCACGCAGAGGACCACGCAAACGCGGTCTTGCCCCAAAGAGCTGACTGTCGTCAGACGTATTTGAGCGGCGACGGCGTTTAGACTGCGTGGTTCAGGGTATGGCACCCCGAAAACTGCCGATCTACGGCCCGTCGGTAAGTGGCCGCTTTCTAAGCCCGTCTCGCCCGCAAGTCAACAGGCAAATCCCGGCTTTCGCGGGGTTTGCCAGCGATTTCGTCGCACATACGGGTTGCGGCCCGGCCAGCGAGGTGCCGGGGCCGTTTCCCCGTGGCGTCAAACGCAAGTTCGCGCATGGAGAACCTGCCGACAGCGCAGGAAAAGTACGCCCGCCTGGGAACGGTGCAAACTGTTCCCTTGCAACGAAAAAAGGGCCGCCCGGCGGGCGACCCTTTCGATTCGCGTATCGGGCGGGATGATCCACCCGATCCCGGCGCCGACCTCATTCACCGGCCGTGGGCAGATGTCCGGCCGATTCGCTGCCTGCGGCTTGCGATTGCTGCGCCTTCTGCTGGAGAATCAGATCGTCACGACGCGTGGCGATCTGCTTCAGATCGGCATGCAGCGCACCCGTACCCGCCGGTATCAGGCTGCCGACGATGACGTTCTCCTTCAGGCCTTCGAGCGTGTCGACCTTGCCGTTGACAGCCGCCTCGGTGAGCACGCGGGTGGTCTCCTGGAAGGACGCGGCCGAGATGAAGGACCGCGTCTGCAGGCTCGCCTTGGTGATGCCGAGCAATACCGGATTGCCCTCGGCGGGCTTGCGACGCTCGGCGACCAGCCGCTCGTTGAGCTCGTTGAATTCGAGACGATCCATCTGCTCACCGGCGATCAGGTCGCTGTCGCCGCCATCGGTGATTTCCACCTTCTGCAGCATCTGGCGCACGATCACCTCGATATGCTTGTCGTTGATCGTCACGCCCTGCAGACGATAGACCTCCTGAATCTCGTTCACGAGATAGGCGGCCAGTTCCTCCACACCCTTGATCGCCAGGATATCGTGGGGCGCGGGATTGCCGTCGACGATGAAATCGCCGACCTCGACCACGTCGCCATCCTGCAGATGGATATGCTTGCCCTTCGGGATCAGATATTCCACCGGCTCCGATTCGTCATGCGGCGTGAGGGTCAGGCGGCGCTTGTTCTTGTAATCGCGCCCGAACGCGATCGTTCCCGACTTCTCGGCGATGATCGCGGCCTCCTTGGGACGACGGGCCTCGAACAGTTCCGCCACACGCGGCAGACCACCCGTAATGTCACGGGTCTTGGCGCTCTCGGTCGAGACGCGTGCGAGCACGTCACCGGCCTTGATCGATGTGCCCGGATCGGCGGCGATGATCGCCTCGACCGGGAGCAGCGAGCGGGCCTCACCGCCACGCGGTGTCATCAGGATCTGTCCCGCGTCATCGACCACCGTGACCGCCGGCTTCAGATCGGAGGTACGTGGTGAGCCGCGCCAGTCGATAACGACACGCTTGGCGATGCCGGTGGCGTCGTCGACCGTCTCGACGATCGAACCGCCATCGACCAGATCCTCGTAGGCGACCTTGCCGTCGACCTCGGCCAGGATCGGGCGGGAATAGGGATCCCATTCCGCGATGCGCTGGCCGCGCTTGATGGTGTCACCCTCATCGACACGCAGACGCGCACCGTACTGGATGCGATGAACAGCCCGTTCGACGTCGTCATTGCCGACGATGACCACGGCGAGGTTGCGCCCCATTGCGACGAGATCGCCGTCGGAATTGCGCGCCACATAGCGGTTGCGGATCTTCACCGTGCCCTCGAAGGAGGATTCGATGAAGGAGGTATCCGCAATCTGCGCCGCGCCGCCGATATGGAAGGTGCGCATGGTCAGCTGTGTACCCGGCTCACCGATCGACTGTGCCGCGATGACACCGACCGCCTCGCCCATATTGACGGGCGTGCCACGGGCGAGATCACGCCCGTAGCAGGTGGCGCAGACGCCGTTCTTGGTCTCGCAGACGAGAACCGAGCGGATCTTCACCTCCTGGATACCGGCGGCGTTGATCTGCTCCATGTGGCTTTCCTCGATCATCGTGCCCTTCGACACGATGACCGCACCATCCGCATCGACGACATCCTCGCCGGCGGTGCGCCCGAGGATGCGCGAGGCGAGTGTCGCCACGACCTGGCCGGCATCGACGATGGCGCGCATCGAGATACCCTTCTGCGTGCCGCAATCCACTTCGCGGATGACGGCATCCTGGGCCACGTCGACCAGGCGGCGGGTGAGATAGCCGGAATTGGCCGTCTTCAACGCCGTATCCGCGAGGCCCTTGCGGGCACCGTGGGTGGAGTTGAAGTATTCGAGCACGTCCAGACCTTCCTTGAAGTTGGAGATGATCGGCGTCTCGATGATCTCGCCCGAGGGCTTGGCCATCAGCCCGCGCATGGCGGCGAGCTGCTTCATCTGGGCGGGCGAACCACGCGCACCGGAATGCGACATCATGTAGATGGAATTCACCTGCTCGTCGCGCCCGGCATCGTCCTTGCGGACGGTCTGGATGCGCTGCATCATCTCGCCTGCGAGCTTGTCGGAGCACTTGGCCCAGGCATCGACCACCTTGTTGTACTTCTCGCCCTGCGTGATCAGACCGTCCTGGTATTGCTGCTCGTAATCCTTCACGAGCACACGGGTCTCCTCGACGATCGACCATTTGTTGTCGGGAACGACCATGTCGTCCTTGCCGAAGGAAATCCCGGCCTTGAAGGCGTGGTAGAAGCCCGTCGCCATGATCCGGTCGCAGAAGATCACCGTCTCCTTCTGCCCGCAATTGCGGTAGACCGTGTCGATCATCGCGGAGATTTCCTTCTTCGTCATCAGCTTGTTGACGATGTCGAAGGACATGCGCACGCTCCTGGGCAGGAGCTGCCCCAGAATCGCGCGACCAGGCGTGGTGTCGTAGATCTGCGTGAAAGTGCTGCCGTCCTCCGCCACGTTCTGGGCGCGGAACTTGATCTTCGAGTGCAGCGAGATCGACTTCTGGTACAGCGCGTGATCAAGCTCGCCCATATCGCCGAAGACCATGCCCTGGCCCGGCTCACCATCCGCCATCATGGTCAGATAGTAGAGACCCAGCACGATATCCTGCGACGGCACGATGATCGGCGCGCCGGAGGCGGGGTGCAGGATGTTGTTCGTCGACATCATCAGCACGCGCGCTTCCAGCTGGGCCTCCAGGGAGAGCGGCACGTGGACGGCCATCTGGTCGCCGTCGAAATCCGCGTTGAAGGCGGCGCAGACAAGCGGGTGCAGCTGGATCGCCTTGCCCTCGATCAACACGGGCTCGAAAGCCTGGATGCCGAGACGGTGCAGGGTCGGGGCCCGGTTGAGCATGACGGGATGCTCACGGATCACCTCGTCGAGAATATCCCAGACCTCGGGACGCTCCTTCTCGACCAGCTTCTTGGCCTGCTTCACCGTTGCCGAATAGCCCTTGGCGTCGAGCTTGGCGTAGATGAAGGGCTTGAACAGCTCCAGCGCCATCTTCTTGGGCAGGCCGCACTGGTGCAGCTTGAGCTCGGGGCCCACGACGATCACGGAACGACCGGAATAATCGACGCGCTTGCCGAGCAGGTTCTGGCGGAAGCGCCCCTGCTTGCCCTTGAGCATGTCGGAGAGCGACTTCAGCGGACGCTTGTTGGCACCGGTGATGACGCGCCCGCGCCGGCCGTTATCAAACAGCGCATCGACCGATTCCTGCAGCATCCGCTTCTCGTTGCGGATGATGATGTCAGGCGCACGCAACTCGATCAGGCGCTTGAGGCGGTTGTTCCGGTTGATCACGCGGCGGTAGAGATCGTTCAGATCCGACGTTGCGAAGCGACCGCCGTCGAGGGGCACCAGCGGGCGCAGATCCGGCGGGATCACGGGGATGACCGTCATGATCATCCATTCGGGCTTGTTGCCCGATTGCAGGAAGGCCTCGATGATCTTGAGGCGCTTGAGCAGCTTCTTGGGCTTGAGTTCGGAGGTGGTTGTCGCGATCTCGTGACGCAGATCGACCGCGATCTTTTCCAGATCAAGCTCGGTGAGGATCTTGCGGATCGCTTCCGCGCCGATCATGGCGGTGAAGCTGTCCTCGCCATACTCGTCCTGCGCGCGAAGATATTCCTCTTCCGAAAGGAGCTGACGCTCCTTCAGGGCGGTGAGGCCGGGCTCGATGACGACATAGGATTCGAAATACAGGATCCGCTCCAGATCCTTCAGCGTCATGTCGAGCAGGAGGCCGATGCGCGAGGGCAGCGACTTCAGGAACCAGATATGCGCCACGGGAGCGGCGAGTTCGATATGGCCCATGCGATCGCGGCGCACGCGCGCGAGGGTGACCTCGACGCCGCACTTCTCGCAGATGACACCCTTGTACTTCATGCGCTTGTACTTGCCGCACAGGCACTCGTAATCCTTGATCGGACCAAAGATCCGCGCACAGAAAAGGCCGTCGCGCTCGGGCTTGAAGGTCCGGTAGTTGATGGTCTCCGGCTTCTTGATCTCGCCGAACGACCAGGACAGGATCTTCTCAGGGCTCGAAAGCGAGATCTTGATCTGATCGAAGGTCTGCGGCGCGGCGGCCGTGTTGAAAAGATTCATGACCTCTTGGTTCATCGCCGTCTCCTCGCTGGATGAGGACCGCAACGGTCTCCCCATCCGAAAACGCACAGGGGCGCGGGGGTTTCCCCGCGCCGTCTCAATCTCGCATCATCCGTGAACGGACAGCCTCACTCCGCAGCCTCCGAAGACGGCGGCAGTTCGTTCTGGGTGCCGGCCTTCGAATTCTTCAGCTCGACGTTCAGACCGAGCGAGCGCATCTCCTTGACCAGCACGTTGAAGCTCTCCGGAATGCCGGATTCGAAGGTGTCGTCGCCACGCACGATGGCCTCGTAGACCTTGGTGCGGCCCGCCACGTCGTCCGACTTGACCGTGAGCATCTCCTGCAGCGTGTAGGCGGCGCCATAGGCCTCCAGCGCCCAGACCTCCATCTCGCCGAAGCGCTGACCACCGAACTGCGCCTTGCCGCCCAGCGGCTGCTGGGTGACCAGCGAATAGGGGCCAATCGACCGGGCGTGGATCTTGTCGTCCACGAGGTGGTGCAGCTTCAGCATGTAGATGTAGCCCACCGTCACCTGCCGATCGAAAGGTTCGCCGGTGCGCCCGTCATAGAGCGTGACCTGGCCCGAGCGGTTGAGCCCGGCCATTTCGAGCATCTGCTCGATATCGGCCTCCTTGGCGCCGTCGAAGACCGGCGTCGCCATCGGCACGCCGCGGGTGACGTTGGAGCCGAGTTCGACCAGCGTCTGCTCGTCGGCATCGGCCAGCCCCTCATCCTCGCCGTAGATGCGGGTCATGGTCTCGCGCAGGGGCGCGATATCCTGCGTGCGCCGCCAGCCCTCGATCGCCTCGTTGACCTGACGCCCGAGCCCGGCTGCGGCCCAGCCCAGATGCGTCTCCAGGATCTGCCCGACATTCATGCGGCTGGGCACGCCCAGCGGATTGAGCACGATATCGACCTGGGTGCCGTCCTCCAGGAAGGGCATGTCCTCGACCGGGACGATCCTGGACACCACGCCCTTGTTGCCGTGACGGCCGGCCATCTTGTCGCCCGGCTGCATCTTGCGCTTCACCGCGACGAAGACCTTGACCATCTTCATCACGCCCGGCGGCAATTCGTCGCCGCGCTGCAGCTTCTCGACCTTGTCGAGGAAGCGCTGCTCAAGACGCTTCTTCGATTCGTCATACTGTTTCTGGATCGCTTCGAGCTCAGCCATGCGGGCATCATCCGCCACCGCGAAGGCCCACCATTGCGAACGCGGGATGTCGTTGAGCGCCTCGCGAGTGATCTCGGTATCCTTCCTGAAGCCTTTTGGCCCCGCGATACCGGTCTGGCCCACCAGCAGCTCGCCGACGCGCGCATAGGTGTTGCGGTCGAGAATGGCCTGCTCGTCGTCGCGGTCCTTGGCCAGACGCTCGATTTCCTCGCGCTCGATGGCCTGGGCGCGCTCGTCCTTGTCGACGCCGTGGCGGTTGAAGACGCGCACCTCGACCACCGTGCCCGAGACGCCCGGCGGGATGCGCAGCGAGGTGTCACGCACATCGGAGGCCTTCTCGCCGAAGATGGCGCGCAGAAGCTTTTCCTCCGGCGTCATCGGGCTCTCGCCCTTGGGCGTGATCTTGCCCACGAGGATGTCGCCCGGATGCAGTTCGGCACCGATATAGACGATTCCCGCCTCGTCGAGATTCTTCAGCGCCTCTTCCGAGACGTTGGGAATGTCGCGGGTGATCTCTTCCGGCCCGAGCTTGGTGTCACGGGCCATCACCTCGAATTCCTCGATATGGATCGAGGTGAAGATGTCGTCCATCACGATCCGCTCGGAGAGCAGGATGGAATCCTCGAAATTGTAGCCGTTCCAGGGCATGAACGCGACGAGGACGTTGCGGCCCAGCGCCAGCTCGCCGAATTCCGTGGAGGGGCCGTCGGCGATGATGTCGCCCTTGGCCACCACGTCACCGACACGCACCAGCGGCTTCTGCGTGATGCAGGTGTTCTGGTTGGAGCGCTGGAACTTCTGCAGACGATAGATATCGACACCGGGCTTGCCGGGATCGGTCTCTTCCGTGGCGCGGATGACGATACGCGTGGCATCGACCTGGTCGATCACCCCGGCACGCCGGGCGCCGATCGCGGCGCCCGAATCGCGGGCGACCACGGCCTCCATGCCGGTGCCGACGAAAGGCGCATCCGCACGCACCAGCGGCACGGCCTGACGCTGCATGTTCGAGCCCATCAGGGCGCGGTTGGCGTCGTCGTTCTCGAGGAAGGGGATCAGCGCCGCAGCGACGGAGACGAGCTGCTTGGGGCTCACATCCATCAGATCGACCTTGTCGGGCGGTGCCACCACGACTTCACCGGCCTTGCGGCAGATCACCAGTTCCTCGGTCAGGCGGCCCTCGCCGTCGAGCGCGGTATTGGCCTGCGCCACGTTGTACTTGGCCTCTTCCATGGCGGAGAGGTAGATCACCTCGCCGGAGACCTTGCCCTCGACCACCCGGCGGAAGGGGGTCTCGATGAAGCCGTACTTGTTCACGCGCGCGAAGGTGGCGAGCGAGTTGATCAGACCGATATTCGGGCCTTCCGGCGTCTCGATCGGGCAGATGCGCCCGTAATGGGTCGGGTGCACGTCGCGCACTTCGAAGCCGGCGCGCTCACGTGTCAGCCCGCCAGGGCCGAGCGCCGAGAGACGACGCTTGTGGGTGACCTCCGATAGCGGGTTGGTCTGGTCCATGAACTGCGAGAGCTGCGAGGAACCGAAGAACTCGCGCACAGCCGCGGCCGCCGGCTTGGCGTTGATCAGATCCTGCGGCATCACCGTGTCGATATCGACGGAGGACATGCGTTCCTTGATGGCGCGCTCCATGCGCAGCAGCCCAAGGCGGTACTGGTTCTCCATCAGCTCGCCGACCGAGCGCACACGGCGGTTGCCGAGATGGTCGATGTCGTCGATCTCGCCCTTGCCGTCGCGCAGGCCGACCAGCGCCTTGACCACGGCGAGGATATCCTCCTTGCGCAGGGTGCGCACGGTATCCTCGGCATCGAGATCGAGACGCATGTTCATCTTCACGCGGCCCACAGCCGAGAGGTCATAGCGCTCGGCATCGAAGAAAAGCGACTGGAACATCGCCTCGGCGGTCTCGATGGTCGGCGGTTCGCCCGGACGCATGACCCGGTAAATGTCGAACAGGGCCTCCTCGCGGGTGCTGTTCTTGTCGGCAGCGAGGGTGTTGCGGATATAGGGACCGATATTGATGTGGTCGATGTCGAGCACCGGAATCGCGTCGAAGCCGGCATTGGCCAGCGTCTCGAGCAGCTTCTCGGTGATTTCCTCGCCTGCCTCGGCATAGATTTCGCCGGTATTGGCATCGACGGCATCCTCGGCCACGTACTGGCCGACGAGATCCTCGTTGCTCGCGCGCAGGGCAGTGACGTTCTTGTCCGCAAGCTGGCGCACGACGCGGGCGGTCAGGCGCTTGCCGGCCTCGAGCACGACTTCGCCGGTATCGGCGTCGATCAGATCCGCGGTCCCCTTGAAACCCTTCATGCGCTCCGAATTGAACGGCACACGCCAGCCTTCCGCGTCACGGCTGTAGGTGACGCGGTCATAGAAGGTGGCCAGAATTTCCTCGGCATCGAGACCGAGCGCATAGAGCAGCGACGTTGCCGGGATCTTGCGCTTGCGGTCGATACGGGCATGCACGATGTCCTTGGCATCGAATTCGATGTCGAGCCAGGAACCGCGATAGGGAATGATCCGCGCAGCGAAGAGCAGCTTGCCCGAAGCATGCGTCTTGCCCTTGTCATGATCGAAGAACACGCCGGGCGAACGGTGCATCTGCGAGACGATGACGCGCTCGGTGCCATTGATGATGAAGGTGCCGTTATCCGTCATCAGGGGCATGTCGCCCATGTAGACGTCCTGCTCCTTGATGTCCTTGACGGACTTGGCCTGCGTGTCGGGATCCACGTCGAACACGATCAGACGCAGCGTCACCTTCAGGGGCGCTGCGAAGGTGATGTCGCGCTGACGACACTCGTCGACATCGAATTTCGGCGCCTCGAAGGTATATTTGACGAATTCGAGCAGGGCCGTTCCGGCGAAATCCGAAATCGGGAAGACCGACTTGAAGACGGCCTGCAGCCCGTCATCGGGACGCCCGCCCTGGGGCTCGTCGACGATCAGGAACTGGTCGTAGGAAGCCTTCTGAACCTCAATGAGGTTGGGCATCTCCGCCACTTCCCCGATCTTTCCGAAGAATTTGCGAATGCGCTTGCGACCTTGCAGCGTGTTGGCCATGTCCGACCTTGCTCCTCATGCACGGCTGACCGGGTCTCCCGGCCCTGTCGATGGCGTCGGAACGCCTGGTCAGCCGTCCGGCTGTGCGCCGGTTGAAACGAAAGCGGGGGATCGCCGATCACCCCGGCCCTGAGCGAAGGAGTGCCCGCTCCCTCGCGCCCCTCCCCCGCGCCTTTGCCGCCGCTGCGGAGGGGGTGGATACCGCCCGGCGCACCGGACGGCAACGACGGCCCCGGGAAAACCCGGGACCGTCGGAACGCAATTCAGGCAGAAACCGCGATCGCGGCCACCTGATTACTTCAACTCGACCTTGGCGCCGGCCTTCTCAAGCTGAGCCTTCAGCTTGTCGGCCTCTTCCTTGGGAACGCCTTCCTTGACGGCCTTGGGCGCGCCTTCGACCAGGTCCTTGGCCTCCTTGAGGCCGAGACCCGTGATGCCACGGACTTCCTTGATGACCTCGATCTTCTTGTCGCCGGCAGCGGCAAGAATGACGTCGAATTCGGTCTGCTCCTCGGCAGCTTCGGCAGCGCCACCGGCAGCCGGAGCCGCAGCGACGGCCACGGCTGCGGAAGCGGAGACACCCCACTTCTCTTCGAGCATGGTCGCGAGCTCGGCAGCTTCGAGGACGGTGAGCGACGAAAGGTCGTCGACGAGCTTGGCAAGATCAGCCATTGTCTTTGATCCCTGATAGGTTCGAACGATGTTGGGTTTGAAGGATGGGCGTCAAGCCGCTTCCTCGGATTTGGCATAAGCGCTGAACACGCGGGCGAGCTTCGCCGCCGGCGCGGTGGAGAGCTGGGCGATCTTGGTCGCGGGGGCATTGATGAGCCCCACGAGCGTGCCGCGCAGTTCGTCCAGCGAGGGCATGGAGGCAAGCGCCTTCACACCATTCGCGTCCAGAGCCGTCACCCCCATCGCCCCGCCGAGAATCCTGAGCTTCTCGTTGGACTTGGCGAATTCGGTGGCGACTTTCGGCGCCGCGACCGGATCGTCGGAATACGCCAGAAGGGTAGGCCCCTCCAGGTATTGCGCGATGGACGCGACATCCGTGCCTTCGAGAGCGATCTTGGCGATGCGGTTCTTCGTGACCTTGACGGTGGCGCCGGCCTGCTTCATCTGCGCGCGCAGCTTCTGCATGTCGGCAACCGTCAGACCCGAATAGTGGGCCACGATGACAACGCCCGTATTCGCAAATACGTCGTTGAGCGTCGTGACGAGCTCGCGCTTTGCTGCTCTTTCCACTGGGCTCTCTCCGACTTGAGCGGAAACGCCTCGAAGGGCGCTCCGCCGGTTGCACTTGCCGCTCGTTCGCCTCGGGGCTGCCGAGGCCGCAACGTGCGGCCGTTCAAGCAAGCCCTGTCCCCCATTCCGCGCATACACGCTTCGGGCGAGATGGTTCGAACCTCATGCAACGACCCGCAAACAGCGGGCGATGCGGCAATCGGTTTTCCCCGTCTGTGCCGGCCCCTCGCGGGTTCAAGCCTTGCGGCACCTGCAGTCTCGGACAGGACAGATCCGGATGAGACGGGCATTCCCGCCACGTCCGGCCTTCCACAGCCCGACGGATCGGGCCGATTTGCGCTAAAACAAGAAGTCGCCCCGGTGAGGCGCACAAGATCCAGTTGAATACGCAAGTGGCCTCCATAACCCGTCAGGGCCCTGATGCCAAGGGGAAAATGGCGAAAAAGTCAAGACCCTTTCGCCACCACCCGCGAGGCACCTGCCGAACACGCAGAACGACAGATGCCGAAAGTGCTTACGCGCCGACGACGCTGCCCACTTCGAGCTTGAGGCCCGGCCCCATGGTCGAAGTGATCGAGACACGCTGGATATAGGTCCCCTTGGCGCCCGCCGGCTTCGCCCTCGCCACTGCATCGGCGAAGGCCTTGATGTTCTCGGCCAGCTTGTCGGCCTCGAAGGAGAGCTTGCCGACGCCGGCATGGATGATGCCGGCCTTCTCGACGCGGAACTCCACCGCGCCGCCCTTGGCGGCTTCGACGGCGCCCTTGACGTCCATGGTCACCGTACCGACCTTGGGATTCGGCATCAGGCCACGCGGGCCCAGAACCTTGCCGAGGCGCCCGACCAGCGGCATCATGTCCGGTGTGGCGATGCAGCGATCGAAGTCGATCGTGCCGCCCTGGATGGTCTCCATCAGATCCTCGGCGCCAACGATGTCGGCACCTGCGGCACTGGCCTCGTCGGCCTTGGCGCCGCGCGCGAAGACGGCGACCCGCACGGTACGGCCGGAACCGTTGGGCAGGTTGCAGACGCCGCGGACCATCTGGTCGGCGTGACGGGGATCGACCCCGAGATTCATCGCGATCTCGATGGTCTCGTCGAATTTCACGCTGGCGCGCTCCTTGAGGATACCGATCGCCTCACCGAGCTCGTACAGCTTGTTGGCATCAAGCCCTTCGCGGGCCTTGCGGATGCGCTTGCCTTCTTTCGCCATGTCGCTCTCCTCAGCCCGTGACCTGAATGCCCATGGAACGGGCGGAGCCTTCGATCATCGCGGCAGCTGCCTCGACGCTGTCGCAGTTGAGATCCACCATCTTCTTCTCGGCGATCTCCCGCACCTGCTCGGGCGTGACCTTGGCGATCGTGCTCTTGCCCGGCGTCTGCGAGCCGCTCTTGATCCCCGCCGCCTGCTTGAGGAAGTAGGAGACCGGGGGCTGCTTCATCTCGAAGGTGAAGGACCGATCCTGATACGCGGTGATGATCACCGGGATCGGGGTGCCCTTGTCCATCTGCTGGGTCTTCGCGTTGAAGGCCTTGCAGAATTCCATGATATTCAGACCACGCTGACCCAGAGCCGGGCCGATCGGCGGGGACGGATTGGCCGCGCCGGCGGGGACCTGAAGCTTGATGTATCCCGCGATTTTCTTCGCCATGGGACTGCTCCACGTACGAACGCACCGGTTGCCGACCGGAGTGTTCATGGGTTTGCAGGGCGCGGTGCGGCCGGTCTGGGCCCGGATGGCGACCGGGCGGGCCTCCCGCGCGATGAGGCGCACCGCAAGGCACGCCGCGCCGCAGACGGATCGTCAGGTCAGGCGACCTTCTCCACCTGGGCGTATTCGAGTTCGACCGGCGTCGCGCGGCCGAAGATCGAGACGGCAACCTTGAGGCGCGAACGCGATTCATCCACCTCCTCGACGACGCCGTTAAAGGATGCAAAAGGCCCGTCGGAGACGCGCACGGTCTCGCCGACCTCGAAGATCAGCGCCGATTTCGGGCGCTCGACACCCTCGGCCACCTGACCCTTGATTCGCTCCGCCTCGTGATCGGGAATCGGCAGCGGCTTGGCCTTGTCGGCCCCGAGGAAGCCCGTCACCTTTGGCGTATTCTTGATCAGATGATAGACATCGTCCGTCATCTCGCATTTCACCAGCACATAGCCGGGGAAGAACTTGCGCTCCGTATCGACCTTGCGGCCGCGGCGCACCTCGACGACCTTCTCGGTCGGCACGAGAATTTCCTCGAACATGTCTTCGAGCCCGCGCTGCGCGGCCTGGTCCTGCAGGGACTGCGCGACCTTGTTCTCGAAATTCGAATAGGCGTGGACGATATACCAGCGCTTTGCCATGACCGTCGCGCTCCTCAACCACCGAAACCGAGGATGAAACCCACGCCCCAGCGCAGGATCTGATCCACGACGAGGAAATACAGCGCGGCCAGGATCACCATGATGAAGACCATACCGGTGGTCACCATGGTCTCCTTGCGGGTCGGCCAGGTGACCTTCGAGCCCTCGGCGCGCACCTGCTGCATGAATTCGAACGGATTCGTCTTCGCCATCACTCTCTCGCCTGACGGGTCACCATCGCTCGCCCGTCGCTCTCGATTGCGGCCATGCGTCCGGGGACGGCGCGCGCCCCATATCGAACGGGCGCGGAGCCGCCATGGCCCGCGCCGCCCTGAAAAACAAACCTGCGAATACCGGTGCGGAGATGCATCCCCGTTTCCGTATTCGTCACATCCCCGCCGCTGGCAGGAGTGGAGGGACTCGAACCCCCAACCCCCGGTTTTGGAGACCGGTGCTCTGACCAGTTGAGCTACACTCCTAACGGCAGAAGCCGATCCGGGCAGCCTGATCGTGCGATCACGTCGACCCGGCCCGCAACGGCAGCGACGCATACCCCATCGCTATCCGAAACACAATCGCCTCGCACAGCGTTTTGCGCGAGGCGACGAGAATTATCAATCCAGGACGGCGGCGACGACGCCGGCGCCGACGGTGCGACCGCCTTCGCGGATGGCGAAGCGCAGCTTTTCTTCCATGGCGATCGGCACGATCAGCTCGACTTCCATCGCCACGTTGTCACCCGGCATCACCATCTCGGTGCCCTCGGGAAGCTGCACGATCCCCGTCACGTCCGTGGTGCGGAAATAGAATTGCGGACGATAGTTGTTGAAGAACGGCGTATGACGACCGCCCTCCTCCTTCGTCAGGATGTAGGCCTCGGCCTTGAACTTCTTGTGCGGCTTCACCGAACCCGGCTTGCACAGAACCTGCCCACGCTCCACATCCTCGCGCTTCGTGCCACGCAGCAGAACGCCGACATTGTCGCCCGCCTGGCCCTGGTCCAGAAGCTTGCGGAACATCTCGACGCCCGTCACCGTCGTCTTCACCGTGTCGCGGATGCCGATGATCTCGACTTCCTCGCCAACCTTCACGATGCCGCGCTCAACGCGACCCGTCACAACCGTACCGCGACCCGAAATCGAGAAAACATCCTCGATCGGCATCAGGAACGGCTGGTCAATCGGACGCTCAGGCGTCGGAATGTACGAGTCAACCGTCTCCATCAGCGCAAGAACCGCGTCACGGCCAATCTCCGGAGAACGATCCTCCAGCGCGCACAGCGCAGAACCCTTGGTGATCGGAATGTCGTCGCCGGGGAACTCGTAGCTCGACAGAAGCTCGCGAACCTCAAGCTCGACAAGCTCAAGAAGCTCCTCGTCATCAACCATGTCAACCTTGTTGAGGAAGACAACCAGTCCCGGAACACCAACCTGACGCGCAAGAAGAATGTGCTCACGCGTCTGCGGCATCGGACCGTCAGCCGCAGAAACCACAAGAATCGCGCCATCCATCTGCGCAGCACCCGTGATCATGTTCTTCACGTAGTCCGCGTGGCCGGGGCAATCAACATGCGCATAGTGACGGTTCGCCGTCTCGTACTCGACATGCGCCGTCGAAATCGTGATCCCGCGCGCCTTCTCCTCAGGAGCCTTGTCAATCGTGTCATACGCCATGAATGACGCACCACCAGACTCCGCCAGAACCTTCGTAATCGCCGCAGTCAGCGACGTCTTGCCGTGGTCAACGTGACCAATCGTGCCGATGTTGCAGTGCGGCTTGTTACGTTCAAACTTTTCCTTGGCCATGGCTTTGGTCCCTGACGCCTCGATTCCAGAGTGGGTGGCGATAGCTGCCGGTGGCGTAGTCACGGCTGCGCCTGTGCGCGCCCGCATAAAGCGCTTTGGTCTGCGCTTCAAGAGCAAAAACGCCAGAAGGCGTTCAAACTCCGCAACAGGAGCGATAGTGTACAGGCAACCCGGCAGGTCCCGGGCATGCCCGCAGTGCCGCCCATGGCCCGGGATGACTGATCGACGAGGGGTGGTCATGACAATGCGCGACGAAGATGACGGCACGCAGCCGGCAGAGGCCCACGCGTCCGATTGCCCGCCCGGCACGGAGCTCTCCGGCCTTCTCGTCGTCACCCTCGAACAGGCGGTCGCCGCGCCCTATGCCTCGAGCCGGCTCGCCGATGCCGGGGCACGCGTCATCAAGATCGAGCGGCCCGAGGGCGATTTCGCGCGCCGCTACGACACATGCGTCGACGGCGAGAGCGCCTATTTCGTCTGGCTCAACCGGGGCAAGGAATCGATCGCCCTCGATCTGCGCGATACGGGCGACAAGGCGGTGCTCGCCGCCATCCTCGCCAAGGCCGACGTGTTCATCCAGAACCTCGCCCCCGGCGCCGTGGCGCGCCTCGGATTCGATCAGGCCGAGCTGCGGGCGCGCCATCCGCGGCTGATCACCTGCGCCATATCCGGCTATGGCGACGAGGGCCCCTATCGCGATCTCAAGGCCTACGATCTCCTGGTGCAGGCCGAGAGCGGGCTCTCGGAGATCACCGGCACGCCGGAAGGCCGGGCCCGCACGGGCGTTTCGGTCTGCGATATCGCCGCCGGCATGACGGCCTATCAGAACATTCTCCAGGCGCTGATCGCGCGCGGCATCAGCGGGCGCGGTCGCCATGTCGCAGTCTCGCTCTATCATGCGCTCGCGGACTGGATGAACGTCCCTTACCTGCAATACGCCTATGGCGGCGTGACGCCGCAGCGTTGCGGGCTCAACCATCCGACCATCGCCCCCTATGGCGATTATGCCTGCGCGGATGGCAAATCGGTCCTGTTCTCCATCCAGAACGAGACCGAATGGCGCAATTTCTGCACGCAGGTGCTCTATCGTCCGGACGTCGCGGCGGATCCGCGCTTCATCAACAATCCCGCGCGCGTGCGCAACCGCCCGGCGCTGGATGCGATCATCGAGACCGTCTTCGCAGCCATTCCCCGCGACGCCATGGCAGCACGACTGGAGGCGGCCCGAATCGCCTATGGCCGCGTCTCGACCATGGCGGATCTGCGGGCGCATCCGCAAAACCGGTTCGTGACGGTGGAGACGCCGGCAGGGGCGGTCACCATGCTCGCCCCCGGCGCGCTGGCCGACGGACAGAGCCCGGCCCTGCGCCCGGTCCCCGCCCTCGATGCGCATGGCGCGGCCTTGCGGCGTGAATTCGGGGAATGATCAGCCGACGAGACCGCTATAGAGCAAGCGCGCGGCCATCAGTGCCAGAATGATCAGGATCAGCCGCTCAAAGGCCTTGCGGCTGAATTTCTTGCCGGCCCAGTGCCCGATCACCATGCCGAGCGCGATCGGCAGGAGCGCCAGCCAGCCCTGCAGGAAGCGCTCGAAGGTGAGAATCCCCGTTACGGCGAGCGCCACGGACTGCGTGCCGGTAAAAGCCAGAAACATGGCCGAGAGCGTGAAGACGAAGGTCTCGCGCGCCAGCCGCATTGCGTGGATGAAAGTCACGGTGATGGGCGCCGCAATCCCGGTCGCGCCCTGCAGGATCCCGCCGAAGAAGCCGACGGCCGGCGACCAGCGCCAGGCGGAATCGGGCGGGATCCGCATTTCCGGGCGCGCCAGCGAGAGCCCGATATAAAGCACCACCATGACCGCGAGCAGCAGCGACAAGGTCGTCGCCGGCAGCGCCGTCAACGCCCAGGTCCCGATGATGACGCCGACGAACCCCGTCGGCAGCAACGCCTTGAGGAAGCCGCTGCCTTCGCGATAGGCGTGGAACTTCCACAATTGCCAGATATTCGTCATCACGAGCGAGACCATCATGATGGCGATGGCGTGCTGCACGCCGAGAAAGGCGGCGAGAACCGGGATGGTGACCAGCGGCAGACCCAGCCCGGTCGCCCCCTTGACGAAACCGCCGAGCATCAGTCCCAGCGTGACCATCACGGCCGATTCAAGTTCCACGTATCCACCTCGTTCCAAGAATGCCCACCTGCCGCGCGATGCGAAAGCTATGCCCGCGCCGGCCTGCCCGCGCAACGGGCAGTCCCGCCATCCCGTCTGGGGCTGACGGGCCCGGACTGTCGCACGGCCTCACCGGCCAGCCACCATGAAGCCGCCAACGCGAATTTTTTCATGAACCGGACAGCGGCGGGTTGACACCGCGCGCCACCCTTTTCATAAGACGGCACACCGACGCGCTGCCCCGGCGGCATCGCGCGGCGGGGGAATGTCCCGAGCGGCAAAGGGGGCTGACTGTAAATCAGCTGGCGTAAGCCTTCGTAGGTTCGAGTCCTACTTCCCCCACCATTTCATGCTCCGAAAAAATTGATCTTTGACGAAATTTGGCATAAGCCGATCAGGAGGCAGGTCATCGAGGGTTGTGCGTCTGCGCTGCGAGCGATTCTGGCTGCGGCAAGGGTTGCGATCCTCACACCCGGGCGGGTGTAGCTCAATGGTAGAGCAACAGCCTTCCAAGCTGAAGACGGGGGTTCGATTCCCCTCACCCGCTCCATCGCCCTGCGGCGCGAAATGCTGCCATGCGCTGCAGATGGCCATCTCGGGACCGGTTCCGCCGGACCGCGAGATCGCTCAGCGGAGGCCCCGGTTTCGGGCATGTTGCCGCAGCCCCGCCGCAATTCCGGTTCATTCCCTTGCCTGTCACTTGGCAATCCGCCCAAGCGTGCCTAAGTTACGGCGGACCATTGGTGGTGCGCGCGCGGGGCGCCCTGCCGGACATGCACATCGGCGACGAACGGATCGAGATGAACCCGAATTTCAGAAACTTCGCCCTCTGGGTGGTCATCTTCCTTCTTGTGCTCGCCCTGGTGACGCTCTTCCAGAGCCCCAATCAGGGTCAGCAGGGACAGGAAATCGCCTATAGCCAGCTCCTGACCGACGCGGAGTCGGGACGCGTGTCCAGCGTCGTCATTGCCGGTGACGAAATCACCGGCCGCTATCAGGATGGGGCGGCGTTCCAGACCTTTGCGCCCAACGACCCCAATCTCGTGCAGACACTGCAGGAGCGCGGCGTGCAGATCAATGCACGCCCGCCGCAGGACAACACGCCCTGGTTCGTCGCGCTTTTCCTCAACTGGCTCCCGATCCTGATCTTCATCGCCGCGTGGATCTTCCTGTCGCGCCAGATGCAGGGTGGCGCCGGGCGCGCCATGGGATTCGGCAAATCCAAGGCCAAGCTTCTGACCGAAGCCCATGGTCGCGTCACCTTCGAGGATGTCGCCGGCATCGACGAGGCCAAGGAGGACCTGCAGGAGATCGTCGAATTCCTGCGCGATCCCCAGAAATTCCAGCGGCTGGGCGGTCGCATCCCGCGCGGCGTGCTGCTCGTCGGCCCGCCCGGCACGGGCAAGACACTCACCGCGCGCGCCGTGGCCGGTGAGGCAAATGTGCCGTTCTTCACGATTTCCGGCTCCGATTTCGTCGAGATGTTCGTCGGCGTGGGTGCCAGCCGCGTGCGTGACATGTTCGAGCAGGCCAAGAAGAACGCGCCCTGCATCATCTTCATCGACGAGATCGACGCCGTCGGTCGCCATCGCGGCGCCGGCCTCGGCGGCGGTAATGATGAGCGCGAGCAGACCCTCAACCAGCTGCTGGTCGAGATGGACGGCTTCGAGGCCAATGAGGGCGTGATCATCATCGCCGCCACCAACCGCCCCGACGTGCTCGATCCCGCGCTGCTGCGTCCGGGTCGTTTCGATCGCCAGATCGTCGTGCCCAATCCCGACGTCACGGGCCGCGAGAAGATCCTGCGCGTCCACATGCGCAAGGTGCCGCTGGCTCCCGATGTCGATGTGCGCGTCATCGCGCGCGGCACGCCGGGCTTCTCGGGTGCGGATCTGATGAATCTGGTCAACGAAGCCGCCCTGCTGGCCGCGCGCCGCTCGAAGCGCATCGTCACGCAGCTGGAATTCGAGGATGCCAAGGACAAGGTGATGATGGGCGCCGAGCGCAAATCCATGGCCATGTCCGAGGAAGAGAAGAAGCTGACCGCCTATCACGAGGCCGGGCACGCCATCGTCGGGCTCTATGTTCCTGCCGGCATCCCCGTCCACAAGGCGACGATCATTCCGCGCGGACGTGCGCTCGGCATGGTGAAGTTCCTGCCCGAGGGCGATCGGTATTCCATGAAATACAAGGAATACACCTCCCAGCTCGCAGTCGCCATGGGCGGTCGCGTGGCCGAGGAGCTGATCTTCGGCAAGGACAACATCACCTCCGGCGCCACCGGCGACATCCAGCAGGCGACGAAGATCGCCAAGGCAATGGTTACCCAGATGGGCTATTCCGACGAGCTCGGCCTCGTCGATTACGGCTCCGGGCAGGATGAGCCCTTCGTCGGCATGTCGATGGGCAAGCAGAACACCACCTCCGAGGAGACCGCGCGCAAGATCGACGCGGAGGTGCGCCGTCTCGTCGATACGGGCTATCACGATGCCAAGAAGGTTCTCACCGAGCATTACGACGAGTTCGTCACCATCGCGGAAGCGCTGCTCGAATTCGAAACGCTCAGCGGTGAGGAGCTGATCGGCCTGCGTGAGGGCAAGCGCCCGGTGCGTGAGGTTCCCGAAACGCCGCTCCCGGCACGTGGCTCGATCGTGCCCAGCGCTGGTGGCAAAAAGAAGCCGCGTCCACGCGGCGAGCCCGATACCGGCGATCCGGGCATCGAGCCGCAGCCGACCTGAGGCAGGACAGATTTCGGAAGCAGGACACATTGTGCTTCCACGAGAGACCGCCTTGCGACAATGCCCGCCATCGGCGGGCATTGTCATTTACGCTCGGTCAGTTCTTTGCGCGTAATATTTCAACAGACAATGTGAACGACCACGGACATCGTCACCGCCCGTGCAACTTGACGCTCCCCGAGGTGCGGGGTAGCTGCAACGAGCGGACGGAAACCGGCTTTGATCAATCGGGGGTATGTGACCTTGCGCCAGTATTTCGGAACGGACGGTATTCGCGGACGGGCAAACAGCACCATCACGCCCGAACTCGCCATGCGCGTCGGCCAGGCTGCGGGACTTGTTTTCAATCGCGGCGACTACCGCCATCGTGTGGTCATCGGCAAGGATACGCGTCTTTCCGGCTACATGATCGAGAACGCCCTCGTGGCCGGTTTCACCTCGGTCGGCATGGATACGCTGCTGCTCGGCCCGATGCCGACCCCGGCCGTGGCCATGCTGACGCGGTCCATGCGTGCCGATCTCGGCGTGATGATCTCGGCTTCGCACAATCCCTTCGAGGATAACGGCATCAAGCTGTTCGGTCCCGACGGTTTCAAGCTCTCCGATACGACCGAGAAGCGCATCGAGAAATTCATCAATGCCGATCTTGCCAAGCGCCTCGCCACGGCCTCGCAACTCGGGCGGGCGCGGCGCGTCGAGGGTGTACAGGCACGCTATGTCGAATTCGCCAAGCGCACCCTGCCGCGCGGACTCGATCTGGACGGGCTGCGCATCGTGCTCGATTGCGCCAACGGCGCTGCCTACAAGGTTGCGCCGGATGCGCTCTGGGAGCTCGGCGCGGAGGTCTTCGCCATCGGTGTCGAACCGGACGGCATGAATATCAACCGCGAAGTCGGCTCGACTGCGCCCGAAGCGCTCCAGGCCAAGGTGCGCGAATTGCGCGCCGATATCGGCATCGCCCTCGACGGGGATGCCGACCGGGTGATCATCGTCGACGAAAAAGGCCATCTGGTTGATGGCGACCAGCTGATGGCGGCGATCGCGCGCAGCTGGCGGGAGGACGAGCGGCTGTCGAAACCCGGTATCGTGGCGACCGTGATGTCCAATCTCGGGCTTGAGCGCTATCTCGCGGGGCTGGGCCTCGAGACGATCCGCACCGCCGTCGGTGATCGCTATGTGCTCGAACACATGCGGGCGCATGGCTACAATCTCGGCGGCGAGCAATCCGGGCACATCATCATGTCGGATTATGCGACGACGGGCGACGGCCTCGTCGCCGCATTGCAATTGCTGAGCGTGGTCAAGCGCAGCGAGAAGCCGGTATCCGAGGCCTGCCACTCTTTCGATCCCCTGCCGCAGGTCCTCAAGAACGTGCGCTATGCGGGCGGCGATCCGCTCGGTGACGCGCGCGTCAACAATGCGATCGAGGCCGGGCGCAAGAGCCTGGATGGCAATGGCCGTCTGGTCATCCGCGCCTCCGGCACGGAGCCGGTGATTCGGGTGATGGGGGAAGGCGACGACGCCGATCTCGTCACGCGTGTGGTCGATGATATCGTCGGGGTGATCAGCCGGGTCGCGGCCTGAAAAAGTTTACAACTTCAGAATGTTATACCCATGCATGTCTCGGAATAACACGGGCCGGTCGGTCGTCAAGAAAAGATTATTAGGCCTAAGATTTAACTTTAAGTCGTATTTAACAAATCGCGTTCATTCTTCGGGAAGTCTTACCAACGCGCGCTGCTTCGTGCTGCCTGCGTTCGATGCTCGAAGAGGACAGTCTGTCATGCGTGAAGTTCGGCTTTCAGCCTTTGCCGGAACCGCCCTTGCCGGGATCGCGCTCGCCGGAGCGACCCTGCTTGCCGGCGGATCAGCGACCCTTGCCGCCGATCTTCCGGCGCCTCCTCCGGTCTATGAGCCGCCACCCCCGCCCGTCGCCATCGGCGGTGGCTGGTATCTGCGCGGCGATGTCGGGGTGACGCAGCAACATCTGAAAGATCTCACCAACGAGGATCTGGATGCGCGTGTGATCAATGACGGCAACAAGATCGACTTTATCAAGCAATCCTTCAATCCGGCGGCAACGATCGGCGTCGGTGTCGGTTACCAGGTGAACAACTGGTTTCGTGCGGATGTGACCGGTGAATACCGTACGCGCTCACGCTACAGTGCCACCGAGCAGATCCTTCGTCCGGATGGCACCAGGGCTGCCGATGGCGTGAACTATTTCGACGCCTCCAAGACCGAATGGGTCGGCCTCGCCAATGCGTATCTCGACCTTGGAACCTGGGGCGGGCTGACACCTTATGTCGGAGCCGGTATCGGTTTTGCACGGGTGCGCGTCGGCGATTTCCGGGATGTGAACCTCACACCGGGGAATCCCACCGTTGCAACGGCCCCCGCCGGAGCGCGCACGAATTTCGCTTGGGCGTTGCATACCGGCTTTGCCTATCAGTTCAGCGACACCATGAAGATGGATGTCGGTTATCGCTACCTGAACATGGGCAAGGGCGAGACCGGGGGCCCGGCGCGCGACCAGAATGGCGGCGGCACGTCACAGACACCCTGGGTGTTCAACAACCTGCACGCGCACGACATCCGTGTCGGCCTGCGCTGGATGCTCGATGCGCCGCAGGCCCAGCCGGCTCATTGGGATGAGCCGGTTATTCGCAAACATTGATCGGCGGTGATCTTGGAGAACCGCATGATCATGATCACCATCCGCATTTTGCAAACGGCGCCTCAGGGCGCCGTTTTTCGTTTTCCGGTGCACAATTGAAAAATGCAATTTTCCGTTAAGCTTAATCATCACTTAACGATCGCCGGCGATAGTCGACATCAGAAATCGCGTGACCTGCGCGAATCGATTCGTTGTCACAGCCGAGGACTTCGTCATGTCGAGGGTAATGCCGATCGCGGCGGCCATCATGGTCGGTTTCGCCGCCAATACCGCACAGGCAGCTGATCTGCCGCCACTTCCCGATCTCGACCAACCGCTCATCAGCGACCGCCCGCTCGGCGCCGGCTGGTATCTGCGCGGCGATGTGGGGATCGGTTCGACCGGGCTGGGCTCTGCCGTCAGCAACGATGCGCCGGGCACGCGCGAACATACCAATCGGCGTATGGGAACAGGCATGAGCCTCGGGGCCGGTGCCGGCTACCAGTTCAACTCCTGGCTGCGGGCCGATCTCACCATCGATCACCGCTTCGATGCCCGCTATCGCGGGCAGACTCGCCGCGGCACGGCAGACTGGCATCATCAGGGCCAGATATCGGCCACGACGATGCTGGCCAATGCCTATCTCGATCTCGGCACCTGGCATGCTTTCACGCCGTATATCGGCGCTGGCCTCGGCTTCTCGGCCAAGCGCCTGAACCAGTACCAAATCACCTCCGGCGGCACCACGGTCGCAAGCTTGAAGAACCGCAACCGCAATGATTTCGCCTGGGCGCTGATGGCTGGGGTCGCGGTCGATACCGGGGCCAATACGAGCCTTGATCTCGGTTACCGCTATCTGAACCTGCGTCATGCCAATACCGGCATCACGTCGGGATTCGGCGGCGTCTCGCTGCGCAGCCTCGAATCGCATGAGTTCCGCGTCGGCCTGAGATGGCACTTCGGAGATTAATGCAATTTTCAGATGCTGGTAAGTGGATGTTAAGGTTAACAGACCAGTATCAAGTCAGAAATCAGCATGACACCGCGTATTCGACGTGGCGCCTTCAAAGAGGAAAGACGATGCGGGCCAGATACTACATCTCGACGGCACTCCTCGCCGCACTCATCGCCCCGGCGGCACCGGCCATGGCCGCCGATGTCTTCGGCCCGCTGCGCGGCACACAATATGGCGGCCCGGCGATGAAGCCGGTCGTTGCGTGGGAAGGCGCGTATTTCGGCGGCACCGCCGGCGCGACGACGGGCAACGCGTTGTTCAGTGGCTCATTGAGCGATTCTGTCGGCTTTATCCTACGCAATACGACGATCAATAACTTGCTGGGTGTTGATCAATGGCTTGCCCCTCGTACAGGAGCGATGAATTCCGGCAATTTCGGGCTGTTTGCGGGTTTCAACTATCAGATTGACGAAGCTGTCCTCGGATTCGAGGCCGACTATTCCCGCGTCAAGCTCTCGACCTCCGGTCGTGATGCCATGGGACGCAGCACGGAGAGCAACGGTATTCGATACATTGCACGCACAAACGGCGAAGTCTCCGTCGAGGTTCGCGATCTCATGACCTTGCGCGGCCGCGCGGGATATACGATGGGGAGCTTTCTGCCATTCGTAACCGGTGGCCTTGCATTGGCAAACTACACAACTTTTAGCAGCGCCACTGTCGATACGGAAGAGACCATTGTTGCAACGGGCGTCGTCATCGGCGATCTCGACGAAACCGAGACCCGCCGCAAGCGTCGAACCGGCATCGGCCTTGCCGGCGGTGCCGGTGTCGACGTCTCCGTTACGGAGAATCTGTTCCTTCGTGGTGAATGGCAGTATCTGCATTTCCCCGATCTGAACGGTGCAAACGTCAACCTGCACAATTTCCGCGCCGGCGCCGCCGTGAAATTCTGAAATTGCCGCAAAGCCTTATTGGTATTGCCTTCGCGGCGCGTCGCAACCCCGGCGCGCCGTATCGCTTGCCACCCTTCCCCAGCGCGAGGCTGTTGACGCAAGCTGGCAACGCCGTCATACCCGTTGGCGGGACACCTCCCCCCAACGGGAGGCGCCCATCTGAGAGGATGGAGTCACAATGACCAATCAGACCAAGCCGGCTGCGCCCGTGCGCGCGCCTTTCTTTTCATCCGGCCCCTGCGCCAAGCGCCCCGGATGGACCCCCGCAGCCCTTTCCGATGCCGCCCTCGGGCGCTCGCATCGCGCCAGGATCGGCAAGGCGAAGCTCGCCGAGGCGATCGCGCTGACCCGCGAGGTTTTGCAGGTTCCCGATGATTACCGCATCGGTATCGTCCCCGCTTCCGATACCGGCGCCGTCGAAATGGCCATGTGGACCATGCTCGGCGCCCGCGGCGTCGACATGGTCGCCTGGGAGAGCTTCGGCGAAGGCTGGGTGACGGATGCGATCAAGCAGCTCAAGCTGGACGACGCGCAGGTGATCAAGGCCGATTACGGCGATCTGCCGGATCTGGCGAAGCTCGATACGAAGAACCGCGACGTGGTCTTCACCTGGAACGGCACCACATCGGGCGTGCGCGTGCCGAATGCCGACTGGATCGCGGCAGATCGTGATGCCATCACCATCTGTGACGCGACCTCGGCGGCGTTTGCGCAGAAGCTCGACTGGGACAAGCTCGATGTCGTCACCTTCTCCTGGCAGAAGGTGCTCGGTGGGGAAGCCGCGCACGGCATGCTGATCCTGTCGCCCCGCGCCGTTGCGCGGCTGGAGAGCTACACGCCGGACCGCCCGCTGCCCAAGATTTTCCGCCTGACCAAGGGCGGCAAGCTGAATGAGGGCATCTTCAAGGGCGAGACCATCAACACGCCCTCCATGCTCGCCGTCGAGGATTATCTCGATGCGCTGGAATGGGCCAGGTCGCTCGGCGGTCTCGATGCCCTCGTGGCGCGCGCCGATGCCAATGCCCGGGTGATCCATGACTGGGTGGCGAAGACCCCGTGGGTCGCCAATCTCGCCCGCGACCCCGCCACCGCCTCCAATACCAGCGTCTGCCTCACCATCGCCGATCCGGACGTGCTTGCCGCCGGCGAGGAAGCCGTGACGAAGGTCGCCAAGGGTATCGTCTCCACGCTCGAATCCGAGGGCATGGCCTTCGATATCGGCGCCTATCGCGATGCGCCGGCGGGCCTGCGTATCTGGTGCGGCGCCACGGTGGAGACGAGCGATCTCGAAGCGCTCACACCCTGGCTCGACTGGGCCTTCGCGCTGGAAAAGGCGAAGCTCGCACAGGCTGCGTGAGTTTTTACGTTTTGCGCTTCGCGCGACACCCCGCCGCTACCCCTCCCCTTAGGGGAGGGATTAAGGGTGGGGTGACACGGCGCAAACGCCCGACATCTCCGAATTTCCGCGCATCACCGATGCGCCGCATCACAAGGACAACGCTCATGAGCAAGCCTCGCGTTCTCATTTCCGACGCCCTCTCTCCCGCCGCCGTGGAGATCTTCAAACAGCGCGGCATCGAGGTGGATTTCCAGCCCGATCTGGGCAAGGACAAGGACAAGCTCGCCGCCATCATCGGCGATTACGACGGTCTCGCCATTCGCTCTGCCACCAAGGTCACGCCGAAGATTCTCGAAAACGCCAGCCGGCTGAAGGTGGTTGGGCGCGCCGGGATCGGCGTCGACAATGTCGATCTCCCGGCAGCGACCGCGCGCGGCGTGATCGTGATGAACACGCCCTTCGGCAATTCCATCACCACTGCCGAGCACGCCATCGCCATGATGTTCGCGCTCGCCCGCCAGATCCCGCAGGCCGACGCCTCCACCCAGGCCGGCAAGTGGGAGAAGAACCGCTTCATGGGTACCGAGATCACCGCCAAGACGCTCGGCCTGATCGGCTGCGGCAATATCGGCGCGATCGTGGCCAACCGTGCCAACGGCCTGCACATGCATGTCGTGGCCTATGATCCGTTCCTGAGCGCGGACCGGGCGCGCGAGCTCAATGTTGAGAAGGTCGAGCTCGACGAATTGCTGACACGTGCCGATTTCATCACGCTGCACACGCCGCTGACCGACAAGACCCGCAACATCCTCTCCGGCGATGCGATCGCGAAGACGAAGCCGGGCGTGCGCATCATCAACTGCGCCCGCGGCGGTCTGGTGGACGAGGTGGCCCTGCGCGCCGCCCTCGATTCCGGCCACGTCGCCGGTGCCGCCTTCGATGTCTTCGTGGAGGAGCCGGCAAAGGAGAACCCGCTCTTCGGCCATCCCAATGTGGTCTGCACCCCGCATCTGGGTGCGGCGACGGCGGAAGCGCAGGAGAATGTCGCATTGCAGGTGGCTGAGCAGATGTCGAACTACCTGATCTCCGGCGCCATCGAGAACGCCATCAACTTCCCCTCGATCACCGCCGACGAAGCCCCGCGCCTGCGCCCCTTCGTGGCGCTTGCCGAGAAGCTCGGCTCCTTCCTCGGCCAGCTCACCGAAGCCGAGATCAGGGGCATCCGGATCGAATATGAGGGCGATGTCGCCGCCATGAACACCAAGGCGCTCACCTCCGCCGCCGTGACCGGGGCGCTGCGTCCGTTCCTGCCCGAGATCAACATGGTCTCCGCGCCGCTGGTGGCGCGCGAACGCGGCATCATGGTCGAGGAATTGAAGCGTGACAACGAGCAGAGCGATTACGACAGCTTCATCCGCATCACCATCGATGCGAAGGACATGCCACGGCATGCCGGCGGCACGGTCTTCCATGACGGCAAGCCGCGCGTGGTCGAGATCCGGGGCATCGACGTCGATGCGGAATTCGCCCCGCACATGCTCTATGTGCGCAATGCCGACCAGCCGGGCTTCATCGGCTCCTTCGGCTCGCTGCTGGGCGATTCGGGCGTGAACATCGCCACGTTCAGTCTCGGTCGCGACGCGCCGGGAGGGGACGCGATCTGCTTCGTCGCCATCGACCAGCCGGCGGGCAAGGATGTGCTCGACAAGATCGAGGCCCTGCCGCAGGTCAAGCGCGCCCGCGCGGTGAATTTCTGAGGCGCCTCAGCCCATCGGCGCAAACGAAAGCCCGGTCCCGCGACCGGGCTTTTTGCATTTCGCGATCCTGTGCGGGCCGCGCCTCAGGAGCGATAATCAGCGTTGATGGCGATGTATTCCTTGGTCAGATCGCAGGTCCAGACCCGGGCGCGGCCCTCACCGAGGCCGATATCGACACGGATGCCGATATCCTGCTCGCGCATCACCGCCGCAACCTTCTCCTCGATATAGGCCGGGTCGCGCTCGCCATCGGTGGCGACGCGGATATCACCGAAATGGATCGCCAGACGATCCCTGTCCGCCGGTTCGCCCGCCTTGCCGACAGCCATGACGATGCGGCCCCAATTGGCGTCCTCACCCGCGATCGCCGTCTTGACCAGAGGCGAATTGGCGATCGCCATGGCGATCCTGCGGGCCGAATCGTCGCTGATGGCACCTGCGACATCGATGGTGACGAATTTTGAGGCGCCCTCCCCGTCGCGGACAACCCATTGCGCCAGCTCGACCAGAAGATCCTCCAGCGCCTGCCGGAAGGCTGCGAGTTGGGGATCAGCTGCATCCGAGATCATCGGCGCGCCGCGTTTCGCCGCCTCGCCGGTGGCAAACAGCATCAGCGTGTCGGAGGTGGAGGTGTCGCCATCGACCGTGACGCAGTTGAAGGAGCGATCGGCGCCGTTGGCGATCAGTGCCTGGAGCGCTTCCTGCGCGATCGGCGCATCCGTGAAGACGAAGGCCAGCATCGTCGCCATGTCCGGAGCGATCATGCCCGAGCCCTTGGCGATGCCGTTGAGGGCCACCTCGCAATCGCCGATCATCACCTTGCGGGTGGCGTATTTCGGGAAGGTGTCGGTCGTCATGATGGCACGCGCCGCCGCATCCCAGGCATCTGGCACGGCGCGGGCGGCGCAATCCTGGAGCACGCCCTCGAACTTGTCGGCTGCGAGCGGCTCGCCGATGACTCCGGTGGAGGCGATGAACACGTCATGCGGTTCGCAGCCGGCGGCGCGGGCCGCGATATCGGCGGTCTGCGCCACGGCGGCGGCGCCCTTGACCCCCGTAAAGGCATTGGCATTGCCGGAATTCACCACGAGCGCCCGGGCCCCGCCGCGCCCGAGATTGGCACGGCACCATTCCACCGGCGCCGAGGGGCATTTCGAGCGCGTGAACACGCCTGCCGCCTGCGTACCTTCACACAAGCCGACAAAGAGCACATCCGTACGCCCGCGATACTTGATCCCGGCCTCAGCCGTCGCGAGAACGACACCGGGAACGCTCTCCATCAGGGGGTAGGATTGCGGTGCGAGGGGAGAAACCTTGTCGGACATGGCCTTGATCCGGATCTGTAAGCTGTGGTCATCGCGCGGACCGGGCGGCCCGCATACGCGCCTCATCGCATGCACGGCCCCACCTGCCTAGTGCGATTTGACGAAATCGCACGCGCATACGCGTTTCCATCCCCCTGCGGTGTAGAGACCGGGGAGAGGAGAGTATCGTCGCGGCCTTCATGAAAGGCCGCCTTCCCTCCCATCACGACGGCATCGAGATCGGGATGACCTCATCAGCCGGAATCATCGCAGTGCACCGATCCACGGACCTCTGGGCGCGCCTGCCTTGATCCAGATCAGGGCGCGATCCGGCTCGACCCTGCATTCATGAGACAACGATCACATGCAAGCAGCCAATGGAGCCCGCCCGATGGATTATCCCGCCTATATCAAGCAAACCCGCGACCGTTCGCGCAATCTCAACCGGGCCATCCCCGACACCATGAAGGGCTTCGGGGCGCTGTCGACGGCGGTGAAGGAGGGCGGTACGCTCGGAGTGAAGGAAAAGGAATTCGTGGCTTTGGGGATTTCGGTCGCCGTACGTTGCGAGGCCTGCATCGCCTTTCACGTCGATGCCCTGATGAAGGCCGGTGCGAGCCGCGAGGAACTCGCCGATGTGCTCGCCATGGCGATCCAGATGGGCGGCGGCCCTTCGGTCATGTATGCCGGCAAGGCGCTCGAATGCTGGGACCAGCTCGCCGGCTGAAATCCGGCTGGAAACGCGCTTCCGGTGATCACGGGACGCGCAACATGCGCGATCACGCGGCGATATCCGGCTTTCTCCGGCTTGACCCTGCGCCCTGCAAAGGCGACACGTCTTCCCGATGGCATTGTTTCGAGGGATCGTGATGGGCGAGGCGCATGCATTTTATGAATTTGCGATGGTTCTGGCCCTGGCCTCCGCCCTGGGGCTCATCGGCCTGCTCCTGAAGCAACCCCTGGTCGTCGCCTTCATCGCCACCGGCATCATCGTCGGCCCGGATGTGCTCAATCTCGTAACGGAAGCAGAGGCCGTCGATCTTCTGGCCGAGATCGGCATCGCGGCCCTGCTCTTCCTCGTCGGGCTCAAGCTCGACGTGCATATCGTGCGCAAGCTCGGCGCCGTCTCCGTGGCGACGGGGCTGGGCCAGGTGACCTTCACCGCCGTGTTCGGTTTCCTGATCTGCCTGATGCTGGGGCTCGATGTCATCACCAGCATCTATATCGGCGTGGCGCTGACCTTCTCCTCGACGATCATCATCGTGAAGCTGCTCAGTGACAAGCGCGAGGTCGATTCGCTGCACGGGCGCATCGCCATCGGCTTCCTGATCGTGCAGGACATTGTCGTGGTGCTGGCCATGATCACGCTCTCGACCATCGGGGTCGGGGTGGGCGGATCGCAGGCGGGGCTCGGCATCGGCGGCGTTCTCGGCGCCGGCCTGCTGCTGGTGGGCGCGGTCGCCCTGTTCATCCGCTACATCGCCGAGCCGCTGATGAGCCGGATCGCACGCATGCCGGAACTGCTCGTCACCTTCGCCATCGCCTGGGCCGTCCTGTTTGCCGCGATCTGCGACTGGATCGGCCTCGGCAAGGAACTCGGCGGGCTGCTCGCCGGTGTCTCGCTGGCCACCACCTCCTATCGCGAAGCGATTGCCTCACGGCTGTCGAGCATGCGCGATTTCCTCCTGCTCTTCTTCTTCATCAATCTCGGCATGGGACTGAGCCTGAATGCGCTCGGCGACCAGCTTCCGGCGGCGGTGGCGCTCTCGCTCTTCGTGCTGATCGGCAACCCGCTGATCGTGATGGCGATCATGGGCTATATGGGCTACCGCAAGCGCACCGGGGTTCTGGCCGGCGTGACCGTGGCGCAGATCAGTGAATTCTCGCTGATCTTCATGGCCATGGGCGTGACGCTCGGCCATGTCTTCGATGCGGCGGTCGGGCTCGTCACCCTGGTCGGCCTCGTGACCATCACGCTCTCCACCTACATGATCCTTTATTCCCAGACGATCTATGGCTGGATCGAGCCGTGGATCGGCATGTTCGAGCGCGCGAACCCGCATCGCGAGGATCACAGCGAAAGCAGCAAGAGCGCATCATACGACATCATCCTTTTTGGGCTGGGGCGCTACGGCACGCAATTGTCGCGCGTCATGCATGATGCGGGGGCAAAGGTGCTGGGCGTGGATTTCGACCCGGAAGCCGTTGCCGCATGGCGCAGGAATGGTCTGCCCGGCCTCTATGGCGATGCCGCCGACCCGGAATTCGTCATCGGCCTGCCGCTGACGCGGGCACGCTGGCTGATCATCGCCACGCCGCATATCGGCCCCTCGGTGACGCATGAGGATGCGCGGCTGATCCTGATGGAAGAGGCGCGCAAGGCCGGGTTCAGCGGCAAGGTCGCGATCCGCGGGCACGGCCCCGAAGACAAGGCCATGCTCGAGAAAGCCGGTGCCGATCTCGTGCTCGACCCCTTCGCCGATGCCGCCGTGCGGGCCGGCGAGATCGTCGGATTCTGCCGCGAGGAGGTTCGGCAGGGTGGTAATATCAAGGGCGATGAGGTGAAGGCACCTGAGGTCCCTGCCTGATCGACGGGCATCGCGCCTGTATTTTGAGCAGCCCTGCCGGCAAAACGCAGTTGCCGGGAGGGTGACGTAGCGCAATGCTCAAGCCCGATGCTGATGACCCGTCCACCCTCCTCCCCGCGCCTGCCGCGCATGATTCGCGCCAATGGCGGCGTACGCCTCGCGATCGGCGCCGATCCGCGCCGGGGCGGGACGCCGATGCGCATCGCCGAGAGCGGTGGCTACCGGGTTCGCTTCCCGCGCGGGCGCATCTGCGAGGGTGTGTTCATCAATACCGGCGGCGGCATGACCGGCGGCGACCGGCTCGGCATAGGCGTCACGCTCGCTGACGGCGCCGAGGCGACACTGACCACACAGGCCGCCGAAAAGATCTATCGCAGCGATCACGACGATACCGAAATCACCGTCTCCCTCGATCTCGCCCCCGGGGCCGGCCTCGCCTGGCTGCCGCAGGAGCAGATCCTCTTCGACGAGGCGCGTCTGCGCCGGCGTTTCGAGGTTGCCATGGCCGCAGATGCGCGGCTGATCCTGCTCGAATCGACGATCTTCGGACGCACCGCCATGGGCGAGAGCGTCAAGGCCGGGCGGTTTCGCGATTCCTGGCGGGTACGGCGGGCGGGCCGGCTGATCTTCGCCGAGGAGGTGCGGCTGGAAGATCCGATCACGCAGACGCTCACCCGCGGCGCGGTGGCCGGCGGTGCGCATGCCTTCGCCAGCTGCCTGATCGTCACCCCCGATGCCGAGGCCCGGCTGGAGGAGGCCCGCGCCTGCCTCGCGGAGGCACCCTGCCCCTGCGGTGTGAGCGCGCTCGACGGTTTTCTCGTGGCCCGTTTTCTCAGCCATGACGCGCAGGCCCTGCGCGGGGCGCTGATCCGTTTCGTCGAAGCCATGCGCGGGCAGATAATGCCGCGCAGCTGGATGATCTGAGGAGAAGATCGATGCAATTGTCACCGCGCGAGAAGGACAAGCTCCTCGTCTCGATGGCCGCCATGGTAGCGCGTCGGCGGCTGGAGCGGGGGGTGAAGCTGAACTATCCGGAAGCGATCGCGCTGATCACGGATTACGTGGTCGAGGGCGCGCGCGACGGGCGCTCGGTGGCCGATCTGATGGAGGCGGGCGCACATGTGATCAGCGCCGATCAGGTCATGGACGGCATCGCCGGGATGATCCACGACGTGCAGGTCGAGGCGACCTTCCCCGACGGCACAAAGCTCGTCACCGTGCACGACCCGATCCGGGGCGCGAGCGGCGCACTCCAGCCCGGCGCGGTGACCACGCCGGAGGGTGATATCGAACTCAATGCCGGGCGCGAGACGGTGATGCTCAGCGTCTCCAATACCGGTGACCGACCGATCCAGGTCGGCTCGCATTACCATTTCTACGAGACCAATCCCGGCCTCTCCTTCGCGCGCGAGAAAGCACGCGGCATGCGCCTCGACATCCCCGCCGGCTCCGCCGTGCGTTTCGAGCCGGGCCAGACCCGCAAGGTGACGCTGATCCCGGTCGCGGGCGATCGCAAGATCTACGGCTTCCGCCAGGAGGTGATGGGCGATCTGTGATTCCTCGACCGGCGCCAATGCCAAAGCCGCCTCGTCGCCTTGCGCCCTTGACCAAGGGGCATCGGGCGTCAACTCTGCCGCGACGATCAACGGGTGAACGGCTGGGGAGGACGGCATGGATCTGGGCGCGCGGCTTGCGGGCAAGCATATCCTGATCACGGGAGCCTCATCCGGACTCGGCGCGCATTTCGCCATGCTCTGCGCCCGCCACGGCGCCCGTGTGACGGTGGGCGCGCGGCGCAAGGAGAAGCTCGACAGCCTCGTCGCCGAACTGGCATCCGCCGGTGCGGCATCGGCGCGCGCCGTCTCCCTCGACGTCACCGACGAAGCCTCCGTGAAAGCCTGCTTCGACGCGCTCGACGCGCCTCTCGACACGCTCGTCAACAATGCCGGCATCGCGCTCTCCTCCATGGCGATCGACACGCCGCTCGCCGATTTCGATGCGGTGATGGCGACCAATGTCCGCGGCGTCTTCGCCATGGCGCAGGAGGCCGGGCGGCGCTGGCGCGATGCAAGGCAGCCGGGCAACATCGTCAACATCGCCTCGATCCTCGGCCAGCGCGTTGCCGGCGGGGTGACCCCCTATGCGATCTCGAAAGCCGCCGTGAAACAGGCAACCCATGCGCTCGCCCTGGAATGGGCGCGGTTCGGCATCCGCGTCAACGCGCTGGCACCCGGCTATATCGAGACCGAGATCAACGCCGCATTCTTCGCCACGCCACCGGGCGAGGCGATGATCAAGCGCATTCCGATGCGTCGCCTGGGCAAGCCCGAGGATCTCGACGCCGCCTTTCTTCTGCTCGCCACCGATGCCTCGCCCTGGATGACGGGGACCTACCTCCCCGTTGATGGCGGGCATCTGTGTTCGGGCCTGTGACCGACCAGGGAAACGCAAGATGGACTTTCAGATTTCACCGCGGATCGAGGATTTCCGTGCCCGCATCGCCGCCTTCGTCGAGGAGGAACTGATCCCGCTCGAAGCGCGCGAAGACAGCTACGATGATCACGAGAATATCCGCCTCGATCTCCTCGACCGTATGCGCGAGAAGGCGCGCGCGCAGGGCCTGTGGTGCCTCCAGCTCAAGCAGGAGACCGGCGGGCAGGATCTCGGCAGGATGGGCATGGCCGTGTGCTACGAGGCCATGAACCGCTCGATCTTCGGGCCCTGCGTGTTCAACTCCGCCGCCCCTGATGACGGCAACATGATGGTGCTTGAGCAGGTCGGCACCGATGATCAGAAGGAGCGCTGGCTCCAGCCGATCGTACAGGGCAAGGTGCGCTCGGCCTTCTCGATGACCGAACCCCATCCCGGCGGCGGCTCGGACCCCTCGATGATCCGCACCCGCGCGGAGAAACATGGCGACACCTACCGCATCTACGGCCATAAATGGTACATCACCGGCGCGGGCGTGGCCGATCACTTCATCCTGATGGCGCGCACCTCCGATGATCCCCGCTACGGCCTCACCGCCTTCCTGCACCACAAGGATGCGCCCGGCTGGGAGATCAGGCGCCGCATCCCGATCATGGGGCCGGAGGAGCATGGCGGGCATTGCGAGATCATCTATGACGGGCTCGAAATCCCGGCCAGGGACGTGCTGATGGAAGAGGGCCAGGGACTCAAGGTCACGCAGATTCGTCTCGGCCCGGCGCGCCTCACCCATTGCATGCGCTGGCTCGGCCTCGCCAAGCGCTGCGTCGAGATCGCGCGTGAATACGCCGCCGAGCGCGAGGGGTTCGGCATCAAGCTGAAGGATCGCGAGAGCGTGCAGCTGATGCTCGGCGGTCTCGCCATGAAGATCGAGATCGGCAGGCTTCTCGTCATGAAGGCCGCCTGGGCGCTGGATCAGGGCTCGTTCGCCCGCCAGGAAGTCTCGATGGCCAAGATCCAGGTCGCGAACGTCCTGCACGAAGCCGCCGATATCGCCATCCAGATCAACGGCGCGCGCGGCTATTCCAAGGATACCGTGCTCGAATGGATCTACCGCTACGCCCGCCAGGCGCGGCTGGTGGATGGCGCGGACGAAGTCCACCGCATGGTGCTCAACCGCTTCCTCGACAAGGAGGGCAGCGATTTCTGGAAGTGGCAGGTCGCTGATGGCTGAGCCTTTTTACAAGGCCGCGTAGGCCGCAAGCGCCACCACGGCGAGCATCGCGGCGGCCATGACGCCATTGATGGCGAATTGCACCCGGCGCGAGAGATCGAGCCGTCGCAGGGCGACGCCGGCCCAGAGCCAGCCGAAATGGATCGGGATCCAGATCGCGTTGATGATCAGGAATTTCAGCGCGATTTCGAGCCCCGTATGGCCCGGCAGGAAGGCGAAGCCGGAGAAGAAGGCGGTGTTGACCGCATAGGCCTTCGGATTGATCACCTGCAAGGCGATCCCCCCGAAGAATCCGGGCGCCTTCTGCGTCTCGATGAAGGCCACCTGCGCTCCCGCGAAGGCGATCCGCAGCGCGATATAGAGCAGATAGGCCACCGAGGCGACGAACAGCAACTGGCGGATTCGCGGCTCGGCCAGGACCAGCGCCGCGAGCCCGCTCACCACCGCGAGTGCGACGAGATTGGTTCCCACGAACAATCCCGCCAGATAACGCGTTCCTGCGCGATAGCCGTAGCCGGACCCTACTCCGGCGATTGAGAGCACGCCCGGACCCGGCGTGACGATCAGGAAGAATACGGCGGCGGCAAAGGTCAGCATCTGGTTCCGTTTCTGCGGGCCGCTTTCCCGCGAGCACATGTTCGATGTCGCTGATGGCGCGCCTGCACGCGCCCATCCACCATCATGCCTCGGCATGCCGCCTCGCAGAAGCCCCGTTACCGCCATGTCGCGTATGTGCCCATGCCCATCCCCGCCCGTGCTGCCTCGGAACGGCGTAACCGGTCTCGGGCCGGATGACGTGACGGATGCTCAGCCGTCGCGGGAGGTTTCAGCGTCTGCGTTCGAGCCCGCCATAGAAGGGGCGCCCACGCAGGAATTCGATACTGCGTTGGAATAAGCCCGGCGGCGCCTTCTCCCAGCGCTGATGCAGCCATTCGAGATGCTCGTAGATCGTCATCCGTTCGCGACCGTTGCGCAGCTGCCAGATATATTCTTCGCAACGCGCGAACAGCCGGACGAAAGTCGACCGCTCACTGTCCTTGAGGAGCTTCTCGTCGAAATCTCCATTGCGCAAACCGGCGGCGACGAACTCATAATGATTGAGGACATCGCGAAGCGCATCACGCAGCTGGTCGTGATTGCCGTTGAGCCAAAGCGTCGGGCACTGGCCATTCTTGAGATGGGGTGCGATCAGATCACGCTGTCTGATAAAGCGTTCGTTGCTGCTGGCGTTGAGGATCACGGTAATCGTATATTGCTTGCGCGATAGTATATGTGCGCGCCGCGCCGTATAGATCCAGCCGATCGTGGCGGCGCAAGCTCCGATAAGGATCGCGGTGGTTGGTTGCATATCGTTCAGGGCTGGTATTTCAGATCGGGACGTATTAAGCTATAAACTGCTTTTCAGCGTCCAATCAACAGGAGATTGCCATGCGCCGTGAAAACGATCCTGGTTTCGGCATCAGATATCCGCTCTGACGGGCGTGCCGGCCCGCTTTGGCGGGCTTACACATTCCGCTGCGATGGGAGACGCGCCGCGTCCGGCTTCCCGGTAGGCGGCAATCAGCGCAGCGTCCTGTCATCGCCTTCCCTCCCTTCCCTGAACAGGGTGCAGATTACTCGCGCTGACACCATTGCGGGACCACGGCCCGCCGCGCCTTTCGGCACGGCTTGACTTGTTTCACGGGCGATTTAAGGGTGCCGGCGTCGAATTCGCACGCGAGAGAGGCCCCGTCATGGCTGCCGATATGGACCCGAAACGCTCCTTCCAGGGGCTGATCCTGACATTGCAGCGTTTCTGGGCGGAGCGCGGCTGCGTCATTCTCCAGCCCTACGACATGGAAGTGGGTGCGGGCACCTTCCATCCGGCCACGACCCTGCGCTCGCTCGGGCCGAAGGCGTGGAACGCGGCCTATGTGCAGCCCTCGCGCCGCCCCACGGACGGGCGCTATGGCGAGAATCCCAACCGGCTGCAGCACTATTACCAGTTCCAGACGATTCTCAAGCCGAGCCCGCCCGACATTCAGGATCTCTATCTGGAGAGCCTGCGCGCCATCGGCATCGACACCGATCTGCATGATGTGCGTTTCGTCGAGGATGACTGGGAGAGCCCGACGCTCGGCGCCTGGGGGCTCGGCTGGGAATGCTGGTGCGACGGGATGGAGGTCTCGCAATTCACCTATTTCCAGCAGATGCTCGGCTTCGAATGTTCACCTGTCGCAGGCGAGCTGACCTACGGGCTGGAGCGGCTGGCCATGTATGTGCAGGGCGTCGAGAATGTCTACGACCTGAATTTCAATGGCGGCGAGGGTGAAAGCCGCGTCTCTTACGGCGATGTCTTCCTCCAGGCAGAGAAGGAATATTCGCGCTACAATTTCGAGCATGCCGATGTCGAGGCGCTGTTTCGCCATTTCCGCGACGCGGAAGAAGCCTGCCGCGCCATCCTCGCTGCGGGCGACGAGGGCGATCATCACGCGATGGTGCTGCCTGCCTATGATCATTGCCTCAAGGCCAGCCACGTCTTCAACCTGCTGGACGCGCGTGGTGTGATCTCGGTGACGGAGCGCCAGAGCTACATCCTGCGCGTGCGCGATCTCGCCAAGGCCTGCGGCGTGGCCTGGCTGCGCACGGAGGCCGGAGGCGGCGCTGCGCAGGAAAAGGTGGCGTAAGCGCCGCAGGCATGGAGGCAAGCGCCGCAGGCATGGAGGCAAGCGCCGCAGGCATGGAGGCAAGCGCCGCAGGCATGATGTGATTTGACAGTCGCCGACTTTCACTGCCGGCGACGCCGCTCGCAGCGTACCTCACCCTTCCTCGAAGCGGATCGGCTGGGCGCCTTCCCAGAGCACCTTGTTGCCGAGTGTGGCGAGATTTTCGAGCCCCCCGGTGAGGGTGATGAAATGGTTGCCGGCGAGCTGGCCCATCTTCGACGAGAAGGCCACACCCCCATAGGCGAGCAGGATCTCGGTCTCGCTGATGCCGCCGGGATAGAGGATGACATGGCCGGGTGCCGGGTGGCTGGTATGGTTTTCGTAGCCGACGCCGAAATCCGTCTCGCCGAGCGGTATCCAGACGCCCTCCCCGCTCCAGCGCACATGCACGAGTTGCCCCGTATAGGGCATCTTCCGGCGAAAGGCCGCCACGGTCTGCGGCGCGCGGGCCGTCTCGAAATGCCCGGTGAAAACGAAGCCGCCGGCATGGACGACGAGGGGATCTGTGGGCTTGCTCATGGTTTTTCCTCTGGATTGGTGATTCGGGCATTGCTTGTAGCGCAGGTTCTTCACCGTTCAGAACGGATCGCCGAACGGCGCCTGCATGGATGTGGTCAGGCTGTGCAGGCTCGTCGCCACATTGCACGGGCGCGGCGCGGACATGTGCGGACGCAGCATGCGGCCATGGCCGGATGCGGTCGCGACCGGTTCGCCGTCGCGCGCGACGATGCGCCCGCGCACCAGCGTCATCACCGGCACCCCTTGCACCTGCAGGCCTTCATAGGCGCTGACCTTGCCCTTGCTGTGCAGGACCCGGGCCGAGAGCGTTGCGGTTTTCTCCATGTCGACAATGACGATATCCGCATCCATGCCTGGATGCAGGCCGCCCTTGCGGTCCTGGAGACCGAAGGCGCGGGCCGGCGCGCCGGCCATGGCGCGCACCACCTGCTGCAGGGTCAGCCGCCCCTGCGCGACCGCATTCAGCATCAGCGGCAACGACGTCTCCACACCGGGAAAGCCGCAGGCGACGTCCCAGATCGTATCGGCCTCCTTCTCATCCGGCGCATGCGGCGCATGATCGGTGGCGATCATGTCGATGGTGCCGTCGATCAGGCCCTCCCAGAGCGGCTGCTGATGCGCGGCCTCGCGGATCGGCGGATTCATGCGCAGGACATGCCCGCCCGGCTGCGCCATCTGCTCGGCGCTCAGATAGAGATATTGCGGCAGCGTCTCGACGGTGATGTCGGTGCCGCGTTCCTTCCAGAAGCGGATGAAGGGCAGAGAACGCGCACAGCTCTCATGGACGATATGAATGCGCGCGCCGGTCCAGTCCGCAAGCGTCGCGGAGCGGTTGAGTGCCTCCAGTGCGACGACATCGGTACGCGCGGCCAGATGCGCCAGCGGATCATTGCGCCCGGCCTGCTGCAGCCTGTTCTGGCGCCAGAACAGAATCGGCGAATTCTCCGCATGGATCGAGCAGCGCAGGCCGAGACCGGCAAGGATCTCGAACCCCTCCAGCACCGCCCCGTCATTCGGGCAGGGCAGATTGCCCGTGGTATTGCCCAGAAACAGCTTGTAGCCGATCGCCCCGGCCTCGGCCAGCGGCGCAAGCTGGTCGAGATTGTGCTCGCCGAGCAGGCCGTAGAGCCCGAAATCCACGAGCGAATCCGCTTCGGCCAGTTCCCGCTTGCGCGCGAGATCATCCGGCGTGGCCGTGGCCGGATCGGTATTGGGCATGTCGAAGACAGTGGTGACGCCGCCCACGGCGGCCGCCGCCGAGCCGGTCGCCCAGTCTTCCTTGTGGGACATGCCGGGGCTGCGGAAATGCACATGCACGTCGATGCAGCCGGGCATCACCACGCGCCCGCGCGCGTCGATCTCCTCGCGCGCCTGCTGCCCGGCCCCAGGCGCCGTCACCGCCATGATGACACCGTCCGAGATGGCGATATCGCCGGGAAAGACGCGCTCCTGCGTGGCGATCAGGCCGTTGCGGATGACTGTATCGGCGGGGTTGCCTGACATTGCGATAACTCCGGAAAGAGGCAGAGGACCAGGCATCCCGACCGCCCGTGGGGCGCGGCCGGGATGCCGTGCATCGGGATCAGCCGGCGGCGATGTCGTTCTTGCGCATCGACCAGCCGGCGACGCGGCGCTCGATCAGGGAGAACAGCACGTAGAGGCTGACACCGAGAAAGGCGAGCACCATCAGCCCCGCGAAGACGAGGGGGACGTTGAACGAGGACGAGGCGATCATCATCATGTTGCCCACGCCCCGGTTCGACGCCACCGTCTCGGCCACGACCGAGCCGACGAAGGCGAGGGTCACCGAGACCTTGAGCGATGCGAAGAAATACGGCATGGCGCGCGGCAGGCCGACATTCCACAGGATCTCGGTCTTCGAGGCCTTGAGGGTCTTCATCACATCCTCGAGCTCGGGCTCGACCGTGGCGATGCCGGTCGCGACATTCACCACGATCGGGAAGATGCAGATGATCATCGCGGTGAGGATCGCCGGCACGGTGCCTGCGCCGAACCAGAGCACGAAGATCGGCACGACCGCCACTTTCGGGATCGAGGAAATACCGACGAGCAGCGGATAGGCCGTGTCGAAAGCAAGCCGGGAGGACCCGATCAGCACCCCCAGCGACAGGCCGATACACACACCCAGCGAGAAGCCGACGAGGGTGGTATAGAGCGTCTGATAGGCATGCGGCCAGATTCCCGGCGCAGATCGAACCAGCGTCTCGATGACCTGGCTGGGGCGCGGCAGCACCAGGTCGGAGATGTTGAAGATTACACAGGCGGCTTCCCAGAACAGGAATATGCCCACGATCAGCGAGATCGAAGCGGCGCGGCGGCGCAAAGTGGCGGCAATCGACATGCTCAGGCTCCTTCCGGGGCGTGTTGCGGCGCGACAATGCCGGAACCGGTTTCAGCCCGCGCCTCCATGATCAGGCTGCGCAGATGCTGGGTGAGGCCGACGAAATCGGCGTCATAGGTCTGATCGATGCTGCGCGGATGCGCGAAAGGCACCTTGCGATCCTCGATGATCCGCCCGGGGCGGGCGCTCATCACGCAGATCCGGTTGGCGAGAAAAGCCGATTCGCGCAGATCATGGGTGACGAGCAGTACCGTCGTCTTCGTCGCCATCCACAGATCCTGCATCACCCCCCACAATTCCTCGCGGGTAAACTGGTCGAGCGCACCGAAGGGCTCGTCGAGCAGAAGCAGGTTGGGCTCATGGATCAGCGCCCGGCTGAGATTGGCCCGCTGCATCATGCCGCCAGAGAGCTGCCAGGGGTATTTCTCGGCAAAGCCCGCGAGACCGACCTGTTCGAGCAGCGCGTCCACCCGGTCGCGGAACTCGCCCTTGCGGGCGGAGCGGTAGCGCGCGCGGAAGGGAGGCACGATCTTGAGCGGCAGCATAACGTTGTCGCGGATGTTGAGCCAGGGCAGCAAAGTGGCGTTCTGATAGGCCATACCGATACGGATCGGCTCCGCACCGACTTCGCGGCCCGCGACGAAGATATTGCCGCTTGTGGGTTTCAGGAGTTCCGCCACGAGTTTGAGCAGGGTCGACTTGCCGCAGCCCGAGGGACCGACCAGGGCGACGAAATCGCCCTTCTCGATGGCGAGCGTGGTCGGTGCCAGCGCCGTGGTGGCACTCTCGCCGCGCCCATAGGTGACCGTGACATGGTCGAAGCCGATGAAGGCGCGGGCTGGCGAGATCGCGGCGGGCGCATCCGGGGCCGCCAGCGGGGTGTCGGCGACGGCCTGCAGACGGGGAGCGGGCTTTGTCATGATCAATGATCCTCTGGCTGATGCGGCGGGGCGCCTCGGGGAGCCGGATGAAGGCAGCTCACAACATGGCCCAGCCGCCATCCACGGGCAGGTCGATACCGGTGATCTGGCGCGAGGCGTCGGAGGCCAGGAACAGGCAGGCCTGCGCGACATCCTCCCCGGTCGAAACGCGCCCGAGGGCGTAATCGGAGGCGTGCCGGGCAATCGCTTCCTCTTCGGTAATGCCGAGCCGCGCGGCCATTTCCGGGATCACCTTGGTGCGAAAGCGCGGCCCGTCGACCATGCCGGGGGCGACGCAATTGACGTTGATATTGTGGGCCCCCGCCTCGATGGCGAAGCTCTTGGTGATGCCGCGCAGCCCCCATTTCGAGGCGGAATAGGCCATGCGTCCGGCCTTGCCGCGCATGCCGAAAGTACCGCCGACATTGACGATCTTGCCCGCACGCCGCGCCATCATGCCGGGCAGGACGGCGCGCATCATGTTGAAGGGGCCGCGCATGTTGAGCACGACGATGTCGTCGAATTCCTCCGGCGTCGTCTCCACCCCGGTCTTGCCGATCGGCCCGGAGCCGCCGGCCACGTTCACGAGGATATCGACGGGGCCGAGCGCCTCGGTGGTGATGCTGACCGCGGTTTCACATGCGCTTGCATCCGTCATGTCGCAGGCGATGACGAGCGCCTCGCCGCCATCATCGCGGATCTGGCGGGCCAGCGGCTCGATCGCCGCAATATCGCGCCCCGCCAGTGCCAGCTTGCAGCCCTCCCGGGCAAAGGCGAGGCTGACCGCCGCGCCCATGCCCTTGACCGGGCCGGTGATCAGCGCCACGCGCCCTTTCAGTCCCAGTTCCATGGCAAGTCCTCAGCCCAGATCCCGCACGCGCTCGTCTTCCGGCGGCAGGAAGTCGCGCGAGAAGACCTCCCCGACATCCGGGCTGCGCGGCAGATCATTGGCTGCAACGACGATGTCGATGGCTTCCGCGAAACGCTGCGGCGAAATATCGCCGATACCGATATCAGCGATTTCCGGGTGACTCATCTCGTCACGCAGGGTCGCCATCAGGCGCATCTTCTCGACCTCGCGGTCGATCAGCGGCTCGCGCTGCGCCACGGCGGCGATGCCCGCATCGGGATCGGCCAGCGTGTCGATCAGACCGCGATTGACGGCGCGTACGAGGCCGCGCACGGCTTCCGGGTGATCGTTGATCAGGGCCCGCGAGGCGATCAGCGCGTTGGAATACAGATCCATGCCGTAATCCCCGTAGCGAATGAAGCGGATATCCTCATCCGGATTCATGCCCGAGAGCAGCGCCGAGAAGCGGATCGTGTTGACGAAGCCGAACACGCCATCGACCTGGCCGGAGCGCAGCATCTGCTCGCGCAGATTGGGCTGGAAATTGGTGATGTCGATCGTGGAGGTATCGAGTTCGGTGATGCTGGCAAAGGCCGGGAACAGGCGCAGCGCCCCGTCATTGGGCGCACCACCCAGAAGCCGACCTTCGAGGTCCTGCGGCGTGTGGATGTCGCTGGAGGAGAGCACGCCCACGGTGAAGGGCGGGCGGTTGTAGAGCATGTAGACACCCAGCGGCGTATCCTCGTCGCGCTGGGCGCGCAGCTGGGTGAGAGCGTTGATGTCACCGAAACCGACATCATAGGCGCCGCCCGCCACCTGCGTCACCGCAGCGCCGGAACCGGAGCCCTGGTCCATGGTGACGGCGATGCCCTCCTCTTCGAAATAGCCGCGATCCTGCGCGAGGAAGAACCATGATTGCGGGCCCTGATAGCGCCAGTTCAGGATCATGTTGATCGGCGTGCGCGCCTTGACGATGGCGGGCGCGGCGAGACCCGTTGCGAGGACGGCGCCGAAAGTGAGCTTGGTGAAATCGCGGCGATTGATTCCGGCCATGGTGGGGACCTTCCATCTGCTGTAGCGACCGTTGCGGGTCGCGGTTGAACGGCTGTGGCGGACGCAAAACCCTTGGCGCTGTCGGAAGGACCTGATCGATCAGGCCTCGTCCCGGAATGTCTTGAACCGACCCTAGCGCTGACCCGGACGATAGGAGGCTGCCAGTGACGCTGTCGTCTGCTATTTTCTGATCTCACCGCTGCATTTTCTGCAGCGGTAGTCGAAAAGGCTATTGCGATGCGCTACTTACGGATCCTGCATTATATCGACACGGTTGCGCGGATCGGTTCGATCCGCAAGGCCGCCGAAGACCTGTCGCTCACCGCATCGGCGCTGAACCGGCGGATACAGGATTTCGAGGCGGAATTCGGAACACCGATCTTCGAGCGCCTGCCACGCGGGGTGCGGCTCAACGCCGCCGGTGAATTGCTGGTGCGGCAGGCGCGCATGCAGATGGCGGAGATGGAGCGCGTACGCTCGCAGGTCGCCGATCTCTCCGGCATACGCCGCGGCCATGTCCGCATCGCCTGTTCGCAGGCCGTGGCCTATACCTTCCTTCCGGAGATGGTGGCTTCCTACAAGTCCGCCTTTCCCGATGTTTCCTTCGACGTATTGGTGCGCGATCATCTGAGCGCGCAGCAGGCCCTGATGGATTACTCGGCCGATCTCGCGCTGATCATCGAACCCTCCTTCCAGAGCGCCATGCAGCCGCTATGCATCGTCGAGCAGCCGCTCTACGCGGTGATCGGGCATGATCACCCGCTCGCGGGCAAGCCGACCCTGCGCCTGCGCGAGTTGCTGCGCCACCCGCTGGCCCTGCCCGAGCGCAGCTTCGGCGGGCGCCAGATGCTCGAACAGGCCCTGGCGCGGCGCTCGCTGACGGCCAATATCGTGCTCGAATCGAATTCCTTCGAATTCCTGCGCGCCTTCGTGCGGCGCGAACCCGCGATCACCATCCAGCTCGCCATCGGGGCGCCGGATGATCCGGCGAGCCATGCGGAGGCTCGCGGGCTCGCAGCCATCGTGATCGATCCGCGCGACATTCCGCCGGGTCGGTTGATGCTCGCCCAGATGCGCGAACGCACGCTTCCCGTGGCCTCGGCCAAGTTCGCCGACATGCTGACGCGCAAGCTCGAACTGGCGAACGGGCGGGTTTGAACCGTGATGAACGCGCAAGACAGGCACCTGTCCGGCCCTGCATGCCGGTGGCGTCGTGGCCTGCCCCGGCGCGTTGCCCGTTGATCGCGCAGACTGAACGCGCCACGGCCCGCGCCGCCGATCAATTCAACCGGGCAACATGACCAGATCCGCGATAATCGCTTGACTTTCGAAGCGGCAATTCGAACGCTGTCTGCTCAAGAAACCAGCGGAGGCGACATTGCCGGCGAAAAAGCCCGGAGCAATCTTTTTCTTTGCCCCTTTCGTGTCCTCGACGATGCATATCGAGCCGGACTGGATCGATTACAACGGCCACCTCAACCTGGCCTATTACCACGTCCTGTTCGATCGCAGCCTCGACGAGGCCTTTGCGATGGTCGGGCTCGGGCCTGATTATGTCGAGGCGCGGCGTGCCTCCTATTTCATCGCCGAAACGCATGTGCTCTATGCACGCGAATTGCACTACGAGCACCCGGTGCGGGTGACGCTGCAATTGCTCGATTGCGATGAAAAACGCATGCATCTCTATCTCGAACTGCGCCACGCCACTGAAGGCTGGCTCTCGGCCTCCTGCGAAATGCTCGGGCTGCATGTCGATATGGGCAAGCGCAAGGTCACGCCGTTTCCCGAGGAGATCCGGCGCAATCTCGAGATCATGCGTGCGGCCCATGCCGGCCTGCCGCGTCCCGACAATGCCGGTCGGCGGATCTCGCTGAGAGGTGACGGCGAGAGCCGCACTCCGGATGACGGCGGAAGCGCAGAACAACCCCGGCGCACGCGTCACTGATCCGTGGCGGGCGCTCCGCGAGAGACGGGAATCACACCGTCCGGCGCGGGATCGTCCAGGACAGGGCGCAACCGATCATCGAGAAGACGAAGATGGTCAGGAACACACTGCGGAATCCGGTGGCTACCGCCTCACGGATTGCGGCCTCCGTCGCCGCATCGATGCCCGACAGCGCCGTCTCGCTGCCTTGCAGCACCGCTTCCAGCGGGCCGGAAATCGCGATACCCGTCGCGCCCACGGCGGCAAACAGCACCGCCCCGACGATAGCCGTTCCCAGTGCCGCCCCGAATGAGCGGGCCACCGCGACAGAGGCGGCGGCGGCGCCGAGCATGCGCTTGCCGGCTTCCGACTGCACCGTCACCTGAACCACCCCCATCACCGTGCCGAGAAAGACCGAGAGCACGCCAAGAAACCACGCGAATTGCAGCATGCTCATCGCCGGCGCGAAAAAGGCGAGGAAGAGCAGCATCGCACCCACGATCATCAATCCGAGTGAGGGGAAGATCGCCGTGCGCCCCGTACGGCTGATCACCTGTCCGACGGCGAAGCCGCCGAAACCGACGCCTGCGGTCATCGGCAGCATCATCAGCCCGATCTCCGCCGCCGATGCACCGTAGACCGCGCGCAGATAGATCGGCACGAAGGCGATCAGCGAAACGAACAAGGCACCATGCGACATGGCCAGCGCGTCGGCGCGCCAGATCGAGGGATTTTGCAAAAGCGTGACCGGCAGGAGCGGCTGCGCCACGCGCTTTTCGCGGAAATAGAGCAGGATCGCCGCAGCCACGGCGAGCCCGGCCAGCGCGAGCGCCGGCCCCATCGCCGCAAGCGCGCCTCCGCGCAGGGCCTCGACGAGGATCAGCGTGCTCCATACGAAGGTCGCGAAGAAAACGAGCCCCATCCAGTCGAAACGGAACGGCTCCTTCTCACCCGTACCGGGCGGCAGCCGCAGGAGCAGGAGAATGGCCAGCAATCCGAAGGGAATGTTGAAGAAGAAGATCGCCCGCCAGCCGAAGAACTCGGTCAGCAACCCACCGATCACCGGCCCGACAGTGCTCGCGATCACCGCCACGGCGGCGATATAGCCCTGATATTGTGCGCGCTCGCGCGGTGGCACCGATTGTCCGATCAGCGCCTGCGACAGCGAGATCAGACCACCGCCGCCAAGCCCCTGCAGCACGCGCGCAGCCACCAACATTTCCGTCGATACGGCAAAGGCGCACAGCGTGCTGCCACTCATCGCCACGATCAGGGAGACGATCAGGAGCTTGCGCCGACCGAAGGCGTCACCGAGGCGGCCATAGACGGGCGCCGCCGTGGCCGTCGCGATCAGATAGGCGACGACGATCCAGGCGATGCGCTCGACATTGCCGAGATCGGCGGCGATGGCGGGAAGCGCCGTGGCGACGATGGTCTGATCGAGAATACCGAGAAACATCGGCAGCATGATCGAGGGAAACAGGGCGAGGAAGGAGGCTCTCGCACTCCCCGGCCTGACGGGCGGCTCGGCTGCTGGCGGTGGCGACGCGGACAAGACAGGTTTCTCAACGGTTGAATCGGCCAGCCGAGCATAACCGGATATCGGCTGCAGGCGAGCATGCGCGATGCACGCGCGTTTTGCGTTTTCCCGCAAGCGCCTCAGGCGACGCGTCCCGAAGGCCGCCCGGCTGAAACGGCTGGCGCGATCTCCGCGCCGGGATCATCGGCCACGACACGGTCGCGCCCGGTGCGCTTGGCCGCATAGAGCCGGCGATCGGCACGGATCAGCAGGGTATCGAGGTCCTCGCCATCGGCTTCGAGTCCCACGAGGCCCGCAGAAAAGGTCACATTGATCGCTCCGGAACGGGTCATCATCGGCGCGGCGTTGCGCCGGCGCAGATCCGCGAGCAGGCCGACGGCTTCCGGTTTGCCCGCGCCCGGCATGGCCAGCAGAAATTCCTCGCCGCCGATCCGGAACGCTTCCCCACGCGTGCCACCGGCAAGCCGCAACCGATCGGCGAAAGCCTTGAGCAGGTCATCGCCGACGAGATGGCCATGCCTGTCGTTGACCGCCTTGAAGTGATCGATGTCGATCAGCGCCAGTGCGAAATGCGTACCGTTTCCGCGCGCATATGCGACCGCTTCCCCGAAATAGGCGTCGAGATGGCGGCGATTATAGAGCTGGGTCAGGGGATCGCGTACAGCCTGGCGTGCCAGTTGCGTGTGCAGATCGGTGATGGTGGAAAGACGCGCCTGGCTGGTCTCCAGCGCCACACGCATCGCTTCCGCGACCTGCTCGCGGCGGGTCACGTCGCGCAGATAGAGCATGCGCCCGAGCCGCATCCCGTTACGCTCGGCGCCGGGGGCAACATGGACGACCTGGATCTCGAACCAGCGCGGCTCCGTACCGATGGCGGCGGGGCGATCATCCCCGCCTTCCGCCTCCGCTTCGAGATGGCGCGCGAGTGTCGGGCCGCAGCCCGGCCATTCGGCCAGCGGCAGCCCCTCTTGCAACTGCGCCAGCCCCGTCAGAGCCAGCGCTGCCGGGTTGGCCTGCACCGTGCGTCCGGCATCATCGACGACGATGACCGGGTCCGGCAGGCGGTCGATCAGCAACCGGTTGGCCACGGGAACCAGATCGAACAATCCCTTGCCGGCGATCAGCCAGGTAAAGACGCCCAGAGTCACGGCGAAGCTGAACGGGGTGGGATCGAAGCCGAAAACGGTGATACCAAAAAGGATATAGCCGAGATTGGCGCCGATATTGATCAGCGTGAAGACCAGAAAGCCCAGATAATGTCTTCGCGCGAAACCGCGCACCGTCACCAGCGCGCGGGCAATCGACCACAATCCGAAGACCAGAAAGACGTAGAGATAGATCGCAAAGAACCAGAAAACCGGCCCGTGATCATAGATCATCGGTGCGCGCGGCGTATCATGGGCGGGCGCCGTAGCGACACCGTAGAGCAGTTGATGGTGATCATTGGTGAAGGCGATGATCCCGGCCAGGACCGGCATGATCATCAACAAGGCAAGCCGCCCTGCGCCCAGATGCTCTGTCGATGAATTTGCGTATTGCCAGAGAAAGGCCGCCCAGAAAGTCGGAACCACCATCACGCCCGGCCAGGCCAGTTGCGCAAAAACCTGCTTGCAGGTCCCCGTGGGCGCCGCGACTTCCAGCATGGCGGCCAGGAGCCACCAGCCCATACCGAGATGCGCGACGACGAAAGCATCGCGTCCGGGAAATTCGTGCTGGCGGGCCACCCATAGCGACAGCATCAGCACGCCCAGGCAGATCCCGCCCAGAAGCGCTGCCTGAGGGCTCAGGGCCCAGACCGCCTCGCCACAATTCCCCAATGTCCACCTCGGATCTTCGATGGTTGGGGAATATGACGCCGCAAAGCTTAATATGCGCTATATTCGCATGATTATTCCTGCATCTTCGTCAGGATGCGCCCGGCTCGCAGGAAGCGGTTGGGATCGACCGGTTCGTCGGCGATGCGGGTCTCGTAATGCAGATGCGGCCCGGTGGAGCGCCCCGTCGATCCCGCACGACCGAGGTGATCACCCGTATTGACGATCTGCCCGCGCTCCACCGCGATCGAGGAGAGATGGGCATAGCGCGTGCTCACACCGTTGCCGTGATCGATCTCGACGAGATTCCCGTATCCGCCAGAACGTCCCGCAGCCACGACACGCCCCGATCCGGCCGCGCGAATCGGGGTGCCGCGCGGTGTGCGGAAATCGATCCCGGCATGCAGGGCGGGCCGTTTTGTGAAGGGATCACGGCGCACACCGAAACTGCTGCTGACACTGAACTCTGTCGCCGCCGGGCGCGCCAGGGGCAACAGCTCGGTGGCGCGACGAAGGCGCTCGCGCTCGGTCAGATTTTCCTGGAGCATCCACACCATGGCCTCGAACGGCCCGCCTTCCGGGTCGATGCCGACGGGGAGATAGGGGCCGCCGATGCCGGTCTCCGCCCCATCGGATTCCGACGCGTCGAGGGCATCCGGGTCGAGCCCGGTCTGCACGATGACGTCGCGAAGCTTCTTCGTCGCGCCGGCGAGACTCTGGTTGACCGCGTCGAGGCGCATGAACTGATCGGCCTCGACCTGCGCCAGAGACGCCTCGACGGCGCGCAGCCGCGCGGCCAGCTCGGCCGTCACAGGGCCATTTGCATCGCCATGGCTTTCCGACCGTGAGGTCGACGACCGGGGATCAACGGAGGGCGACAGGCGTGATTCGCGCAGACGCAGCGAGAACGCATCATCTTCCGGTGCGGGCGGCAGCGTTTCGGGGGAAAGCGGGCGCGGCTCTTGCGCCTCATCGGACCGACGCGTGTCGGAAGCGACGGGAGCAGGACGGGTGCGCTGCGACAGGATCGGTGAAGGCCGGCGCACCGGATGCTGCGAGAGCGACCCGGTTGCGCGGACATCGTCATCGGAATCGGCGAGATCGGCGAGCGGGGTCGGCGCAAACCCCTCCTGTGATTCGAGATCCGGCAGGTCGAGCCCGGCAATATCGATATGCGTGCCCAGATTGAACAGCATCGCCTGGCGCGTCTCGAGTTCGACCTGCCGCCCGACCAGCGCCGCGACACGGTCTTCCAGGCTGTCTTGCTCGAGCAGCTTCTGGCTGGTGATGCGGTCGAGCCGCGAGCGCAGGACCGCGATACTCTCCTCGTATCCGGCCTTGAGCCGCGCCTCGCGGCGCAGCAGTTCCGCCGCGACGTCATCGCTGGAGACCACATACCAGGTGACGGCGCTGGCCCAGGCCGTGACGAGCGCGAAGCTCAATGCAGCGATCGCCAGGGTCAGGGGGCGCAGTGTCAGAATGCGCCTGGGAGGCTGCTGCGGTGGGTACGGCAGGCCCCGCCCGGGAGAGGGCATGCGGTGCGGCATTTGCGCAGTCGAATCATACATCACGTCAACCCGCTTCGTTTCGACGTGATTTAGGCTCCGTTAGGGTTAAGAATCGACAAACGCCGGACAATGATCAGTGGTCCGAAGCCGATTCAGAGGCTCTCCACCGCTGCAAGCACCTCTTCGGCATGGCCGGGCACCTTCACCCTGGGCCAGATTCGCGCGATGCGTCCTTCGCGATCGATCAGGAAGGTCGTGCGCTCGACCCCCATGTATTTGCGGCCATACATGCTCTTTTCGACCCAAACCCCATAGGCTTCGAGCACCCCCTTCTCCTCATCGGCGACAAGAGGGAAGGCAAGCTCGTATTTTGCCTTGAACTTTTCGTGCTTCTTCAACGGATCGGGCGACATGCCCAGAATGACCGCATCGCGGGCAGAAAAGGAATCCTTCAGGCCGTTGAAGGCCTGAGCCTCCTTCGTGCAGCCACTGGTGTCGTCCTTCGGGTAGAAATACAAAACCACGATGCGCCCGCGCAGGGATGAGAGCGTGACACTGCCCTCCTCGGTGGCGGGCAGGGTGAAATCGGGGGCGGGATCGCCGACTTGAAGCGCCATGACGCCTTCCTTTCGTCCTATTGCTGTCACCTGATCGGAATGACCGGTCGCGCACATCGCCGTGAAGGCATGGCACGCCGATGATACGCGGCAAGCCGTCGCAAGGATCATCGGTAGGCGCTAGTGTAGGCGCCGCGCAAGCGATTCGCGTGGTATCCCCGTTCAGGCGCTGAAATCCGGCGGGGTGTGAGAGGGTGTCGAAGAGCGGTTTGGGCGAAGCGGATGATCTCAGAGCGCTGGAGCCGGCAACGCTGCGCCGTCGCGGACGGGCGTCCGGCGCGCGCGGGCGCGCGCGCTGGCGCCGGATTGGCCGGCGCGTTGTCATCGCCAAGGGGATCCTGGTCCTGATCGTCGCCGTTGCCTTCGGCGCATTCTACTGGCGCGTGTCCAGCGAGCCGCTGCGCTTCGCCGGACTGACGGGTCAGATCACAACCACGCTCGAAGCCCAGCTCGGCGAGGGCTGGCGCATTGAGATCGGCGATGCGGCGCTCGACATGCATGACGGTCGGCTGGCGCTGGCGGTGGCCGACGTCACCGTCCGCGATGCGCGCGGCGGGCGCGTGGCCAGCGCCCCTGCAGCCCTCATTCCGGTCTCGACCTGGTCACTCGTCGCGGGCGCCCCCCGCGCCCACGGGCTCGAACTGGTCGGTGTCGAATTACGGTTGCAGGTGTCCGAAACCGGCGCCCTGTCACTGACGACGCCGGATGCCGATATCCTCCTGATCCCGGATTTCGAGGCCGATCCCGAGATGGCGGATCCGGGCCTGCTCGGGCCGGAACCCGCAGAGGGTAGCGATCCGGCTGCGCTTGCGGCCCTCGCCTCTGCCCTCGGCGGTTTCATCGGCACGCTGATCGATCCGCAGAGCCCGATCGGTGCGATGGCCGAGGCGGGACTCGTCGATGCACGGCTGACGCTGGTCGATGCCGAAGGCCGGGAGCGCGTCGGCTTCAGCCGTGTCGATGCCCGGTTCGAGCGGATTGGCGAAGGCCGGCGGATCACTGCCAGCCTGACGGGCAGCGGCACGACCTGGCATGTCGAAGGCGCCGCAAGACCAGATGAGGGCGGCGCCGAGGCGGCTCTCCGGGTGACCGGTTTTCCTGCCAGCGACGCGCTGATGATGGCTGGTCTGTCACGGCGATTCGCCACGCACGATCTGCAGCTCGGCATCGAATTGAACCTGTCCACCGATGCGCAGAACCGCCTCGATGTCGTATCGGCGCGTGTGGAAACCACGCCCGGACGCTTCTTCTTCGATGATCCCGAAGCGCCCACCCTCGGCTTTGGACGCTTGGTCGCCTCCTTGCGCTATGATCGCGCACAGGAATTGATCACGATTCCCGAGTTCCGCTATACCAGCGACGGCACGCAACTCCTGCTGCGCGGCACTGCCCGTCCCGACCCCGAAAGTGCCGATTGGCAGGTCTATCTCGCAGGGCGCGACGGGGTACTCTCGGCGCTGGAGCCGGGCGAGCCGGAAATGGCTGTGCCCGTCATCGACCTCTTCGCCCGGGTCGGGCCGTCAGGGGTGCTGATCGAGGAGCTCTCCCTGTCGGGCGAGGGGCTCGATGTCGCGATGACGCTCTCGACCGCATCCGACGCGGATGCCGGCGGTCTGCGGGCGGGTCTCGAGGTGCGCGACATCGCCGTCCGCGACGCGCTGCGGATCTGGCCCCCCTTTGTCGCGCACAAACCGCGGGAATTTCTGGTCGGCGCCCTGCGTGACGGTCGGCTCGCGCACCTGTCCGTCGCCGCAACATTGACCGGCGATGATTTCGCCAATATGCGCAACCCCGCACAAGCGAGGTTGATGGGCCCGCTACCGGGGCAAAGGCGCGATTCCGTCGCCGGGCTGCAGCGTGAAGGCCTGCCGCCGGAGGCGATCGATCTCAGCTTCGCCATCACCGATGCAACCTTCCAGGCAAGTCCGGGGCTGCCGCCGCTGCAGAACGTCCATGTCAGCGGTCGGCTGGATGGCCGCAGCGCGACGCTCACGGACGGACGCGCCAAGGTCGCCATGGATGATGGGCGTCGCCTCGACATGTCGGGCACCGAATTCGACTTCGATGACTTCTGGATGGCAGGGAACACCGCCGCCGTCACCTTCAGGCTGGAGGGCGGCGCCGATGCGCTGGCATCACTGATACGCACCCCGCAGATCGCGCGCGATACGCCCACGACCCTCGATCCGGATGCAGTTTCCGGCAATGTCGTGCTCGATGTGGCCCTCGCCCCGCAATTCTCCAATGCCCCGGATGCACCCGAGACCTCCGTCGCCGTGAGCGGGCGGCTGTCCGACGTGACCCTGCGCGGTGCATTCGGGGAGGACGATCTGCGTGGCGGGGAATTCACCCTCGGTTTTCGCAACGGCGCCCTTGATCTCGCGGGCGAGGCGCAACTCGGTGAGGATGTCATGACGCTGGCCGCATCACGCCCGCGCGATGCGCCGCTCGCCCTGCGGATCGATACCGTGCTCGATGCTGAAGCGCGCGCACGCCGGGGGCTCGATCTCGGCGACGCGGTCAGTGGCAGCCTGCCCCTCGGCATCACGACCGAACTGGTGCCCGGCGAGCCGCAACCCTACCGGATCGAAGCCGATCTGACGGAGATCGCCCTCGCGGAGCCCTTCCCCGGCCTCGTCAAACCCGCCGGCCGCCCGGGCCGCCTGTCCTTCATGCTGTCGCAAGACGATGGCTGGGTCATCTCCGACCTCGATCTCGAAGCCGGACCGACCCGGATCGGCGGCAGCGCCAGGCTCGATTCACAAGGCCGCCTCGTGAATGCGCAACTGAGCCCGTTCCGGCTCGCCAGCGGCGACGAAGCACGGCTCGAAGCCAATGCGTCCGAAATGGCGCTACGGATTGATCTGCGCGCCGAAACGCTGGATGCCCGCAGCTTGCTGGACAAGGTCACCGGCGACGGAACCCCGGCAGCCGGTGGCGCCATGAATGGCGCCTGGCGGGAAATCGCGCTCGATCTGCGCGCCGATATCCTCAGCGGCCATAACGGCGAAGCGCTGACAAATGCGCGATTGGGCCTGCTGATCGCCGGTGACGAGGTCAGGCAATTCGAACTCGACGGACGCTTTCCGGGTGCACCGGTCTCGGGCCGGATGGGGCTGACGCCGCAGGGGCGTGCCATGCTGTCGATCGGAGCCGAGGATGCCGGTGTGACATTGCGCTTCATCGATCTCTATACGCGCATGATCGGGGGGGCACTCGACTTCCAGATCGCGGCAGGCGGAGATGAGCGCCCCGGGCGCCTGGTCATTCGCGATTTCGTGCTGCGTGACGAACCGGCCTTGCGCAACATCGCTTCACAGGCCGCACGCGGCCAGGCGGAGCTGGATGTGGCCGAGACCGCCTTCGCGCAGGCGCGCATCGACTTCCTGCGCACCGGTGGCCGCATCACTTTCGAAGAAGCGGCCATGTGGGGTACACAGATCGGCTTCCGGCTCGACGGTTTCGTCGATATGGCCGACCGCGTGATGGATCTGCGCGGCACCTTCGTTCCCGCCTATGCCGTCAACAATGCCTTTGCGCAGGTTCCGCTCTTCGGCCCGCTGCTCGGGGGCGGGCGACGCGAGGGGCTGCTCGGGGTGAATTTCCGCGTCTCCGGTCCGATGAGCGAGCCGACGCTCTCGGTGAACCCGCTCTCGGCGATCGCGCCCGGCTTTCTGCGCCGTCTGTTCGAGGCCGGCGGACCGGGTGCCTACGGCACGCCGGGGCAGGCACGGTGACGCCTCAGGATGGCGAAGACGGCCTGTGATCGACCGGTTCGTCCTTCCGGGATTCGCGCGCCTCGCGCGCCCTGGCCTGATGCTCCCGCTCGAGCCGGCGATAGCGTGCGAAGGTCAGCGGGATCATCGCGAGATAGAGCAGCGTACATGCCGCCAGCATCTCGAAGGTGAAGGTCAGAAGCAGGGCCACGAAGGCGACGCTGGCGACGAAGATCGGCAGGACCCAGGAGCGCGGGACACGCTTGCCGATCGACTTGCCGGCATAGGTCGGCAGGCTCGACACCATCAGAAAGGCGATGGCGAGCATGTAGAGCGCGACCGGGAAGGCCATGTAGGCATCCATCGGCAGGCCGAGGAAATGCAGGTAGACCGGCAGGAAACCGGCAACCGCCCCTGCCGGTGCCGGCATGCCGACGAAGAAATCCTTCTTCCAGTCGGCCCGGCCCGGATCCTCCGCCATCACATTGAACCGCGCCAGCCGCAGGCAGGAGGCGATGGCGAAGACGAGCGCGATCACCCAGCCGAACCCGCCCAGCCCGTTCAGGGTGAAACTGTAGATGATCAGCGCCGGCGCAACGCCGAAATTGACGAAATCAGCGAGCGAATCGAGTTCGGCGCCGAAACGCGAGGTCCCCTTCAGAAGCCGCGCCACACGCCCGTCGATCCCATCGAGAAAAGCGGCGACGAGAATCGCGTAGACGGCGAGTTCCAGACGGTCCTCATGGGCCATGCGGATCGCGGTCAGCCCGAGGCACAGCGCGAACAGCGTGATCAGGTTGGGCGCGAGCACCCGCAGCGGGACGGGCCGGAAACGCCGGCGGCGCGGCTCGTTCGGATCGGGCGCGAAGGGCGGAAATAGTGGCTTCATGCTTTCACTCCCGTATCGGGCTGCGCCCCCGGTCTTCCCCGCGCTCAGCTGCCGCGAAACAGTCGCTGCGGCTCTTGCGATCGCAGATCGGCAAGCACCGTCTCACCGGCGACCGCCGTCTGGCCGACATCGACGAGCGCCACCGTATCCGCCGGCAGGTAAATGTCGAGCCGCGATCCGAAACGGATCAGCCCGAAGCGATCACCGGCGCCCAGCGTCTCGCCCTCCTTGACGAAGCTGACGATGCGCCGCGCCACCAGCCCCGCGATCTGCACCACGCCGATCGTGGCGGCGGGGGTCTCGATCACGAGCCCGTTGCGCTCGTTGTCGTCACTGGCCTTGTCGAGTTCGGCATTGAGGAAGAGGCCCGGCGTGTAGACCTGCTTCACGATACGCCCGGTGACCGGCGAGCGGTTCACATGGCAATCGAAGACGTTCATGAAGACCGAGATCCGCAGCATCTGCTGCGGCGCCAGAGAGAGTTCCGGCGGCGGCTCGGCGACGGTGACCATGCTGACCGTCCCGTCGGCGGGCGACACCACGAGACCGTCGCGGATCGGTGTGACGCGCGGCGGGTCGCGGAAGAAATAGCACACCCAGGCCGTGATGATCGCCGCGATCCAGCCCAGCGGCTGCCAGATGAATGCCAGGATCAGGGTCGCCAATGCGGCGATGGCGATATAGGGGTAGCCCTCCTTGTGGATGGGCACCAGAACCTTGCGGGCGGAATCGATCAGCGACATCGCTTCATCCTGAACAGGAGCCTCTCCGGCAATGGCGCAAAAGATGCGCGCCTCCGGCAGACATGGCGGCAGACACGGCGGCGGATACGGCGGCGCGGACCGGCCTGCGCCACGACAGGGCCGTTGCATAACCGGTTTCGGCCGATCCTCAAACCCCTCCCCGCGAATCGCGGCGCGCCGCCCCCTGCAAACGAAGGGGGCGATCGCCGGCCCGGGCCCGGGAATGTGGCGGGAAAGCCACATTGTGGCCGAAACATGATGGCAGGCGCACACAAACCATTCGCGCTTCCGCCTCACAGCAGTAACAGTCATGCTTGGTTAACGGTGATTCCCGCATGCTGGCGGGAGTTCGTTCCTTCTCGAGGCATGTCGCGTATGCAGCTCTTTCGCTTTCTGGCGGTGATCGCCCTTTCGCTCGGCCTGGCCGGTTGTTTCCAGACCGTGCCGGATCCCGATGTCTCGGCGCGCGACGCGCAATTCATGGCGCTCGTGCCGGATACGCCGCTGGAGCCGAAATTCCAGCGCTACAAGGTCGATTATCGCGGCAAGGAAGAGCCCGGCACCATCGTCGTCGATACCCGCGCGCGCCTGCTCTACCTTGTCCTCGAGGAAGACAAGGCCATCCGCTACGGTGTCGCCGTCGGCGACGAAGCCTATGGCTGGACCGGCACCGCCCGCATCGCGCGGCGCGCCGAATGGCCGAGCTGGAGTCCGACCCAATCCATGCGCGAGCGCTGGCCCCATGTCCGCGCCATGCAGGGCGGCCCGATGAATCCCATGGGCGCCCGCGCGCTCTACCTCTATGAAGGCAACCGCGACACCCTCTACCGCATCCACGGCACCAACGAACCCGAAAGCATAGGCCGCGCCGCCTCCTCCGGCTGCATCCGCATGCGGAATATCGATGTGATCGATTTGTATAACCGGGTGCAGGTGGGGGCGCGGGTGGTTGTGCGGTGAGGGGTGGGGGGGCGAAATAAAAAGGGTTTGATGCTCGCCCGGGACATCGCTGTCGCGAGGTGCAGCTATGCTGGACGGAGCGGACGTTCGTTGCGCGTCGACATATGTCAGCTTTCAGAATACGAAATACGGAACCTAAAAGGGAATTTCGTCGTCTAAGCCAGACGAGTAAGAGGCGTCGGGAAGCGCGCCAGACGGCAATGGTTGATTGGTTACGGTAAAAAGATTGAGAATATCGTCCTGATCCATGAACATGATCTGACTTCGCTTGGTAGCATCAAGTTTTTGACCTAACCAGTTCTTAGCCTGCTTTGTTATTTCGCCTCCCGAAACAATGAAAGCGTGATCCACTAGGGCCTTCTTACTTGTCTCAGGATCAAAAATTTCGTGCCCCAACATCATTAGTGCCTGTTGATAAATTTCCGAGATATTTCTGTTTCTGCCTTTGCTTACCCCTGCCGCGTCAAGCTTTCCTTTCTTAACTTGGACACCAAAGTAGAGAACGTGTTGCGTCGGCAGAATGTATCGCATCCAAATATCTTTACCGTATTCTAGAACCTTGTCCCTGTGACCTGCTGCTTGAATGCGATGAAAGCCTAGCTGCCTAAATAGTGGCAGTAGCACTTCTTCAATAAGTTCGTCTTCAGAGCATTTGCTGAGGTATCTGCTCATATTCTCGCGTCGCTCCAATTCTGTGGGTGTAAATGGTCGATGGGGATTTGCAGCATGAGAGACTGTTTTTGTACCGATGTGCCTGATGTAGAGGAGGTTATCTTCCCCGAAGTAGGCTTCAAATCCTTCGCGAGAGAACGGCTTATTGATATGCTCGAGTGCAAGGAGGCGATCGGGATCATCTTCTTCGGCGTCAGCCTTATGCATGAGAACACGGAAAACATGCACAAATCGATCAGGTAGAACGTATGGCCCTGACGCTGGTTCTGCCAAAAGTTCAGCAAGTACACCGGAAACCCACGCCCACCGCGTCGAGCCATCGTGTACATAATCCATATCACACTCTTCGAAAAAATATGTAATGTAGCTACTAGAACGGTATGGAAAGTATTTAGCATCGCCGATTATAGCTTCCGCTAGAATTCTCAGGTTCCTTTCCTTGAATTTCATTTTTCATGCCTTCCGTAATCGAGCAAACTTCTCAAGAGGCCCGGTTTGTAGCGGTTGGTGCTATGCTGTCGAAAAACAAGCTTTCATACAAGTTGCAGCATCCGGGAGTATGGGCTCGAAGCGATCAAAGGGCATTTTCTGCCAGATCCATCACCCACCCCCATCCGCAATCGGAATACACGGCGCCTCCTCCACCTTCGGGTCCGGCTCCACATGGATCGTGATCATCGCGCCTTCGATCTCGCGGCGGATGGCGCGTTCGATGCGGTCGCAGATGTCGTGGGATTCTTCCACGGTCATGGCGCGGGGGACGACGAGGTGGAATTCGATGAAGGTGGCGCTGCCGGCGTGGCGGGTTTTCAGGTCGTGGGCTTCCAGCGCGCCCTCCCCGTTCGCGGTGACGATGGCGCTGATCTGCGCGCGCTCGGCGTCGGAGACGGCGCGGTCCATCAGCCCGTCGGCGGATTGGTGCAACAGCTTCCAGCCGCTCCACAGGATATTGAGCGCGACCGCGATGGCGACAAGCGGATCGAGGATCAGCCAGCCGGTCACGGCCACCAGCGCGAAACCGGCGACGACGCCGATCGAGGTCCAGACATCGGTCATCAGATGGCCGCTCTCGGCCAGCAGCGCGGGCGAGCGCAAGGCCCGGCCCCGCTTGCGCAGCATGAGCGCCCAGCCGCCATTGAGAATGGTCGCCACGATGGCGAGGGCGAGGCCGCCCAAAGGCGCCTGCAAGGGCTGCGGATCCATCAGCCCCCTGATCGCCGCATGCAGGATCGCGAGCGCGGCGAGGATGATGAAGACGCCGGAGAGAATCGCCGAGAAATATTCCGCCTTGTGATGGCCGTAAGGGTGCTCGGCATCGGGCGGCTTGGTGGCAATGCGCAGCGCGACCAGCGCCACGCTCCCGCCGACGATGTTGACAATGCTTTCCAGCGCATCGGAAAACAGCGCCACGCTGCCCGTCAGCCACCAGGCGAGGAGCTTGATCGCGAAGACGATGACGGCGACCGCAATGGTCAGCCATGCCATGTTGACGCTGTTGATCATCAAAACGACCGCTCCCCGCGCCGTATTACCGGCGCGTCTGCGCCTTGCCTCACGCCGCCCCGGCCCCGAGGCTGCGCATCTGCGCCAGCCAGGCCTCGCGCTGCGCCGCGCGCCCTTCCCCCTCGACACGCCCCATCAATGTCGTGCGCACCGGCTTCATTCCGGCGAATCTGAGAATGTTGCGCTCCAGACTCTTGAGCGAATGCGACAGGAAATACAACCGGTAGACCAGGGCCGGCATGCCCATCGTCACCACCACCCGGGCCGATTTGCCCTTCAGCTTCTGCTGCCAGTGCCCGTCCGCGTCGATCGCCATGACGAAACCGCCGCAGGAGAGGTGTTCGAGCGCCGATTTGAGGATGGCCGGCATGTCGCCCAGCCAGAGCGGGTAGATGATCACCAGATGATCGGCTGCGCCGACAATGGCCTGCATGCGCAGGACCGCCTCGTCCGTCGGCGGCGCCTTCCATTGCGCCTGGTTGCGGATATGGGGCAGGTCCATCGCGGCGGTGTCGATGATGTTCGCCACATGCCCCGCGGCTGAAGCGCCCGCGCGATAGGATTCCGCCAGCGCATGGCAGAAATGCCCGCCTTGCGGATCCGGATGCCCCTGCATGATCGCGATGCGTTTCGTCATGACGATGCCCCCAAGCGTTCTTGCAGGACGGTATCATACGAAGCGGGTCGCGCTCCGACAGAGCGGGGAATTGCGGAGTTCCGGTTGCGCGGAGGATCTTGCGCGGAAGAAGGCGCAGAGCACCTGCTGCGCAAAGAATGGTGCCCCTGGCCCGAGTCGAACGGGCACTCCTTGCGGAACTCGATTTTGAGTCGAGCGCGTCTACCAATTCCGCCACAGGGGCAACGCGTCACCCGGTTAGCACGTCCACAACCGGCGAATCAACGAATTTTACCGGCATGGCACCGAACCTTCAGGTTTCGCTTACGATTTTCGCGCAGATCACTTAAGACAAGCCTCCGGGCCCGGAGGCTGGCTCACAGAGGAACCTTCGCGCGGCGATTCCGGCCGGCGCGAACGGCACCAGCGGGGACGGATCATGCTCAGACGTCTGTATTACTGGACCCTGTCACTCGCCGCGCGACCATGGGCGCCGTGGGGTCTCGGCGCGGTCTCGTTCACGGAGAGCTCCGTCTTTCCGATCCCGCCGGATGCCATGCTGGTTCCGATGGCACTGGCGCGGCCCGATCAGGCCTTCTTCTATGCCTTTATCACGACCATCACCTCCGTTGCAGGCGGCCTGTTCGGTTATCTCATCGGCGCCCTGCTCTACGAATCGGTCGGGCTCTGGGTGATCGAACTCTACGGGCTGGAGAACAAGGCCGAGAACTTCCGGATGCTGTTTGCCGAGCACGGCCACTGGACCATCATGATCGCCGGCTTCACGCCGATCCCCTACAAGCTGATCACCATCACCTCCGGCTTTGCCGCCTACGATATCTGGATGTTCATCCTGCTTTCGCTGTTGACGCGCGGCGCGCGCTTCTTTCTGCTGGCGACGCTGCTCTACAATTTCGGCGACTGGATCCGCGGTTTCATCGATCGCCATTTCGCCTTGTTGACGACGCTCGTGGCCGTCGTCGGCGTGCTCGGCTTCGTTCTCGTGCGCTATCTGATCTGAAGGTGATCTCGTGCAGATTATCGGCCTCCTCGCCATCCATCGCGGCATCGCGCTCGCCATCGCGCTGATGGGCATTGCGACGATCGCCGCAGCTTTGTGGTTCGAGCATGTGGTGGAGCTGCAGCCCTGTCTGTTGTGCCTGTATCAGCGCTGGCCGTATTACGCCGCGATCCCGCTTGCCCTCGCCATCACCCTGCTTGCGCGGGAGCCCGGCCCCGCCCGCGCCGGCCTCGCATTGATCGGGCTGATCTTTCTCGCCGGAACGGGGCTCGCGCTCTATCACGTCGGTGTCGAGATGGGTGTCTTTCTCGGCCCCACCGGCTGCGGCGGCGAGGCGGCGGCACGCGCCACCGACATGGACGATTTCAGACGCCAGCTCGAAACGGTGCGCGTGATCGACTGCTCGCAGCCCGCCTGGATCTTCCTCGGCATCTCCATGGCCGGCTGGAATGCCGTGATCTCCTTCACCATCGCGCTCATCGCTTTCGCAAGCGCCGCAACCTCATCCGGCAAGATCGCGTTGACTGACTGAAATCATCCCATCAACCGCGCAGGATCAACAAGGAGCAAGACATGGCCCGCTCACGCAGAACCGAAGAACGTGCCCTCGACAAGGACGAACTCGCCTTCGTCGAGAAGAGCCACCATCCCGCGATCAAGGAACTCGCCGACAAGGATCTCGCCGATCTGATCCGGCAACTGCGCGATCGCCGCGACAAGGCACGCGACGTCGCCAACCGCCAGCGTCGCGAGATGCGCGGCAAGGCGGCCCCGGCCGGGGCGAAGGGCGCCTCCGACAATACCGGCACGAAAGAGAAGCTCGCCATCCTCGCCGCCGCCCTCAAGCGGGCCAACAAGGAGCGCGATCGCCGGGGCGAAGGCGCTGTCGAAGCCGCGTGAAACCCGTGTTGCGGGTGGCGTCAGTCGATGCCGCCCGCCGCACGTCGCGTGAACCGGCGCAACGCGTCGGATGCCGACTCGGCGGCTTGCGCCAGATCACGTGCGGCCACGGCGAGCGTCTCCATCGCATCCCGGGACGGGCCAGCGGTCAAGGCCTGCGCGACGCGCTCGGCCTGTTGCGAAACGCACGCGAGCCGGTAATCGATGTCATTGGCGGCGATCTCGAGCGGCGTGCCCGCGACGACTTCCTCGAAACGGGCGTCGACATCCGGATCGGTGATGCCGCAATCGCGCAGGCGCATGCAGGCGAGATCGACGAGGTGCCGGCACCAGCCCTCGGCGGCATAGCGGCGGCAGCTGCACGTCATGCTGACCGCACCTTGCGCGTCAGCGCGCACCGAGACCGTCTCGGTGCCGCCATCATCATCGGTGATCGTCAGGCTGAGCGGCCGATTCGCCAGATCGTGGGTCGTGAGCATCGAATCACTCCTCGTGACGATCGTAACCGGTGACGCGCATGCTTCAAACAGGAAGCCGGAAACGAACATACAGCCCAGAGGATGAACAGCACTTTGACGACGCCGAACCGCTTCGCGACGACCGAACCGTCAGCCCCGGCCACCTTTACGACCGAGATGCTCTTCGGCGATGATGCCGGCATCGCGCGGGCGGCGACTCTCGTGCGCGCCGGGGCCTGCGTCGCACTGCCGACGGAAACGGTCTACGGGCTTGCCGCCGATGCCACGGATGCACGTGCCGTGGCCGGGATCTACGAGGCGAAGGGGCGCCCGCGCTTCAATCCGCTGATCGCCCATTGCGCCGATTTCGCCGGCGCCGTCCGCGAGGGCGTGTTCGACGCACATGCCCGCCGCCTCGCCGAGGCCTTCTGGCCGGGCCCGCTGACCCTGGTGGTGCCGCTGGCCGAGACCGCCCGCGTCAGCGATCTCGCCCGCGCCGGCCTGCCGAGCATCGCCTTGCGCGTTCCCGATCATCCGGTGGCGACGGCACTCCTGCGCGCCGTCGACAGGCCGCTTGCCGCCCCCTCCGCCAACCCGTCCGGGCGGATCAGCCCAACCGAAGCGGCCCATGTGGCGCATGATATGGCCGGCAGGATCGCCGCGATTCTCGATGGCGGCGAGACGCGGGTCGGGCTCGAATCCACCATCATTGCCTGCCTCGGCGGGGCGCCGCGCCTGTTGCGGCCCGGCGGTGTGTCGCGCGAGGCGCTCGAGGCGGTACTCGGATTTGCCTTGGCCGATGATTCATCTGCATCCGGCGCGCCGTCTGCGCCGGTCGCGCCGGGCATGCTGACGAGCCATTACGCCCCGCGCGCGCGGGTACGGCTGAACGCAGAGACGATCGAACCGGACGAGGCGGCGCTGCTCTTTGGAACGGTCTCCCCGCGCGGCATCGACGAAGCGGTCGCGGCGAGAAATCTGAGCGAAAGCGGCGATCTGCGCGAGGCTGCGGCCAATCTCTTCGGCGCCATGCGCGCGCTTGACGAAACGGGGGCCGCCGGCATCGCCGTGACCCCCATTCCGGAGCATGGTCTTGGCGCGGCGATCATGGATCGCCTGCGCCGCGCCGCCGCCGATCGCGGTTGAACCAGCCTCAACCCGCGAGTTTCGCTGCGATTTCCGCCACATGCCGGCCCTGAAAACGCGCACCGTCGAGCTCGACCTGCGAAGGCTGACGCGAGCCGTCGCCGCCGGCGATGGTCGAGGCACCATAGGGCGAATTGCCCATCACTTCGTCATAGCCCATCTGACCGGTAAAGCTGTAGGGCAGGCCGACGATGACGAAGCCGAGATGCAGGAGAACGGTATGGAAGCTCAGGATGGTCGATTCCTGGCCGCCATGCTGCGTCGCGGTCGAGGTGAAGACCGCGCCGACCTTGCCGATCAGCTTGCCCTGCGCCCAGAGCCCGCCGGCCTGGTCGATGAAGTTCTTCATCTGCGCGGTCATGTTGCCGAAACGCGTCCCGGTGCCGAAGATCACCGCGTCGTAATCGGCGAGTTCTTCCACGGTCGCGATCGGCGCCGCCTGGTCGAGCTTGTAACCGCTTTGCTGCGCAACCTCCTGCGGCACCAGCTCCGGGACACGCTTGATGGTGACCTCGGCCCCGGCTTCGCGGGCGCCCTCCGCCACGGCGCCAGCCATCGTTTCGATATGGCCATAGGAAGAATAATAGAGAACGAGAACGCGTGCCATTGGCTGGCTCCTGTGATGTGGGTTTGTCACTCCTCATTTAATCTTTCCACACCGCAATAAAATAGCTATCCTGGTAAGACTCAAATTGCATGGATGCAAGAAATGACACTTCCCCAGCAGATCCCCTGGGATGAATTCCGCCTCGTGCGCATCATCGCCGAATCACGCGGTCTGACCGGCGCGGCAGAAGTGCTTGGCGTCAATCATTCGACGGTCTTCCGCCGCCTTGGCCAGCTCGAAGACACCTTGCAGGTCAAGCTGTTCGAGCGTCACCGCACCGGCTATGTCCTGACCACGGCGGGTGAGGAGATGGCGGCGCTGGCCGAGCGCATGGACGAGGATGTCGCCGCTTTCACGCGCCGGCTCGCCGGCCAGTCGATCGCACCGGCAGGCGAATTGCGGGTCACGACCAATGATTCGCTCCTGGTGCATCTGCTGACGCCGATCTTTGCCGCGTTCACGCGCGCCTATCCCGAGATTCGCCTCGACGTGGTGCTCGCCAACCAGGCGCTGAACCTGTCGAAGCGCGATGCCGATGTCGCCATTCGCGCCACCGACAACCCGCCGGAAACGCTGGTCGGACGGCGCGTCGCGACAATTGCCTGGGCGCTCTATGCGCATCGCGCGGATGTACCCGACCCTTCTGCTGTCGATCTGATCGATCTGTTCGCGAAGCGCTGGGTCTCGCTGGGCGACAATCTCGCCGGACTCAAGGTGACGCGCTACATCGCCGAACACGTTGCCCCGGAGCATATTGTCTACCGGGTGAACACGGTGCTCGGCCTCGCCGAGGCCATCGGCGCGCGGGCCGGGCTCGGCCCCCTGCCCTGCTTCATCGCCGGGCAGAACCCCGATCTGGTGCGCCTTGCCCCGCCACGGGAGGATTTCTCCGCCGGGTTATGGGTGCTCACCCATCCCGATCTGCGCCACGCCGCCCGGGTGCGCGCCTTCCTGGATTTCGTCAATGCCGCCATCGTCGCGCAACGCCCCATGATCGAGGGGCGCGATGATCCCGATGGCAGCACCTGAGGCCGCGCATTCCCGGCGGGCGCGAATGAGGCGGGCATGACTTCGCGCATGCGCAATGCCCGTCCGGCTTCGTCCCCGGATCAGGCGTCGCCTGCAAAGCGCTGTGCGAGGTATGACAGCACCTCGGCCTTGTCGACCACATCACCATACTTTGCGTTGATATCGAAGAGGTTGGCCTCATGCGGCCCGTCATGGCGATCGCCGACGCATTCGCGTGGCACGATCGGGCGGAACCCGTGCTGGATCGCGTCGATGGCGGTGGCGCGGATGCAGCCGCTGGTCGAGCAGCCGATCAGGATGGCGGTGTCGATGCCCGCCGCCGTGAGCGTTGCGGCGAGGCTCGTGCCGAAGAACGCGCTTGCATAATTCTTGACGATGACCAACTCGTCTTCCTGCGGCGCAACGCGCGGGTCGAATTCCGCCAGTGGCTCCCCTGGCACAAGGCTGCGCAGAACCGGGACCTTGCGCGCGAACAGGCCGCCATCCAGACCGGAAGCATGGAAGAGCACGCGGGTATGGATGACCGGAAGCCCGGCCACGCGCGCAGCCGCGATCAGCGCCACGCTCTCATCGACCGCGCGCACGACGCCTTCGGCAAAGAGCGGAGCGCCGGGGCTGGTGTAGCCCTGCAGGAAATCGATCACGATCAGCGCCGGTCGTGCCCCGAAGCCGAGGCGGTTGTCGAATACGCCGGCGTAATTGCGCTCACGGCTGTCGTTCATGACCGGACTCCGCTATCAGATTCCATCGAGATTGTATCCAATTTGTGCCCGATCAGGCAGCCTTGCCGAGATTTCCGGGGAAGGTGCCGGCGCGACCGAGCAGGGCGGGCGGCTGCTTGCCGAGCTGCTCGCCGAGCCAGTTGCCCGTGGCGATCAGCGCGTCGAGATCGATGCCGCCCAGATGCCCCATGCGCTGCAGCATGTAGGTGAGATCCTCACTCGGCACGTTGCCGGTCGCCGCCGGCGCGAAGGGGCAGCCGCCGAAACCGCCGACGGAGGCGTCGAGCGCCGTGACGCCGGATGCGATTGCAGTCACGGCATTGGCGAGACCGGTATTACGGGTATTGTGGAAATGCGCGCGCAGGGGCAGGTCCGGCAAAGCCTCCCGCAGCAGGGCGAAGCGGGTGGTCACGTCGCCGGGCGCGGCGACGCCGATCGTATCGGCCAGCGCGATCTCGTCCGGCAGCGCATCCGCCGCCGCGAGTTCGGCGGCGATGGCGGCCGGGCGGCCCGGATCGACCTCGCCCTCGAAGGGACAGCCGAAAGCGGCGGCAATGGTGAGGCTCGTCATGCAGCCGGCCTCGCGAGCCGCCGCGCGGACATCGCGCCATTGCGCCAGTGTCTCGGCGATCGGGACGCCCTGGTTGCGCTGGTTGAAGGTCTCACTGGCAACGACGACATAGGTCACCTCGTCCACACCCGCCGCGATGGCTTCACGCGCACCGCGCAGGTTGAGCGCGAGCGCTGAAAGGGACGGTTTCGCGACAGCCATGGCGGGATCATCACGCAAAGCCGAAACGAGGTCGCCGGCGCCAGCCATTTGCGGGACGCGTTTGGGATTGACGAAGCTCGTTACCTCGATGCGGCGCAGCCCGGCGGCCACGAGCTTGCCGATCAGGGCCTGTTTCATCGCACGATCAAGGATTGTCGGTTCGTTCTGGATGCCGTCGCGCGGGGCGACCTCGACGAGCGTGACTTCTGCCATGGGGCGCTCCCTGCCTGCCTGATCGACGCCATATCGCATCAGCGTCCTCACAATTCAGGGCTTTGTATACAATGACGCAGGCAATCCGTCGAGTGCGCGGGTGCGGATACGCGTTCCGACAAGCGCGGCGCTGGCCGTCTCAGCGCCCGACGCTCGTATAGCTGAAACCGAGCGCCGCGACGTCGTCGGCGCGGTAGATATTGCGCAGATCGACCAGGACCGGCGCCTTCATGAGCGCCTTCATGCGCCCGAGATCGAGGGCACGGAAGGCGTCCCATTCGGTGACGATGACGAGCGCATCGGCGCCCTCGGTGCAGGAATAGGGATCGTCGGCGTAAGTGACATCATCAAGCACCTGTCTTGCCTGTTCGATCCCCTCAGGATCATAGGCCGTCACCCTTGCGCCCATATCCTGAAGCGTGCGGATGATGGCGATGGCGGGCGAATCGCGCATGTCGTCGGTATTGGGCTTGAAGGTCAGGCCGAGAATGGCAATACGCTTGCCGTGGACGTCGCCGCCGCAGGCCTTGACGACCTTGCGGCCCATGGCGCGTTTGCGCGTATCGTTGACCGCCGCGACCGTCTCGACGATGCGGATCGGCGCGTCATTGTCCTGCGCGGTCTTGATCAGGGCCAGCGTATCCTTGGGGAAGCAGGAGCCGCCGAAGCCGGGACCGGCATGCAGGAATTTCGAGCCGATGCGGTTATCGAGGCCGATGCCGCGGGCGACATCCTGGACATTCGCGCCGACCTTCTCGCACAGATCCGCGATCTCGTTGATGAAGGTGATCTTGGTGGCGAGAAAGGCGTTGCCGGCATATTTCGTCAGCTCGGCCGTGCGCCGCCCGGTGAAGAGCATCGGCGAATGGTTGAGATGCAGCGGGCGATAGGCCTGGATCATTGGTTCGCGGGCGCGCTCATCCTCGATGCCGATGACGATGCGGTCGGGCCGCTTGAAATCGCTGATCGCGGCGCCTTCACGCAGGAATTCCGGGTTGGAGACCACCGCGAAATCCGCATCCGGACGCTCCTCGCGGATGATGCGCTCGACCTCGTCGCCGGTGCCGACGGGTACGGTGGATTTGGTCACGATCACCGTAAAACCCTCCATCGCATGGGCGATCTCGCGGGCGGCGGCGTAGACATAGGTCAGATCGGCATGGCCGTCGCCCCGGCGCGAGGGCGTGCCCACGCCGATGAAGACCGCTTCGGCCTGCGCCACGGCGGGCGCAAGCTCGGTGGTGAAGGAAAGCCGTTTCTGGGCGACGTTGCGTGCCACGAGCTCCGCGAGCCCCGGCTCGTAGATCGGCATCTCGCCCGCCTGCAGCATGGCAATCTTGCGCTCATCCTTGTCGACACAGACCACTTCGTGCCCAAAATCGGCGAAGCAGGCCCCAGAGACGAGCCCGACATAGCCCGTACCGATCATCGTGATGCGCATGGAAATTCTCCGTCACCGCGCGTGCTGCAAAAGCCTCGACCGCAAACGGGATAGCCGATCGGGCCGTGAAAGCAACCCCATCTGATGCAATGACTTCTGTCGGTCGCCGATGCGCCGCGCAGGGCACGCACAACTCCCGTTCTACCAGCTAAGCAGGCCAGAGCGGACGCCTCATGAAGCGCGCGCTTTCCCTCCCCTAAGGCGCGGGATCAAGGGTGGGGTCAACCCGGATCATGAAATCCGCGTCGTCGACGCTTTTCATTCACCGCCCTCCCCACCCTCATTCCCTCCCCGCTGGGGAGGGAGGCCAGGGCGTGTGCTCTGCGTCGGTCCAAACCGGCAAGATGGGTGACGTTTTGGACCATCAGAATAAATCACGGCGGTGATGAAGCGGGCGGACGTCATCGACGTTGGAGAATTACCACGACCGCCCCTCACCCCCGGCACCTCTCCACGAGGGAGAGGGGAGAGCGCGCTGCATTGACGGCCCGGAGCAGACGCAAGCGCTGGTGCGTTGCCCGCATATCGGGGCCGGGGGACGATTATGGCATTTACCTTTGCGCAAATTAGGCTAGATGGAAGTGAACATCGGCCTTTCTGCGCCAGCGGCCTGCCCCTGGGATTGGATATTTCTTGTCGAACGACGATACTGCCCGCGGGACCACTGCGACCCCGCGCTCCTGGAACGTGGCGCTCGCCCGCTACCGCCAGCCCGACAACCGCCGTGGCGCGTTTGAAATCCTCGTCACCGCCGTGCCGTTCGTGGCGTTGTGGAGCGTCGCGGCGCTGTTGGTGACGAACGGGTATTGGTGGGCCGGGCCGATCCTGGCCGTGCCGGCGGCGGGGCTGCTCGTGCGCATGTTCATGCTGCAGCATGATTGCGGGCACGGAGCGCTGTTCTCGCGGCGCGCACTGAATGACTGGATCGGGCGCGCCATCGGGGTGTTGACCTTCACGCCCTATGATTACTGGCGCCGCACGCATGCGGTCCACCACGCCAGCGCCGGCAATCTCGACCAGCGCGGCATCGGCGATGTCGACACACTGACCGTCGCGGAATACCGCGCGCGCTCGCGTGCAGGGCGGCTGCGCTACTGGCTGTACCGGAATCCGCTGGTGATGTTCGGCCTCGGGCCGGCCTGGCTGTTCATCTGCCAGTACCGGTTGCCTGTCGGCCTGATGCGCAGCGGCTGGGAGCCCTGGATCTCGACGCTGGCCACAAATGCCTGCATCGGGGGCATGGCCGCCCTGCTGATCTGGCTGGTCGGCCTCGGCCCGTTCCTGCTGGTCCAGGGCCCGATCATCCTGATCGCGGCCACGGCGGGGGTATGGCTGTTCTATATCCAGCACCAGTTCGAGGAGACCCACTGGTCACAAGGCCGGGAGTGGAACCACCAGAACGCCGCCCTGCACGGCAGTTCGCATTATGACCTGCCGCCGATCATGCAATGGTTCACCGGCAATATCGGTATCCACCACGTGCATCATCTGTCGAGCAAGGTGCCGTTCTACCGCCTGCCGGAGGTGCTGCGCGATTTTCCGGCCTTGCAGGATACCAACCGGATCGGCTTTCGCGAAAGCCTTGGATGCGTGAAGCTCGTGCTCTGGGACGAGGAATCACGCCGGCTGATCTCCTTCCGGGAGGCACGGGAGGCAAGGGGCGCAAGGGGCGCAAGGGGCACGCCGCCGGCAGCGGCGGCCTGAGCGACCGCCTCCCGGTCATCGCCTCAGCCGCCAAGGCGCACGAGCTGCTTGCCGAAATTCCGGCCCTCCATCAGGCGCATGAAGGCCTCGGGCATGGATTCGATGCCGTCGAGCACATCCTCGCGCGTGGCGATGCCGCCCTCCCGGGCCAGGGCCGCGAGGCGGGTCAGGGCCTCGTCGCGGCGGTGCCACCAGTCGAAGACGAGAAAGCCGTGGATGCTGGCGCGGGTGACGATGAGATGCCCCATGAAGCGCTCGCCCATATCCGGCTGACCGGCCTTGTCGGCCAGCGCGATGCGACCGCACTGGATGACGCGGGCATGGTTGGCGAGGTTCTTCATCACCGCATCGTGGATCGGGCCGGCGGTGTTGTCGAAGAAGATATCGACACCTTGCGGGCAGGCTTTCGCCACGGCGCCGGTGAGATCCTGCTCACTGCGATGGTTGATCACCGCATCGAAGCCGATCTCGCTGCACCAGGCCAGCTTGTCGTCGCGCCCGGCAATGCCGACGACGCGGCAGCCGGCCTGTTTCGCCAGCTGGCCGACGAGCTGACCCACGGCGCCGGAAGCCGCCGAGACCACCAAAGTGTCGCCGGGACGCGGGCGCCCGACATCATAGAGCCCGAAATAGGCCGTCATGCCCGGCATGCCGAGCCAGGACAGCGAACTCTGGATCGGCGCCAAAGCCGGGTCGATGCGGTTGACCCCGCCGCGCCCGTCACTGTCGGGGGTGAGCACCGCATATTCCTGCCAGCCCACGCCCATGGATTCGGCGATATCACCCGGCTTCCAGTCGGGATGGTTGGAGGTGACGACTTCGCCGACACCGCCGCCCTGCATCAGCTCGCCGATCTCCACGCCCTTGGTATAACCCCTGGCCGGGCTGATGCGCCCGCGCATATAGGGATCGACGGAGAGATACCTGACCCTGATCAGGATCTGCCCCGGCCCCGGCTCGGGACGCGGCGCCTCTTCCATGCGCCAGGTCTGCGTGCTCGGCATGCCCTGCGGATATTCCGCCAGCAGCCAGCGGCGGTTTACGTCTTGCGCCATAACGGGTTTCCTCGTCTCGTCGCTTGTTGTTGCGCGAAGGCGTGCGAGCACCTTCACTGACCGTTCCTGTCAGCAAATCATCGCAGCCGCGCAGCCGCAAGATGCAGGTCTTCATAGGCGGATCGGCACCTTGCCGGAGCATTTCGCCCGGATCACAACATATCGGCTTCGTCGATGATGGCGATGATGTTTTCGACATGGCTGCGCATGGCCGCGCGCGCCTCGCCGCGATGGCGTCTCTCCAGCGCGGCGAGGATCGTCTCATGCTCCTCGCGCCAGCGGACCTGCCGCTCGCCCGATTGCAGAAGCAGCCGAAGCTTTTCCCATTCCGGATGGGCCCTTGCCGCCTGCCAGATGCTCAGCATCAGGCCGTGGGCAAACGGGTTGTGCGTGGCGCGGGCGATGGCGAGATGAAAATCGCGATAGAGGCGCGCGGCCACGTCGCAGGTATGGATTTCGGACGTGATCGCACGATGGCGCAGTTGCAGCGCGTGAATGTCGTCCTGCGTCGCGTTGAGTGCGGCAACGGCGCACATTTCCGGCTGGAACATCAGGCGTGCATTGAGGATATCGGCGACACGCGGTTCCGCCGCATCAGCCGCGAAAGGCGTCGCCATCGGCGCGGCGCGTTCGCTGACATAAACGCCGGAGCCGACACGGATGTTCACGAGATCCTGGATCTCCAGCGCCAGCAAGGCCTCGCGCACGCAAGACCGCGACACGGTGAATTGCTGGGCCAGTTCCCGTTCCGTAGGCAGGCGGTCGCCGGGGCGATACTCACCGGAGAGTATGGCTTCACGCAACGTATCGGCAATATGGCGATAACGTCTCTGCTTGGCGATCCATGCGCCTGAGCCGGTATTGTCTGTCATCGTGATGCATTTCGCTGGCTGCTGATATGTGCTGATACGCCGGGGGCAGCAAACAGATCAAGTATCAGCCAATTGATCATTAAATTTTATCAAAAATTGTGTAAACCCATATCCGAGGATTCGTGAATCTCTGAACGTAAGCAGAGACTTGAACGTATCCCAACGCTGCGGGAGCGCGCGTGGCGAAAGCAGGGGCCCGGTGCTGCCTGCAGGATCGCGCGCCGCAGGCCGGCGCGCGGGGCGTCGGCGCCGCATCCGCAGATGGTTGAATTTTTCCGCATCAGGGCGCATGAAGACGCCGCTCGCGCGGTTTTGCGCGTGACGCGAACAATTACCGGAACGAAAGTCAGTCATGTCGTTTGAGAGCACAAACGGGCCGCGCGCCGACCAGCCACGTGTGGCCGTGATCGGATGCGGCGCCTGGGGGCGCAACATCGTGCGCTGCTTCGCGCAACTCGGCGCGCTGGAAGCGGTTGTCGACAACAATGCCGATACCATCGAATCGCTGGTGGCCCTGTTCGGTTGCCGCGCCATGTCCGTCGAGCAGGCTCTCGCCGCCCCCGACATCGACGCCATCGTGATCGCGACACCACCTTCGGGGCACAAGGATCTGGCCCTCGCAGCGATCGCCCGGGGCAAGCATGTCTTCATCGAGAAACCGGTGACGCTCGATCACGGTGAAGCCGTCGCGATCGTCGCAGCGGCGCGTGATGCGTCGCGGGTGATGATGACCGGCCATATCCTGCAATTCCACCCGGCCTATCGCAAGCTGAAGGAGCTCGTGGGCGCGGGCGCGCTCGGCCGCCTGCAGCGCATCAATGCCAACCGGCTCAATCTCGGCGCCGTGCGACGCGAGGAAGATGCGCTGTGGTGCCTCGCTCCACACGATGTTTCGATGACGCTCGGCCTCGTCGGCGCGGCGCCGGACCATATCGACGCCCATGGGGAGGGGCATCTGCGCGACGCGATCGCCGATGCGGTGACGCTGCGGCTGGGCTTCGCCGGTGGTGAGATGGCGCTGATCCACGTGTCCTGGCTGCATCCCTACAAGGAGCACCGCCTCAGCGTGATCGGCTCGCAGGCAATGGCCGTGTTCGACGACACCCTGCCCTGGGAACGCAAACTCCAGATCTATCCGCATCAGGTCTGCCTCGACGGCGCCAGTCCGCAGGTCGTGCGCGCCGAGCCGGTCCCGGTCGAAATCACGCAGAACGAACCGCTTCTGGCCGAATGCGCCCATTTCCTCGATTGTATCCGCGACGGCTCCGAGCCGATGACCGGCCCCACCGAGGCGCTGGCGGTGATGGACGTGCTCGAGCGCGCGCAGCAATCGATGCGGGGGCGCAATCGCCCCGTCGCCAGCGCCGGGGCATGAGCGCGATCTGAACCATTTCCCGCGACAATGGTTGACTGGGCGCAATTCGAAACAGCGCCGCTTCGCCATTCGTCCCGACACGCTGAATGCATGAGGGATGCGTGGGCCGTCGGCAGACGAGGAGATGCCGGATGAGGATCGCACGTCAAATCGCAGGCCAAATCGCACTCTTTCCCCTGCTTGCCGCCATGCCCGGCACGGCCATGGCCCAGCCTGACGCAACGTCAGACGCCGAGATCGCCGTGACGGGGCTCACACTGTCGCGGCCGATTGCCGCCGATGCCATGCTCCCGGCGCGGACGCAGATGAGCATCCGTATCGCGGTGCCGCCGGCGCATGTGGTCGGGCTCGGTCGCGACTCGCGCATGACCCGACTCGAAGACGATACGGGACATTCGCTGCTCGTCGAACACGGGCCCGCAGAAGAGGACCAGACCGAGCCGTTTCGCGCCCCGCCGGGCCTGACCTGGCGTGACCCCTCGCCTCCCGGTGCCGCATTCGGCTTCCTGCGCCGTGACGATTTCAGCATTGGCGGTCGCGACGGCTGGATCGAGATCACCGTCGACGCGCCGGAGCTTCCCGCAGAGGATGCGACGCAGTTGACGGTCGCGGGCACGATCGACGTGCTCGTCGCCGGCGAGGGCGAAAGCCGCCACCGCATCGACAATGTCGATCTGTCGAACGGCGAGGCACGTTTCGAGATCGCCGACGAGACCATTACCTGCATGCAGGACCGCAGCCTGACGCGGGGTGATCGCGATGTGCGCGAATTCTATTGCTGGTCGCAGTCTCTGCAACCACGCTCCATCGCCGTCGCTGATCAGGACGACGCCCCGCCGCCGCCGATGGACCGGTCCAACCTCGTCGTCATCGGCGAGACGGACGACCTCTCCCTCGAAGTCACCTTCCCGATCGGTGAGACGAAGCGGATCATCTTCGAGGAGCGTGTCGGCCTCGGATTGTGAGTTTCCGGCCAGGATGCCGCGCGCGTCAGTGCCCGCCTTGCGAGAGGCGGGCATCGCGCGGGGCGGAAAGGATTTCGCCGAGACTTTCAGCGATGTGCCGCGCCTCGTCATCGCGCAGGCGCAGGAGAAACGGGGGCAGTTGTCCCGCCTGAAGACCGATCACGGCATGGCCGTCCTCGTCGAGACCGATATCGATGGAGGGAGAGGTGACGTCGACGACTTCCCCCTCGATCGTCTCGTCGTCATCCGACAATTGCCGCATGAGTTCTTCGGTCAGAGCCTCGTCATCTTCCTCGTCGCCGTCGCCCTCATCCACTTCGAGCGCCTCGAGCATGTCGTCGTCGAGCGCGTCGAGCAGTTGGTTGAGCGCCGAGGCGAGCGTGCGCGCCGCCCCGGCATCCATCAGGACGGCGGTCGCCTGATCGTCCTTCTGGAAGGACAGTTGAATCTTGTTGCCCTCGACGGACAGTGAAATACCAGCCATACCTGTCTTTCGCATGAATATGCCCATATGGGAATGCGCTCGGAAGTTTGAAACCCCGCCGGTTCATGCCGGATCGCGAAACACCGCGCGCATTCCGATCGCGCCTTGCGCCACAGATAACGCGCCCGCGCCCGCGGCGAAAGCACGGAGAACGCTCAATGACACACTATTTGCGGTGTAACGCGGTGATCCTGATGCAGGATATGCACGTAGAGTGCAATAATCTGCAAAGCTTGCCCTCCGCACAGCACCAGCGCAACGGTTGATCATAATGAAGAACCCGGACGGAGAACCGCCTCCCGCCTCGAACCAGCCCCGCCCGGGCCTCGGCAATCTCGGGGATCTGGAAACCGGTCGCGGCGAGCATGTCGTCGTTGTCGGCGCCGGTCCCGGCGGCCTGGCATCGGCCATGCTGCTGGCCCGGCAGGGGATGCGCGTGACCGTGTTCGAGCGCGACGCCGTCGTGGGCGGGCGGACGCGCACCATCACCGCGCCGGGCGGATACAAATTCGATATCGGCCCCACCTTCTTTCTCTATCCGCGCGTTCTGGACGAGATCTTTGCCGCTTGCGGCGAGCGGCTCGCCGATCACGTCACGCTCACGAAGCTCGACCCGCAATACCACGTCGTCTTCGAAGATGGCGGCAATGTTCGCGCCACGCCTGATCTCACGCGCCTTGCGGCAGAGATCGCGCGGATGGCGCCGCAGGATGCGGCCAATGTCGAACGGTTCTTTTCGGAGAATCGTCAGAAGCTCGATCTCTTCCGCCCGATCCTGGAGCGTCCCTTCGGCAAGCCGACCGACGTGATCTCCCCGGCCATGCTGCAGGCTTTGCCGATGCTGCGTCCGTTCTCCAGCGTCGACAAGGATCTGCGCCGCTATTTCTCCGATCCGCGCGTGCGGCTGACCTTCTCCTTCCAGACCAAATATCTGGGCATGTCGCCCTTTCAGTGCCCGAGTCTGTTCACGATCCTGAGCTTCCTCGAATACGAGCACGGCGTGTTCCATCCCACGGGCGGCTGCGGGGCGGTGTCGGAGGCGATGGCCAGGGTCGCGCGGCAACTCGGCGCCGATATCCGCCTCGGCAGCGGGGTCGACCGCGTGATCTACGAGAATGACCGCGCGGTCGGCGTGGAGGTGAACGGGGAGCACATCGCCGCTGATGCGGTGGTGATCAACGGCGATTTCGGCCATGCGGCGCGCAAGCTCATACCGGAGCAGTATCGCCCGCGCTGGAAGGATAAAAAGATCGAGAAGGCGCGCATCTCCTGCTCGACCTTCATGATGTATCTCGGCATCGAGGGCGATGTCGGCGATCTCGAACACCATACGATCTATCTCTCGAAGGATTACGCCAAGAACATCCGCGACATCAGCAATTGCCGCATTCCGGAGGATTTCTCCTTCTACGTCCAGAATCCCGGCCGCAATGATCCGTCGATGTCACCGCAAGGCCATACCAGCCTGTACGTGCTGGTGCCGGTGCCCAATCTGCGCTCGGGAACCGACTGGGCAACCTTCGCGTCGCAATTTCGTGCGAAGACGCTGGAGCGGCTGAAGCAGCTTGGTCTGGCCGATATCGAACAGCGCATCCGCTTCGAGCGGATCATCACGCCGGCGGATTGGGAGAATGATTTCGGTGTGAACGAGGGCGCGACCTTCAATCTTGCGCATGATCTGGGCCAGATGCTCTACTTCCGCCCGCATAACCGCTTCGGGCACGGGGTCTATCTCGTCGGCGGCGGCACGCATCCCGGTTCCGGCTTGCCGGTGATCTACGAGGGTGCGCGCATCAGCGCCAAGCTCCTGCTCGAAGATCTGGCGGAGCGTCGCGGGCGGACGGGCAAGGGAGCGGAAGGCGCGGCGACGGATCAAGCGCGCGCTGAAGCCGCTGAATGACGGTGATCGAAAGGATTGGCATGCAGGGACGGATTTCGACTTCGACGGCGAAGAGTGCACGCATTGCGGGCGTTGCGGCCCTCGCACTCGCAACGCTGATCGGCAGCGCCATGGCCGGACCCGCCTTCGCGCAGAGCGGCGAGCCCCGCACGGTGACCGTCACGGTCCGGGTCAGCGATGTCGAATCCGCCGAGGGTCAGGTCTATGTCGGGCTGTGCGATCGCGGTTTCTCGGAAGATCGCTGTCTCGACGGGCGTTTCCAGCCGGCGAGCCCGGGCACGATGCGCTTCACCTTCGAGAACGTTCCCGTGGGCATGTATGCGGTGGCTGCCTATCACGATATCAATATGGATGAGCGGATGGATTCGAATTTCATCGGCCTTCCGCGCGAACCCTATGGCTTCTCCAACGATGTCGGGCGTCGGGCGCCGCCGAATTTCTCGATGGCACGGGTGCCCGTTACCCCGCAGGAGGCCACCATCGATGTGCGCCTGGCGCGGATGGGCGGCAATTGAAGGCTCGATGCCGTCGATTTTGCGGCATCGTATCGATCGAACGGCCCGCTGCGGGCCCTGATATGACGAGGAGTGCGCCGTGAGCGGATCGACGAAGACAGTGGCGGTGATCGGTGGTGGTCTGGGCGGGCTCGCATCCGCCTGCGTGCTCGGGGCGCGCGGCCACAAGGTGACACTCTACGACAAGAACGACTGGATCGGCGGCAAGGCAGCCGTGTTCACCGAAGACGGTTTCCGCTTCGACATGGGGCCGACCATCCTCACCGTGCCGCGCGTGCTGGAGCGGATCTTCGCCGAGGCCGGGCGCGATCTGAACGATTACCTCGACCTGCGCCGCCTCGACCCGCAATGGGGCTGCTTCTTCGATGACGGCACCCGCTTCGATCTCGCCGAGAATGTCGAGGAGATGGCCGTCGCCATGGACAGGTTCGCGCCCGGGCGCGGCAATGGCGAGGGCTATCGCAAGTTCCAGGCGATGTCGGAAAACCTGCACGGCGTGTCCGAGCGCTTCTTCTTCTGGAAGGCGGTGGAGGATCTGTTCGACACGATCGACGTGCGCGCCAATCTCAACCCCGACACCCTGCGCGACGTGATGAGCCTGCGCATGGGCAGGACGGTCGCCGGCACCATCCGTTCCCATGTCAAGGACGAGCGCCTCGCCCAGATGCTCGATCATTTCACGCAATATGTCGGCTCCAACCCCTATGGCTCGCCGGCGGTGCTGTGCGCCATCGCGCACATGCAGGCGGCGGAGGGGATCTGGTATCCGATGGGCGGCACCCGCGCCGTGGCGGAGGCGCTGGCCAAGCTCGCCGGCGAGCTCGGCGCGACGCTGAAACCCTCGACCGAGATCACCGGCCTCGATATGGAAAACGGCGCGGTCAGGGGCGTGAAGCGGGCCGATGGCGGCATCGAACCCTTCGACTGCGTCGTCTCCAACATGGATTCGATCCGCACCTATCGCGAGCTCGTCGGCGGCGATGTCGGGGCGCGCTACGATCGCAAGGGCTTCGAACCAGCCTGTTCGGGCGTGGTGCTCTATCTCGGCCTGAACAGGCGCTACGACCACATCCTGCACCACGATTTCGTCTTCTCGCGCGATGCGCATGAGGAATTCGACTACATCTATAATAAAGGCGAGCCGGCGCCGGATCCAACCGCCTATCTCTGCGCGCCGAGTTCCACCGACCCCTCGGTCGCCCCCGAAGGTGGCGAAGCGCTGTATGTGCTCGTTCATACCCCCTATCTGCGCCCGCATCACGACTGGTCGCAGATGTTCCCGGCCTATCGCCAGGTGATCCTCGACAAGCTCAAGCGCACTGCCGGAATGGCGGATATCGAGGAACGCATCGTGGTCGAGCGCCACCTCACGCCGCAGGATATCCACGACCGCTACAAGGTGCTCAACGGCGCGATCTACGGGCTTGCCAGCCATGGCCGCTTCCTCGGCGCTTTCAAGCCGGGCAATCGCTCGCGCGATGTGAAGGGGCTTTATCTCGCCGGCGGCGCAGCCCATCCGGGGCCGGGCATGCCGATGGTGATGATGTCGGGCTGGATCGCCGCCGACGCGCTCGACCAGGACGCACGCGGGCCTGCTTTGCAGCAAGCGTCCTGAGGGCGCCATGGCGGCGGATGAACCAACCCGCGCGCGGCTGGATCGCCTCGCCGCGCGGCTGCCGGAGGCCACGCGCCCGACCCGGCGCCGCAAGCCGCGCGTGGTCAGTTTCTTCACGCGCCATTTCGACCGCTATTTCCGCCGCCACATGAACGCCCTGCGCCTCGCGCAATGGGGCGCACCGCCCGATCTGCGCGACGATGCGCCGGTGGTGCTCTATACCAATCACCCCGCCTGGTGGGATGCGGCGATCTATGTCCTGCTGTCCGAGCAACACTTCGGCAGGCGGGCGAGCTATGCGCCGATCGATGCTGAAATGCTGGAGAAATACGGATTCTTCGGGCGCATGGGCGCCTATGGCGTCGATCTGGAGAGCCGCAGGGGCGCGCAGGATTTCCTTGCCGCGAGCGCGGATATCCTCGCCCATGACGACGCGGTGATCTGGGTCACGGCGCAGGGACGCTTCATGGATGTGCGCGTGCGTCCGCTCGATCTCAAACCGGGAATCGCCCACCTCGTCGAGATCGCCCCGCATGCGCAATACGTCCCCGTCGCCCTCGAATACGGCTTCTGGGAGCAGCGTGGCGGCGAGGCTTTCGTGGCCTATGGCGAGGCGCTCTGCGGCGCCGATCTCGCCGGCATGGAGCGCGAGGCGCGTCTTGCGTATCTCCAAGACGCGCTGACACGGATCGCGGACCGGCTGAGCGAAGACGTGATCTCCCGCGATCCGGCGCGCTTCGATGTGCTCATCGAAGGCAAGGCGGGGGTTGGCGGCGTTTTCGATTTCACCAAGCGGATTCTCGCCCGCCTCAAGGGCGAGCGCTATGATCCGGCGCATGGAAGGCGCGATAAATGACATTCCTAAGCCATGTTGCGCTGACCCTCGCCGCCCTCTCGGCCCTGCTCGGTGCGCTGAATCTCCTGCTCCTGCGCAAACCGGCAGCGCGCAAACTCACGCCTGGAACGCAGGTCTCGGTTCTCATCCCCGCCCGCAACGAGGAAGCCCATATCGGTGATGCGGTGGAAGCGGCGCTGGAAAGCGTGGGCGTGCCTGTCGAAATCATCGTCATGGATGACGGCTCGAGCGATACGACGCCGCAGATCGTCACGGAGATCGCCGCGCGTGACAACCGTGTGCGCCTCGTATCGGCCCCCGCACTCCCCGCCGGCTGGACCGGCAAGGTGCATGCCTGCCATCGGCTCTCGGAAGAGGCGCGCGGCACGCATCTGCTCTTCATCGATGCGGATGTGCGGCTTGCCCCCGATGCCGCCGCGCTGCTGGTCGCCCATGCGCAGGGCAAGGGCCAGGCCATGGTGAGCGGGGTGCCGCGCCAGATCACGCGCAGTCTCGGCGAAGTGCTCACCGTGCCGATGATCAATTTCCTGATGCTCGGCTACCTCCCCTTCATCGGCATGCGCCTGACCAGACGCCCCAGCTTCGGCGCCGCCTGCGGCCAGCTGCTCATGACCAAGCGCGAGGCCTATCGTGCGGTGGGCGGGCACGGGGCGATTCGCGACAAGCTGCATGACGGCATCCAGCTCGCGCGCCTGTTTCGCCGCAACGGATACCGCACCGATCTCGTGGCGGGGCACGATCTCGCCGCATGCCGGATGTATCGCGGTTTTGCCGAGAGTTGGGAGGGCTTCATCAAGAACGCCCATGAGGGCATGGCAACGCCGGTGCAGCTTCCGGTCTGGACGATCCTGCTCGGCGGTGGCCACATTCTGCCGGTGATCCTCCTGCCCTTCGCGATTGCCGGCATCGCGCCTCCGGGGACCGTGCTGGCGGCCCTCGCCCTCTCCTTCGGCCTGCGCGCGGCGATCACGCTGCGCACCCGCGAGCGCGCGCTCGCGATCGCGCTCCACCCGGCCTGTATCGCCGTCGCACTTTCGATCCAATGGGCCTCGCTTCTGCGCACCAGCCGGGGCCGTCCTGCGGGTTGGAAGGGGCGCGTCTATCCGGCAGAGTGAGGCCATGAGCCGATCCGCTGCCATTGCACCGACAAAAACCCATCGCGACGAGAATTTTCCCGTCGCCTCGCATCTCATCGCCAGGCCCCTGCGGCGGGCGGTTCTGGCCTTCTACCGCTATGTCCGCGCGGCGGACGACATTGCCGATGACGGCGCACTTTCGAGCACGGAAAAGCTTGCCCGGCTCGACGCCTTCGAACGCGCGCTGGTCACCGGCGATGATAGTGAGCCCCTCGCTCTGGCGCTCCACGATGCCGATGCGCGTTTCGGTTGCGGCATCGAGGAAGCGCGCATGCTGCTCGACGCCTTCCGACAGGATGCGGTGAAGGCGCGCTACGCGGACTGGGCCGAATTGCGCGACTATTGCCGCCGCTCGGCCGATCCGGTCGGGCGGTTTCTGCTGCGCCTGCACGGCGAGCAGCGCCATCCCGATGGCGCGCAGGCGCAGGAAGCCGCAGATGCCTTGTGCACTGCCTTGCAGATTCTCAACCATTTGCAGGATCTGGAAAAGGACCGTGTCGTTCTCGGTCGTATCTACCTTCCCACCCCCTGGCTCGACCTTGCCGGCGGCGAGGCCGCCTTTTTCGATCCCGCCAACGGGGACGCGCGCCGCGCCTTGATCGATGCCGCGCTCGATCGCGTCGACCGACTGATCGACGAAGCCCGCTTTCTCCCCGGCCTGGTGCGCAGCCGCAGGCTCGCGGCGGAAAGCGCCGTGACACTGAAACTCGCGGCGCGACTCGCGGCCAGGCTGCGCCGGGGCGATCCCGTCATGACGCGGATCGATCTCGGCAAACCGGATTTTCTCGTCGCCGCCACCACTGCCCTCGCCTCGCTGCCCCGGCGCCGTCGCGACCCCGCCCCCGCCATCACCCGGCGGATCGTCGCCGCCTCGGGCTCCTCCTTCCGCATCGGCATGGCCGCCCTGCCGGGCGCACGCCGCCGCGCGATCCATGCCGTCTACGCCTTCTGCCGCGTCATCGACGACATCGCCGATGGCTGCGCTCCAATGGCGGAGAAACGGGTTTTCCTCGATGCATGGCGCCGGGAAATCGACGCGCTTCCCGATGCGCCCACCACAGCCATCGGGCGCGAGCTCGCAAGCGCCATGCGCGCTCATCATCTGCCCTGCGCGGAATTCCACGCCCTGCTGGACGGGATGGAGGCGGATGCGCGCCCCCGCGTGCGAATCGCCGACGATACCGCTTTCGACCTCTATTGCCGCCGCGTTGCAGGCGCTGTCGGGGTGCTTTCGATCCACATTTTCGGCGCCCCGCAGGCGCGCGATTTCGCGCTGACGCTCGGGCATACGCTGCAGATCGTCAACGTGCTGCGCGATGTCGCCGACGACGCCGCGATGGAGCGCGTCTACGTGCCGCTCTCGCGCCTCGCGGCGCACGGCCTGAGCGATGCGCCCGCGCGCGAACTCATCCGTGATCCGCGTTTCGGGCAGGTCTGCGCCGAACTCGCCGGTGAGGCCGAGGCCGGTTTCGTGCAGGTGGATGCCATGCTGGAGACGCTCGATCGGGCACGGCTGAAACCTGCGATCCTGATGATGGAGGGCTATCGCGCGCTGTTTGCACGCATGCATGCGCGCGGTTTCACCCAGGGCGGCGAGCGCCTGCGGCTCGGCTGGCGCGACAAGCTCGCGCTCGCGGCCAGGGCCCTGCGCCGGGCGCCGTCATGAGAAGCACGCGCGGATGACCGGCATCGTCCACATCGTCGGCGCCGGCATGGCCGGGCTCTCCGCTGCGGTTGCGGCGACAGAGGCGGGACGCACCGTACATCTCTACGAAGCCGCGCCCCAGGCAGGGGGGCGCTGCCGCACGGTGACCGGCGCTGACGGGTTCACCCATGATAACGGCGCGCATGTGCTGCTCTCGGCCAACCGCGCTGCGCGCGGTCTGATCGATCGTATCGGCGCGCAAGACGGCTGGATCGAGCCGGAACCGCGCGGCCTTCCCGTCTATGATGCACATGCGCAGCGGCTTTCGCGCATCGGCCTCTCGCCCTGGTCCTGGATGGCGCGCGACAAGCGTCCGCCCGGCATGGCGCTCGCCGATCTGCCGCGCCTCGCACGCCTCGCCGCACCGCTTGTCCCACCACTTGCCGACCGTCCGATCGGACCGATCTTCGCGGGAAGCGCGCTGCATGATCAGCTGATCGAACCGCTCACCGTCGCCGTGCTCAACACCCCCGTATCGCGTGCCTCCTCGGCCCGGCTCGGGCGGGCGCTGCGCCGCGTGATGCGCCCCGGCGGTGCGCGGCTGCTCATCGCCCGCAACGGCCTCGGCCCCGATCTCGTCGATCCGGCCATCGCCTGGCTGGCGCAACGCGGCGCGCATCTGCGCACGGGGATGCGCCTGCGCGCAGTGGAAGCGCAGGACGACCGGGCCGCAGCCCTCGTCTTTGCCGGTGGGACGATCCGGCTGAGCGGGGATGACCGCGTGATCCTTGCCCTGCCCCCCGCCGAGATCGCCCGGCTTTTTCCGCAAATCCACGCGCCGACGCGCTTCGAGCCGATCATCAACGCGCATTTCGCCCTCGCTGAACCGCTCCCGGCCGAGGCCGTGCCGCGCTTCATCGGCCTCGTCGGCACGCTCGCACAATGGGTTCTGGTGCGCGCTGATCATCTCTCGGTGACGGTCTCTGCGGCAGAAGATCGCATCGCCGACAATCCGGAGCCCCTGCTCGCGCGTATCGAAGCGGAGATTACGCCCGCGCTCGAAGCGGCGGGCGTGGCATGCGGGATCGGGGAGCGGCGTCGGCTGGTGAAGGAAAAACGCGCGACCATGACGCAGGATGCCGGTGGTGCGGTGTATCGCCCGCGCCCGCCCCTGCGCGGGCTTGCCTTCGCCGGCGACTGGATCGGCCCTCTTCCAGCGACCATTGAGGCGGCAATGCTTTCCGGGCGGGATGCGCTGGCGCAGATCGCGGAGGAGCGCCCATGAGGCGTCCGCTCACCGTCCTCCTGGCCAATCCGCGCGGCTTCTGCGCCGGGGTCGATCGCGCCATCGCGGCGGTGGAAGATCTGCGCGTGATGACGGAGAGACCGGTCTATGTCCGCCACGAAATCATCCACAACGCCCGCGTCGTCGACGACATGCGCCGGCGCGGCGTGCATTTCGTCGATGCAATCGCACAAATCCCCGACAATGCCGTGACGGTCTTTTCCGCGCATGGCGTCTCGCGTGCGGTCGAAGAGGAAGCGCAGGCGCGCGGGCTCGACGTGATCGACGCCACCTGCCCGCTGGTGCGGCGGGTTCATGTCGAGGGCCGCCGCCATGCCCGCGAAGGGCGCGCGGTGATCGTCATCGGCCATCGCGAGCATGTCGAGGTCGAGGGCATTCTGGGGCAGATCGCGGGGGAGACGCATGATGCAGAAACCCATGTCGTGGCGGGGCGCGCGGATGTCGCCGCGCTCGACGTGAGCGACCCGCTGCGTCTCGCCTATGTGACCCAGACGACGCTCTCCGTGGATGATACACGCGACATCATCGCCGCCTTGAAGGAACGCTTCCCCGCGATCATCGGCCCCGACATCAAGACGATCTGCTATGCGACGCAAAACCGCCAGGGCGCGGTGCGCATGCTCGCGGAGCGGGCCGAACGCTTCATCGTCTGCGGCGCGCGCAACAGTTCCAATACCAACCGCCTGCGCGATGTCGCCCGCTTCCTCAACCGCCCGGCCCTCCTGGTCGAGGAAGCGCATGAGCTCGACGCGGATTTCATCGCGCAGGCCGATACGATCGGCGTTACCGCCGGGGCCTCCGCGCCGGAGGTGATCGTGCAGGAGGTGCTGGAGAGGCTCGCCGACTGGCGGCAGATACATGTGGAAGAAGTGACACTGACGCGCGAGACCACGCAATTCGCGCCGGTCGAACTCCAGGGGCTGCGAAGCGATCCGGCGTGAACGCGCATGGCGCAGCTTTTCCCTGCGCGAAAAACTCATTCGCCGACACTCGTGCTGCGCCATGCGCGCGAGGCATTAGACTGGTGCGGGAATCAATACCATCCAGGCGAGGAAGAGCCCCATGTCCGAACTGAAATCACGCATCGCGCAGCGCATGGTCGCCGCGACGCTGAAAGCCGCCCGCGAAGCCTCGCTCAAGCCCGTGGCGGTCGCCGTCTATGATGCGCGCGGCGCGCTCAAGGCCTTCCAGGCGGAGGACGGCACCAGCCTCAGGCGCGGCGAGATCGCCATGGGCAAGGCCTATGGCGCGATCGCGCTCGGCGTACCCTCACGCACCGTCGGTGCCATGGCGGTGGAGCGCCCGCATTTCATCGCGGCTGCGAGCCATATCGTCGACGGCCCCCTCGTGCCCGCCCCCGGCGGCGTGCTGATCCGCGACAAGCGCGGGGCCCTGCTCGGCGCGGTGGGTGTCTCGGGCGATCTCTCCGACAAGGATGAAGCGGCGGCCCTGGCCGGCATCACCGCCGTCGGCCTCGCGGCGGATGCCGGGACCTGAGCGGACGGAGATTGCGTGATCCGTCCGGCGCAAATGCGTCTTCCCCACGGGTGAACCCCGGCCCAGTATGATGCGATCGCCTCTGGCGGCGGTATCGGGCGGGGCGAGGATGAGCGCGCAGGTTTCACGACCGGACGATCTGAACAAGGCCGTGCTCTACATGGTCTTCGCCGCGTCGCTGATCCCGATGCTGAATGCCAGTGCGAAATATCTGACCGGTGATTACAGCGTGCTGCAGATCACCTGGGCACGCTATGCCGGGCATTTCGTCTACATGCTGATGGTGTTCGTGCCCTATCGCGGGCTCGCACTCCTGCGCTCGCAGCAGATCCCGCTGCAACTCCTGCGCTCGAGCCTGCTCTGTATGGCGACGCTGATCTATATCACCGCGCTCGCCTTCGTGCCGCTGACCACCGCTGCGGCGATCAGTTTCACCGCCCCTTTCATCGTCACCGCCTTCGCGCCGTTCATTCTGGGCGAGCGGGTCAGTCTGCGCCGCTGGATCGCGATCACGGTCGGATTTGCCGGCGCGCTGATCGTGATCAGGCCGGGCGAGGGCATGAATCTGGCCGCGCTCCTGGTCTTCGGCAGCGCCGCCTCGGCTGCGTTCTATCAGCTGCTTTCGCGCAAGCTCGCCGCCGGCGATCCGGCGGATACCTCGATCACCTATATCGCCGTGACGGGATTCCTGCTCACCAGCCTGCCATTGCCTTTCATCTGGCAGACACCGGGAAGCCTCCTCGACTGGGTGCTCTTCGCCAGTCTCGGCTTCTTCGGCGGGTTCGGACACTACTTCCTCGTGCGCGCTTTCGAGGTTGCCCCCGCGCCCTTCGTCTCGCCCTTCAACTATCTCCAGCTCGGGGGCGCGGTGCTGCTGGGATGGGTGGTTTTCGGACAATTGCCGGATCTGTTCGTCTGGCTCGGCTCGGCCATCATCATCGGCAGCGGCGTCTATATTCTCTATTCCGAGCGCGCCAGGGGCATCCCGGTGCGCACCGGGCCGCTGCGCTGATCGGCGGCGCGGCGCACGATCAGGCCTTCACCTAAGGCAGCCATGCTGATCAGCAGAGTTCGCGGCAGGTACTGCTAAGACTGACTTAACGGAAAACATGCTTGGTTTACGCTTGTGAAAGCAATGACGCGAATCAGCTGCGGTCGATCGCCTGATCAGAACCGCATAATCAGGCCAGAACCGTGTGGAGCCCCAAAAAATGGATGCCTTGATTACAGCCGGGACCGGCAGCGCTACCGGAAAGCGCGAAGTGGCACCTGAAATGCTGGAGCAATCTTCGGATGCACTACCAGTCATGCGCTCCATCATACGCCGGATGAACGGCTTCCTCTATCGCTGCCGCAACGATGCGGATTTCACCATGATGTTCATGGAAGGCGCGGTCGACCGTGTCACCGGCTATGATCGTGATGTCTTTACCGGCCCGGAAAGACGTTCCTATGCCGGCATCATCCATCCCGATGATGCGCGGATGGTGGACGATGCCGTCGCCGCAGCCGTGGAATCGCGCGGTAACTGGGAGGTCGATTACCGGATCCGGCGCGCCGATGGCGGCGAACAATGGGTGCACGAGAGCGGGGGCGGCGTCTATGGGCGGGACGGGGCACTGTCGCATCTCGAGGGCGTCGTGATCGACGTCAACAGCAAGAAGACGCGCGAGCTCGAGAATTCCACCGTGCTGCTGGAGCGCGTCGGCCAGACCAGCCAGGAGATCATCACCAATACCGGTTCGATCCTGCGTATCCTGCACACTTTGCAATTGCTGGCTCTGAATGCACGCATCGAGGCCGCGCGCGCCGGCGAATACGGGGCCGGCTTCACCGTCGTCGCCACGGAAATCAAGGCGCTCGCCGATGAGAGCGGCGTTTCGGCGGGCCGCATCACGGAACTCTCCGAGGAACTCCAGAGCATCCTGCGCCAGAAAGCCTGATCGCAGGCAATGGTGGAAGGCTGCAACGAACGGGGATGAACGACGGTGCATTGATGCGGGAATCATTATAGCGTGCGCCTCAGGAAACCTCATGAGGCCGGGCAGCGTTTTTGCGCGGCGACCGGTCGCATCCCGCGCCACCCTTCATTGCGTCTTCATGATCAGCCCGCCACCTCCATCGAGATCACAGGCATGACCCAGGACCAGGGTATCTTTCTCGCCATTCTGGTGGCGACCGTCACGTTGTTCATCTGGGGGCGCTGGCGCCATGACATGGTGGCCGTCGCCGCGCTGCTGGCCTGTGTGGCGTTCGGCCTGGTCGACAGGGACACCGCTTTCGAGGGCTTCGGCCACCCGGCGGTGGTGACGGTCGCCTGTGTGCTGATCCTGTCGCGCGCCCTGCAGACATCCGGGGCCGTGGATGCGATTGCGCAAAGGTTCATTCCATCGGATGCAGGCATCTTCCTCACCCTCGCCGCCTTGACGACGCTCGGCGCGGTCTTGTCCGCCTTCATGAACAATGTCGGAGCGCTGGCGCTCCTGATGCCGATCGCCATCCAGATGGCGGCGAAGCACGACATCGCGCCCGGCAAGGTCTTGATGCCACTCTCCTTCGGCTCGATTCTCGGGGGGATGACCACGCTGATCGGCACGCCGCCGAACCTGATCGTGGCGGGCTTTCGCCGCGAGACGGGCGAAAGCGCCTTCAGCATGTTCGCTTTTACCCCGGTCGGCGTCACCGTCGCGGCCAGTGGCCTGATCTTCCTGCTGTTGCTGGGACGCCAACTCGTCCCGCAGCGTGGTGGTGGCAACGCAGAAGGCTTCGAGACCGATGCCTATCTGACCGAAGCGCGTGTTCCATCGAAGTCGAAAGCGGTCGGCATGACGCTCAAGCAGATCGAGAAGGAGCTCGACGAGGTCGATGCGATGGTGGTCGGCCTGATCCGCAACGAGGTGCGCATGCGCACCCCCGATCCCTGGCGCAAGCTCCGCATCGACGACATTCTCGTGATCGAGGCCGAGCCGGAGGCTCTCGCCGGGATCCTCTCGATGCTGGAACTCAAGCTCGAAGAGGACAAGCCGCGCGATCCCGATTCGCCGGAGGCGCAGGCCGATAAAGAGGATGAAGAGCAGCGTGACGACGAGATCACCATAAGCGAGATGGTGGTGCTGCCCAATTCGTCGCTGATCGGGCGCTCCGCCGCCGATATCCATCTGCGCACGCGCTTTGCCATCAACATGCTCGCGGTCTCGCGTCAGGGTCAGCGTTCGCGGGCGCGGCTGCGCACTCTTCGATTGCAGGCGGGTGATGTCCTTCTGTTGCAGGGCGCCCCGCAGCGTTTGTCCGAATTCGCGGCCCAGTTCGCGCTCGTGCCGCTGGCCGAGCGGTCCGTGCGTATCCCCGATACACGCCAGGCACTGATGGCACTGGGTATCATGGGCGTGGCCATTGCCGCTGCCGCCTTCGGGCTGTTTCCCGCCGCGATCGCCTTCGCCTTCGGCGTTCTCGCGGTCATGGCCCTGCGCATCATCCCCGCGCGCAACATCTACAATGCCGTCGACTGGCCGGTGATCGTCCTGCTCGGGGCGCTGATTCCCGTTGCCGGGGCGATGGCCACGACCGGCGCGGCGGAACTGGTCGCGCAGACACTGCTGGATTGGGGCGGCAGTTCGAGCAATGTAGCGGCGCTCGCCATATTCCTCGTCATCACGATGACGATATCGGCCTTCGTCAACAACGCAGCCACGGCTGCCGTGATGTGTCCGATCGCGATCAGCACGGCAAATTCCCTCGGCATCAGCGCGGATCCCCTGCTGATGGGGGTCGCGGTCGGCGCGTCCTGCGCCTTCATGACCCCGATCGGGCATCAGAACAACACCATCATCCTCGGCCTCGGCGGCTTCCGTTTCGGCGATTACTGGCAGCTCGGCTTGCCACTCCAGGCCGTTGTCGTGGCCGTCGCCGTACCGATGATTCCCCTGGTCTGGCCATTCTAGGGCTTGTCTTATTCTCGATTATGAGAAATATTCTCGTATATGAGAGAACGCACACCATATATCACCATGGACAGCCGCATTGCCACGCGGCTGCGTCAGCTTCGCTACGCCGCCAATCTGTCGCTGGAACAGCTCGAAACCGCCAGCGGCGTAAGCCGCTCGACGCTCTCGCGCCTCGAAAAGGCGCAGACCAGCGCCACGGCGGAGATGCTTGGGCGGCTTTGCGCCGTGTTCGGCCTGCCCGTATCGCGGCTCCTGCAGGAGGTCGAGGACACGCCCTCCCCGCATATTGCGCATGACGCGCAACCCGTCTGGCACGACCCGGCCACCGGCATGGTGCGGCGCGTGATCTCGCCGCCTGCGGATGGGCTCACCGGCGAGATCATCGGCTGTACGCTGCCGCCTGGAACGGTGATCGCCTATCCGGCCCCGCCACGACCGGGGCTGGAGCATCACCTCGTCCTCCAGGAAGGGGCGCTGCACGTCACGCTCGGCGACGAGGATCATCGTCTCGCCCCCGGCGATTGCCTGCGCTACCGGCTGCGCGGTTCGAGCCGGTTCGAAACACCGCCGGATCAAGGCGCCACCTATCTGCTCTTCATGCTCTGAGGCTGCCCCATGACCAACGCGCCCATACCACCCGCATCCGGGTTCAGCCTCATGCGGATCGAGGCTGCGGCGATGTCCGATGCGCTCGATGACCTCGCCGGGATCCTGCATGCCTGCGTAGCCGACGGCGCCGCCGTCAGCTTCATCCTGCCCTTCGCGCGCGACGAGGCCCGCGCCTTCTGGCGCGACAGCGTCCTGCCGCAGGTCGAAGCGGGCGCGACGATCCTGCTCGCAGCCCGAGACGAGGCCGACGGGGGCCTCATCGGCACGGTCCAGCTCGGCATCGACACACCGCCGAACCAGCCTCACCGCGCCGATCTGAAGAAGCTGCTCGTGCATCCGCGCGCACGCCGGCGCGGCATCGCCCGGGCCCTGATCGCGCGACTGGAAGGCGAAGCGCTCGCCTGCGGACGCAGCATGATCACCCTCGACACCCGCACCGGGGACATGGCGGAGCCGCTTTATCGGGCCATGGGCTACGAAGAAGCAGGCGTCATCCCCGATTACAGCCTCGACGTCACCGCAACGCAGCTGGACGCCACGACTGTGTTTTACAAGCGGTTGAGCGGGAAATAGTTTTCGCGAGCGCGCCATTCATGCCCGGACATGCATGGCCGGACATATGGCATGCATCCGCGAAGAAGGGGTATTGCGGCAAGGATTCATGGAAAACCAGGCCGCCGGATCCAGCCATAAGCAGCAGCTGTATCGCCCTGAATTTCGAGGATTTCGACGTTTTCAAGATGGTGGGCGCGGCTGGGATTGAACCAGCGACCCCTACGATGTCAACGTAGTGCTCTCCCGCTGAGCTACGCGCCCATCTTGGCCCGGCGTTGCGGCGCCGTCTGTGCAGCGCTGCCGTGGGAGCGCGTATAGCGAACCCGCTTCGGCGGCGCAAGCGGCTTGATCAGGAAATCTTCACGCGGCGAGGAGTTTTTCGACTTCGCCGACGAGATCCTTCAGATGGAAGGGCTTCGACAGCACCTTGGCATCCTTGGGGGTCTCCGCATCGGCATTGAGCGCGACCGCCGCAAAGCCGGTGATGAACATCACCTTGATATCCGGATCGAGCTCCGTCGCCCGGCGGGCGAGCTCGATTCCGTCCATCTCGGGCATCACGATATCGGTGAGCAGCAGCTCGAACGGCTCCTCGCGCAGCCGGTTATAGGCCGACAGCCCGTTATCGAACGAGGCCACGTCGTAGCCCGCATTCTGGAGCGCCTTCACGAGGAAGCGGCGCATGTCGTTGTCGTCTTCGGCGAGTAGAATTTTCATGGTGTCCCGCATTGCCGATCCCGGCTTACCTTCCATCTTTCCCATAAGGCCCTGCCCCGGTAAACATCGCGTGAAAGCAAATGTCGCGGCAGCAGGAAAACGGCGCAAAGACGCACATGCGCAGATGAACACGGCGCAGGCGCGGTGATATGGTTGCGACCGATATCGCAAAGATACGCTCTTGCCATCGGCGCGCTCGCGCGAAACATTGGCAGTGTTGATCAACAGGGCAAATGCTGGCGTGACGATACGGGCGAAGGGCTGTGCGCATTGAAGGACGCGACTGACATGACGGGCATCGAGGCTGGCGAGGCTGCCGGTGGCGACAGCGGACCCGCCGCCCTGTTCGATCCGCCTTTCGCGGTCGCTCTGCCCGACCGACCGGTCGGCGGCTTCGTTTTCGATTCGCCCCATTCCGGCGCGGTCTATCCGCAAGCCTTTCTCGAAGACGGGCGCCTGACCGCACATACGATACGCCGCTCGGAAGATGCCTATGTCGACAGGCTGTTCGCGCCGATGGTCGCCCATGGCGCCCCCCTGATCCGCGCGCTGTTTCCACGCGCCTATCTCGATCTCAACCGCGAGCCCTACGAGCTCGATCCGCGCATGTTTGAAGGCCGCCTGCCCGCTTTCGCCAATACCCGCTCGATCCGCGTCGCCGGCGGACTCGGCACGATTCCGCGCATCGTCGCGGACGGGCACGAGATCTATACCGGGCGCATCCCCGTGCGCGAGGGGCTGGCGCGGATCGAGACGCTCTACAAACCCTATCACCGCACCCTGCGGCGGCTGATCACCAGAACCCAGAACCGGTTCGGCTATGCCTGCCTGATCGATTGCCATTCGATGCCCTCGACCAGCCTCTCTGCCGAATCACTCGGCCAGGTCGATATCGTTCTCGGCGACCGCTACGGATCGAGCTGCAGTCATGTGCTGACGGATCTGGTCGAGGTGGCGCTCCGGGCACGCGGTTTCGGCGTGATGCGCAACAAGCCTTATGCCGGCGGCTTCATCACCGAGCATTACGGCGAGCCCTCAGGCCACCGCCACGCGCTGCAGATCGAGGTCAACCGCGCGCTCTACATGCACGAAGCGACGCTGACACCGCATGCCTGGTTCGACGAGATCTCACACGCGCTCTGCGCGGCGCTTGCCGAGGTGCTCGCTGCGGGCGGGGTTTTCGCCGCACGCCCCTTCGAGCCGCCGGCCATCGCGGCGGAGTGATCTGCCCCCATGCTGCAACAAAAAGCGGGACCAGCTGCCGCCGGTCCCGTCGAAGGTGGTACGGCATCCGCTCGGATCGGCTGCGGATGCCGCACGAGGGTCCGCCTCGAAACTTCCGATTAGAGCATCATGCCGTCAGGTGGATACTGGCTGACGGATTGATGCATCGAACAATGACCTGGAGCGCCCGGCCTGACTTTCGTCAGGTCGGAACGCGCTAAGGGATCACTTCTGCTTGACGATGATCGGCGTCAGCAAATCGCCCCAGTAGCCATCCTGGTGGTGATGGCGCGAGGCGCGCTGCAATTCGATGGAGAGGCCGGAATTCACGGCCTCCGCGACGGCTGCATTGAGGCGGTGGAGCTGGTTGGCGAGCATGCGGATCGCCGCCTGCTGCTGCTCGTCCATGGTGGTGGCCAGATCTTCGGCGCGTTCCTTGACGTTGGGCATGATCGTATCTCCCTGAGGATTGTTGCGGATGGCGGGCGGGGCTCATCCCCCACCCGACCGGAATGCTCACTCGGCTGCGTGCAGTTTCGGCTCGTCCTTGGCGAACTGGGCCGTCTCGGTGGAGGCGCCCATCGCCGTGGTCGAGGAGCGCCCGCCCGTGATCGTCATCGAGACCTGGTCGAAATAGCCGGTGCCGACTTCGCGCTGGTGGCGGGTGGCGGTGAAGCCGTTCGCCTCGGCAGCGAATTCCGCCTGCTGCATCTCGGAATAGGCGCCCATGCCGCGATCGCGGTAACCGCGGGCCAGCTCGAACATCGACAGGTTGAGCGAGTGGAAACCCGCCAGCGTGACGAACTGGAACTTGTAGCCCATCGCTCCGAGCTCGCGCTGGAACTGCTCGATCGTGTCCGGATCGAGATTCTTGCGCCAGTTGAACGAGGGCGAGCAGTTATAGGCCAGCAGCTTGCCGGGATATTGCGCGTGGATCGCCTCGGCGAAGCGGCGCGCCTCGTCGAGATCCGGCCGCGACGTCTCCCACCACAGGATGTCCGCCGTCTCGGCGAAGGCGAGGCCGCGCGCGATGCAGTGATCGACGCCGGTGCCTTCCTTGAGGCGGTAGAAACCCTCCGGCGTGCGGCTGTCGGGTTCGATGAAGGGGCGGTCGCGCTCATCGATATCGGAGGTGATCAGCCGGGCCGATTCCGCATCGGTGCGGCACATGACCATGGTGGGCACGCCCATCACGTCGGCGGCGAGGCGCGCAGCATTCAGATTGCGCTCATGCGCAGCGGTGGGGATGAGGACCTTGCCGCCCAGATGCCCGCACTTCTTCTCCGAGGCGAGTTGATCCTCGAAATGCACGCCCGCAGCGCCCGCCTCGATGAAGGCCTTCATGATCTCGTAGGCGTTGAGCGGCCCGCCGAAACCGGCCTCGGCATCGGCCACGATCGGGGCGAACCAGTCGCGCTGGGCACCACCTTCCGCATGCTCGATCTCGTCGGCGCGCTTGAGGGTGCGGTTGATCCGCCGACACAGTTCCGGGGCGCCGTTGGCCGGGTAGAGCGACTGGTCGGGATACATCTGCGAGGCAGTGTTGGAATCGGCGGCGACCTGCCAGCCGGAGAGGTAGATCGCCTTGAGCCCGGCGCGCACCTGCTGCATGGCCTGGTTGCCGGTCATCGCGCCCAGGGTGTTGATGAAGGGCTCGTCATGCAACAGCTTCCACAGCTTCACCGCACCACGCTCGGCGAGCGTGTGGGCGATGGGGAAGGAGCCGCGCAGCCGCAACACATCCTCCGGCGCATAGGGCCGGCGAATACCGTCGAAGCGGCCTTCCGGCGCGGCGGGAACGAGGTCCTGGAAGGTCGGCTTGCTCATCTGTGTCTCCTCAACATTCTCGACATGTTTTTTACAACTTTGGTCGTAGCGATCTGATTTCGTCTCTATTGACCGCTGGAACCTGTCTCAATTGATGCTATGTTGCGCTGCGATGGGCAAGACAGACAATTTTCGGAAAAAGTCGCAGTGTCGAAATGCGACTGCTGTTGATCTGTAAAATTGTCAAAATTTGTAAAAAGGCGACGCTGATGAGCGACGATGCAGCACGCAAGATCATGGCCGGCGGGCGCCTGCGCCGCCTGCGCCAGGAGCTCGGTCTCTCCCAGACCGGGATGGCGACGGAGCTCGGCATCTCGGTGAGCTATCTCAACCTGATCGAGCGCAACCAGCGCCCGGTGACGGCGCAGGTGCTGATCAGGCTGGCCGAGGTCTACGACATCGACCCCCGCGAATTCGCCCGCGAGGAGGAATTGCGCATTGTCGGCGAGCTGGAGGAAATCTTCGCCGATCCGCTGTTTCGCGATTCCCCCGTCCCGCGCGGCGCGCTGCGCGAGATCGCCGATACGACGCCGACGCTCGCCACCGCGATCCAGCGGCTCTACGCGGCCTATGGGCAGTTGCGCGAAGGCGGCCCGCTGGCGCACGGGCCCGGCGATGCGGACCGCGCCGAGGGCGCGGCGCCGGAGCAGCCCGTCGAGCGGGTGCGCGATTTCCTGCATGCGGCCAACAACCATTTCCCCGAGCTCGAGGCAGCAGCCGAGCGGGTGGCGCAGGAACTGGGCGAATCCGGCCCGAACCTGTTCTTCGCCCTGTCGGAGCGCCTGCGCGAGCGCCACGGCCTGCGCGTGCAGATCCTGCCCGTTGACGTCATGCAATCGGCCCTGCGCCGCTTCGACCGCCACCGCCGGCGGCTGATGATCTCGGAGCTGGTCGAGCCATCCGGGCGCACCTTCCAGGCCGCCTACCAGCTCGCCTTCGCGGAATGCGCCGAGACCATCGCGCGCATCGCCGATACGCTCGAATCACGCGACGGGTCGGTGCGGCGGCTGGTGCGGATCACGCTGGCGAATTACTTCGCCGCCGCCGTGATGATGCCCTATGCCCCCTTCCTGCAGGCGGCGGAAGCGCTCGCCTATGATGTCGAGGTCTTGTGCGCGCGTTTCGGGGCGAGCTTCGAGCAGGTCGCCCATCGCCTGACCACGCTGGCGCGCCCGAGCGCGCGCGGCGTGCCGTTCTTTCTGGTGCGGGTCGATACGGCCGGAAACGTGTCGAAGCGGTTTTCGTCGGGCTCCTTCCCGTTCTCGCGCTTCGGCGGCACCTGCCCGCGCTGGAACCTGCATCACAGCTTCCGCGCGCCGGGGCGCGTTTTGTGCGACGTGGTCGAACTGCCCGACGGCGCACGCTGGTTCTCGCTCGCGCGCACCGTGCGACGCAATGCACAGGCCTGGGGCGAGCCGGAGGCGCAGTTCACCATCGGGCTCGGTTGCGAACTGAAATATGCCAGCCGCCTGGTCTATGCGAAGGGGATGGACTGGAAGTTGCGCGAGCCGACACCGATCGGCGTCAATTGCCGGCTCTGCGAGCGGCAGAACTGCGCCCAGCGCGCCGCGCCGCCGATCCTGCGACAGCTTAGCGTCGACGAAACCACGCGCGGCGTCTCGCCCTTCGCCTTCGAGAACTGAGGCCGCAACGCGCGTGCCCGTGCCGCCTTGCACGAAAGGGCCTTTACCTGCCCGCCCGTGCGGGCATCATGACCCGATAACGAAGGAGCCCCGCATGGCGGCGGCAAATAACGGGGAGGATTGCATGCATGTTCTCGTGACCGGCGCCGCCGGAATGATCGGTCGTAAACTCGTGGAGCGCCTCGCCGAAGAGGGGCGCATCGGCGGCGCCGAGATCACCAGAGCCACCCTCCACGACATCGTCGCGCCGCAAGCCCCCTCCTTCGCGCCGTTCACGGTGGAGAGCATTGCCGCCGATTTCGCCGATCCCGCCGTGCCGGCGCGGCTGGTTTCCGGCAAGCCCGATCTGATCTTTCACCTCGCCGCCATCGTCTCCGGCGAAGCGGAGACCGATTTCGACAAGGGATACGCCATCAATCTCGACGGCACGCGGCGTCTGTTCGATGCGCTGCGGGCGCTCGGCGATGATGGCACATATCATCCACGCATCGTCTACGCCTCCTCCGTCGCCGCCTTCGGCGCGCCGCTGCCGGATCTGATCGACGACGAATTCCTGCAGGCTCCGCTGACGAGTTACGGCACGCAGAAGGTCATCGGGGAACTGCTCCTGACCGATTACACCCGCAAGGGCATCTTCACCGGCATCGGCATTCGCCTGCCCACGATCTGCGTGCGCCCAGGCAAGCCCAACAAGGCGGCATCCGGCTTCTTCTCGAATATTATCCGCGAGCCGCTGGCGGGCCATGAGGCGGTGCTGCCGGTGGATGAGAGCGTGACGCACTGGCACGCCTCGCCACGCTCGGCCATCGGCTTCATGATGCATGCCGCGACGCTGGACAGCGAGAAGATCGGTCCGCGCCGCAATCTCAACATGCCGGGCGTGCGCGCCACCGTCGGCGAGCAGATCGAGGCCCTGCGCAGGATCGCCGGCGAGAACGTCGTGGCCCGCATCCGCCGGGAGCCCGACGAGATGATCCGCGCCATCGTCGGAAACTGGGCGCGCGGCTTCTCGCCAAAGCGTGCGCTGGCGCTCGGTTTCACGGCGGATGAGAGCTTCGAGGCGATCATCCGGACCCATATCGAGGACGAGCTCGGCGGCGAATTCGTGCGCTGAGCATCACGCCGCAACGGCAGATTTTTTCGCCACTGCCCCTTGCCGTATGCCCGGAATTCGGCAACCTCCCGCATATCCGCCGGTCACGCCGGCACTCGACCGGATCCGCGCGCATCAGTCACGCGCAGGATCCGGCTGCGGAAAAGGTGCGATGGACGAAACAAATACGATCTGCCCGGTGATCCTGTGCGGCGGCGCGGGTACCCGTCTGTGGCCGTTATCCCGCAAGAGCTATCCCAAGCAGTTTGCACAATTGCTCGGGCGCGAGAGCCTGTTCCAGGGCACGGTGCGGCGCATGGCCGAGGCCGGTTTCGCGGCCCCGCTGGCGATCACGGGGGAGGATTTCCGCTTCATCGTCACCGAGCAGCTCGCCGCCGTCGAGCAGGTTGCCCGCGCCACCCTGATAGAACCGCAACCGCGCAACACCGCGCCCGCCATCCTCGCCGCCGCTTTTTGGCTGCGTGAGAGCGATCCCGATGCGCTGATGCTCGTCGCCCCGTCCGATCACGTGATTCCCGACACCCCCGCCTTCCGCGCGCGCGTCGAGGCTGCCATCCCGGCGGCGCGCGCGGGGACGCTCGTGAGCTTCGGCGTGACGCCGACGCGCCCGGAAACGGGCTACGGTTATCTGGCCCTGACGCCGGAGGCGGATCCGCAGGGGGTTGCGCCGCAGCCGCTCGCGGGTTTCGTCGAAAAGCCGGATGCCGCGCGTGCGGCACAGATGCTGACCGAGGGGCGTTTTCTGTGGAATGCCGGCATCTTTCTGTTTTCGGTCAAGGCACTGATTGCCGCATTCAGCCGCCACGCGCCCGATCTCATGGAGCCGGTCGCCGGCGCCGTGGCGCAGTCACAGGCCGATCTCGGCTTCACCCGCCTCGCTGCGGAGCCGTGGGCGCAGGCGCGCGATATCTCGGTCGATTACGCCATCATGGAAAAGGCGGAGAATCTCGCCGCCGTGCCGCTGACGGCGCATTGGTCCGATCTCGGCGGCTGGGAGGCCGTCTGGCAGGAAAGCGGGCCGGACGGGCAGGGTAACGTCGTCTCCGGCCATGCGCTCGCTCAGGATTGCCGCGACACGCTCTTGCGCTCCGAGGCGGAAGGGCTCGAACTCGTCGGGATCGGCCTCGACAATATCGTCGCGGTGGCAATGAAGGACGCCGTCCTGGTCGCACGCAAGGACCGGGCGCAGGAGGTCAAGGATGCCGTCGCAACGCTCAAGGCGCAGGGCGTGGCACAAGCCACCGCCTTTCCGCGTGATCACCGCCCCTGGGGCTGGTTCGAAAGCCTTGCCGTGGGAGAACGTTTCCAGGTGAAGCGCATTGTCGTCAAACCTGGCGGCGCCCTGTCGCTGCAAAGCCATATGCACCGCTCGGAACACTGGATCGTGGTTGCCGGTACCGCCCGCGTCACGATCGACGGGCAGGAAAGCCTCCTCGGGGAGAACCGGTCGGTCTATATTCCCCTCGGCTCCGTGCATCGCCTCGAGAATCCCGGCAAGCTGCCGATGGTTCTGATCGAAGTGCAGACCGGGGCCTATCTGGGTGAGGACGACATCATCCGCTACGAAGACATCTACGCGCGTCGCTGACGCCAACGGGAGGAAAGATCATGGACGAAGATCGTTTCAACATGGAAATGCGCAAGTTTCTCAAGGAAGTCGGCGTCACCTCTCAACGCGAGATCGAGCGTCTCGTGCGCGACGGCGCGGTCAAGGGCGGCGAATTGCGCCTGCGCATGACGCTGACGGCGGAGAATGCCGATCTCGAACATGTCGTCGAGCGCACATTGCCGGTGCCCGACGAATCGTGATCGCGCGCAGCGCCATCGTCGCCTCAGCGGTCCTGCGGCGGGATGTGCCTGATCCGCTCGACATGGGCCTTGATATCCTCGCAACTGAACTTGCTGTGGACCCGTCTGGTGGAAGCGGGATGGTATTGCAGGCCGAGGTTTCTGTCGGCGCGCCAGGCCCTCATCGGGCGAATCGGGCGCGGCACGAAACCGCCGCCGCAGGTCGGGCAGACATTATGAAGCACGTTCTCGACGCAATCGGCGCAGTAGGTGCATTCATAGGTGCAGATGCGCGCCTCGGTCGATTGCGGCGGCAGATCCTTGTCACACAATTCGCAATTCGGGCGCAATTCGAGCATCGGAACCTCCATCCGGGACATCTGTGCCGGTGATCTAACGGCTTGCCGGCATAGGCTTGTCATCATACGGCGCAATCTTGCATGAGCGAATGCAAAGATTGCGTGCCTTAAGTTTCGCAATGCATGCAACAGCAGATGCGCCATCCCATGTGGAATTTCGTCACCTGCGCGCTCGCGGGCGCTATCACGGCGGGCACGGACCGGCTATGCATTGAAATATGCGTGACAGCAGACGAGTCGATCATCAGGCGCTGACACAGGGCGCATTCTCGGGCGCGGTGGCCTTCGCGAAGGCCGCCCCGCTCGTCGTGCTCGACACGGTGATCCTCGCCGCGCTCGTCGATCTCGCCCGGCGGCTGCTGCTGCCGACGGGCTCCACCTCGCCCTATCTGGTCGGCACGGTCGAGGCGGTGCTTGGCGTCTTCGTCTTTGCGCCGATGATCATCGCTGCCCATCGCTACAGCGTGGCGGGGATGCTCACGCCGCGCCTCACCGGATCTCTCGCCGGGCCGATCTTCGGGCGCTTCGTCAAGACCTCGCTGATCCTGTCGCTGATCACCGTGGCGGGTTACGCGGGTGGCGCGTTTCTCTCCGAGGCGCTGGACCCGCCGCTCGGCACCGCCGTCTTTTTCATGGCCTTCGCCGCGACCATCGCCCTGTCGGTGCGTTTGGGCCCGCTGTTTCCCGCCATCTCCGTGAACGCGAACGGCGCGGGCTGGGGCGCCGCCTGGCGCGATACAGCCGGGTACGGCTGGCGGATCTTCTTCGTGCTCGCCATATGCAGCCTGCCCTTCATCCTTCTCGGCCTGCCGCTCGAAACCGCCATGCGCGAGGTGGAGATTCTGCGCGTCGCCGGGCTGATCCTGACCCTCTTGCGCGCCGTGATCGAAACCGGCTGGACGCTGGTACTCGCCTGCGCGGCGGGACTGATCTACAAGGAACTCGCGCGCGAATTGCTGCTCGCACCGCCCTCCGGGGGCGCATCGGGAGGCAATCATGGCTGAGGCGTCCGAGAAGACGGTGATGCAGGATTTTCCGGCAAAGCCTGATCTGGCCGAGTCGATTCGCGCCTGGCTCTCGCGCCTGGCGTTTGAGCGCCGCGCGGCGCCGAAGACGCTGCAGGCCTATGCGCGCGATCTGCGCCAGTTCACGCAATTCCTCGTCGAACATCTCGGCGAGCCGGCGGATCGCGCAGCCTTTGCCGCCCTCGCCCCCATGGATGTGCGCGCCTTCCTCGCCGCAAGGCGTCGCTCCGGGATCGAGAGCCGCTCGCTGATGCGCCAGCTCGCGGCGTTGCGCGGCTTCGCCCGCCATCTCGCGCAGGAGGGCTATGGCGACGCCGCCGCGTTCTTCGCCGTGCGGGGGCCGCGCACCGCCAAGACGCTCCCCCGCCCCATCGGTGCGGAAGACGCCCGCGCCACCGCCTCGACCGCGACGCGGGCCGGCTCACCCCGCGAACCCTGGATTCTCGCCCGCGACGCCGCCGTGCTCGGCCTGCTCTACGGGGCGGGGCTGCGCATTTCCGAGGCGCTCGGCATCCGCGCCGGTGATGCGCCCGTGGGCGATCGCGACAGCATCCTCGTCACGGGCAAGGGCGGCAAGCAGCGCGCCGTGCCGGTGATCGTGCCGGTGCGCGCGGCGATCGCGGATTATCGCGCGCAATGCCCCTATGTCCTGAACGATGACGAGCCGCTTTTCGTCGGCGCGCGCGGGGGGGCGCTTTCGGCGCGTGTCGTGCAGCTCGCCATGGCGGAACTGCGCGGCGCCCTCGGCCTGCCCGACAGCGCCACGCCGCATGCTTTGCGCCATTCCTTCGCGACCCATCTGCTGGCCGGCGGCGGCGATCTGCGCGCCATCCAGGAACTGCTCGGCCACGCCTCGCTTTCCACCACCCAGATCTACACCCGCATCGACGCCTCGCGCATCATGGAGAGCTACAACGCCATGCATCCGCGTGCGCGGCGCGGTGAGAGCGGCTGAGGGGCGGTGGCTGATCGTGGCTCGATGGGAGAGCGGGTGACTTTTGAATCAGGCCGAATGAAACGCTTTTCTGGCAAAATTCGCACCTGTACTCGGCCGGCCTTGGTACTGCCCACCGATGAGACCGTTCACGTAAACCTCGCGATGAAACCGCGTCTTGCTTGTATTCGCGATTTCCGGATTTTGCGATAGCGCCATACCAATAAGCGTCGTTTCCAGCCAATCGACGTAGCCATCGGAGTTCGCACGGCTTTTTGAAAGACGCCATGTATCAGAAACAAGGGGAAAAAGTAATATACACGGCTTTCCACGTCGATATGATTTTTCTTTGTCCTGCGGATTCAATATTTCAGTGTAATGCAAAATCTTATGAGGTGTAAATACTTCATCACGGAACCCGCCTTGGGCGAGCGTTTTTCCGACGTACCACGGCCTAACTTTCTGTCCATTGCTAATGCAGAAGGCGTAGCAACCAATACCCAAGTTGAACAGTTGAATTGGACGAAGCGGGAACATTTTTCCGTAAGCCATTGATGTTATTGAGGTGGGGTCGGTGGGCGTCAGTTTGTGTGGTGCTAAATAATGTAAGAATAGGCGTTTCATTGCTTGACGAATGGAGGTTTCTGAGATGCTAATTCGGCATGTTCGTGCGCGAGAAGACCATCAATGGCTACACCTACATCTACCTTGTGGAGAATGTCCGCGAGGGTGGCCGCACGAAGCAGCGCATCATCCGCAATCTCGGACGCAAGGAAACGGTTCTCGCCAGCAAGGATCTCGATCGCCTGGCCGCCTCGGTCGGACGGTTCACGGAACGGGCCATGGTCCTGGATGCCATCAACAACGGTGATGTGGCGCGATACGAAGCTCGTCGCATCGGCGGGCCGCTGCTCTTCGGGCGCCTGTGGCAGCAACTCGGCATCGATCAGGTGATCGCTGATCAGCTTGGGGAACGCGGCTTCGAATTCCCGGTGGAGCGGGCCGTGTTCACCGCGACGCTGCACCGTCTGTTCGTCTCCGGCTCGGATCGCGACTGCGCGTCCTGGATGCAGGATTACGACATTCCCGGTGCCGACGATCTGTCGCTGCACCATTTCTATCGGGCCATGGCCTGGCTCGGAGAAGATCTGCCAAAGGACGAGCAGAAGGATGCGACGCCCTTTTCGCCGCGTACCGTCAAGGACGTGATCGAGGAGGCGCTGTTTGCGCGCCGGCGCGACCTGTTTACCGATCTCTCCATCGTCTTCATGGACACGACCTCCCTGTCCTTCCACGGCGAAGGCGGCGAGACGCTGGGGGCACGGGGCTATTCCAAGGACCATCGCCCTGATCTCAACCAGATGATCCTCGCCGTCATCGTCGATGCCGATGGCCGCCCGGTCTGCACCGAGATGATGCCAGGTAACACCGCCGATGTCGCCATCCTGCTGCCGATCGTGCAGCGGCTGCGCAGCCGTTTCGGTATCACCCGAGCCTGCATCGTGGCGGATCGGGGCATGATCTCGCAGGCCACGATCACGGCGCTAGAGGAACAGGGTCTGGAATATGTGTTGGGTGTGCGCGAGCGCACCGACGCACGCATGCGCCGGGTTCTCGACGATCCGCAACCCCTCACGCCGCTCCTCGTCGAGCGCAGCCAGGGCGAGACGCAGCTCTTCGCCAAGGAGGTCGTCGTCGACGGGGTCCGCTACATCGTCTGCCGCAACGAGGCGCAGGCCGAGAAGGACCGCGAGGACCGCCAGGCCATCATCGCTGCCCTCGATACGCAGTTGAAGAAGGGCGACAAGGCCCTCGTCGGCAACTCCGCCTACAGGCGTTATCTCAACACCACGACGCGTGATGCCTTCGAGATCGATGCCGGCAAGATCGCCGAGGAAGCCCGCTATGACGGGATCTTCGTCCTGCGCACCAACGCGAGGATTTCTCCGCTTCAGGCGATGCTGCGCTACCGGGACCTGCTCACCGTCGAGACGCTGTTTCGTGTCGCCAAGGCGACGCTCTCGACACGTCCGATCTTCCATTCATCCGATGCCGCCATCCGCGGCCACGTCTTCTGCTCCTTCCTCGCCCTGATGCTGCACAAGGAGCTGTTCGACCGCTGCACCGAAGCCGGGATCAAACCCGAGTGGCGCCCGCTCCTGCGTGATCTCGACCGCCTGCAGAGCGGCAAAATCGAAAAGGACGGACGCAGCATTGCCATCCGTACCCCGGTAAGCGGTCAGGTCGGGCCGGTATTCCGCGCCGTCGGCGTGGCGCTGCCGCCGAACATCGCCGAAACCGAAGCTGCTTGACCGCACGACCCTCCGACCGTGGTGCTAAAAGCGCGAAGGCGCCCCCTATCCCATTGAAAATTCATAATTATCGGAAATCAGGTGTTTAAGTTGGGCAATAGCGTTACTTAGACCCTCCCAATAATTCTCTACAACCTGCCAGAACTCTTTCTGCCATTGACCAGTCCGCTCCCTCGGAAAAAGAAATGGTCCGCAGCTTTCAAAATTCATTCGTCCAGTCCTGATTGGCTCTCGGTGAGCTCGTTCACGCGACGCCCACGTTCCGCAGTTTCGTACCCGAACCACTTCACAATCGAATCATGCGAGTGCCCACTCATATTAGCAATCCAGGATAATTACGCAAGCATAATGTCAAACAAATCAAGCATTTTTGGTTGCGCCACAATTGTTTGCATAAAAGCATCCATGTTCGTCCGACGCCCGGCGCAGCCGAAGCTGCTGACGATCACACTCTCGACGCACGCCGCGTCGGCGCTATCTCATGATGCGTGAGCCACTTCGTGAGTGACGCCGTGACCGACGCCGAAACCGCCCCTCTCCCCGAATCCACCCGCGAAGCCGCCCTCGCGCGGCTCGACGCCTTCCTCCCGCGCGCCGGCAAGGCCTATGCGGCGGCGCGCAATACCGATCCCGGCCCTGAGAACCGCGACAACGTCTCCATGCTCTCGCCCTTCCTGCGCCATCGCCTGATCGGCGAGGACGAGGTGGTGGCGCGCGTGCTGTCGCAGCACAGCTTCGCGGCCAGCGAGAAATTCGTGCAGGAGGTGTTCTGGCGCACCTATTGGAAGGGCTGGCTGGAACTGCGCCCGGCGATCTACACGCGCTATCATGAGGGTCTGGCGCAGGCGCGCACGGCGCAGCACGCGGATCCGCGTCTCGATGCGGCGATCCGCGCCGCGACATCCGGCGAGACCGGAATCGAGGGGTTCGACGACTGGGCGCGCGAGCTCGTCGCGACGGGCTACCTGCACAACCATGCCCGGATGTGGTTCGCCTCGATCTGGATCTTTACGCTGAAGCTGCCCTGGGAGCTCGGCGCCGATTTCTTCATGCGCCACCTGCTCGACGGCGATCCGGCCTCCAACACCCTGTCCTGGCGCTGGGTGGCGGGCATCCAGACGCGCGGCAAGACCTATCTCGCGCGCCGCGACAATATCGAGCGCTTCACGCAAGGACGCTTCTCCCCCGACGGCCTGAGCCCCACAGCCGAACCCCTCGACGACGCACCCCCGCCGGCGCCGCAAGGAGCGCCGCGCGGCGATGATCCGCCCACGGGCAAGGTTGCGCTGCTCATCACCGAGGAGGATTGCCGGCCGGAGACGCTTGCCCTCGGCACAGCGGAAGTCACGGCGATCGGAACGGTGCAGGCCAGCGAAGGGCGCTCCCCCGGCATGGTCGACGACAAGGTGCACCGCTTCACCCATGACGCACTCGCCGACGCGCTCGCCCGCGCGAAAGCGCATTACAGCGCGCCGGGCGCCGCCTTCGCCTTCACCGCCGCCTCCCTCACCGAACTCGCCCGCGAAGCCGGCTCCGACACCATCGTCACCGCCCACGCCCCCATCGGCCCCGCCCGCAGCCGGCTTGATGCGCTGGAGCCGGAACTGAGGGAGGCCGGCCTGCGGCTGGTGCGGGTGCTGCGCCCGCTGGACAAAGCCGCCTGGCCCCATGCGACGCGTGGGTTCTTTCCGTTTCGGGAGAAGATTCCGCAGTTGATTGGGGAGTTTGGGTTGGTTTGAGGGGGGATGTGGGTCGCCCGCGTTGCCGAGCGCACCCGTTCCGCTTATCGAACGCATTCGCAATGCGCGCTAAGAGATGGTCGCGCAGTCCGACAAGGAGAGAAAGGACGTGCTGCGCAGGCTTAGGTTCTCGGAGGTGGAGGCAGGCCGGATCTTCGAGACACTACTGTGAGAAGACGGCCGCTAACCGGAAAGCATCTTCGAGCTTTGCACAGGAGTTCACCGTGGTGGTCTGGTCGAAGCCGCAGCCGAACCCGGCTGCCCATCAAGGGGAAGGCTAATGGTGTGTTGGAGATGCCAGTGCAAATTTAATCGCATGATTCCTCCCAAGCGAAGGGGCCGAACGATAGAAATGTCCAAGCCAGCCCGAACAGATCAACGTACGTCTCCGGGTAGCGATCGGTCTCATATACAAAATGAAGCGCAACAGAGTTGCGTGAGTCAGAGAACACAGCCTGCGGAGATTCGGCAAAATGGATACTAAGGTTCCGCGCATGGATAATACCATTGAGCGCCCGCCATAGATCTTTTTCGATCTTTTGCGAACCGTTCATTTGGTACTTCCAACGCCTCGCCACAATCTCGGCAGGCTCGCTGGCTACTTCGAAGCACCTGCGTGCATTTACCGCGAACGCAACCCCGATTTCCAGGATTTTTGCGGAAACTAAGTCATGAATTTCGTCAGGGTAAACCGCGCTAGAATATGCCAATAAATCGATCGCATTTCTTTGTGCCTCGGCCCTTGCCATTCGGAGTATTGCGTTCGGTTCCGGCATTTCTAGCCCCCGCATCGTTCAAATTACGCTTACTCTAAATTCCCTCAACCGTAAACTCCGGCGCACCCCGCCAAACCAGCCTCCACCCCGCCCCCGGGCGGACGTTCTGGATGATGCCGGGATCGAAGGCGACGAAGCATCGCCCGCCCGCATGGCGCACGGAGGGATAGATCAGGCCGCGATGGCCCTCTGATCGCAGGTCTGCGGCAAGGCGCTGCCCGGCCGGGTAGCCTCGGTCCGGGTCCGGATCGAGCGCGGGGTGCGCCATTCCGTGCAGATCAGGAAAATCGCCGATGAAATCCGCGAGCAATTCCACATAGCGCGCCTCGTCCTCATAGCGCCCGATGAAGCCGAGTTCGCGGGTTCGGTGGAAGCCCACCTCCTGCGCGCTCGTCAGCATATCCCAGGCGCAATACCACGCGCCGCGCGCGCCGGTGTTGAACCGGTTGCCGCTGGGGCGGGTATAGGTGAAAGCCGCGTTGATATGGCTCTGGCCATAGAGTTGCAGATCATGCGCCCGTCGCGCAAAGGCCAGTTCGCGGCGGTCGAGCGCGGGGCTGCCCTCGCGTTCCGCGATCAGGCGGGCGCTGGTCTCGCCCTCGATCCCGGCGAGAATCTGCGCCTCCTCGTCGCTGTCCACCAATCCCCGCAATACCGGGGGCTTGTGGCGAGTCTGCGGAATCAGCCGGACAAGCGCCCGGTCATTGACGGAGGTGATCCTCAAACCCCGCCCCGCAGCGCATCGACATAGCCCCGCACGCGCAGGATCTTCGGCAACCCGCCCGCGACCATGGCGTCCAGGGGCCGCGCGCCGTCGAATTCGGGGCCCCGGTTGGGCAGCTTCACCCAGTCCCGCGAGATCGGCTCGTTGAAGTAAAGCGCGAGCGACTTGTAGAGACCGACCAGCGCGCTCAGGCGCAGCATCTGGTCCCGCGTCAGATCCCCCGGAAAGCCAGGCTTCCTGGCCCGCTTCCAGGTGGAGTCCGACATATCCGCCAGCGCCGCCGCCTCCCGCAGCGTCAAGGACCACGCATCCGCGATACGCGCAAAGGCCTTGAGGGCAACACCCTGACGATCCGGTGCGGGGCGCTCCAGAACAGGCTCTTCCATCAGTTCGCGCTCCTTCATGAACTGCGCGATAAGATAAGACCACATGACATGTATTACAAGTCCATATGGTCACATCTGGCACCCTTGGGATGGCACCACCCCTCCACATTCCCACACCAAAACGCCCCGAATTTCATCATTTCCGCCCCCCCTCCCCGAAACCAATACGGGTTTTGCGGGGTTATCCAGCTGTTAGCGACGCGATAGCATCGCAGCGAATCATGCATTGCAGCACGCGCAGGAACGGAACCCTCCATGGCGAAGATCGTCACGCTGACCCTCAATCCCTCGATCGACGGCTCCGCCGAGGCGGAGAAGGTGCGGCATACCAACAAGGTGCGCACCTCGAACGAGCGGTTTGATCCCGGCGGCGGCGGGATCAATGTGGCGCGGGTCATCAAGGCGCTCGGCGGCGACGTCTGCGCGCTCTATCTCGCCGGCGGGGTCACCGGGGATGTGCTCGACAACCTGATCGACCAGCAGGGGGTCACCCGCAAGCGCATCCCGATTGCGGATGATACGCGGCTGTCGCATGTGGTCTATGAGCGCGAGAGCGGCAAGGAATACCGCTTCACGCCGGAGGGGCCGAAGCTCGCGCCCGATGAAATCTCGGCCTGTCTTGATGCCCTGCACGGGATGGATTGCGACTATCTTGTCGCCTCGGGCAGCCTGCCGCGTGGTGTCGAGGCTGATTTCTATACCCGCGTCGCCGATATCGCCCGCGAGAAGGGCGCGCATTTCGTGCTCGATACGTCGGGCGAAGCGCTGAAAGCCGCGCTGGAGCATGGCGGCATCCATCTGGTCAAGCCGAGCCATGGCGAGTTTCGCAATCTCACGGGTCAGGATTGTCATCACGCGGACGAGATCAGCGCGGCAGCAAAGCGCATGATCGATGACGGCCAGGCGGAGATGATTGCGGTGACGCTGGGCCACGAAGGCGCAGTGCTGGTCGATCGCGACGGCGCGTACGAGCAGGCGGTGCCCGAAGTCGAGGTCAGGAGCGCCGTCGGCGCCGGGGACAGTTTCGTCGCCGGCATGACCCATGGCCTGAGCACCGGCCTGTCCAACCGGGACGCCTTCCTGCTGGGAATGGCTGCCGGCAGCGCCACCGTGATGACGCCGGGGACGCAATTGTGCCGGCGCGACGATGTCGAGCGGCTCTACGCCCGATTGCACGAATCGCGGAAGGATGCAGCGCAATGAAAATCGGTTTCTTCTCTACCAAACCCTATGACCGCACCTATTTCGACGCGGCGAACCGCGAGGCGGGGCACGAACTGTCCTATTTCGAAGCGCCCCTGCGCGCCGAGACGGCGGTGCTGGCCGGCGATGCGCAGGCCGTTTGCGGCTTCGTCAACGACACGCTGGACCGGGCGGTTCTCGAAAAACTCGCTGATCAGGGGATCAGGCTCGTCACCCTGCGCTCGGCCGGGTTCAACCATGTCGATCTGGAAGCGGCCGAGGCACTCGGCATCACCGTGGCGCGGGTGCCGGCCTATTCGCCCCATGCGGTGGCCGAGCATACGCTGGCCCTCGTGCTTGCGCTGAACCGGCGCATCCACAAGGCGCATAACCGGGTGCGCGAGAACAATTTCAATCTCGACGGGCTGATCGGCTTCGATCTCAACGAGAAAACCGTCGGCATCATCGGCACCGGCCAGATCGGCGCCATCACCGCCGGGATCTTCCAGGGCTTCAACTGCCGGGTGATCGCTTATGACGTGGCGCCTGATCCCGATTGCGAGGCGCGCGGCATCGCTTATGTCGATCTCGATACGCTGTTTGCGCAATCCGACATCATCTCCCTGCATTGCCCGCTCACGCCACAGACGCGGCACCTGATCGGCACGGAGGCGATCGCGAAGATGAAGCCCGGTGTGATGATCGCAAACACCTCGCGCGGCGCGGTGATCGACACGCCCGCCGTGCTCGAGGCGCTCAAGGATGGCAGGATCGGCGCGCTCGCCCTCGATGTCTACGAGGAAGAAGGCGATCTGTTCTTCCGGGATCTGTCGAACGACATCCTCAGCGACGACGTCTTCGCCCGGCTCCTCACCTTCCCCAACGTGCTGATCACCGGCCACCAGGCCTTCTTCACCCACGAGGCTCTGACCAACATCGCCGAAACCACCCTCGGCAATGTCACCAGCTTCGAGAAGACCGGCGCGGCGGAGCATACGGTGTCGGTGGAAAATGTGGTCTGAGGGGATGGCGGAGGTGCTGCCGGCAATGTTGCGCGAATATGGATATTGCCGCATGAGCCGATGACGTTGCGGGCACAATTGATGCGGGAATTGCACAATTGAAGATTCTGTATACCATAGGGTTGTGCGGGGTCGGTGATCAGGACGCGAGCGACCCCGATGGGGGGATCACGCATGACCCGACAGATCGCGATCTTGCACGGCTGGGGCGACACATCCGCCTCGTTCCGCAAACTCGAGCGCTTTCTCGCTGCAGAAGGCTACGATATCACCCGGATCTGGCTGGGTGATTACATCTCGACCGATGACGATGTCCGTATCGAGGATGTGGCGCGGCGCATGCAGGCCGTCATCCGCGAGAAGCAGGATGCGGGCGAACTCGGGCCGCATTTCGATCTGATCGGGCATTCCACGGCGGGTCTCGTCATGCGCGAATGGGCCGTGCGCTATTATCCCGACGGCCAGAACTGTCCCGTCCGGCGCATGCTGATGCTCGCACCCGCAAATTTCGGCTCGCGGCTGGCGACGGTTGGTAATTCCTTCATCGGGCGCGCCACCAAGGGCGCCCTGAACGGCTTCCAGACCGGGCGCGAGATGCTCAATGCGCTCGAACTCGGCTCACCCTACCAGCGCAGCCTCGTCACGCGCGACCTGCTCGATCCCGACGGCGCCGGTACGGGTCCTTACGGCCCCGGCGGCATCTGGCCCTTCGTCATCACCGGTAGCCGCGGCTATCGCACTATCAGCCGCCGCCTCGTGAACGAGGACGGCAGCGACGGGACGGTGCGCGTGCCGGCCGCCAATCTGAACACTGCCGGCATCACCGTCGACTTCACCGGGAATATCGACATCCCGGAGGTTCGCGCCTGGGGCTCGCGCACGGGCGGCATGGCCCTTCCCTTCGCGGTCCTGCCCGATCGTGATCATACCCAGATCAAGTATCCCGGCGATTCCAGCGGCGCGGTGGCGGATCTCTCGAGCCGCCTCGGCGCCCTGATTCTCGAAGCCCTGGCTTGCGAGACCGCCGACGAGCATCAGCAGATCGCCGCACGCTGGCGGGAGGTTTCGGAGGAGACGGCGGCCCTCGCCGCCGATACCGCGCGCCGGCGCGGGCTGTTTCGCAGCCGCGCACCGCTGGCGCAGGAAATCCATCGCTATCTGCAGGTCATCACCCGTGTACGCGACGATCAGGATGAGCCGGTGAACGACTATTTCATCGAGTTCTTCTCGCCGGATGCCAGGAGCGACGCCAGCCTGCTGCGCTTCCAGAACGATGTGCTCGATCATGTCCACGTGAACAAGCTCGACCCGTCGGTGCGCTGCTTCTACATTGATCGCGACGATCTGATGGCGCGCTTCTACCGGCAGCGCGCAGGGAGCCGGGGCGACCGCCAGCTCGCTGCGAGCATCGTCGCTGCCAATCCGGGCCGCAACATCCGCTATTTCGACAAGGAGGTCGAGGGCGCGCGGGGGCACCTGCTGCTGCATTCCGACAGCGAACCCGAGCGCGCCGCGCTGGGCGCACGCCGCCTCCACCGCAACGCCACCCATTTCATCGACATCATCATCCCGCGCAAGGCGCTGGACCGGGTGTTCAGGTTGGGGAGATAGGTCTACCATGATCCGTATCGTCAAATCGGCAGAAGGGCTTTTCTGGATTAAGTGTCTAGCGGTAATCGCACTGGCAATTAATCCTGTTTCTGCAGTCGCGGACACATGCAACGATAGCATATTATCAAAAAACCCAGTCAATGGAGATGTATTTTTAAATTCTTCAAGAAACAAACTTCAAAAAATTGAAGAAAATCAATTATTACGTATAGAAAGAGATAAAGAAATTGAAATAACATACGTAATAAAATCAGAATCTCTCACAGTATATCGCGCAATTGCATTTCTTCGCAAAACAAGATCTTCGAATGAGGATGTTTTTCATCGCAATATCAGAATATACAACAATATTGTGCCGGGTGAAGAGAGAACAAGCAAAAAAGATTTTTATAAGCATCATAGAGACAGAAATGAAGTAACAAAGATTACGCGGCATTTTCATGTGCCATATAGCTTTTACCGCATAAATTCCTTTCAAAATTTAGAAGACACAAGCTCGTTTCAGGGATTCTTCGATGATTCCTCAATAAATTTTTATGGGAGAATTCAGAGATATAAAGGAATGAAATCAAATATAATGTGCGCGACAACAGTATTTTTTTCAGAAATTCCAGCTCAAGGAGTGGTTGATAAGGTATATTTTCGAGTTATCAACCTGTCAGAGGAAAATACGATTCCAAACTGGCATGATTTTGAACTGACCTTTGAGATTACACAATGATATTAAAATCCATTGATTATATAAGAAATATAAAAATATTTACAAATGTAAATCATGGCGCCAATGGACTTTTATCCATTGAGGGTTTTATTATCGTCCTTATTTCCGCATTAATGCTAAACGAAACAGATCAGTTTGCTGACGCAATGCGAAGCGCACTACAAAAAGATTTCATGAATTTGTCGGAAATATCGGTAATATTTTCATCAATCTCGCTTGGCTTAATGATTTTTATTTATCTCATAAATGCTTTCGCTGCACCAGACAAGGATCATGCTATCAATATTTTCTCTTGGAATATAATTATAATATTCCTTAGTTCATCTGCAGTATTTTTTACAACAGTGTTTGATGGCACATTAAGGAATTATTTTATCTATAATACAAAAACTTATGTTTTAATTTTTATTTTTTTAATATTGTCTATAATTATTGCTTGTGCAAAAAAGATAAATTTTTCAGATACTACTATATTTTATTTTATAAAATCCAATTTTAAGAGCATTTTAGCAATTTATGTGTCATCTGCACTACATATGCTAATATTTGTGCGCTAGCCGCCTTTATGCATCGCAGCCTGATCATGGGCGCGTGTCGCCGGGTGGTTGGATTTTTCGAGAAGCCGGCGCAGCGTGATCCGCCCCGCCGCTTTTCGGTGGCGGAGATGGTGTAAGGGGCGGGGTTTGCAGGTTGCGGTCGCGGGGTTCAAAAGGGGCGCCAACGTCCCCGGTGGCTACATGGCGAGACGTGGTATCCGGCTCAGCACGATGCGCAGGATCGCATGGTCGGGACATGATGTCGGCAGATGCAGGCAGATCCGCGTCTTCATTTCGACCACGCGGGCGGCGATCTTGATGAGGCGCACACGCAAGGTGTCGAACTGCGCCAGGCGCAAGGCCGCACGTTTCGGCATCGCCGCACGCAGCCCCCACATGAGCCAGTAGGCCCCCGCATGCAGGAACAGCCGGAACTGGTTTGCCGTCGCCTTGCTGCACGAGGTCCGGTCGGCGGCGAGATGGGTCTTCCAGGACTTGATGTGGTTCTCGGCCATGCCCCGGCGGCAATAGACACGCTCATACAATGTCCTGGCGCGTCCACCCGGGAGATTGGTCACGATGAAGCGCGTGTCGCAACCCTGCGACCCCACCTCGACACGGGCGATGATCCGCTCGGTACGGCTCCAGCTCGCCGCCCCGTCATGGAATTCCTTGAAGCGCCGGACCTTGGTCTTCGTCTTCGCCCTCTCGAAGCGCCGGGTCGTGCTGGCCTCGACGGTTGCCACGCGTTTGCGCAGCGTGCTGGTTGTCGCCACCCCGAAGATGAAGGCAATGCCGTTCGCCCGGCACCAGTCGAGCACCTCGGGAGCGCATGTTTGGATGCCCCCTTTGATGCAAGGATTTTTTTGCCTGTCTGAGCGCGTGATCGGGTGCGGTCATGTTTCAGGCCTCACAAGTGCGGCTTTCGCACGCCGCGGGCCGGGATGGTGATACGCGGATCAGGTACCAAATCAATAGGGCGAGCTCGAGGCTCGTTGCACTCCACTGGTTTACCCGACCCGGATCTGATCGATCATTTGCCCATTCAGGTCATTGCCCTCCTCACATCCCCGAGGCTCCGACAGCCGCGTTCAGCAGATCGCGCCGGTCGGATCCCTGTAATCAGTCTCGCCGGCGAGCATGGCCCAGATCATACGCGCCATTTTGTTCGCCAGTGCGATGGCGACCAGTTTGCGTGGTTTGCGTGCGAGCATGCGCGATAACCACGATCCCGGTCGGCCACCGTGCCGGCCCCTCCAATGCACGACAGACATGGCGCCGATGATCAGCAGGCGTCGAATATCGCGCTGACCCATCTTGGAAGTGCGGCCAAGCTTCTGCTTGCCACCGGAGGAGTGCTGTCGTGGAACGAGGCCAAGCCACGCTGCAAAATCGCGACTACGGCGGAATTCCCGCATCGCCGGTGCAAAGGATGCAATCGCCATGGCGCAGACCGGGCCGATTCCCGGCATGGTCTGCAGCCGGCGTGCTGTGCTGTTTTCCCTGGCTGCAGTTGTGATCCGCTTGTCCAGCTTGCCGATCTCGTCGCTGATCTGAGCAATCTGATCGAGGTAAAGCCGCCCGAGATCGCGAACCAGGTCCGGAAGCGTGTCCTGATCGAGACAGGCAGCAAAGCGAGCGATATTCCCAACGCCTTGACCGATGATGATGCCGTGCTCAGCAAGATGCCCGCGTAGTGCATTCACCAGACGGGTTCGCTGGCCGACCAGCAGGTCCCGGGTGCGGAACAGCATCGCCCGGGCTTGTTGGTCCGCGGTCTTCACCGCAACGGTACGCATGGTCGGACGCTGTGCTGCTTCCGCCACGGCCTCAGCATCAGCGGCATCGTTTTTTTGCCGCTTGACGAAGGGCTTCACGTAAATGGGCGGGATCAGCCGCACTTCATGACCCAGACGGGAGAGCTCACGACCCCAATAGTGCGCCGTTGCGCATGCCTCCATCGCCACCACACAAGGCGGCAGCGACGCCATGAACTTCGCAAACTGCGCCCGTGACAGCTTCTTGCGGAACAGCACCTGTCCATCAGCCGTTGCCCCATGAACCTGGAGAACCTGCTTTGCCAGGTCGACGCCAACGATGCTAATCTCACCCATGGATGCCTCCTCCTTCTGTGATGACTTCAGCATCACCATTTTGGCACATTGCGATGCCGTCGGGTGGGGGCATCCACTCCATCAATAGTGACTGTCACCCCTGATCAGGATCCGGGTATGGGGCCAGTGCCGGCGGATTGACCGGACGAAACGACCCTCGTCATCGAACACCACGATCGGCTGGAAGCCGTATGCATCGTGATGCGCGTTGAACAGCCGCAATTGCTGCTCCCCGTGAACGGTATCGAAGGTGTCGTCGATATCGAGCACGATCTGCGACGGCACTGTCCGGAACGAGCGGCAATACAGGCCGATCATGGCATGACCCATGGCCAGAAGCATGCGCCGGTCGGGCCGGTTCTCCAGGCGGCAGATTGTTGATTGGGAAGCAAGATCCTCATCACAGGGAAGTCTGCCCCCGGCCATCTTGAAGAGGGGATCGGTCCGCAGGCGGGAGGCGTCATTGGCATCTTCATAGCCGGCGGCGATCATGCCCATCCGGAAGCCGATCATCTCGTCGAGCCTGTGGGAGATCATATCGGGGCGCCGCGGATCATCGATACATGCAGCCAGCGTCGCGGCAACACGCAAGCGCTTGTCCACCTCCGCCAGAGCGATCAGGCCGCTATCCGATGACAGGCTGCCGCCGTCAAACCGGGCGACGATGGCCTTGCCATTCACGGGTGACAAACCCTCCAGCGGCAGCGTAGGATCATTCATGGCGGATGTGGCCTCCGTGAAACTGCAAGATTCGGCGTTAGCACCCAAATCTTACGCTATTTCAACGGCTTGCGCTACATCCGCCAGACCTCCGTGCATAATGCGGGCTAGCAGCCAGGGATTTTTTTGACCACCTCCCGGAACACATCCCCCCGGTGCTCGAAACTCCGGAACTGGTCGAATGATGCGCAGGCTGGAGAGAAAAGAATGACCGGCGCCTCATCCGCGCTCGCCTGCGCATCGGCCGCAGCGCGGGCCACCGCTTTCTCGAGGGTACCACAGCGCTCATAGGGCACGCGGCCCTCCAGCGTCTGCGCGAAGGCGTCGCTCGCCTCGCCAATCAGATAGGCGCGGGCGACCCGCGGGAAATATTCCGCAAGACTGTCAATGCCGCCTTCCTTCGGCTTGCCGCCGAGGATCCACCAGACGCGGTCGAACGAAGCCAGCGCGCGGGCGGTGGATTCCGCGTTGGTCGCCTTGGAATCGTTGATGAAGGTCAGCCCTTCCGGCCCCGGCACCTCTTCCATGCGATGCGGCAGGCCGGGGAAGGACGGCAGCGCCTGCGCGATCGCAGGCGTGCTCACCCCCGCATGCCAGCAGGCGGCGCAGGCGAAGGCCGTGTTCTGCGCGTTATGCGCCCCGCGCAGCGTCGATATCCCCTCGAGATCGCCCAGAGCCAGCGCCGTCTCGACATCCTCGCCGGCATTGCGCGCGAGAACCAGCCCGTCATGCACGAAATAGCCCCAGGGCAGTTCGCGCGTGGCGGATACGGGATAGACATCCGCGCCCTCCAGCTGCGACAGTCGGCGCCCGATATCCTCGCAATGTTCGTCGTCACGCCCGATCAGGGCGAGCTTCGCCTTTGCGACGAGCCGCTCCTTCACGTCCGCGTAGTGCTCCATGGAGCCGTGGCGGTCGATATGGTCCGGCGAGAGATTGAGCAGCAGACCGATCGTCGGGGCGAGAGAGGGCGTCAGATCGATCTGGTAGGAGGAGATCTCGACCACGTGGAAGCGCGCATCCGCCGGCGGCTCCAGCGAGAGGATCGCCGCGCCGATATTGCCGCCCATCTGCACGTCGCGGCCCGTCTCGCGCAGGATATGGGCGATCAGCGCCGTGGTGGTGGATTTGCCGTTGGTGCCGGTAATCGCGATGAAGGGCGCATCCGGCGCCAGCTTCGCCCGCTCGCGGCAGAACAGCTCGATATCGCCGATGATCTCGACCCCCGCCGCCTGCGCCTTCGTGACGCTCCAATGCGGCACGGGATGGGTAAGCGGCACGCCGGGCGAGAGTATCAGCGCGGCAAAACCCGCAAAATCCGCCTCGCGCAGATCCGTGATCGGGACGCCTTGCGCCCGCACGGCCTCGACCCGCTCGGCATTGTCGTCGAAAGCGTGCACCCGCGCGCCGCCGGCGATCAGCGCGCGGGCGGTGGCGAGCCCCGATCCGCCGAGGCCGAACAGGGCGACGTCGCGCCCGGCGAAGACGGTCGAGGGGGTCATGCCGATCTCCTCATCTCAGCTTCAGCGTCGCCAGCCCGATCATCGCGAGCACCACGGCGATGATCCAGAAGCGGATCACGATCTGCGGCTCGGTCCAGCCCAGCTTCTCGAAATGGTGGTGGATCGGCGCCATCTTGAAGACGCGTTTGCCCGTGAGCTTGTAGGAAGCGACCTGGATGATCACCGAGGAAGCCTCCAGCACGAACAGGCCGCCGACGATGGCGAGCACGATCTCGTGCTTCGTCGCCACCGCAATGGTGCCGAGCATGCCGCCGAGCGCCAGCGAACCGGTATCGCCCATGAAGACCTGGGCGGGCGGGGCGTTGAACCAGAGGAACCCGAGCCCGGCACCGATCAGCGCTCCGCAGATGACGGCGAGCTCGCCGGTACCGGGCACGAAATGGATCTGCAGATAATTGGCGAAGATCGCATTACCCACGAGATAGGCGATGAAGCCGAAGGTTCCTGCGGCGATCATCACCGGCACGATGGCCAGCCCGTCAAGACCATCGGTCAGATTGACGGCATTGCCTGCGCCCACGATCACCAGCGCGCCGAAGACGATGAAGAACCAGCCGAGATCGATCAACACATCCTTCAGGAAGGGCAGGGCCAGGCTGTTGGAGAGCGGTGGCGCGGCAATCTGCGCGATCGCAATGCAGGCGATCGCGGCGATCGCAGCCTCGATCGAAAGCCGGTACTTGCCGGAAAAGCCCTTGTGCGATTGCTTGGTGACCTTGAGGTAATCGTCATAGAAGCCGATCGCGCCAAAGCCCAGCGTGACCAGCAGCACCACCCAGACATAGGCATTGGCGAGATCGGCCCAGAGCAGGGTTGAGACCAGCAACCCGGCGAGAATCATCAAGCCGCCCATGGTCGGCGTGCCGCGCTTGGTCAGCAGATGTGATTCCGGCCCGTCATCGCGGATCGGCTGACCATGCCCCTGCCTCAGGCGCAGGGTGGCGATGATGGCCGGGCCGAACCAGATCACGAACAGAAACGCCGTCGCCGTCGCCATCCCGGTGCGGAAGGTGATATAGCGCAAGACGTTGAGAACATTCACATAAGCGGCAAAATCCGCAAGCCAGGTCAGCATCGCTCAAACTATCCCTCTTGCGCGAGCGCACTGCCTGTGCCCGCGCGTTTCTTCACCGCCTCGACGATGCGCTCCATGCGGATGCCGCGCGATCCCTTGACCATCACGACATCCCCGGCGCGCAGGGCGGCGACCACCACCCCTTCGAGCCCGGTCGCAAGGTTGGCGTAGCCGCCACGGCGCTCCGGGGGAAGGGCCGCCATCAGATTTTTCATCAGGGGCCCCGCCGCGAAGACGAGATCGACCCCGTTCCCGATCACGGAATGCGCGAGTTCGCCATGCGCGGCGGGGCCGGAATCGCCCAGTTCCAGCATGTCCCCGAGCACGGCGATGCGCCGCCCGCGAAAGCCGATCTCGGTCTGGCCGAGCGTTTCCAGCGCGGCGCGCATCGAGGCCGGATTGGCGTTGTAGCTCTCATCAACGAGCAGGAGCTCACCGCCATTGAACGCAAGAAGGTCACGCGCCCCGCGCCCCGTCGGCGGCGTCAGATCGCCCAGTGCCAGGGCCGCGAGCGCCAGATCGAGCCCCAGCGCGTGAATCGCCGCGACGAGGCCGAGCGAATTGATCGCCACATGCCGCCCGACCATGCCGACGCGATAGGTCAACGGCGTCTCGAAGACACGGGCATCAACGATGGTCATGTCCTGCTTCGCGATGATGCGCAAGGCACGCACATCCGCCCCCTCGCTCTCGCCGAAACAGACGACGCGCCCGGCATCGGAGGCGAGCGCATGCGCGCGCAGGCGCTCGAAATGCGGATTGTCGCGGTTGATCACGGCGACACCGCCCGGTTCCAGCCCGAGGAAGATCTCGCCCTTGGCGTCGGCGATGCCCGAGACGGAATGAAAATGCTCGATATGCACCGCCTCCACGGTCGTCACGATGGCCACATCCGGGCGCACCATGCGCGCCAGCGGGGCGATCTCGCCGGCATGGTTCATGCCGATCTCGAACACGCCGTATTGCGTATCACGCGGCATGCGCGCCAGCGTCAGGGGCACACCCCAATGGTTGTTGTAGGAAGCCGCAGAGGCATGCGTCCTGCCCGAGCGCGACAGCAGCAGCCGCATTGCCTCCTTCGAGCCGGTCTTGCCGACGGAGCCGGTAATGGCGATGATCCGCGCATCCGAGCGCGCCCGCGCCGCCCGCCCGAGATCCTCCATCGCGGTGAGCGTATCGGGCACGACGAAGAGCGCGCCGGGAAGGCTCTCGCAGGCGGTAGCCAGCGCCTCGGCCCTGTCGCGCGCGATCACGGCGGCAGCAGCGCCTTTCTCCAGGGCCTGGACCACGAAGTCATGTCCGTCGCGCGCGTCACCGGTGATGGCGAAGAACAGATCACCCGGTTTCAGGCTGCGCGTGTCGATGGAGATACCCTCGATGCGCGCAGGCAGCGGACCGATGCTGCGCGCCTGCATCGCCGCGCACGCTTCCTCGCCTGTCCATAGCGGCATCGATTGGGCATTCATCATCTCAACTCCGCGACAGCCTCTTGGCTATGAAAGGTTTGCGGCAATGGCCTGCCGGATGGTCTCCTGATCGGAAAACGGCAAGACCTGTTCGCCCACGATCTGGCCCGTTTCATGACCCTTCCCGGCCACCACGAGCACGTCGCCTTCGCCAAGCATGGCGACGCCCGCCCGGATCGCCGCGCCGCGATCACCGATCTCTTGCGCATCCGGCGCCTCGCTGCGAATGGCGGCGCGGATCAGCGTCGGGTCCTCGCTGCGGGGATTGTCATCGGTGATGATGACATGATCGGCGCGTGCGGTCGCGATCCGCCCCATGATCGCGCGCTTGCCGGGATCGCGATCACCGCCGCAGCCGAAGATGCAGATCAGCCGCCCGCGCGCGAAGGGACGCAAGGCGTCGAGCGCATGGGCCAGCGCATCGGGCTTGTGGGCGTAATCGACGACGCAGAGCCCGCCATTGACCTCCCCTACCCGTTCCAGCCGCCCGCTGACGCCGGTGAGCTGCGCAAGCGCCGCGAAGACGCGTTCAGGATCGCCGCCCGTGGCGATGACGAGGGCGGCGGCGACGAGGGCGTTCTCGATCTGGAAAGTCCCGATCAGCGGGATCGCCAGATCATGGCGCCGCCCCGCATGGACGAGACCCACGCCCTGCGCGAAGCCTTGCGTCTCATGCCGCTCGAGCCGGATGAAATCACCCGCAGTGCCCACCGTGAGCGGGAGGTGGCCAGCGGCGCGGATGGCGGTCATCGCCTCGCGGGCGTAATCGCCATCCGTATTGACGATGGCCGGCGCGCCGATCGGCAAGAGGCTGTCGAACAGGCGCATCTTGGCCGCGAGATAGGCGTCCATCGTGGGATGATAGTCGAGGTGGTCGCGCCCGAGATTTGTGAAGGCGGCGGCGGCGAGCCGCACGCCGTCAAGGCGGTGCTGGTCGAGCCCGTGCGAGGAGGCCTCCAGGGCAAGATCGGTAATGCCGCGATCCGTGAGATCCTGGAGCATGCGATGCAGGCCGACGGGATCGGGCGTGGTCAGCGCGCCATACTCGGCCCCCTGCCCCGTCACAACGCCGAGCGTGCCCAGGCTCGCCGCCGCATCGCCGAGGGCAAGCCTGATCTGGCGCACGAAATCCGCCACCGAAGACTTCCCCGCCGTCCCCGTCACCGCCACGATCCGCTCCGGCTGGCGCGGATAGAAGGCGCAGGCGGCACGCGCCAGCGCGAGGCGCGGATTGGCGACGCGGCGCCAGGCGATGTCATGGGCAAGATCATCCGGACGCGGCCCCGCCGCCACGATCGCCCGCGCGCCCCGCGCCAGCGCCTGCGGCACGAAACGCGCGCCATCCGCAATCACGCCGGGTATGGCGAAGAAGGCGAAACCGGGCGCCACGACGCGGCTGTCGGGGGTCAGGCCGGTGATCTCCAGGGCGTCGAAAGCGTCGCCCGCCGGGCCGAGGAGATCGGCGAGGCGGCGTGATTTCTCTTTCATATGCGCGCCATGCGACGCCGATTCGCTCATTGCGTACCCCAGGCCCCCAGCCGGGTCATCAACGGGAAAGGTTGCTCGGGAGGGTTAAACCGCGGCGGGATATCGAGCAAGTGCGCCGTGCGCTTGATGATGTTGCCCGCCGTCGGCGCCGCATTCCAGCCCGCCGTGTTGAAGCCGTGCGTGTCCGGCGTCGCCTTGGGCTCGTCCAGAATGGTGAGGAAGAGGTAACGCGGGTCGTCCGCTGGCGCGACGGCGAAGAAGGTCGTCAGCAGAACCCCCTCGACATAGCGCCCGTCCACCACCTTCTGGGCGCTGCCCGTCTTGCCGCCGACGTAAAATCCCGCGATCGCCGAATTGCCGGCGGAGCCGCGTTCGGCATTGAGGCGCATGACATAGCGCATCGCCTCGCTGGTCTCCTCGCTGATCACCCGGGTGGCGTCGCGGCGCGCTTCCTCTTCGGAGCGCTTGATGAAGGTCGGCGGGATCATCATGCCGCCATTCACCAGCGCCGCCGTCGCCATGGCCGCCTGGAGCGGCGCCACCGCGAGCCCGTGCCCGAAGGCGATCGTCGCGGTGTTGATCTCGGTCCAACGGCGCGGCACCAGCGGCGCGGCGTTTTCGGGAAGCTCCGTCTCCAGCCGCTCCAGCTGGCCGGTGCGGCGCAGGAATTCGCGGTGATGCTCCACCCCCAGCTCCAGCGCCATGCGCGCCGTCCCGATATTGGAAGAATGCACGAAGACTTCCGGAACGTTCAGAATACGGTCCTGGCCGCGATAATCGCGAATCCGCTGACGTCCGAATTGCAGTGGAGCGCGGGCATCGAAGGTCGAATTGATGTCGAACTCGCCGGATTCGAGGGCCATGGCGACCGTCAGCGCCTTCAGGGTCGACCCCATCTCGTAGACGCCGACATTGATGCGGTTGATATTGTCCGCTTCCTGCGCCTCGACCGGGTTGTTCGGGTCGAAATCGGGAAGCGAAACCAGCGCGACCACCTCACCAGTGCGCACATCGAGCACCAGCCCTGCCGCCGCGATGGCACTGAACGCCTCCATGGCCTTCAGGAGCTCGTCGCGCATGGCGTGCTGCACACGCAGATCGAGCGAGAGCTCGACAGCCCGGAGATCAGCCGCACTCTTCAACAGGCCGACACCTTCGAGATCCTGCAGACCCTGGCCGTCGACCCATTTCTCGATGCCGGCAATGCCCTCATTGTCAATATTCGCATAGCCCAGAACATGCGCCGCCGCGAATCCGTTGGGATAGACGCGTTTGTGCTCGGGGAGGAAGCCGACACCGGGAATGCCGAGCCGGTGAACTTCGGCACGCTGACGCGGCGAGATCTCGCGCTTCACGTAAATGAAGCCACGATCGGTGCTCAGCTGTTCGCGCAGGCGCCGTGAATCGAGATCGTGGAAGACAGTGGTGAGGAGCTCGGTGGCTTCGTCGGGATCAATGATGTTGCGCGGCTCGGCGAAGACCGAATAGCTCATCACGTCGGTCGCCAGAATCTCGCCGTTGCGATCAACGATATCCGGCCGTGCCGTGCCGAGAGACGAAACGGATGCGCGCCGCATCGCCTCCTCATCGTCGGCTGCAATTCCGAGCTGGACCAGCCTGCCGGACAAGGCTGCGAAGAGGATGGTGAATGCGAAAGCGGCAAGGCCGATCCGGGCACGCCCCTTGTCGCCGCGCAGGCGAAACAGTTCCCGCAATCCGGCAATGAACCCGCCGAACAGGCCACCCGGCGGCTCGCCCTCGGCAAGCGCCTCGGATTCGCTCTGGTCACGATCGGGACTGGACACGGGAGATCACCTCGTCGAACCGGTGGTGGTGGGAGTGGAGACCGCAGGGCGCGCTGTCCGGCCGGGCGTTGCGGTGGGCTCGGCGAGACCGAGCGCCTCGAGCTTGAGGGCGATCCCGTCATCGCGTTCACCGCGCTCAGGCAGGTCCGAGAAGCGGGTGATGCGGCGCGGATCCATCTCGACGATATCGTCGAGATGGCGCTCGGCCAGCGCCTGTACCCGGTCGGGCCGGTTGAGCAGGGTCCATTCCGCGCGCAGTACCGCGATGGCCGCACGCTCGCGGTCGACATCGGCCTGCAGGCGCGCGAGCTGCTCGGCCTGGACGATCGATTCATACTTGATCGTATAGGCATAACCCGCCGATCCGATCAGCGCCGCAATCGCCACGACATGGCTCAGACGGATCATCGCCGCCCCTTTTCTCGCGCCGTGCGCGGCAGGCTGGCAAGGGTGGTGATCGTATCCGATTCCGGCTGGGCCGGCGCATCGAGCCGCTCGCCCGCGCGCAGCTTGGCCGATCGCGCACGCGGATTGGCCGCGTTCTCCGCCGTACCGGGCTTCACCGGCCCCTTGGTCACGAGGCGGAAGCTCGGTTGCGGGCCGGGGCCGGCAACGGGAACATGCCGCGAGAAACCGCCGCCGCGCCCGGCACGCTGGGCCAGATATTGCTTGACGATACGGTCTTCCAGCGAATGGAAGGTCACGACGACGAGCCGCCCGCCGGGCGCGAGCGCCGCTTCGGCGCCGTGCAGCGCCCGGGCGAGTTCGCCGAGTTCGTCATTCACCGCGATGCGCAGGGCCTGGAAGGTCCGGGTCGCCGGATGCGGGCCATTGGGCTCGGCACGCACGAGGCCGGAGACGAGCTCGGCAAGATCGCGGGTGGTCTCGAAGGGGGCGCGGCGCCGGCGCTCGATGATGGCGCGGGCGATGGCGCGGGCGCGACGCTCTTCGCCGTAATGATAGATGATGTCGGCCAGAAGCGATTCGTCAGCCCCGTTCACGAGATCGGCCGCGCTTTCGCCCTGCCCCTCCATGCGCATGTCGAGGGGGCCGTCGAGCCGGAAGGAGAAGCCGCGCGCGGCCTGGTCGAGCTGCATCGAGGAGACGCCGATATCGAGCACGATGCCATCCAGCATACCGCATGTCCCCGTCTCGCGGGCAATCTGGACACAATCGCCGAAGCGCCCCGCGACAAGTTGCAGCCGCCCGCCCGATGCGGCAACCATTTCCTGCCCCGCCGCGATGGCGGACGGGTCGCGGTCGATGCCGATGACACGGTTATCGGGATGCGCGTCGAGAATGGCGCGCGCATACCCCCCGGCGCCGAACGTGCCGTCGAGGAAGATACCGCCCTCGCGGGCTCTCAGCGCCGTCAGCACCTCCTCCAGAAGCACGGGAACATGAGGGGCCGGTCCGCCAGCGGCAGGATTGTCTCCTTCACCGCGACCACTCATGATTCCCGCACCTCCGGCGAAGCTGGCTGCGCAATGGCTGCGCCCGTCATCGGCGCGCCGATGCCCTGCTTGAGGGCGCGCACCTTCGCGCGCGCCGTATCCAGATGCGCGCGAAAGCGTTCCGGCTCCCAGATCTGGAATTTCCGGCCGAGCCCCACGAAGGTCACGTGGTCGCTGATCCCGGCATGGTTCTTGACCATATCCGTCAGGACCACGCGGCCCTCCGCATCGATCCTGAGAATTTCGCTGGTTCCGAACAGGGCGGTGGAGAGCTGGTCGTGCTCGTCCGAATAGGGCGACAGCCCCGACAGCAGCGCGTCGATCGCCCCCAGAAGCGCGTTGCCCCCGGCATCGAGCGCCGGTGCATCCAGCGCCGGATGCACGTAGAGCCCCTCGAATCCATCCCGCGCGAGCACGGCACGAAAGGTCGCGGGGATCGATACGCGACCCTTCGAGTCCAATCGGTTGGTAAAATTGGACACGAAGCGGTTCATCGTCGGTGCCACAGCCCCCATGGATCGGTCGCCGGGCAGCGAAGCCCGCGCGGCGCGTCACTCCGTCGGCAGCGCAAATGCGCAGGAAGACACGATCACGGTTCTGGTAACCGCAACCGTTACGCATCGCTCTCGGCGCCGTGAACGGGATGATTTGGGATACCATGGGCTCTTTTGGGCGTCAACGGATTCCACGGGCAACGGGCGGAGGCTCCCCCACCTGCCATGACCACCATCAGAGCGCGTCCTGGTTAACGAAGCGTCAACGCGATGCGGTCCCGACAGGTTCATCCGCAGCATCGCACGCCCCGTTGCGATCGTTTCCGCAGGGATAAGCAGCGCCTGCCCCTTGCGCGCGGCTGCGCGCTCGGTGATCCTGTCGCCATGTTGCTCAACCTCTTTCACACCCTGCGCTCAGCCGGTGTTCCCGTCTCCCTCAGGGAGCATCTCGCCCTGATCGAGGCCATGTCGCATGATCTCGCCGAGAAACGCGTCGAGGATTTCTATTTTTTTTTCGCCCGCGCCGCTCATGGCGATCGGCGCGCCTCCTCACCTTCAATGTGGCTTTCGTAATAATATTCTGGTCAGCCCATTCCCAGCCAGCGGTATACTGGACTATCCTGATTGCGGAGAAGATTCAGCGCCATGGCGATGCACGTGACCACCAATAGCGGTCGAATGATCTTCGCTCCTCTCTTGATGGCAAGGCGAGAACCCAGAAGCGAACCGCATATCTGGCCGACACCCATGATGAAACCGACTTTCCAGAGAATTGCGCCGCTCACCAGAAACACCAACAATCCGCCTACATTGGAAGCGAAATTCACCACTTTGGTGTGGGCTGTCGCCTTGAGCATGTTGAAGCCGGCGAGCGAGACGAATGCGAGCATGTAGAACGATCCTGCTCCTGGCCCGAACAGCCCGTCATAAAAAGCAATCGCCGGAATAAAGGTCGCGCCGAAGACAGTGAAGGACAGGCGGCGCTGGCGATCGATGGCCCCGGCATCGGGTTTCACAGCAAAATATACCGCAATCACCACAAGAAGCAGCGTTAGACCGCCCTCCAGAAATTCGACAGGCAAGACAATTGCGAGCAGGGCGCCGAACACCGCCCCGACAAATGACAGGCAAGACATAGGAAAGACGGACTTGAACTCTACATAGCCCTTGCGCCGATACGCATATGCTGCGGAGCCGGAGCCGAACAACGCTTGAAGCTTCGCGGTTCCAAGGGTTTCAAGCGGCGGCAATCCGGCAAGCAGCAAGGCAGGAATGGCAATCAAGCCGCCACCGCCTGCAATCGAGTCGATGAACCCCGCGAGAAAGGCCGCAGCAAACAAGAAGAGAATCAGGTCCGGAGCAATTTCTGTCAAGGGAATGTCTCGCCAGAGAGAGGCAGGCAACTGCGATCAAGTTTTATATCTACCAATCAAGCAAAGACGTGACAGCCAACGGTGATTAAAGCGCTACACGCTCTAATGTTACTAAGTAGTTTGTCGTCGCTGGTGTGCCGGATAGCATCCGAGAATATGGATTTCGTCTGAATAGAAGGAAAGCTCTTCCAGTGCCTGGATGAAACCTTCGTCCTCGACATGGGCGGCAACATCGACCATGAATTGGGTGTTCTCGAAGTGTCCGTCGACCATATAACTTTCGATGCGGGTCAGGTTCAGCTTGTTGGTCGCAAACCCGCCAAGTGCTTTGTATAAAACAGCAGGAATGTTGCGTACTTTGAAGAGAACTGTAGCCATGCACTCCCCCCCCCCTCTCCGGCATGACCGGTTCCCGTGCGAGGATGACAAAACGCGTCGTATTGTGGGCCTCGTCCTCGATACATTCAGCGAGGATTGACAATCCGTAGATCCTGGCGGCTAACTGCGGTGCGATTGATGCTCGACGGAGATCCCCGCTTGACCAAACCTCTCGGGCCGAGCCTGCGGTGTCTCCGGTAACCACTGCTCGCAATCTGTGTTTCTGAATAAAGGTTCTGCATTGCCCAAGTGCATGAACGTGACTGTACACTGCCTCGAGATTCTCCATGGATGCGCCTGGGACTCCCATCAAATAATGGTGAATCCTCAAAAAATGCTCGCCTACTATGTGCAGGCCCGACCTCGGCAAGAGATGATGGACGTCCGCAACCCGACCCGCCACCGTGTTTTCGATTGCGATCATTGCATAGTCAGCGCGCTCCTCGCGAACCGCTGCCAGAGCGTCTTCAAAAGTTGCGCATGGTTGCGTTCTCGAGGTTGGGAAAACCTCGCCGCAAGCGATCTCAGAATTGGCTCCACGTTCACCTTGAAAAGCAATCATAGGGTCGGATATCCCAAATCTAGTCTGGACGCGTCGCATTCGAGGCGGGGTCAATCATGCTTGATCAAAGCTGGATCGGCGACTTGCCCAGTGTGTGTGCGTTCCCATTCCGGACCGTATTTGCCGCGCGACCATTCGATGAAGCCGATTGCAAAAATGTCTCTGTGACCATCACTTCCGCTGTCCTGAACCAATACCTGCGAGGCATCATGAAACAAACGAGTGTCGTCAATGATAATCGCTTCGCCTTCCTGCAGAGTTTCGCGAAAAACTATGGACTTGTTTTTATCGAATAACGTAGTTTCACCACCTACGACATTATTGCGCCGAACGCAAATCATAAGAATATAATTTGCGCCGTCACGGTGCGGGCCCTCCGGGACCGGGCTGCCGGGAATGCCAGGTTTAGCCACGACGCGGTACTGGTGTACGTTGATCTGCCAGTCGATGCACGCGTCCGGCTTGATGACATCGACTGCTTTTTTTAAAAATGGCGACACATCAACCTTGATCCCCCGAAAATACCGCAGGATGCCGCCAGCTAAAGGGTTGTTTAGCTTTGGTTGCAGAAATGGACGAAGCGGTAGTTTTTCGAAATTCCAAGCGTCGCCAGAATGAGACATCTTCAACTGACAAAATCGACGCTTGCGGATCCCGTTTGCGAAATACTCATCTCGATCGAGGTCATCGAAACTATTGGCGACTTCAGGAGAAACATTGATAGAAACCTTCTCAAATAATTTAGAATCAAACATTATATTTCCTTTCGTCCTTTTCTTGCTCTGCATTTTGAACACGCAGCCAATCGCGTCAAGCTGCAGAAGTGTTCCATCAATAATCTACTTTGCTGTTTTCCATTCTAAAGGCATAATAGCTGATGCGGAATTGGCGACTCGCACGAATTCCTTGTATCGGTCAAGGCCGTCTATGCGATGCGGCTCATTTTTGTAGCCTTTTTCGCGGGTAATCTGTCTTTGTCCAAGCTCGGAGAGATACCTTGCAAAGTCCGGATTTACAGGCAGGTCCAACCAATTCAATATTGCTGTCGTGGTTCCCTCTATATCTTCGACAAAGCGCTCGTAGGCAACCAAAAATTTCCGGTTTTTGGGAAGCTTTTCGTAAAATACCATCATTTTCTTGCACTCCTCCAGCCGAAACAGGTTGTTGGCTTCTTGCCAACCAGCGAGCGCCGTGGGGTCTATCCCGGTCTTTGCATGCGTCGAGTTGAGGGATAGGGATTGATAGGAACTGATGGACAGATCGGGGTCGCGAACGACAAAGATGAAGCGTGCGTCGGGTTGCCGCTCATAGAGTGCTTCGTAGAACTCGACACTCTCGTTTTCCTTCAGTAGAACAGGCTTCTCCATTGCACCGTTGAGATATTTTGACTTGTTGACAACATCTTCAAAAACTCTTTGAAGCCTTCTTGTCTCTGAGGCGGTTACATTCACAAAACTCAAGACACTTCTAAGAAGCTCGGGGATTGGAATCTAAGAAGCTCGGGGATTGGAAAACGCCGAAATACAAAGAAGTGATGATACATGCGCTCTTCGAGGAAAATGCCGTGCTCTTCGTAATCACCCAACTTGTGACTGTGAAGTTTTGAAGCAAGCGCGCCGGAGTCCGTCTGTGGCCAATAGTCGCGACGATGGACCCAGGGTTCGAGGCCGGTGAACCTCAGGCCCTTCCAGAGCCAGACGAAGGGATAACGCATTTCACAATGCCGAATTGAATGAAGATGCTCACAATTTGATAGAGTACGGTGTATGAAAGTCGTTCCGGAGCGTGGCTGCCCGACTAGGCAGACAGGGGCCGTATCCGCTTTATTTATGGCTCGGCCTACAACTAATTTATCCAGGTACCATGCAAGTGAAAGAAACGGGAAGGCTGCAAAATCCGAAAGGAGATATTGGATAAGCCTTGCCTTCGGACGACGACCAATTTCGCGAGAGGTGGCAACGCTTCGGAATACCGCGAAATAGCTTTTCCAGACAGGGAAGGGCGAACAAACGTAAAGCAACGCGATGCACGCAATGGCTCCAATAAAAATCATCGGAAGGCCTCCATACTTAGCTCTTTGCGACCTTTAAAAATGCCCAGCAAATGTCTTCATCAGGATTGCCAGTGACCAATTCGCGTCCCGTCGGTGCAACAAGTTTGCCCTCCGGGATCTGCTGAAAGGTAGGACTGTAATAAACAATTTCGACGATCTTCAGTCCTGCCCGTCGAATGGTCGTTTCCAGATCCTCTATGCCATAGAGTCGGCGGCCTCCGATTTTGAAAACGCCAGATCCCGGGACGACAAACGTTATGAACAACCCGATACCGTCGGCTTTCATCACTCTTGCTATCTCGGAGAGCACAGCATGATCAGCGTTGACATCGATCTCTCTACCATAGGCTGCAGTTCCCATCCAATGAAGAAGTTGGGGGAAGGTAACCGCGTCAAAACTATTGTCTTCAAACGGAAGTGACACGGCATCTCCGATGGTCATTTTAAACGGGAAATAATCCGCAAGCGGATGATCGCGCACATCCACCATATCCACCTCGTAATTAGAAGCTATACCAATTAACCAAAATATATTTGAGCCTATATCTAGAATACGTTTCGTATTTTGTTTATCACGAAGATTCCTGCTTATCCATCCGAGCCAAAACATTTGACGTTTTATTGTTTGAGATGGGTCGTATGACACAAAATCGATTTCTGTTTTTTCGTCTAAAATAGAAAAACTTCGTTCTTGAGCGTAAATCTCTTGATCCGCTGGTAATTTATTCATTGCAGAATACCCATTTCTTAAGAAGTCAGTTTTTTGGATCCTATTTTGTGAATCTGGCGAAATCAACCCATGAGTGCTTCACTTCGTGCTTCACATGACGTCGCAGATTGGCATTGGCGGCACCTCGTAAGGCGCTGATCAGAGCGGCGAGGGAATATGCGCGAATGGGGCCCGTCATCCGGGAGCAGCCATCCGCGGACCTTTCGGTTGCGCCCTTCAATCGGCTTGACGTCCGCGCGCCCGTGGCCAACACTGCCTCCATGCTGCTCGATTTCTTCACCACCCTGCGCGCCGCCAAGGTGCCTGTGACGCTACGGGAATACCTCTCGCTGCTGGAGGCGCTGGATCATGATCTGGCGGAGAAGCGCGTGGAGGATTTCTACTACCTCGCGCGCGCCATCATGGTGAAGGACGAGCGCAATCTCGACAAGTTCGACCGCGCCTTCGCCACCTGCTTCGAGGGGTTCGAACTGATGAGCGAGGCGCTTGAGGCGCAGGGCATCCCGGAGGAATGGCTGCGCAAGCTCGCCGAAAAGCATCTCAGCGAGGAGGAGCGGCGCGAGATCGAGGCGATGGGCTGGGACAAGCTGTTCGAGACGCTCAAGCAGCGGCTGGAGGAGCAGAAGAAGCGCCATCAGGGCGGCTCGAAATGGATCGGCACCGCCGGCACTTCCCCCTACGGCGCCTATGGCTACAACCCGGAAGGCATCCGCATCGGCCAGGACGGCAACCGCAATTTCCGCGCGGTGAAGGTCTGGGACAAACGCGAATTCCGTGATCTCGACGATACCCGCGAGCTCGGCACCCGCAACATGCGCGTCGCGCTGCGCCGCCTGCGCCGCTTCGCCCGCACCGGCGCGGCCGAGGAGCTCGATCTCGAGGGAACCATCCGCGGCACGGCGGAGAAGGGCTATCTCGACGTGAAGATGCGGCCCGAGCGGCGCAATGCGGTGAAGGTGCTGCTCTTTCTCGATGTCGGCGGCTCGATGGACTGGCATATCGAGCGCGCGGAGGAGCTTTTCTCCGCCGCGCGGGCGGAATTCAAGCATTTCGAGCATTTCTACTTCCACAACTGCCCCTATGAGGGCGTGTGGAAGGATAATCGCCGCCGCCGCACCGCGATCACGCCGACCCTCGACGTGATCCGCACCTATGGCGAGGATTACCGCCTCGTCTTCGTCGGCGACGCCGCGATGAGCCCCTACGAGATCGTCATGGCCGGCGGCTCGGTGGAGCACTGGAACGAGGAGGCCGGCCAGGTCTGGATGGAGCGGCTGCTGGGCCATTTTCACAAGGCGGCCTGGCTCAACCCGGTGCCGGAGGCGCATTGGGGCTACACCCATTCCATCGGCATCATCCGGCAGCTGATGGAGGGCCGGATGTTCCCGCTCACCGTCGCGGGGCTCGACCGGGCAATGAAGGCGTTATCGCGCTGAGGCGATCTGGCGCGCGCTCTCGCGTTGAGAATTTCGCGCATTGGGAATTCGGCACGCCGGGAATCAGCGTCCCGCGATCGGATCGGCGCCGAATCGGTTCGCGCCGGACGTCCCTTCGATAATGCCGAGATCGACGATGGCCCAGATCAGGCCGAGAACGGGCACGAACAGGATCAGCACCCACCAGCCGGACTTGTCGCGATCATGGAAGCGCTTGATGTGCAGCATGATGCCGGCGACCAGCAGCAGAATGCTGAGAATGAACGGGATCAGCCCGTCCACGCCGAACAGCGCGTTCAGAACGAGCCAGGCGCCGAACAGGATGACGACGCCGATCCACCAGCGCTGCCGCTCGATGCGCCCTTCCGGCGACGTGAAAAGATAAGCGAAATCCAGATTGCCCATGAGGCCCCCTGCTGTCCTCGTGCATTGACCGACATTCGTAACGCGATTCGATCACGGCGCGAAATGCCCGACGGAAATGCACGACAGGCAATTTTGTTCACAGGCCTGGATCATGTCCTGGAAGAAACGTCTCGGCCCGACCCGCCTCAATACTGCGCCGGACGCGGGCGCAAGCCGGCGAGGCGGAGATACCCGCGCTTCATCCGGCCGAAATCATCGGCGATGCCGAGCATGGCGGGGACGACGAAGAGAATCACCAGCGCCGCGACCGCCAGACCGAAGCTGAGCGTGATGGCGATGGGGATGAGGAACTGCGCCTGCAGGCTCTGCTCCATGATCAGCGGCGCCATGCCCCCCGCCGTGGTCAGCGAAGTCAGCAACACGGCGCGGAAGCGGTCCACGGAGGAGCCCACTGCCGCCGATTCATGCGCCTCGCCCTGGCGGACGCGCTCATTGTAGCGATCAACCAGCACGATCGAGCCGTTCACCAGAATGCCTGACAGCCCCAGCAATCCGATCATCGAAAGGAAGGCAAACTGGAAACCGAGCAACCAGTGACCGAGCACGGCCCCGATAAAGCCGAAGGGGATGATCGCCATCACCAGAAGCGGCTGCGTCCAGTTCTGGAAGACGAGCGCGAGGATCACGTAGATGGCCGCCAGCGCGATGATGGCGCCGAGACCGAGATCGGCAAAAGCGCGACCCTGCGTCTCCGCCTGGCCACCGGTCTGCGTCTGCACGCCGAAGCGCTCGCGGATTTCGGGGAGGATCTCCTCTTCGAGCGAAGCACGCACCTCGCCGGCGGGCGTGATGTCGGAATTGACGTCCGCAGTCACGGAAACCGCAATCTGTCCGTCGCGGCGCTGGATCAGGCCGAAGGCTTCGCGCTCCTCGATCGCCACGACGTCTCCCAGACGCACCATGGCGCCGGAGGGTGTGCGCAGGGTCATGTCCAGCAGGCCGGCAATATCGCCGATCCGATCGGGCTGTCGCACGCGGATGGTGACTTCCTCGTCCCCGGCGGCGAATCGCATCGCGACGACCCCCTGATAGGCGGCACGGACCTGTGAGGCGATCACCTCGGGATCGAGGCCGAGCGCCATGCCGCGCGGGGTCTGACGCAGAATCAGCTCGTTCTTGCCGAGCGGCGTATCATCCTTGATGCCCGATGCTGCGGGGTAATCGGCCAGACGGTCTTTCAGCAGATCCGCAGCCGCCTTGAGCGTCAGGAGGTCGGCGCCCGTCAGGCGGATATCGACATCCGAGCCCGGCGGGCCGGATGCGCGGGCACCGATGGAGAACTCGTCGAGACCGGAAAGCGGCGGAACCCCCTCGCGCAGATAGCGTATCACCTCGGGCGTGCGCAATGTGCGCTCCTCGCCGGGCGTGAGCTCGATATCGATCATGGCGAGATTGGAGCCACGGTCCTGCCCCGCCTGGCCGAGCCGCGCGTAATGGAAGACCACGACGCGCTCGCCATACTCCTCGCCGAGCCGCGCATCCGTCTCGTCGATCGCCTGTTCGAGGCTGCGCAGATGCGCGCGCATCCGCTCTTCCGACATGCCCGGCGCGAAGCGCATCTCCGCACTGACGAACTCGGCTTCCGGCGTCGGGAAAAAGGTGAACTGCACCCGCCCGCCGGCAATCAGCCCGACGGCCAGGATCAGCGCGCCGACGACCAGCGCGACAGTCGCGTACCGCCAGCGTAAGGCAATTGTCGCCAGACGGCGCACCGGCCCGTTACGGAAGCGATCGACGCCGCGCTCCATGCCCTTGCGGATACGCGCCCAGCGCCCGTCAGGCCCGGATCGTGCCCGTTCCTGCGCCGTGAGCGCATGGCGCAGATGGGTCGGCAGGACGATGAAGCTCTCGACCAGCGCCGCGCCCAGCGCCACGACCACGACCAGCGGAATCGCCATGATGATCTGCCCGACCACGCCGGAAATCATGAAAACGGGCAGAAACGCCGCCTGGGTCGTCGTGGTCGCGGCGATCACGGGGACCAGCATGCGCATGGCCGCACCCTCGGCCGCCTCCATGGGCGACTTGCCCTGCTCGTGCAGGGTCACCGCATGTTCGCCGACGATGATCGCGTCGTCGACGAGAATGCCCAGCACCAGGATCAGGCCGAGCAGCGAGATCGCGTTGATGGACTGCCCCGTCGCCCACATCAGGACGAAGGTCGCCAGCAGCGCCACCGGTATCCCCGCCGCCACCCAGAGCGCGACGCGCGTATTCAGGAAAAGCAGCAGCACCAGAACGATGATCGCCATGCCCATCAGCGCATTCGAACTCAGCGTGGCGATGCGCTGGTCGACCACCTCGGCGCGCACGTCGAACAGTTCCGCCGTCACGTTGGGCGGGAGGCCGGCGCGCAGGGTCTCGACGTAATCACGGGCCGCATTCATCGATTCGAGGGTATCGGCACTCTCTGCACGCTGGATATCGAGCAGAATGGCGGGCTGCCCGTCGTGAAAAAGCCGTACACCGCCGTCACGCATGGCGCTGCGCACCTGCGCGATGTCACGCAACAGGATGCGCTCGCCGTCGGGCCCTGCGCGGATCTCGATTTCGCCGATACCCTGGGGCCTGTCGGTTCGCGACAGCGTGCGCAGGGTGCGCTCCGCCCCGCCTTCCAGATTGCCCAGAGGCTGGTTCTGATTGATCGCGGCGATGCGGCGCGCGACCTCGTCGCCGGTCAGGCCGAGCCGGCGCAATTCCCGCGAATCCGCATCGACCCAGACCTCGCGGGCGCGTTTGCCGACAAAGCTGATCTTGTCGATCCCGGCATTCAGGAATCCGTCACGCGCTTCACGCGCCACCTCCTGCAGCGCGCGCTCTTCGATATCGCCATAGATGGCGAGCATCGCCACCGTTTCGAAGAATTCCACACGCGTGATCACCGGGCTCTCGGCGGCGCTGGGCAGGGTGGTGATCCCCGCCACCGCCTGCTCGACATCGGAGAGCGCCTTGGACATGTCGGCGCCCTCCTCGAATTCGAGGACGATGCGCGCCGAGCCCTCCACCGCATAGGAGGAAATGTTGTCCACCCGGTCGAGGAAGCGCAGTTCCGGCTCCATCACATCGAGAACGCCGGAGGAGATGTCGTCGGGGCTCGCCCCCTGCCAGGCGACCGTGACGAAGATGGTCGGGATCTGGACCGTGGGGAAGAACTGGGTGTTGAGCCGGCCCAAAGCCAGCAATCCCAGCAGACAGACCGAGATGGCGAGCAGATTCGCCGCGACGCGGTGATGCAGGAAACCGCGAATGATGCTCTGGAGGAAGCCGCCGCTCACTCACGCACCTCGACGAGCTGGCCGGAAGCCGCCGCACCGAGGCGCGACACCAGCACCGAAGCGCCATCGGGAATATCGCCCGCGACGATCACCCCCTCGGCGGCAAAGCTGAGCACGGTAACCGGCATGCGCTCCAGCCGGTCGTCGACAATCAGAAAGACGCTGTCTTCATACAGCGCATCAGGCGGGAGCAATATCGCATCCTCACGCAGGAGATCGGGCATCTCGACCTCGATGAAGGTGCCGGGGCGCAGAACGTCAAGCGCAGGGTCGTCGAGGGCTGTATCCTCGATATCGATCTTCGCAAAGGCGGCGAAACTCGCATCCGCGACCTGTGGCGCCACGCGTGTCACGGTCGCCTCGCGCGTGAGCATGCTGTCACCCGCGCGCCAGATCACCATCACGTCGCTTCCGGTGATCTCGTCATCCGCCGCAAGACGCGCATATTGGCTATCCGACAATGAAAAACGCGCTTCGAGGCGCTCCGTCGCGACCAGCGTGGCGATGCGTTCATTGCTGCCGATGATCTTGCCTTCCTCGGCCTGCGGCGCCGAGATCAGCGCGTCGAACGGCGCGCGCAGGACCGTATCGTCGAGATTGCGCTGCGCCTGGGCGACACCGAATTCCAGCCGCGCGATCGCCGCATCGAGCTGGTCACGCTGGGCTTCGAACACGGCGAGCTGGCTTTCACGGGCCTCCAGCGCCGATTCCGCCTGGGAGAGGCGCAGCAACGCATCGTCGAGTTGGCGCTCCGGCGCTGCGCCGCGCTCGGTGAGGGTGCGCAGCCGGTCGATTTCGCGTTCGGTGATCGTGAGCTGCTCGCGCGCCCGGGACATTGCCGCCTCTTCCTGAAGCACACGCGCATCCAGTTCCGCGATGCGGGCCCGGGTCTCGGCGAGATCGGCATTCGCGCGCACGAGCGCGCCCTCGAACGCGAACGGATCGATGCGCAGGAGTTCTTCCCCTTGCGCGATGCGCCCGCCCTCGACCAGCTGGTCCGACACCGAAACGACCTGGCCCGCCACCAGCGCGCGCAGGTCGACGCTGCGGCCCGCGACGATTTCGCCGTAAAGCGTCAGTGTCGGGCGCAGATCAGCCCGCGCGACCGTTACCGCATCGACGAAACGCGGCTGTTCCGGCTGACGCTCCACCGGCACCGTCGGACGCGTGGCCTGCATGTAGGCAAAGCCGGCAAATGCGCCGGCCAGCAGCAGCAGCGGCAGGACGATCATCACGACAAGCCGCGTCAGTCTCCGCATGCGCTTGCCGAGACCGGCACGCGGTGCACGCGTGTTCGCCAGAAAGGGAGGCTCTTCGCCCGGCCGCGCATCCATCTTCATCGCATCCAAATTACAAAGGGCGCCTGCCCCAGGGTCGCCGTTTTATGTAACCGCTTCGCCCAGTCTTCGCACCTGCAAAATCACGTAGCTCTACGCAGATGCGGGCCGCCCGGATCAATCTGCTCATATCGTCTGGTCGCGACAGAATGCAAGGCTTCGGCATGCGGGCAAGCGCTGGCGGCAAATGCCGCGCTGATGCGCGTCGTTCAGGGCCGCGAAAGTGTCCGATGCAGCGGCGCATCAACGCGCCCAGCGATATCCTTGACAATTTTCAGCTGTTTCATTCAAAATGAGTTTTTAGGTTTTTCATTTTTGGATTTTCACACTCATGAGTTTTTTTTTGCTTTAATGTCGACGCCGCTGCCGCAAAAGCGCGATACCACATACGATGCTACCGGTCGCGGCGCCCCCGCTTTCACCAATGCAATGATGACGAAGGGCGCGACCGGTGTGGTGGGGCCGATCCCCCTGCCCTCGCGGTCGGATGTCGATCGCGCGGCAGCACAGATGTATACCGTGTTCTTCGGCGATGGCGCCGATCATCTCGGCAATGCCGCGCGCCGCAGCTTCGAGCTGCCCTCGCCCCATATCCATCTCGACGGCGCCATTGTCGGGGTGGCCATCCGCTACCGCGATGAACTCGCGCACATGCGCGCGCAGCATTCCGATGAGGAATTGCGCGCCGTCACCCGCGCCGGGGCGCAGGCTGCGCTCATTGCGCTCGATCGCGGCGACACCATCGGATTCCTGGCCTCGTTCCAGGCCAACATCTTCACCGCCATGAATGGCAAGAGCGGCGAGATCCTGCACGATCGGAACATCGCCGCAAGCGGCAACCTGGTCGGGCCGGACAGGCTGTTCCCGGAATGGGACCCGGAAAACCGCACCCTCGGGCCGCAATCCCCGGGTCTCGATTTCGAGCCGGGCGGCTGGCAACCGGGTGATCTGCGGCCCGGTGAACTGCAGTCTGATCCGAGGCGGGAAAATCCCATGCCAGACAATTTCATGCAGATCGGCCCGTCGCAGTCGCCTCCGCAGAACGGTCTGCAATTCGATCCGCAGGAATTCCAATGGCCCGCGCCGGACGGCCTGACATGGCAGGATCCCTCACAAGGGCTGATGCGCCCTATGGAAGCAGCCGCGCGTGACACGCTCGAGCAACACTTCAGGCACATGGAAGACGCGGCGCGCGAGGCCATCGAACGCAGCCTCGGCAATTCGCCTTTCCTCACCGGCACCGATCCGATCGCGGAGGCAATCGAGGAGCACGGTCCCCTGATCGAGATCTTCCTGCACGCCCGGCGCGCGCAAGTCGCGCCCGGCCCGACCGGCGGCGCGCTCCCCACGCTTCCCGCTCCGTCGAGCGCGACGGCGAATGTCCTGCGCCGTCTGCAGCCGGCCATGGCGGCCATGGTTGTCAACCGGCTCGGGACGAGCCTCGGTGACGTTCCGCATATCTACCGCGAAGCACTGGCGCAGGCCTTGGTGAAGGGGGACCCGGAGGATCCGTTCATCGCGCGCGCATCGAAACTCCTCATCGCCACAGCCCGTGCCGCCACAGCCCCCGCATCCACCGCCCGGGACGCTGCGAACAGCGCGCCTCTCGACGAAGCCGAAACCGCTTTCCTGGATATCCAGATCCGCGAAGGCAGGCTGACGATGGAGCAATTCGCGCATTTCAGGGCCATGAATCCGGACCTGCGCCCCGCGATCCTGATTCACAGGATCGTCCGTTTCAATGCGGGGGAGGACGTCCCGGGCCTGCGCCTGACGGAGGCCGACCGCCTCCCGGAGATTGACCCCTCCGCCGATATCGCGCAGCCGGCCGATCTGGTGCATTCCTGGGGGGATATCCGGAGGGTGCTGGACGAACGCTATGGCATGCGCCTCACGGATGCCTCTCGCGATGCGGTCGTGCGTGGCCTCGCACGCCATTCCGAAGCGGAAATGTGCGCCATCGTCAATGCCGCGATCCCGTATCTGGACCGGATCGAGGCCGCTTATCCCGGCCTGCTGGGCGGGCTCTCCTTCACGCCCTATGCACCGAATCCGCCGGCGCCCTACCCGGAAGAACTGGGCCCCTATAATGGCCTCTCGAACACACGGAACGGTACCATCTTCCTGATGACTGTGCTCGATTTCTATCGACGCTCGGCAGATCACGAGACCGATGGTGAGACGAAGTTCATGCTCACGCTGTTTCACGAGATCGGGCACGCGATTGCCTCGAAGGCACCTGCCGAGGTGCAGGATTTCGGCCTCAATCTGAGTCCGGTCCTCGAAATCCGCAGTCTCGCCTCGACCAATGCGGGCGAAGACGCCATGCCGAAGGACGAGGCGCTGGAACGCCTGTTCCCGCATCTGCCACCGGAAAACCGGCTTGCACGGCTGTTCATGCATTACCACGTGCGCATCGACGATGCCGAGCGGCTCGCCTTCGAGCATGCCGGCCAGCCCATCCCGGATGCCGTGAGCTACGAGGGCACCTTGCAGGTCTATCGCGCGCTGCCTGTGGAGGTGACCGAGCTGTTGCCGATGCTCATTTCGAAATACTCGGGCACGAACAACGACGAGGCCTTCGCAGAGGCAGTTGCGCATCATTTCGCCGACCGGGGCTATGCCTCCTACCCGGACACCATTCTCCCACATTCGACCGAGCGCCCGCGCGGTCCGTTGCCCGGCAATCTGCAGATGCTTCTGGAGCGCACATTCTTCGTGGCAAGCCGTCGCGAGGGCGTGGCAGGCGCAGCCGCCTATCCGGAATTCTCCGGCGACCACGAGTGAGCCGACACCGCCAGCGCGCGCACGAAAAAGCGCCCCGGGATCGGTCCGGGGCGCTTTTCGTCGTGCTCAACCAGCCGGGACAGGCTTCACTGCGCCTCGTCGGGCTGCCATTCCGGGGCCCAGGATGATGTGGGACCGGTATTCCCTCGAGCTTCCCCCATGACATCCCCCGCCCGCTCGCGCAGAAAATCGGGCAGCGGGGCCCCGAGCGTGGTCGAGATGAAGGGCGCTCCCACCTCGGAGCGTGGTTCAACGGGTTCCCCGCGGAGGAAGAATGCCAGAGTCTCGGCCGCGAATTCGTTATCATTCGTGCGCGCATAGAATGTCGCGTATTCGTCTGCGCTATCGCGCGGCGCTTCACTCGGGCGCTGCATGATCCGAAGCGTGCCGGGATGCTCTCGCCATGTCTCCGGAATCCCCGACGCGTCAGTGATCTCCCCGGGATGCGGGCGCACGATATAATCGCGCCCCAGTCGCTCATATGCCTCGGCCATTGACAAGTCCGGGTAAAGGAAAGCAAGAGCCACATCGAGCGTTACCGCATCCTCGGAGGCATGGGTACTGAATTGCGTACCGACCTCGATGACGGTTTCGAGGCCTGCCTTGAGATCCTGCATGGCCGCAGGGGCAACAGAGGTCAGGGCGTGCCCGATTTCATGCGCATACGCATGCTCGGCCATATCGGGATGCGCTTCGCTCGTACCGCTAAGAATCTGCTGTATCCGCGTCGGTGTTTCGAGGAACATCAGCCCGATATCCGATGCCGTCAGTCCCAGATTGTTGCCCCGCTCCGACAGATCCGCCGGATTGGAGCCGCTCACGTCGATCTTGAGATTTCTGAGCGCGCCCGGAAACTGCTCTTCGATCCTGGAAAGCAGCGGGAGTAAGGCATTGCCCATCTCGATGACCTGCTCTTCACTGCGCGGGAAGACGATCTCGCGCCATTCATCGGGCAGATCCGGATTGCTGAGTATGTCGGTCAGAATGATACCGTATTCCCGCAGTGCCTCCTGGAGTTCGCCGACCGACTCGACGGTACGGGTCCCGTCCGCCCGTGAGGCATCGGAAACCGCGCCGGCGGGTCTAGCGGGTTGGGTCTCGACGGGCGGGAACGTCGTGCCCGGGGCAAAAACGCCCGGATCCGGCGGGATTTGTCGCTCTGGCTCGAATGACGGCGTATGGGGCTCGCGGTTAGCGGTATTGTTGTATGGTGGGACGCCTTGTGCCGTTTGCGGGAAACCCTCTGCATCCGCCGTCCGCCGCCCGTCAGGGCTGCTCGGCGTATCCGGCCCGAGCAGGCCTTCGCGGGTTTCTTCCATCGGAGGCGGCATGACGCTGCCATCACGCAGGATGGCGCGCAGTTCCTGCGGCACGCCCTCCAGCTCTCCGGCGTGCCGCAGGATGGCGCGCAGTTCCTGCGACACGCCGGAGAGCTGGAGGGCGGTCAGCAGCCCCATCGACTGACTCGCCGCCGTGTCTGCGTCGAAGAATCCGGCTTCATGCAGGTTTGCGTATTCCTCCCTGACCTGCGCGAGGGTCCCTTCGATGGTCAACAGCTGTGGCGCGCCGTCGGGATCGGTCGCCAGTGTCATGACCCGGATCCTGTCCTCCGGCCCGGCCCCGGCGTTGAAATCGGCGACATCGCGAAATGCGGCGCTGATCGCGGATGTCTCGGTCGGTTGACCGCCGCCAGCGCGGGTCTCGCGATCATATCCGGGCAGATCCGGAATGGTCAGGATGACACCGGGCGTCGTGGCGGGGAGGGTGTCGCCAAAACGATAATTCCCCAGGGTTTGCGGGGTCACGGCCGGGCGCGCCCCGGCTTGCGCGCCATCCGGGAGAAAGTCCGGATTGATGAAGAGGCTGCCGTCTTCGCGCAAGATGGCGATAATGACGTTGGGATCATCCGCCAAGACCATCATGCGCCGTCCGTCGGGGAGGGTCTCCCAGGCAATGTGACCGTCGAAGGTCACGCCCTCCTCGGCCAGGGCGCGCATCAGCGCGGCCATGTCATCCGGATTGGCGGTCGATTGCGCCATGGCGAGTTCGGTGAGAAGCGTCGCAACGCCGCCCGCGAGGCGCGCCGCACCGGCACCGAGCGGAACGGCCATGCCCTCCATGCCCAGCCGCCGCAGTGCTTCCAGAACGCCCTGCCCGACGAGTTCGCCCGCAGGCGCCGCAGCCTGAGCGACGAGCGGCTGGCCAGCCGTCGGGCTGGTCAGCGATGTTGGCCCTGCTGCCTTGGTCATGGATGAGGCAAACGCAGCATGAGAAGCACCGGAAGCGTCGGAGACCTTGCCGCCGGCAAGCGGGGAAAACGAAACGGATAATGTCATGAGTCTAACCAATTCAATGAATAAATAGTAGTATGAATTATAATTAATATAAAATCAAGAGATTCAATATGCTTTTTGAGCATGCATCAGAAAATTTCGAACCTCAGAAAATTTCGAACGGACGCGTCCTATCCGGCGCCGTGACGATCAATTGCCACGAAAATGGATATTTATATCTTAATTATATAATTAAAAATCATAGTTGATATTCTCTAATTATATTTTTATAGTTAACCAATTGCTATTTTTGAGTTCATGCATCCCGTTGATTCAAGCATTGCCCGGAGTTGCGACCATGGTGAGTATCGACCAGTCTATTTTTTCCCCCCATTCGCCCCATCGTCAGATGAACGGCCCTGACGAGGCGCCCTTCGGTCTTCCAGGGTCGACCGGGAAGGAGTTGTCGGGACCCGTTTCAGATCAACATCTGGCATTTGTCGGGCCCGGGGAACGCGCAACGAATCCCAATCTGTTTCATGGTCTCCTGAATCTGCTCGAGGCGGGGGCTCGGCTCACGGGTGCGCTTGCCGGCTACGCGACCGGCATCGGCTCGCAACTCCTGGAACAGCTTGTGTCCAATCCCACGGCGGATACCCGTGAGCTCGTCCGGATCATACGCGATCTCGAGGCGCGCGGGCTGGATATCGACAGTGCCGTCGCCCTGCGCGAGTTGCCGAACGGAGATATGGGCGTCTACGCCATACGCGACCCCGATGATCCGTTCCCGGAACTCCTCGCCACCATCAACGGGCAGACTGGCGAGATTACGGCGCAGCAGCCCGCCTCGGACCCTTCCGACCGGCTGGAGTGGAACCCCGACGACCGACCCGATCTCACATGGCAAGGGCTCGGTGTCCGGGGCGATGGCTGGCCACTCGACGAGATGCCTCCAATCGATTTCCCGCCAATGGACCCTAGGCCCCGATTTGATACTGCGGATTGGGAACGGCAATTCCCGGAAAGGTGGGACAACTTCTCACGGGACACCCGGACCTTCTCCGAAGACGCAGCTTCCTTCTTCGACCCGAAAACACGCGTCTTTGCCGGCGGTGGCGACTTTAACGTCTCTGGCGCTCCCGAGCTCCCCGGCTCAACACCACTGCATGGCGGATCCGCACAGAACGACGATGCGGTCGAGCGCCTGATGGAAGCTCTGGAAGCGGCACGGCGCATCACTCTCGATCCGGGCGGGTTCTTCGGCAACGGGGTCGATCCGCGCGATGCCATGTACGAGCGCTACGGCTATATCGGCCTCTTCGCCTATGATGTCGTGCAGGCGCAGAACAGCCCGCAGGACGGCTCGGGCGGCACTGCTGCGGCGGCCGGCGCATCCGCAGCCGTCGCGAATTATCTGCGCGTCCTCCCCGCAGAAATCGCCGCCGCCATTGTCAATAACCTCGCAGATCGCCTGGGCACGGTTCCGGACCTCTACCGCGACGCCCTCGCACAGGCCCTCGAGAAGGGTGATCCGGAGGATCCCGCGATTCAGCGGGCAAGACAGCTCCTGAGCGAAGCGGGCGCAGCCGATGATGCGCCCGCTGATGCCCTCCCGGCGCTCACGCCGGACGAAGAGGCCATCGTCACGCGTGAAATCCGGGCCGGCACTTTCACGCGCGAGGTCTTCGACGCGTTCCGTGAAGCCAATCCGGACATGCCCGTCGTGGAATTGGTGATCGAACTCTCGATGCTCATGCAGGGATACGATTCGCAACTGAACATGCCCGATCTCTATGGGCAGACATCGGAAGCGGGCGCCCCTGTCAATATCCGCGTATTCGGAGCGGATCCCGCTCTCGACGCCCGGACCATTGAAGAACTCGACCGCCTGATCGCACTCGGTGAATCCGGCGTTCCGCTCGATCCGCGCACCGAGGCTGCGGTGATGATCGCCGACCAGATTCGCAAGAATCTCGACACCATCGACCAGGCTCTGGTGATAACGGATGCACAAGGCCAACCGCTGGGCATGATGGTCTATACCACCTACCCCAATCCCGACGATCCGACAGGCCCGCGCGTCCTGTTCATTGAAGACATCGTCAGCTTCGCCCCGGGACAGGGTATCGGCCTCAAGCTGCTGCAGGAGGGATTCGCGCGCAGCGAGGGTATCCTCGAGCTGATCTCGCTGCCGGGCGCGGAAGAATACTATCTGAGCCTCGGTGCCGAGATCGTGCCGCCGGATCCCGATGCACCGTTCGCGACAAATTTCTATCCGCATCTGCGCTGGACGGATCGCCCCGAGCGTCGAGATGATGACGCCGGCGGCGCGTCCTCCACACAGGGCGCACCGGCTCCGGCTCAGGCAACAGGCGGAACCGGAACCGTCCGTCAGTATGGACAGGATCCTGCGTTGGATGCAGCGCTGATGCAGATGCTGGAGCAAGAGATCGCGATGGGCGACCCCACCGACCCCGACGTCACCGAATATGAGACGGACAGGGCAGAGATCGCCGCACAGATCATGACCAGCTTGCGAGGCAACGGCTCCGACGGGGCGCTGGTGCGCATGGATGACGATGGCCGACCGACGGGTGTCCTGCTCTACAGCCGTATCGCTCACCCCGATGAGTCCGGGCGCCCGAGCACCCTGATCGTGGACGACGTCATCAGCTTCTCCCCCGGCGCCGGCCTTGCCCTTTTGCAAGAGGCGTATGATCGCAGTGAAGGCTTCATGATGCTCTACGCCCTGCCTGGCGCTCTTCCCGCCTATCTCAGATATGGCGCGCAGGAGAGATCCGCTTCACCGGAGAACAACCAGCAGCTCCCCGCCGATTTCCGGGACAGCGATGATCCCATGCTCCTGTTCTGGCGACAGCGTCCGCAGCGAGCCGAGCAAGGTCAGTAACGAATGACGCTGACCGGCATGCCGGCCGACGCGGCAGCAACCCGCGCCGGTCGCAGCCGGGCAGCGTGATCCGGCGAGATGAGCAGATCATTTTTTCGAAGTGGACAAATCAATGGATTTCCCGGGCGTCCGGAACATGCAGGCAATTCAATCATCCGAAACACGCTCCCATGGAGCCGGGACTGCCTTCGCCGGTGCGCTGGGCGCGCCTGATGCGACGATGACCAAGGGCGCAGCCGGCGGCGCGACGATCATCCCCGGGATACTGCCCGCGCAGTCGCGGGTCGACTGGTTCACGGATCAGATCTACACGGTTTGCTTCGGCGATGCCGGCGACCATTTCGACAATGTCGTGCGCCGCACCGTCCAGCCACCGTCGCTCCGTTTCCATATTGACGGGGCGATCGCGGCAATGAGCATACGCTACCGCGATGAACTGGCCAGCATGCAAGAGCAGCATGCCCCCCGGGAGCTGCGCGACATCGCCCGTGCGGGCGCCGAGGTCGTCGACGAGGCCATTAGGCGCCGCGACATCATCGGATTCCTGGCCCAGTTCCAGGACAACATCTTCAGCGCCATGAATAAGAAGAGCGACGAGATCCTCCACGATCGCGGCATTGCCGAAAGCGGCAACTTCGTCGGACCGGACAGGCCGTTCCCGGAATGGGACCCGGAAAACCGCACCCGCGGGCCGCAACCGGGCGATCTGCAACCCGGTAATCTGCGGTTTGATCCGATGCCGGACATGCCGGACATGCCCGACGACTCCATGCAGAACGGCACGTCACTGCCGTTCTCACAGGGCAGCCCGCAATTCGACCTGCAGGGTTTGCAGGGTTTCCGGGAGCGTTACGACAACTGGGAACCGCCTCCCATCGGCACGCAGGATCCGAAGACTCGCTCCGCCTTCCCGGATAATGCCGTTGAGATCATGCGCAGTGACGGCGCCGGCGCCCCTGCCTTGCCCGGAACCATTCCGGTCGCGGGCACCGCGTCAGGCAGCGCTCCGGGCAATCCCCTCGAACAGGCCGAGCGGGCCGCGCGCGAGGCCATCGAGCGCAGCCTCGGCAATTCGCCCTTCGTCACAGGCACCGATCCGATCGCGGAGGCGATCGAGGAACACGGACTGCTGGCCGAGCTCTTGCTGCATGCCCTGCGCCCGCAATACACGCCCGGCATTCTCGGCGGTGCGCCCGGTTCACGGCCCGGCGTCTCGAGTGCGACGATCAACGCGTTGCGCAATCTCGATCCGCGTGCCGCAGCCGATCTGGTCAATGAGCAACTCGCCGACACGATCCGGAACGTACCGCCGAATTATCGCGATGCCATCACCGAGGCGCTGCAAAAGGGCGACGCGCAGGATCCCGACATCGCTCAGGCGCTCGCGCGTCTCGACGCACTGCGCAAGGCGGCAGGCCCCGATGCCGCCGACGGGCCGCCGGTGGTCACCAATGTTCCTGACGCCATACGGCTGCTGCAGGATCGTTACGGCATGAACGTCACCGATGATCTCGCGAATGTCGGCTCGGACCGCACCTATCACACCGAACAGACATTTCTGGAGGTCGTGAACCATGCCGTCCCGATCCTTGATCGCATCAATGAGCAATTTCCCGGTTCTCTGGCGGGGCTGGGACTCGCCGTCAAGAGCCCGAACACACGTGACGCGGAGCGTGGAGGCTACCTGCCGCTGGGCGTTTCATCGGGGCAGACCGGTGTGATCTCGTTGACCGCACCGTCCGAAATCGCCGGACACAACATCGCACAGGATCCGCATCTGGTCTTCCAGGGCACCGTCGCCCATGAGGTAATGCATGCCCTGATCGCCAAGGCCGACCCCATGCTCGTCAGGCGGTTCATGGAGAATTACCAGCCGGTCGCCACTGCATACGGACCCGGTACCGAAAACCCGTCTCCGGGCGCAATGAGCCGTCAGGATATGATCGATGAAATGTATTTCCCGGGGGCAAGCTGGGAACAGTTCCTGGACTGGGCACAGAGTCAGGGATACGTTGTTCAACCAAGCGGTCGGGAAATTCTCGAAAGCTGGGAAGAGACCGGCTACTCACCATACTTCGTTCCAGCCCGTTACGAAGGTGAAATAACGGTTCTGGAGGATGCGGGAGAGGCGATTGAAGAGATCATCGGCGAAACCGTGTCGCGATACGGTGGTTACGATGAGCACGAGGCTCTGTCCGAGACTTTCGCGGCAATGATTCTGGGTACGGTCGAACAGGGCGCTGCCGACGGAGCGATTCCCTACAATACAACCGGCATCAACCCCGACAACCCGCCACCGCGCTATCTGCTGGAGCATGTAAGGCATATCGCGCAATCCGCGATGCACGCACCCGCGCCCGACAGCTACTACATGCCGGAGGTGATTGATCCCGACACCTACGGGCGGGAGGAGTGACAAAGCACCACCGGGCTTATCGCTTGGCTTGTCGCCTGACCCCTGCTATGCCCGATGCATGATCAGAGAGGATCCCGCAGCCATGCGGGATTCCGTTCGTGCTCCGGGACACCATGACCGCCGAAACCCTCGACAACATCCGCAATTTCTCGATCGTCGCCCATATCGATCATGGCAAGTCGACGCTGGCCGATCGCCTGATCCAGCTGACGGGCGCGCTGACCAGCCGGGAGATGCAGGAGCAGATCCTCGATTCGATGGATATCGAGCGTGAGCGCGGCATCACCATCAAGGCGCAGACCGTGCGGCTGGAATATCCGGCCAAGGATGGCAAGACCTATATCCTCAATCTGATGGACACGCCCGGCCATGTGGACTTCTCCTACGAGGTCTCGCGCTCGCTCCAGGCCTGCGAGGGCTCGCTCCTTGTGGTCGATGCCAGCCAGGGCGTCGAGGCGCAGACGCTGGCCAATGTCTACCAGGCGCTCGACCAGGATCACGAGATCATCCCGATCCTCAACAAGGTCGATCTTCCCGCCGCCGAACCGGCGCGGATACGCGAGCAGATCGAGGAGGTGATCGGCCTCGACGCCTCGGATGCCGTCGAGATCTCGGCCAAGACCGGGCTGAATATCGAAGCCGTGCTCGAAGCCATCGTCACCCGCCTGCCCCCGCCGAAGGGTGATCGCAAGGCGCCTCTCAAGGCGATGCTGGTCGATAGCTGGTACGATCCGTATCTGGGCGTGGTCGTGCTGGTGCGCGTCATGGACGGCGTGCTCAGGAAGGGCATGGGCATCAAGATGATGGGCACCGATGCCAGCTACACGATCGACAAGGTCGGCGTGTTCCGCCCCAAGAAATTCGACGTCGCGGAGCTCGCCCCCGGCGAAGTCGGCTTCATCACCGCCGCGATCAAGGAAGTGGCCGATACCCGTGTCGGCGACACCATCACGGAAGAGAAGCGCCCCTGCGCGCAGATGCTGCCGGGCTTCAAGCCGGTCCAGCCGGTGGTGTTCTGCGGCCTGTTCCCGGTCGATGCCGGCGAGTTCGACGATCTGCGCAACGCCATGGGCCGCCTGCGGCTCAACGATGCCAGCTTCTCCTTCGAGATGGAGAGCTCCGCCGCGCTCGGCTTCGGCTTCCGCTGCGGCTTCCTCGGATTGCTGCATCTGGAGATCGTGCAGGAGCGGCTCTCGCGCGAATTCGATCTCGACCTGATCTCGACCGCGCCGTCGGTCGTCTACAAGCTGATCATGCGTGACGGCAGCGAGCAGGAATTGCACAACCCCGCCGACATGCCCGACGTGATGAAGATCGAGCATGTCGAGGAGCCCTGGATCCGCGCCACGATCCTGACGCCCGACGAATATCTCGGCGCCGTGCTCAAGCTCTGCCAGGAGCGGCGCGGCCTGCAGATCGATCTCAATTATGTCGGCAAGCGCGCCATGGTCGTCTACGATCTGCCGCTGAACGAGGTCGTCTTCGATTTCTACGACCGGCTGAAATCGATCTCCAAGGGCTATGCCTCCTTCGATTACCAGATCACGGATTACCGGCAGGAGGATCTCGTCAAGATGTCGATCCTCGTCAATGGCGAGCCGGTGGATGCGCTCTCCATGCTGGTCCACCGCACGCGGGCGGAGAGCCGCGGGCGGGCCATGTGCGAGAAGCTCAAGGAGCTGATCCCGCCGCACATGTTCCAGATCCCCGTCCAGGCGGCGATCGGCGGCAAGGTCATCGCCCGCGAGACCATCCGGGCCTTGCGCAAGGACGTGACCGCCAAATGTTATGGCGGCGACGCCACCCGCAAGCGCAAGCTGCTCGAGAAGCAGAAGGCGGGCAAGAAGCGCATGCGCCAGTTCGGCAAGGTGGAGATCCCGCAGGAAGCCTTCATCGCCGCGCTCAAGATGGACAGCTGAGGCCGGCCATGGCTATCCCCGGCGCTCCGCAGATCGGCGTCGAGACGGTCGCTGCAGGCTTCGCTGCCGACTTCCACACCGGCATGGTGATCGTCGGCGCTGGCGCCTGCGGCATGGTTGCGGCGCTGGCCGCCCGTGAGCGGGGCGCAGATATCCTCGTGGTCGAACGCGATGCCGCGCCATCCGGCTCGACGGCGCTCTCGGCCGGGCTTATCCCCGCCGCCGGCACACGCTTTCAGCGCGCAATCGGCATCGACGACGACCCGGAAACCTTCGCCGCCGATATCCAGCGCAAGGCCCATGGCGAGAATGATCCCGCGCTGGTCGAGAGTCTGGCACGCGGGTCTGCGTCGCTGATCGAATGGCTGTCGGATCGCTACGATCTGCCCTTCAGCCTCGTCGCCGATTTCGATTACCCTGGCCATTCACACCGGCGCATGCACGGCCTGCCGAGCCGCTCGGGCCGGGAGCTCGTCGACCGGCTGCGCACGGCCTGCGAGGATACGGGAATCGACATCATCACCGAACGGCGTGTCACGCATCTGCATGCGGATGTGTCCGGACGCGTCGCGGGCGTCACGATGCGGCGCCCCGACGGTGTGATCGAACGTGTCGGCTGCGACAAGCTCGTGCTCGCCTGCAACGGTTTCGGCGGTAATTCCGACATGGTGCGCGCATATCTGCCCGATATCGCCGATGCGCTGTATTTCGGTCATGGCGGCAACCAGGGCGAGGCGATGCTCTGGGGTGAGGCACTTGGCGCACGGATCCGCCATCCGGGCGCCTATCAGGGACACGGAAATGTCGCGCATCCCCACGGGATCCTGATCACCTGGGCGGTGATCGGCGCAGGCGGGTTTCAGATCGATCGCACGGGAAGGCGTTTCTGGAATGAGGCGCAGGGCTATTCGGAAGCCGCGCGCGCCGTGCTCGCCCGCCCCGGCGGCGAGGCTTTCAGCATCTTCGACGAACGCATCGCCGGCATCGCCGCACAATTCGCCGATTTCCGCGATGCTCAGAGCCAGGGCGCCATCCGCGAGGCCGCGACGATCGCGGAGCTCGCGCAGATCATCGGCGTGCCACGGGATGCTCTGGAGCAAACCTTCGACGAGGTCACACGGGCCCGCGAGGGTGGCAGCGATGTTTTCGGGCGCGATTTGAGCCACGTGCCGCCACTCGCGCCGCCCTATCGGGCCGTAAGGGTGACGGGGGCCCTGTTTCACACGCAGGGCGGGCTGGAGACCGATGGTGAGGGCCGCGTCCGCCATCGCGACGGCGGCTTCCTGCCCAATCTGCGCGCCGCAGGCGGCGCTGCCTGCGGGGTCTCGGGTACCGGTGATGCGGGATATCTCTCCGGCAACGGGCTACTCGCAGCCACCGTGCTCGGGCGCGCAGCCGGGACATGGCGGGATGCCTGAATCCGGAACCGGTGCCCGGAATCGCACGCGCCTTCGTGATAATCGCCATTGAATGCGCGCGCGAGCCGGGTACCCTTCATGTGTTCCGTCGAAGGAGGTTCCCGTGCTGTCCAATCTCGCCACCCGCGATGTCGAAACCCTGATCCATCCCTATACACAGCTCGCGGCCTTCCGCGAGACCGGGCCGCTCATCCTGGAGCGCGGCGAGGGTGTCTGGGTCTACGATACCGAGGGCAAGCCCTATCTCGAGGGCATGGCCGGGCTCTGGTGCACCTCGCTCGGCTATTCGAACCGGGAACTGGCCGAAGCGGCCTACGAGCAGATGCTCAAGCTGCCCTTCCAGCATCTGTTTTCCGGGCGCAGCCATGATCCTGCGATCGAGCTCGCGGAGAAGCTGAAGGAGATCGCGCCGGTGCCGGTCTCGAAGGTGTTCTTCACCTCGTCCGGCTCGGAGGCCAATGACAGCCAGGTCAAGCTGGTCTGGTATTACAACAACGCGCGCGGGCGCCCGCAGAAGAAGAAGATCATCGCCCGGCTCAAGGGCTATCATGGCGTTACCGTCGCCTCCGCCTCGCTGACGGGGCTGCCGGCCAACCATACCGATTTCGATCTGCCCATCGCCAATATCCTGCATACTTCCTGCCCGCACCATTACCGCTTCGCACATGAGGGCGAGAGCGAGGAGGAATTCTCCACCCGTCTCGCCGCCGAGCTCGAGGAGCAGATCCTGCGCGAGGGCCCCGATACGGTCGCCGCCTTCATTGCCGAGCCGGTGATGGGCGCGGGCGGAGCCGTGGTGCCGCCGGCGGGGTACTTCCCGAAGATCCAGGCGGTGCTTGATCGCTACGATGTGCTTATGATCGCCGACGAGGTGATCTGCGGCTTCGGGCGTCTGGGCGAGATGTTCGGCTCTACCGCCCTCGATATCCGCCCCGACAGCATCTCCGCCGCCAAGGCGATCACCTCAGCCTATGCCCCGCTGGGCGCGGTGATGCTCAACGAGGACATGTATCAGGCCATGCTGGACGAGAGCCGCAAGATCGGTGTGTTCGGCCACGGCTTCACCTATTCCGGCCACCCGGTTTCCTGCGCGGTGGCAATCAAGACGCTGGAGATCTACCAGCGTGAGGATATCGTCGGGAAGGTGCGTGCCCGCGCGCCGCATTTCCAGAACCGCGTCACCGCGCTGGAACAGCACCCCCTGATCGGTGAATCGCGCGGCATGGGACTGATCGCCGGGATGGAGATCGTGGCCGACAAGGCAACGAAGCGGCAATACGATCCGAAGAAAGGCGTCGCGGCGAAGACGGTGACCTTCGCCCAGGAGGAAGGCCTGATCGTGCGCTCGCTCGCCGGCGACCGCATCGCGCTCTGCCCGCCGCTGATCATCACCGAGGAAGAGATCGACGCCCTGTTCGACCGGCTCGAACGCGCCCTCGACAAGACCCTCGACTGGGTGACGCGGGAAGGTCTCACCTGAGCGGCACCGGGATTCCGACCCCACATCGCGCTTCGTGAAGCGCGCGGGCACGCCCGCGACGCCATCGCTGCACGCGTCGGGAAAGCGACAGCGGGTCGCATGGCCTTTTTTCGCCGCCTTCCGATATTTCAGAAATAACTGAAATTCCGGAAAGGCGTGAAACGCAAAAGGCCATGAACCTTCCCCCGCTGGTACAGACATTCGTTCTGCATTTCGGAGAAATGGGCTCGCGCTGGGGTGTGAACCGCACCGTCGGCCAGATCTACGCCCTGCTCTTCGTCTCCCCCGAACCGCTCAATGCGGACGAGATCGTCGAGGCACTTGGCGTGTCGCGATCCAACGTCAGCATGGGGCTGAAAGAGCTCCAGGCCTGGAACCTCGTGCGCCTGCGCCACAAGCCGGGCGACCGGCGCGAGTATTTCGGCACGCCCGAGGATATCTGGGTGATCGTGCGCACGCTGATCGAGGAGCGCAAGAAGCGCGAGATCGATCCGACGCTCTCGCTCCTGCGCGAAACCCTGATGGAGCGCCCGGAATCGGAATTCGAGCGGCATGCACAGGAGCGCATGCGCGAGATGCACGATCTCATCGACATGCTCACCGACTGGTATGCCGACATGCGCGCCATCGAGACCGAGCGGCTGGTGCAACTCATGAAGCTCGGCTCGAAGATTTCCCGCGTGCTGGAATTCCGGGACCGTCTCGGTTTTTCCGGCAAACGCAATGATCCCCCCTCCTCCGATGACGAGGAGCGTTCACGATGATGGACACTCTGATCCTGTCCCGAATCCAGTTCGGGGCGAACATCACCTTCCACATTCTCTTTCCGACGATCACCATCGCGCTCGGCTGGGTGCTGCTCTTCTTCAAGCTGCGCTACAACCGCACCGGCGAGATGGCCTGGATGGATGCCTACAAGTTCTGGGTGAAGGTCTTCGCCCTGACCTTCGCGCTCGGCGTCGTCTCGGGCGTGACCATGTCCTTCCAGTTCGGCACCAACTGGCCGGGATTCATGGAGAGCGTCGGCAATGTGGCCGGGCCGCTGCTCGCCTACGAGATCCTGACCGCGTTTTTCCTTGAGGCGACCTTCCTCGCGGTAATGCTGTTCGGGTTCAACCGGGTCTCGAACCGCATCCACACCCTCGCCACCGTGCTTGTCGCCTTCGGCACGACCATGTCGGCCTTCTGGATTCTCGTGCTGAATTCCTGGATGCACACGCCCCAGGGTTTCGAGATGCGCGACGGCGTGGCGTTCGTGACCGACTGGTGGGAGGTGATCTTCAACCCCTCCATGCCCTATCGCCTGACGCATATGCTGCTCGCCTCGGGCCTGACCGTCGCCTTCCTGGTCGCGGGCGTCTCGGCCTATCGCCTTCTGCGCGGGGACCGCTCGGAGGGCGTCGGCAAGGCGCTGCGCACCGGTGTTGTCATGGCCGCGCTGCTGATCCCGGCCCAGATCTTCGCCGGCGACATGCACGGTCTCAACACGCTGGAGCACCAGCCCCAGAAAATCGCAGCAATGGAGGGCAATTGGGAGACGCGCGGCAATGTGCCTCTCGTGCTGTTCACGCTGCCCGATGAGCAGGCCCGCGAGAACCGGTTCGAGATCGCGATCCCCAACGGCGCGAGCCTGATCCTCAAGCATGATCCCGCCGGCGTGGTGCCGGGGCTGAATGACTTCGTGCGCGAGGACGGCTCGGTCGCGCATCCGCCCGTGGCCCCCGTCTTCTTTGCCTTCCGGATCATGGTCGGGATCGGCATGCTGATGCTGGTCGCTTCCTGGTATGGCGGCTGGCAGCTCTATCGTCGCGGCACGCTCCCGCCCTGGATGCTGCGCGGCTTCGTGGCCATGACCTTCTCCGGCTGGGTGGCGACGGTGGCCGGCTGGTATGTGACGGAGATCGGGCGCCAGCCCTGGCTGGTCAGCGGTGTCCTCACCACGGCGGAAGCCGTCACCACGACGCCGGTCGGCATGGTGGCCTCGACGCTCGCCATGTATCTCGCCATCTACGCGGCGCTGACGGCGGCTTATGTCTGGACGCTGTTCCACCTCGCCCGCCGCGACGGCGCCTCGGCCACTCTCGGCCAGGCGGTGACCCCGGAGGTCCGCGTCGCAAAGGGCGGCGGTCGCATCGCCGGACCGGTTCCGGCGGAGTGAGCGTCCGATGCAATGGCCGGCAGACGCTTTTGGCGTCGCAATTGATGCCGGGGCTCCCCTCTCCCATGCGGAGAGGGGAGAGCGCGCTGCAGCAGACGGCCGGCCTGAATACGAATGTGAGAGGATGCAACAATGGACGCGTTATTCGGAGGTGAATCCTGGCTGCCCGTGGCCTTTGTCGGGCTGATGGGTGCCTCGATCCTGCTCTATGTTATCCTTGACGGATACGATCTCGGTGTCGGCATCCTGTCCGGGCTGACAAGCCAGCACAAGGACAGGATGATCGCCTCGATCGGCCCGTTCTGGGATGCCAACGAGACCTGGCTGGTGCTGGCTGTCGGGCTGTTGCTTGTCGCCTTTCCCTTCGCGCAGGGCGTTATTCTCGGGGCGCTCTACCTGCCGGTGGCGGTGATGCTGCTCGGGCTGATCCTGCGCGGTGTCGCTTTCGATTTCCGCGCCAAGGTCGATCCGGCGCAGAAAGTCTGGTGGGATCGCGCCTTCTTCGGCGGGTCGCTGCTGACCGCGCTCTCGCAGGGTTACATGCTGGGGCTCTACATCCTCGGCTTCGAGCGCACGCTGGTCAATGTCGCATTCGCGGGGCTCGTCGCAGTGGGGCTGGCTGCGGCCTATGCCTTCATCGGGGCTGGCTGGCTGATCCTCAAGAGCGAGGGCGCGCTGCAAGAGCGTGCGGTGGGCTGGGCCAGAGTCTCGCTGTGGCTGAGCGCCATCGGGCTTGCCGCCGTCTCGATCACGACGCCGCTCGTCTCCGAGCGCATCTTCGAGAAGTGGTTCGCCATGCCCTATCTTCTGATGCTCGCGCCGATCCCGCTGATCACGGGAGCGCTGATCATCGCCCTGCACCATGTGCTGAAGGTGCTGCCCAACCATACCGACCAGCTCAGCTGGGCACCGTTTTCCGGGGCGATCGCCGTGATCTTTCTCGCCTTCTACGGGCTGGCCTATTCGTTCTACCCCTATGTGGTGCCCGAGCAGATGACGGTGTGGGAGGCCGCTGCCGCCGATGAATCGCTGATGATCATGTTCATCGGCGCCTGCATCGTGCTGCCCCTGATCGGGCTCTATACGAGCTTCATCTACCGGATCTTCTCCGGCAAGACCCAGGATCTGCGCTATTACTGAGCCCCGCCATCATAGCGTTTGCCGTCGGCGAGCAGACCCGGCGTGCCGATGCGCTGGTTGAGCTCTGCGAAATCGAACATGTGCTCCGTGAAGGGCCGGTTCGAGCCGTTGGCCATCAGGCTGGCATAATACTGCTCCGCCGTGCGGGCCAACGCGCGCACGATGCCGCCGGGGAAGATCACGAGATCGAAGCCGAGCTTTTCGAGATCGGGGGCGGCGGTGATGGGGGTGTGCCCGCCCTCGACCATGTTGGCCATCAGTTTCGCGCGGCCCTTGAAGATATCGCAGATGCGCTGCAGTTCCTCGCCGGAGCGCGGGGCCTCGATGAAGAGCATATCGGCGCCTGCCGCCAGATAGGCCTCGGCGCGTTCGATCGCCGCCTCGAACCCCTCCACGGCGATGGCATCGGTACGTGCGATGATCAGCGTCTCGTCGCTTGCCCGCGCATCAGCCATGGCGGCGATCTTGCCGGCCATCTCCGAGGTCGCGATCAATGTCTTGTCGGAGAGGTGGCCGCAGCGTTTGGGATAGCTTTGATCCTCCACCTGCAGGGCGGAGGCGCCGGCGCGCTCATAGACGCGCATGGTGCGCTGGGCGTTGAGCGCATTGCCGAAACCGTTATCGGCATCGATGATCACGGGCAGCGCCACCCGGTCGCGGATCAGCGCCATGGTATCGGCCATCTCGGTCATGGAGGTAAGCCCGATATCGGGGCGTCCGAGCCGGGTATAGGCGACGGCGGCGCCCGACAGATACAGGGCCTGCGCCCCTGCCGCTTCCGCGAGTGATGCGGTGAGGCCGTCATAGACGCCCGGGGCGATCAGGATATCGGGCTGTCCCAGGCGCGTCTTCAAAGTGGGCGTGGTCATGGTTCATTCCCCAGCATGGCGAGCGTATCGACGCAGCTCATCACCTGCGTGACGCTGTCCAGCGAAACCAGCGTGGCCCCGTGCACCTCCTCGCGGAAGGCGGCGCAACCATCGCTGAGGAGAATCGTTGCGATATCACGCAGATGCGCGTCGCGCACGGTGCTGGCGACGCCGCCATTGGTGACGATGCCGCCGATGATCAGCGTGTCGATTCCCGCCTCGCGCATCACGAATTCAAGGCGGGTCTGGTAGAACGCGCTGTAGGCGACCTTCTCGATGGTGAAATCGGCGGGCGCGAGGGTCGCGACAAGATTGTGCCCGAAGGCGCCCGGCAGAAAGTCGCCCTTGCCGAGGAAGGGGCGCAGTTCCTTCAGATGGGCCGAGATCAGCGGCTCGCCGTCGCGTCCCGGCACCAGGGTGAACTGGGCCGAGATGTAGTGTCCGCCCGCCTTGCGCAGGCGATCGGCCAGCGGGCGGATGCGTGCCGGCAGGGCCGCGATCGCTTCCGAGCTCTGGCCGGCCCGGCCATAGGCGCCTTCCGGATGCAGGAAATCGTTCTGCAGATCGATGGTCAGGAGCGCCGTGCGGCGCGGGTCGATCGCGCTGATCCGTGCCATGGTCAGGCTCCTTGTGTATCGCTATCCGCCGCATCCGCGCGGCTGATCACGACATTGCCGAAGGTATCGACGCGCCCGCGATGATCAGGCTCGATGAAGATGGTGGTATCGGCCTGTTCCAGAATGGCCGGGCCGGTGATCACCGTGCCGACGGGCAGAGCCAGGCGATCGAGGATCGTCGCCTCGTGCCAGGCGCCTGCGGCAAAGACCGGTCGCGTGCCGCGCTGCGCCTTCCCGGCATCGGCATTGGGCCCGGGCGCAAGGGTGGCGAGATCGAATTTCGGGCGCTGCCCGATCACCGCGCTGCGCAGATTGAGCACCCGCGTCACCCCGCCGGGGAGGAGCCGCCCGTAGACGCGCTCGTAGGCCGTATCGAAGGCCGCCTGGATCGCCTCGCGCGTGGTCGGGGCGACGTTGTGAGCGGCATCGAGGGCAACCGGCAGCGGCACGGCGACGGTGTGGGTCTGGCCGAGATAGGCCATGTCGAGCTCGAAAATGATCTCGCGCCCGGCAAAGCTGATTCCGGCGGAATCGATCAGCCGCAGACCCGCATCCACATGCGCCTGCATCAGCGCGGCGAGCCCGTCCACATCAACCTGCGTGGTGAGCGCATTCACCGTCTGCACGAAATCCTGGCGCATATCGGCGATGACGCAGCCCATGGCGGAAGTCACGCCCGGATAGCGCGGCACGATGGCCCTGGCGAGCCCGACTTCGCGGATCAGCGCGCAGGCATGCAGCGCACCGCCGCCGCCGAAGGGCATGTAGGCGAATTGCTTGGGGTCGAAGCCGCGTTCGATGGAGACGAGGCGCATGGCGCCGGCCATGCGGGAATTGGCCACCGTGATGATCGCCTCCGCCGCCGCCTCGATATCCAGCCCGAGCGGCTTGCCGACATGTTCGGCGATTGCCGCGCGCGCCGCTTCGAGATCAAGCCTGGCGAGGCCGCCGCCGATCGGGCGTTGCGAATCGATGCGCCCCAAGACGATATTGGCATCCGTCACCGTGGGGCGGGTGTTGCCCCGTCCATAGGCGACGGGGCCCGGATCCGAGCCGGCACTTTCGGGGCCGATATTCAACAGGCCGCCCTTGTCCACCGAGGCGATGGAGCCGCCACCGGCGCCGATCGTGGCGATCTCGATCATGGGCGTGCGCACCACGAGGCCGAAATCGATGCTGGTCTGCGGGCTGAGCACGCTCTTGCCCTCGGCGATCAGCGAGACGTCAAAGGAGGTGCCGCCCATATCACCGGTGATCACATTGGGAAAACCGGCATTCTGCGCAATGTATCCCGCGGCGATCACCCCGGCGGCGGGGCCCGACAGGGCCGTGCGCACCGGCAGGCGGCAGGCGGTATCGACGGCCATGACGCCGCCATTCGATTGCACGATCAGGAATTCACCGCCGAACCCGCCCTCGTCGAGCGCCCCGGCGAGCCGCCCGAGATAGCCGGCGACCTCCGGCTGCAGATAGGCGTTGAGGGCGGTCGTGGAGAAGCGCTCGTATTCGCGGATCTCCGGCAGGATCTCGCTCGATGCCGAGACATGCGGGTTCGGCCAGAAGGCGCGAAGAGTCTCCACCGCCGCCTGTTCATTGGCCGGATTGGCGTAGGAATTGACAAAGAGCACGGCCACAGCCTTGCAGCCCTGCAACAGCAGTTGCTCGCCCGCCGCGCGCACGGCGTCGAGATCGACCACCTGCTCGATCGTGCCGTCGGCGAATGTGCGCTCGGGCACCTCAATGCGCAATTCGCGCGCCACCACCGGCTCGAAATTGCCCCGCAGGCCCCAGGTGCGCGGACGGTCGCGCCGGCGCATCTCGAGCACGTCGCGGAAGCCCTGCGTGGTGATCACGCCGATGCGCGCGCCCTTGCGCTCAAGCAAAGCATTCGTCCCCGCCGTGGTACCGTGGACGACGCTGGCCACCCCTTCCAGATCCTCGCCATGGGCGCGGATCCCGGCGAGGAAGCCACCGGACTGGTCGGGCCGTGTGGTCGGAACCTTCGCGACCCGGGCCTCGCCGCTGGCCTCGTCGAGGAAGAAGACATCGGTGAAAGTGCCGCCGACATCGACGCCGATCATGCGCGTGCGCTTCATTTCGCATACTCCCGCCAGCCGCGTCCGTAATCCGCATCGGCCCGTTCTTCGCTGACGAGCCCGCGCGCCACGTCGCGGGCGATGGCCTGCGGCTCGCGCTGACCGGGCGGGCCGTAGCCGCCCCCGCCAGGTGTTTCGAGCCGCACGCGCTGGCCGCGTTTCAAGGCGATACCGACGATCTTGGAGGCGAGCGGCGGTGTATGGAACCCGTCATCCTGCTGGTAACTGAACCGGTTGAGCGCTGCCTCGCCCCCGCCCGCGACGCCCTTGGGCGCAAAGCGCCCGCGTTCACCGAAGAGGAAGGCCTCGGCGCTCTGCTCCAGCAATTCGATTTCATAGATCGCCCCCATACCGCCACGATGGCATCCCGCGCCGGCGCTGTCGGGACGCAGCGCCCATTGCCGGAATGCGACCGGATAGGCCGCTTCCAGGATTTCCGCCGGCGGGATCGTCGCGGTCGAGATCGGCGCATTGCCGTGGTTGAGCCCGTCGCCCTCCGGCGTGCCGCCATGGCCGCCACCATAGAAGCTGAACATCACCCAGCGCCGCCCGTCGCCGCGATGCCCGGCAATGGAGAGCGCGTTGATCGTGCCATAGGCATTGGCGACGACGCGCTCCGGCGCGGCCTGCGAAGCGGCGGTGAAGATCACGTCGATCATGCGCAGGATGGTCTCGGTATAGCCCCCCGTCGGTGCGGGGAATTCCGCCGCGAGGATCGAGCCCTGCGGGATGGTGATGTCGAGCGGTCGCATCACCCCGGCATTGGCGGGCAGGTCCGGGAAGATATGCTTGATCGCCACATAGACGCAGGCGATGGCGGTGCCTTCCGAGATGTTGATCGGCCCCGCCGCAGCCGGGGCGGAGCCGGTGAAATCGAGGCTCAGCCTGTCGCCGGCGATCTCCAGCGCCACGCGGATCGGCAAAGCCGTGTCCTCGATCCCGTCATTGTCGAGGAAATCTTCCGCTTCCCAGCGTCCATCGGGGAGGTTTTCCACCTCCGCGCGCATCAGCGTCTCGGCCCGGTCGCTGAGCGCCGCGAGGGCGGCGCGCACCGTTGCGGCGCCGTATTCGGCCAGCAACGCATCAAGGCGCTTGACGCCGAGATCGAGGGCGTTGATCTGGCCGTTGAGATCACCCGAGGCTGATTGCGGCAGGCGGGTATTGCGCATCAGGATGTCGATCACGTCCTGCTGCATCACGCCGGCGCGGGCGAGCTTCACCGGCGGCAGCACGAAGGCCTCCTGAAAGGCCTCGCGGGCAGAAGGGTTGTAATTGCCCGGCACCGCGCCCCCGACATCATGCCAGTGCCCCACCGAGGCGAGATAGCAGAACAATTCGCCTTCATGGAAATACGGGCGCACCAGCCGCATGTCGGAGAGATGCGTCCCGCCCAGATGCGCATCGTTGAAGATATAGATGTCGCCATCCGCGAGATCGCCGTCACGCGCCGCCTTGTCGATCACGGCCTTCACCGCGAAAGCCATGACGCCGACGAAGATCGGCAGGCCGGATTTGCCCTGCACCAGGGTGTCGCCTGTGGCGGCGTGATAGATCCCGTGGGAGGCGTCATGCGCCTCGGCGATGATCGGGTTGAAGGCCGAGCGGAACAGCGTCGCATCCATCTCGTCGGCGATCTGCTCCATGCGCCCGGCGAGGACGGCGAGCGTGATCGGGTCGATATCGCGGCTCATGCGCCCGCCCCCTTGCCCTGATGCGCGACCACTTCCGCAATATCGTTCCAGACCTGCTGGCGGGCGATGCGCCCCTCCGAGATCTCGAACCGGTCGATGAAGCGGATCCCGGAAAACGCCTCGCCATCCGGCCATTCGCCGTGGAGCGTGCCGAAGCAATAGACAATCGCGACATCGCCGCCCGGCACCGGATCGAAGCGCTCGTAGGTCTTCTTCACGAACCGGTAGCGCGGTCCGGCAAAGGCGACGAGTTCTTCAAGCGTGGTCATGCGTGCATCGCCGGGAAACACCATCTCGAAGCCTTTTCCGAGAAAGCCTTTCGCCCGATCGAGATCGCGCGCCTCCATGGCGGCGAGAAAATCGTGGACGATCTGTGCCGGATCGGGGCGCGGCGGGCCGGGATTGCGATGCTCGCCGCCGCGCAGATAGTTCTCGCGCGCCACCTCGTCGATGATCACGGTGACGGCTTCCGCCGGTGCGGCGACGACGGAGCGCACCGCATCTGTCGTCGCCTTGCCGAGACGACGACGCGTATCCGCGTCATAGCCTTCGAGCACGGTCACGGTCACAATCGGCATGGCTGTCTCCCTCGTCACCGCCGGCGCGGCGTTATCCTGTCTGGTTTATAATACAGATCATATCGTGATAAAAAAGACATTTTACGCAAGTCGGATGATACAAGATACTTGCATTCCTGCTTTTGCGGGATACCATGAGCGTTGCGAAATCCATGTCGGGCAGACGAGCGCGAGGGTGTCAGGTGGAGCAGGCAGGGGCGATTCTCACGCCGGATGGCGGCAAGGCGCAGCGGGTCTACCTGCTCCTGCGCGACGAGATCGTCAGCGGCACGCATGCTGCCGGTGCGGCTCTGCCGGGTGAGTTGAAGCTCGCCGAGCTCTTTGCCGTCTCCCGCGTCACCATTCGCCGCGCCCTTGACGGGCTGGTGGCGGACGGGCTGGTCGAGCGGCGCGCGGGCAGCGGAACGATCGTGCGCGCACGCGAGCCTCATCAGGCGATCACGGCGGATTTCGCCACGCTGATGCCGCAGGTCGTGGCCATGGGCCAGGCGACGACGGCGCGGCTTCTCGCCTTCTCCTATTGCACGCCGCCGCCCGCCATCGCCGAGGCGCTGCATCTGGGGCCGCAGGAGCGGGTGCAGCGGGCCGTGCGCGTGCGCATGATGGAGGGCGCGCCGTTTTCGCATCTCACCACCCATGTCCCCGAGGATGTGGCGCAGAATTATTCCGAGGCCGATCTCGCCACGACGCCGCTGTTTCGCCTGCTTGAGCGCTCCGGCGTGCGGGTCGATCACGCGACGCAATCGATCTCGGCGACGCTCGCCACGCCGGATGTCGCCGAGGCGCTCGATCTCGCCACCGGCGCCGCGCTGATCGCGCTCACCCGCGTCGTGCATGATGCGCAGGGCCGCGGCGTCGAACATCTGAGCGCACTCTACCGGCCCGATCGCTACCGCCTCGAAATGACCCTCGACCGGGTCGGCGAGCCCGGCGCACGGCGCTGGTTGCCCGTCACCACGCCGCAGCAGGGGATGAGTGCTGCCGGCAAGTCATCGATACAGAGCGGGGAGGCTGCCGAATGACTGCCCCTCTGACCCTGTTCGACAAGATCTGGCAGGCGCATGAAATCCATGCCCGCGAGGATGGCGCGTCGCTGCTCTTCGTCGATCGGCATTTCGTGCATGAGGGCTCCCACCACGCGTTCCGCAAACTGGCCGAGCGGGGCCAGGGCGTGGCGCAGCCGGATCTGACCTTCGGCGTGGCCGATCACTACGTCCCCACGCGCGGGCGCGGTCGGACGATCGCCGATCCCGCCATCGCGCGCATGGTCTCGACGCTGGAGGAGAATGCCCGCCGGCATGGATTCCGGCTGTTCGGGCTCGACGATCCGCGCCAGGGCATCGTGCATGTGGTGGGGCCGGAACAGGGGCTGACCCTGCCTGGTCTCGTGATCAATTGCGGCGACAGCCACACGGCCACGCACGGCGCTTTCGGCGTGTTCGGCTTCGGCATCGGCGCGACGGAAGTCGCCCATGTGCTCGCCACCCAGACGATCTGGCAAAAGAAACCGGCGCGCATGCGCATTCGTTTCGAAGGCGCGCTGTCGCCGGGCGTCGGGGCCAAGGACATGGCGCTGGCCTGGATCGCACGGCTCGGCACCGATGGCGGGCGCGGCGCGGCGATCGAATATGCCGGCTCTACAGTCCGTACGCTCTCCATGGAAGGCCGCATGACCCTGTGCAACCTCTCCATCGAGGGCGGTGCGCGCTGCGGCATGGTGGCGCCGGATGCCACCACCTTCACCTATCTGGAAAACCGCCCCTTCGCCCCGCAGGGCGCGGCGCGGGAACAGGCGCTCGCGGATTGGGCCGCGCTTGTCTCAGATCCCGATGCCGTCTTCGACCGCGAGGTGGTGATCGATGCGCAGGACATCGCTCCGATCGTCACCTGGGGCACCAGCCCCGAGGATGCGCTGCCGATCACGGAATCGGTGCCCGATCCGGCGCGGGCCGGTTCCGCATCGGAGGCGCAGCGCATTCGCGCAGCACTCGATTACATGGCTCTGCGCCCGGGCATGAACTTGTCCGAGATCGCCGTCGATCAGGTCTTCATCGGCTCCTGCACCAATGCCCGGATCGAGGATCTGCGTGCGGCTGCCGCCGTGCTGTCAGGGCGCCGGGCGCAGGTGCCCGGGATGGTCTCGCCGGGTTCGAGCCTCGTCAAGGCGCAGGCCGAGGCGGAAGGGCTCGACCGGATCTTCACCGAGGCCGGGCTTGAATGGGTCGCGGCGGGGTGTTCGATGTGCGTGGGCATGAACGGCGATATCGTCGCACCCGGCAAGCGCTGCGCCTCCACGACCAACCGCAATTTCCGCGGCCGTCAGGGGCCCGGCGCGCGCACACATCTGATGTCGCCGGTCATGGTCGCTGCTGCCGCCGTGACCGGGCATCTCGCCGATGTGCGCCCGATGCTCGCAGGGAGGTTGTGATGGCGGGATGGACGCGGCATCAGGGCCTTGCCGTCGGGCTGCCCTTCGAGAATATCGATACCGACCAGCTCATCCCCGCGCGCTTCATGTCTGCGCCGCGCTCGGAGGGCTACGGCAAGTTCCTGTTGCATGATCTGCGCCACGATGGCGATGGGGCGACGATCCCGGATTTCCCGCTCAACCACCCCGCCGCGACGGGCGCCTCGATCCTCGTCGCACGGCGCAATTTCGGCGGGGGCTCCTCGCGGGAGGCGGCGGTCTATGCGTTGGTCGATGGCGGCTTTCGCGTGGTGATCGCCCCGAGCTTCGGCGATATCTTCGCCGGCAATGCGGTCAATAACGGGCTCCTGCCCGCCCGCCTCACCGAGGCGGATGCGGATGCGCTGCTGGCGGCGATGCCGGGTGATCTCGCAATTGATCTGGATCGCTGCACCGTCACGGCGGGCAACATGGTCATCGATTTCGAGATCGATCCGGTCTGGCGCACCAAGCTGATCAATGGCTGGGACGATATCGATCTGACCCGCGCCCATGAACGCGAGATCAGGGATTTCATCGCGGCGCGGCGCGCAGCCCGGCCCTGGGCCTGGCCGCGCGAGGTGGGTGCGTAAGGGGATTTCGACCGGGGCCACGGCTCCGGCGCGGACGGGGAGCGCGATGGGCGCGTTCCTCATCAAGAACGGGGCGCAAAGCCCCTGACTGGGAGTAGACCATGAAACACGTTCTTGCAGGCGCCGCCGTCGGTATGGCTGCGCTGATGACTTCCGGAGCCATGGCCGAGCAGCGCATCAGCGCCGTGCACGCCTTTCCCGAAACCCTGATCTACACACAGAGCTTCCTCTCCTTCGTCGACATGGTCAACGAGCGCGGCGAGGGCGTGATCCAGATCGACGTGCGTGGCGGTCCCGAGGCGATCGGCATGTTCCAGCAGGCCGATGCGGTGCGCGACGGGATCGTTGATATGGCCTATTCGCCCGGCAGCTTCTATGCCGGCGCCTTCCCCGAGCGCGATGCGCTGGTGGCTTCCAACGTCACCGCGATCGAGGCGCGCGAGAATGGCGGCATCGATCTGGTCAACGAGATCCATCAGGAGAAGATGGGGGTCTATTATCTCGGCTGGTTCGATTCGGGCGTGACCTACAATCTGTGGACCGTCAACGAGCCCGCGCTCGATGCCGAGGGCAATCTCGACGTCTCGGGCATCCGCCTGCGCGGCAACCCGGTCTACAACGCCTTCTTCACCAACTATCTCGGCGCACAGGTGATCGATATCCAGACCACGGATGTCTATTCGGCGCTCGAGCGCGGCACTGTCGATGCCACGGGCTGGACCCAGATCGGCCTCGTCGATCTGCGCTGGGACGAGTTTCTGAACTACCGCATCGAACCCTCCTTCTTTTCCACCGATCTCGGCGTGATCGTCAATCTGGAGAGCTGGAACGAACTCACCCCGGAGGCGCAGGAAATCCTGCAGCAGGCGGCGATCGAGCACGAGCGCGCCAGCGTCGAGGCCCTGCGCGAGAAACGCGACGAGGACTTTGCCATTCTCGAGGAGCGCGGCATGACGACCTTCTCGCTCGAGGGCGACGCGGCGGCGCGCTATCTCGAAGCGGCCCGCGAGGAGACCTGGGCGCGCATGCGCGAGCAGATGGAAGAGCATCCGATGGGGCTCACCCATTACGATACGCTGATCGAGCGTTTCTACGATCTCGAAGCGGCGCAGTGAGCCGCGCCGGTATTTATCGCTGGGCACGCCTTGTGCCCGGCGAATTCCCCTGACAAATCTTCGAGGTGTGTTTCATGTCGGGCGCCTTGCGATGGGTCGTGCGCGGCTATGATGCCTTCGTCACGCTGATGGCGCTTGTGGCCGCCGCCATGCTCACATGGCTGATGATCTCGATCATCGTCAGCGTCGGCATGCGCAATCTCGGCCTCCAGCCGATGGCCTGGCTGTTCACCTCCTCCGAATACGCGCTGCTCTACATGACCATGCTCGGCGCGCCCTGGCTGGTGCGGCGCAAGGGGCATGTGCATATCGAACTCGTCACCGCCGCCCTGCCGCCAAAGCTGCGGCGGGCCCTGAGCCGGCTGGTCGCCTTCGGCTGCCTCGTCGTCTGCGCGATTCTCACCTGGAAGGGAATCGACCTCGTTCAACTCAACCTTGCGCGCAACGATTTCGACGTGCGTGCCTATTTCTTCCCGCGCTGGCTTCTGACCATCGCCTTTCCAATCAGTTTCGGCCTGATGGCCGTGGAATTCGCGCGTTTCGCCTTCGGGCGGGAATTGCTGCATTCCGGCGAAGCGGGGATCCACGAATGATGGAATGGTACGAGGCGCTCGCCCTGCTTCTCGGCACGATCATCGTCCTGATGGCGCTCGGCATGCCGGTGGCGCTCGCCTTTCTCGCTGCGAACATCTTCGGCGCGTGGATCTTCATGGGCGGCGAACGCGGCGTCATCCAGCTGCTCAATAACGGGCTGGGTGCGCTGACCTCGTTCGCACTGGTGCCGATCCCGCTGTTTCTCCTGATGGGCGAGGTGTTCTTCCATACGGGACTCGGCCGGCGCATGTTCAACGCCATCGACGGTCTGCTCGGGCGTCTGCCGGGGCGCCTGTCCTATGTGACGGTTCTGGGCGGGACGGGCTTTGCCACCCTGTCGGGATCATCGATGGGCGCCACCGCCCTCCTCGGCTCGCTGCTGGTGCCGGAGATGAACCGGCGCGGCTACAAGAACAACATGTCGATCGGGCCGATCCTCGGCACGGGCGGGCTCGCCATCATCATCCCGCCCTCGGCGCTCGCGGTGCTGCTGGCGACGCTGGCCAAGATCGATATCGGCGCGCTTCTGATCGCGGGAATCATACCGGGTCTCCTGCTCGCGAGCCTCTATCTTGCGACGATCTGGATCCAGACGAAGATCGACCCGAGCGCCGCGCCGCCCTATGAGGTGGCGCCGCTCACGGGTCGCGAGAAGCTTGTGCTGATCGCCCGCGACATCCTGCCGATGGTCGGCGTGATGATCGTGATCGTCGCGATGATGATGGGCGGGATCGCCACGCCTTCGGAGGCGGCCGCCTTCGGCGCACTTGGCGTGATGATCCTCGCGGCGATCTTCCGCAGCCTGACCTGGCAGGCCCTGAAGCGTTCCCTCGAAGGCGCCCTCAGGGTCACGCTGATGGCCTATCTGATCGTCTTCGGCTCGGCGACGTTCAGCCAGCTGATGGCCTTTTCAGGCGCCTCGCGCGGGCTGATCAACTGGGCGACGGGTTTCGATCTTGAGCCGGTCTTCATGCTTTTGGCGATGTTCGCGGTGCTGCTGGTGCTGGGCATGTTCATGGAGCAGATCTCGATGATGCTGCTCACGGTGCCGATCTTCTTCCCGCTGGCGCTGAGCCTCGGTTACGATCCGATCTGGTTCGCACTGATCATGCTGCTCGCGCTGGAGATCAGCTTCACCACGCCGCCTTTCGGGCTGCTGCTCTTCGTGATGAAGGGCGTCGCTCCCGCGGGCACGACCATGCGCGACATCTATCTCGCGGCAATCCCCTTCATCTTCTGCTCGCTGATCCTGGTTGGCCTCCTGATCCTGTTTCCGTGGATCGCCTTGTGGCTTCCGCAGGGATTCTAGCGCGACGCCCTTCCTTGTTGAATCGCGGTGGGGGATTCCCAAATCGGTGATGAACTGATCCATTGTCGCCACGACGGAAATCGGGACGGCGATGATGGGAAAATCACTTTCGATGGATTTGCGGGCGCGGGCGCTTTCGGCGGTTGATGGCGGCCATAGGGACATCCCCATGGCTCGCACTTCAACAGGCTGGCTGACAAGGCGGCGCTCACCCTAGGCGTACGGGCAAAAATCGCATCATGTGAATTCTAGACGTTATGACCGTGGTGCGAGGGGCGGCCCGCCCTTAGCCTTTGCGCGCTTGAGCATACGGGGGTTGCTCGAATGGCCGAGCCGAGCCCCAAGCAAAGGAGGGCGGACCATGGGAGAGGATAGCATCGTCTACGTCGGTGTCGATGTTTCGAAGAACAAGCACGCCATCGCGGTTGCGGAGGGCGGTCGCACAGGCGAAGTGCGGTATTTCGGCGAGATCGAGACAACGCCGGCCTCTGTCGAGCGCCTCGTGCGCAAGCTGGAGAAGAGGTACGGGCGCCTGCACGTCTGCTACGAAGCGGGCCCGACGGGCTATGGCCTGCATCGGCAGATCACCGCTATGGGGCACGTCTGCGAGGTCGTCGCACCCTCGTTGATCCCGAAGCGGGCTGGCGAACGGGTGAAGACGGACCGGCGGGACGCGGTCACCCTCGCGCGGCTGCTGCGTGCGGGCGAGCTGACGGGCATCTGGGTGCCCGACGACGTGCACGAGGCGATGCGCGATCTCGTGCGCGCCCTTGAAGCGGCGAGCGATGACCTGCGCAAGAAGCGCCAGCAGCTGCAGTCCTTTCTCCTGCGCCACGGCCGGATCTTCACGGGCCGGAAGCACTGGAGCGCCGCCCACATACGCTGGCTTGCCGCCCAGAAATTCGAGCCTTCGGCCCAGCAGATCGTCTTCCAGGATTACGTCGACGCCGTGCGCGACGCCCGCGAGCGGCTCGAGCGCTTCGACACTCACATCGAGGAGCTGGTGCCGGCATGGTCAATGGCGCCGCTGGTTGCCGCCTATCAGGCCATGCGCGGCGTCTCAATCCTCGTCGCTGCTACTTTCGCCGTCGAGGTCGGCGACGTCCGCCGCTTCGATAGTCCACGCCAGCTCATGGCCTTTCTCGGCCTGGTGCCCTCCGAGCGCTCGACTGGCGAGAGCGTCAAGCGCGGCGGCCTCACGCTCGCCGGCAATCGTCGGGCCCGCCGCGTTCTTGTCGAGGGCGTCTGGAGCTATCGCCATCCGGCGCGCGTCACCGAGACGATCCGCAAGCGCCTGGAGAACCTGCCCAAGGCCGTGCGCGACATAGCCTGGAAGGCGCAGGTCCGTCTGAGCAAGCGGTATCGCCGGATGACGACAGGTGGCAAGAAAGGCCCGGTTGTAATCGCCGCGATCGCCCGCGAGATGGCCGCCTTCCTCTGGGCGATTGGCCGCGAGGTCGAGCCGCGCCCGATTGCATAACGGAGGACCCGATGGTCACAGCACCGATCGCTCAGTCGACAACATCGGTGTCTCGGGCCCCACCGGGATTGTGACCGCTGATGCCAATTGCGGCAGCGAGGCGACGGGACGTCCACGGTGGGGAACTCCCGTATCCACTATGTGGCCGAGCACCAGCTCGACGCCCGACGCTAGACAGGGATGGCCCGAGACGGATTACGGAAGTGCGGTAACCAACCTGCGGATAAGAGCTTGATCGACCGTCGTCTTCAGGACCGTCCCGTCACCTCGCTGCCGATCAACGACGATCAGATCCTGCGCAGGGACGCGGGGCACGAGCCGCTTGATCTTTACCCTTGACCACGGTCATAAGAGTGGATTGACCGATACATATGCGTCCTGAATCAGGAATCCATTTGAGCGTGTCGCGTGCGAGTCTGCGGCATGCTAACAGGAATTTCCATCACGCTCAGCGACGACGACAGACGCCGTCCTGAGGCCATCACCGCAGACCGCAACGCGCCGCAGAAGCATGTTTGGCGCGCCCGGATCGTGCTGCTGAGCGGGGACGGCGCCGGCACGAACGCGATCATGGCCGCGACCGGCACGGCGAAGACCACGGTCTGGCGGTGGCAGGAGCGATATATGGCGGAGGGCCTCGACGGCCTTCTCCGCGACAAGACCCGACCGCCCGGCAAAGCGCCGGTCCCGGACGAGCGCGCTGCGAAGGTTGTCGAAATGACGCTGAAGCCGCCACCACACGAGGCCACCCACTGGACTGCGCGGGCGATGGCGAAGGCCACCGGCCTCGCTGTCTCGACGGTGCAGGGGATCTGGAAGTCGCATGGTCTGGCGCCGCACCGCTGGCGCAGCTTCAAGCTCTCCAACGATCCCGCCTTCGCCGGGAAGCTTCACGCCATTGTTGGGCTCTACGTCGCACCGCCCGCCCATGCCGTCGTCCTCAGTTTCGACGAGAAGTCCCAGATCCAGGCGCTTGACCGCACACAGCCGGGCCTGCCGATCAAGAAGGGCCGCGGCGCGACCATGACCCATGACTGCAAGCGCCACGGCACGACCACGCTCTTCGCCGCGCTGAACGTCCTGACCGGCGAGGTGTTCGGCCGAAACATGCAACGCCACCGGCATCAGGGGTTCATCCGCTTCCTCAACGCCCTCGAACGCGACATCCCGGTCGGGAAGGTCATCCACGTGATCATCGACAATTATGCCGCTCACAAGCACGCCAAGATCCGCGAATGGCTTGCGCGCCATCCCCGCTGGACCTTCCACTTCACGCCCACCTCCAGTTCCTGGCTCAACGCCGTCGAGGGGTTCTTCGCCAAGCTCACCCGCAGGCGCCTCAGGCATGGCGTATTCCGCTCAGTCACCGAATTGCAGGCCGCCATCAACCGGTTCATCGCCGAGCATAACGAGCAGCCCAAGCCGTTTGTCTGGCGAGCCGACCCGAACGCCATCATCGCGGCACGCTCACGAGGGTTCCAAGCGTTGGAGTCAATGCAGTAGTATACGTGTCAAAGGGTTACCCCCTTCTCATCGTGACGGCGGATGCCTTCAGCGAAGAAAAACCGAACCATATGCGCGCGCTCGGCGCCGAACTGATCCTGATCCCGAGCAATGGGGGAGGGAGCACCAAGGCGTTGTTTACGGAAATGATCGAGAAGGCGCGCGAGCTCAGCGAATTGCCGGATACCTATGGCACCGATCAGATGAACAATCAGGACATGCTCGCCGGATACAATAAACTGGGCGAGGAAATCTGGCAGCAGACCGGCGGGCATATATCCGCTTTCGTGCATTCCGTCGGGAGTTGCGGATCATTGCGCGGCGTCGCCACCGAGTTGCGAAGGTGCGATCCGAATATTTCGGTGATTGCGGTTGAACCGACAGAATCTCCCGTTCTGTCGGGCGGTCAACCGGGCAGTCATTCGATCGAGGGGATGGGAGCGGGATTTATCGTCAATCATTGGGACCCGGATCTGGCCACGGAAATCGTCACGGTATCGACCGCGGAAGCCTTCGCAGGCGCCCTCTCTCTGGTGAAAGCGGAAGGCATATTCGCCGGGCCATCTTCAGGGGCCAATCTGGTCGCCGCGCTGCGCGTCGCCAGGCAGCTGCCACCGGATGCGGCGGTCGTCACCCTTCTTCCGGACTCCGGGTTCAAGTATCTCAGCACGCCGCTTTACAAGCAGACCGGCTGACCCGGAGCCCTCTTGCCTGTACCGCGTACCCCTCAACACCGGTGAATTGAATTGTCCGAACCGCGCCTGAATCCAGATCCAATTCCAAGGGAACGACCGGACCCGATCAGATCTTTTCGCTCCCGCGTTGTTTGACCTCGCCTCAGCACGTTCCCCCTTCCTGCACCGGGACGCAAGCAAGACCAAGGACCTCACGATGACGATCGCTCCGACACTCGATACGCTTCGGGCAAGTTTGCCCGGCCTGTGCGAAGAAGCACGTCGCCGCGGGCGGGAATTCGAGGATTCTCGGCAGCTTGCCGATGACTTTACGGACCGGCTGAAAGCTGCGGGCGCCTATCGGATCTTGTACCCGTCCGAGTTCGGTGGCCTCGGGGGGGCGCTTGTCGACTGGTTCGATATGGGTCTGGCGCTTGCCGAAGCCGATGCCTCGACCGGATGGACGGTGATGCATGGTGCCGGTGCCAATGCAATTGTCCAGTCACTCGGGGACCGTGGCTTTGCCAGGGACGTCCTCTCCGATCCCGGCGCATGCTGCGCGTGGAGCAACGCGCCATCTTCGGTCCAGGCGGAGAATACGGCCGACGGTCTTCGCATCAGCGCACGTTGGAGTTATGTGACAGGTTGCATGGCCGCGACCTATGTCGAGGTCTCGTGCCGCTGGCCGATGAAACCGGCGCCATTCGGCCCGTGGCTGCGCTCGTCCCGGCCTCTTCTGCACGCATCGATACGACCTGGGACGCCATGGGTCTTTCGGGGACGGGCAGTCATGACGTTATCCTTGAAGATGTGACGGTTCCTTATCGAAACACCTTCGAATGGCCGGATGGGAAGGCGATCGGTGTTTTTCCCTGGGCCATATGCTCGCCCGGAATATGGTTCATTTCGACCTCTGCCACGGTCGTTCACCTGGGACTGGCGCGACGCATGATCGATGAAGTACGGCGTGAACTTGGTGGAAGAAGAGACCGCCACTCGCAGCAGCCCTTGCTTTCACATCCCGCCATTCTGCGCGTGCTGGAGAGAGCCGAGGGCACTTTGCAGCTGGCGACCGCCGGAATGCGCACGACGCTTTCCGAGCTGTGGGAACGCGGGAAGACGGGGGTACCGCTTTCCGAGGCTGAGCGTCTCATGGCACGCAACACGACAACGGCAGGCGTTTACCTCGGCACGGATCTCGCGCGGGCCGTATTCGACGTCGCAGGCACCTCGGCAATCCGGCGCGGCGGAGAATGGTAGCGTCCAAGGAGCTGGTGTAATTTCAGTGCCGTCAACGGTGTGATCCTGGGTGGCCATCGAGGTGTATGGTCGAGGTGGAGTTTGCTGACTTCAACCCCGGACCACATGGAGACCCCGATGACCAAGACGAACATGGACCTGTCCGAACTTCTGGCCAAGCACGATCAGGGAGACTTTCTGCGCAGCGTTGCCGAGGCCGTCCTGCAGCTGATCATGGAGGCGGATGTCGAAGGCCTGATCGGCGCTGGCAAGCACGAGCGCAGCGGCGAACGCACAACGTGGCGTAACGGGTATCGAGAGCGCGCTCTCGATACCCGTCTGGGCACGCTGAACCTGCGGGTTCCCAAGCTGCGTCAAGGCAGTTACTTCCCGGGCTTTCTCGAAGCGCGCAAGACCTCGGAACAGGCGCTGGTGGCCGTCATCCAGGAGGCGTGGATCAGTGGTGTCTCGACCCGTCGCGTCGATGAGCTGGTGCAGGCCATGGGGCTGAGCGGCATTTCGAAGAGCACGGTGTCGAAGCTGTGCAAGGACATCGACGAACGTGTCGGCGAGTTCCTGAACCGCCCGCTCACCGGCGAATGGCCCTATCTCTGGCTCGACGCCACCTATCTGAAGGTGCGCCAGGGCGGACGGATCGTACCAGTCGCCGCAATAATCGCCGTGGCCGCCAACACCGAGGGACGCCGTGAGATCATCGGCCTCGGTATCGGCCCGTCCGAGGCCGAGACATTCTGGACCGAGTTCCTTCGATCCCTGCGCGTTCGCGGCCTGGGGGGCGTCAGACTGGTCATCAGCGACGCGCATACAGGCCTCAAAGCCGCCATCGCCCGGGTCTTCGAAGCAACCTGGCAACGCTGTCGCGTCCACTGGATGCGCAACGCCCTGGCCCATGTCTCGCGTGGTCAGCATACTGTCGTCGCCGCTGCCATCCGACAGGCCTTCGATCAACCCGACCGCACCCATGCCGGCGAAACCTGGCGCAAGGTCGCAGAGCAACTGCGCCCGCGCTGGCCAAAACTGGCCGATCTCATGGATGCCAGCGAGCACGACGTGCTGGCCTACATGTCATTCCCGCGCCAGCATCGCACCAAACTGCACAGCACGAACCCAATTGAACGTCTGAACAAGGAGGTCAAGCGACGCGCCGACGTCGTCGGGATCTTCCCCAATGAAGCATCCATCATGCGTTTGATCGGCGCCGTGCTCTTCGAGCAGAATGACGAATGGCAGACATCAAGCCGCTACATGATGGTCGAGGCATTCGCACAGATCGACAAGGAGGAGATCGATCCCATCCTCAGCATAACCACAAAAGCCGCCTGATCATGACCTCAGGCCATCCAGAAAATTACACCAGCTTGACGGACGCGACCTTGGCGGCAGCGGCAGGAGGGTGATGTTTTGCGGGATCTCGAGGCCTTTGGCCATGTGCCATCCGGCCTGATCGAGAATGAGGATGGCGTGTTTGCCCGGGGCGACTGCGGCGGCGATCTCCACGAGATGAAGGTTCATGGCTTTTGTGTCGCAGCGCGGCAGGACGAGAGCCGCCCCTTTTCCCTCCTGCGGGCAGATCGCCCCGAAGATGTAGGTCGAGGCGGTGCGCTGATCGTGCGGCGCCGAGGGGCGGGTTCCGCGCTTGGCCCAGCGTCGGGTGATCTTGTTCTTCTGGCCGATGCGGGCCTCGTCGGCGAACCAGACCTCTATGTCATCGGGCGCGAGGCTCTGGTGGGCGGCGATTTCGTCCAGGCGGGCGGGGAAACTTTTTTAAAATCCTCGATGGTATGCGTGTCCTGCGCATGATGGCGCGGCCTCGCCGAGAGCTTGCGATAGCCCATCTTGCGCAGGGCCCGGCTCACCGTGTCCTCGCTCGCTGCGATGCGGAACTCCTCGTAGAGCCATTGCGCGAGATCGACGATCCGCCAGCGCACCACGCCATGGACGGACGGGATCGGTCCTTCGTCCACCCGCCGTGCCAGGGCCGCCAGATGATCGGGGCCGAGCAGAGGAGCCTTGCCCGGCGCCTTGCGGTCGACGAGCCCCTCCGGTCCCTCTCGGTTGAACCGCTCAACCCAGTCGCGGACGATCTGCGCCGTCACGCCGCCGAGCCGGGCCGCCTCCGCCCGGCTCGATCCCTCATAGATAGCCGCGATAGACAGAAGCCGGCGCGTTTGCGCCCCATCCTTCGAGCGCCGCGCCGCCGCACGGCAGCGTTCCGCGTCAAAATCATCCCGCAAGGGCAAAGCAGCCATGGCGAACTCCTCCGTTCGCCACCTTGAATCTGATTTGCGCCTCGGAGGGAATCCCCCGAGTCAATTTCAATGCGGATTGGTATTACGGGCTTCTTTCGGCGGTTAACCTTGGAGGCATGATCCTCGCCGGATATCTATCGGATCGCGTAGACAAGGTCTTCCTGCTTTCCTCGATTTACGCATTGCGCGCGGCCACGTTCGTCATTCTTATGATGCTGCCTGATCTGACGATCGAATGGCTGTTCGTCTTTGCTGTCATGTTCGGCGTCGTTGATTATTCAACAGTCCCGGTCACCGCAGGCCTGGTCGCTTCGCATCTGGGTGTAAAGGTCATGGGCGTGGCAATGGGCTTGTTGTCGGGCGGGCATGCTCTGGGTGCCGCTGCAGGTGCTTTCGTGGGCGGGTACCTTTTTGACGGTTTCGGAAGCTATGTATACGTATGGTTCACCGCCTCGGCGCTATCAGCACTTGCTGCAGTGTTCGCCATTTATGTGCCGCGCGAGACCATCGGCCTTGGAAAGGTGGCGTGATGATGGCGGCGTTCATTTGCGATTTGACCCGGACCGGCGCAGTCAGTGCCTTGGCCTTGGTCTTTCACTGATCCTGAAGAATGGAAATCAAGATGAGCATTCGCGTCGGAATTGTCGGAATCAGTGGGTTTGGCGGAGGCGAGGCGCTGCGCCTGATCGCGGGCCACCCGCATTTCGAGCTGGTCTACGCTGCGGGTGAAGGAAGCGCTGGCAGCCGTTTGATCGATCACTTCCCCGGGTTGCCGGGCAAGCTCGCCGAGTTGGTGATCGAGAGGTGGGACCCCGTGGCCTTGCCCGAGATTGACGTGCTGTTCGCTTCGTTGCCGACAGGCGCATCGGCCGACGCGTTGGCGCGCGTCTCCAGGGACGTAAAGATCGTCGATATTGGCGGAGACCACCGCTATGTCGATGGCTGGACCTATGGACTGGCAGATGTCTGGCCAGATGAAATTAAAGGCCAGACCCGCGTTGCCAACCCGGGCTGTTTCCCGGTGGCCACACAAATCGCCTTGGCGCCGTTGCTGGTCAACGGTTTGATCGAACCGGGAAACATCGTAGTCGATGCAAAGACGGGCATCTCCGGTGCAGGCCGGGGAGGAGGAGGCGGGTTCTCCTTTGCGGCGAATAACGAGAATCTCGTGCCTTACGGCTTGCTGAGGCACGTCCACATGCCGGAGATGACAACGACGATAGAGCGGCTGAGCGGCGCAAGCGCCGCCGGATTGGTGTTTGCGCCGCATCTGGTGCCCATGACCCGCGGCATCCTCGTCACCATGTACTGCCGTGGCAGTGCGACCACAGATCAGTGTCTGGACGCCGCCCGGCGCTTCTACAACAATAGTGCCTTCGTGCGCGTCATCGACAAGCCGCCGCAGACCAAATGGGCAAGCGGTTCGAACCTTGCCTTTGTCAGCTATGCTGCCGATCCAGAGCGCAACCTGGTGATCGCACTGGGCGTGGTTGATAACCTCGGCAAAGGGGCGGCCGGCCAGGCGGTGCAGAATGCGAACCTGATGTGTGGCCTCGCGGAAACCGCGGGGCTAGAGGGCTTGCCCATCTGGCCATGAACGTTCGATTTAGCAAATGAGTTTTGAAACGCCCGTGGTTTGCCGGCAACTGTAATCAGATTTCCGGGGCTGCGCGGTCGTCGACGCCGTTTGCGAGCATCGCGCTGACCACGCTGAGGAGCTTGCGGGCAGCCGCAGTGATGGCCGCCTCGACCGGCTTGATCTCTCCACTTGCGAACATATGTCCACTGGGGGCCTGTCACTGTCTTGCCCTTGGCGAGCACCGGAACCGTGGTGTCGTCGCCGTGCAGCCGCTGCGCCGCGCAGACTTCGACCTTGCACAGACGTGGGCCTCGACAAGATCGTGGACAGGCCGCGGCACCGACCTGGTCGGCGGCGGTGGAGAGGCTCACCTCCAGGCCCTCGCGGGCGAAGCGCTCGCATTGGCGGTTCAGCGGCTGATGCTGCCCAAGATTTGCTATGCGGACCTTCGGTTCTCGAAGACGATGCTCGCGGGCAGGTTCGGTCCCGCCCACCTGCCATAGTGATAGCCATAGGGACATCCCCATGGCTCGCACTTCAACAGGCTGGCTGACAAGGCGGCGCTCACCCTTAGGCGTACGGGCAAAAATCGCATCATGTGAATTCTAGAGCCCGGTGCGGCGATGCTTGCAGATTTGCTTAACCTCGGCCTGCACCAGCTCTTCGCGTTTTGCGAGCATCAAAAAACCTTCTCGCGCTGGGAGATTGACTTGACTGCTGCAAGCGATCAGCGATCCGCACTGCCGTACCGGCGGCTAGCGACCAGATAATGTTACACCGTTTTGATTCGCCGCCCCAATCCCGTCCCAATGAAGACCGAATCAACCCGCGACAAGCCTAAGTCATTGAAAACGTTGGTAGCGGAGGAGGGACTCGCTACTCCCAATGCGTATGCCCCGGAAAATGAAGGGGTTTTTCAACGGTTCTCATCAGCTCGAACCATCACATTGATACTACGCCATCCAGCCGAGCGGTCAACATCGATCGATCGGCCCGCCGGGTGGTCGGCACCGAACCATATCCGGTGGGTAGACCGAAATCATTTTACGATAGAGCGTGAGGTGGCCGTCCTGCCGAGCGAAGAACCGGGCAACCAAAACTTAAAACAATCTTTGATAAATATATTCTGACGGAATGACGATGTAAGAAAATTAAACCTAACAGGTACTTTGGTTGAAAATCGTGCTTTTGCTTCTCTCATACTGGCGATGATCAACGGCTCAAATGCCATATGCATAGCTCAAACCAGCAAAAACACCTACGAAATACCCTCGATAACTCCATTCTGATCACGTCCGGCGGCATCGGGAAGGCGATTTCCCGAACGGACCCTGGTCGCTGGAACCACTTTCATTGGCACTCGACAATGCCCCGCCAAAGATCATCGTGGCGACCAGAATGGTTTTCCATCCCTGGCTTGGTCAGGCAGCCCCTTGGCTTGACGTAGCTGTCGATCCGACGCTTCGGAGATTCGTGCCAGTTGATGTTGAAAGCCCAGTATCGCGGGAAAAAGTATAGGCTTGAATAGGGCAGATGGTCATGAATCCACCAGGCCAGTTTCTGCCAATCCCCCTCCTGTTGGAAACGATCCCAGAAACGAGGCAAGACGATGCACGCGGTAGCACCCATTTGGCCGCCTGCATCTCGTCGATCCCAGATATGGCCTGCTGCGTTGGCCTCGTTCGATGAGCAATTATATCCTTTAGCGTTGCCGAGACCATTTACTTCAGGCGAACGATAAGCAGATCGGATTGCAATTCGGCCAAATCTATCCTGAAGAGGTTCCAACAGGTCCTCGCAGAGCCTCATACCCACCGCAATCGCAAGATCGGGATCATCAGGGACGTTTGATAATCCGTGGATCGCGGCAATATCCGAAAAGAGAAAATCCCGCATGAAAAAACTTGAGGAAAGCCGTACGCGGCCAAGCTCTGTCAATTGATCAACTGATCCGGGTTTTCTCATTCGCTCGTCGCCCTCTCGCAGTCATCCCCGAAAATGAAGAGCTTTTTCAACGGTTTTGATCAGTTCGAACCATCACATTGACACTACGCCATCCAGCCGAGCGGTCAATATCGATAGATCGACCTCGACGGGCGATCGCCACCGAACCATATCCGGTGGGTAGAGCGGATGCATTATTGCGTTTGAGCGTGAGGGCGCCCCTTCTGCCCAGCGAAGAGTCGAGTAATTGAAACGAAAAACAACCTATGGTAAATAATTTCTGACGGGATAACGATGTAAGAAGATTAAATCTAACAGGTACTTTACTTAAAAGCAGGTCGCCAATCGCAATCTGAGCCTTATCGCACAAGCGTTTGAGTTCCTCACCCATGCGATGTTCATGTTTTGTTATAACACTCTTATAGTCTACGTTCTAGAGCCTGATCCTGTAACCTGTCAAAATAGCATTTATGCGGCTGAACCAACACGGATAACGGAAAATCGGCTCATCCGAGACGGCACACGTCACGCAAAACCCAGAGTAATCGGCAGGCCGGAAGGTGTTCATGCAATTTCCCTGGCGAGGACCTCGGCTTGCTGCACGACTTTTTTGATCGCCTCAGATTGAAGATCTGGTGGAAAGCCGTGCTTTCTCAAGATGCGTCGGATGCTGACACGCATCTTTTTGCGCACATCATCGCGTCGCCACCAATCCACCCGGGCGTTCTCGCGCACGGTCATGACCAGTTCCGTGGCGATGATGCGCAGCTCTTCGTTACCCATCAACTCCACGGCACTCTCGTTTGAAGCCAACGCATCGTAGAACGCGACCTCTTCTGGGGACAGCCCGTCTTCCGGCTGTTCTTGCAGCTCTTTCGCGATGGCGATGAGCTCCTGGATCACCTGCAACGCATCGACACTGCGATTGTGATATCTCGCCAGGGCCTCTTCGAGACGTTTCGAGAATGCTTCCTTCTTGGTCGTGTTCGTTTTTGTCCGTGTGCGGATCTCGCCATTCAGCAGCTTCTTCAGAGCTTCCACGGCAAGGTTCTTGTGGGGGGTGTTTTTCAGCCCCATCAGGAATTCGTCACTCAAGACGCCTATATCGGGGCGATCGATCCCGGCTGCTTCGAGGATATCAATGATCTCGGTCGAGGCGACAGAGCGGTTCAGAAGCTGGGATATTGCAAGTTCGACCTCATCGATGCTGCGTCCACCACGAACACCGGCATCCATTTTTCGGATTGCGGCCTGTATGGCCGTGAAGAAGCCGACCTCGTCCTTGGCCTCCTCAGCTTCTGGAGAACCTGAAGCGATGCGAAAGGCTTTCACCAGGCCGGCAACAGCCGTCATGAACCGCTTCTTCGATTCCGTGCGATCTTTGGGGACCTCGCCGTCCACCTTGAGGTTCAGCACATGCTCGATTGCGACTGGCAGCATCCTGATGCGATCCTGCGGCGTGCCGCGTACCGCTGCCATGTAATCGATGCCGTGGAACAGGCCCCGCATGATATCGAGCTGTGTCAGGAACGCATGAACGGCTTCTCCTTGATCGATCCCTGTCTGCTTGCGATCGGCATTCGAATAATGATTCAGGGCAGCCTTCAGATCAGCGGCGAGCCCGATGTAATCGACGACGAGCCCCGAGGGCTTGGCGCCAAAGACCCGGTTGATCCGCGTGATAGCCTGCATCAGCCCATGACCCTTCATGGGCTTGTCGACATAGAGTGTGTGCATGCACGGAGCGTCGAAACCCGTGAGCCACATGTCGCGGACGATGACCAGCTTGAACGGATCTGCAGAATCCCGATAGCGGGTTCGCAGCGTCTCCAGACGGGCTTTCGATCTGATATGAGGCTGGAACTCTGATGGGTCCTGGGCAGCCCCGGTCATCACGACTTTCACCTGACCTTCGCCATCCTCGTCAGCATGCCAATCTGGACGGGCGGCAACGATCCGTTTGTACACCTCGACGCAGATCCGCCGTGACATGCAGACGATCATTGCTTTCCCGCCATCCATGGCCTCAAGGCGTGCGTCGAAATGCCTGAGAATATCCTCGACCACCTTGTCGATACGGGTTTCAGAACCGACCAGAGCTTCAACACGTGACCATTTCCGGGTCATCGCATTGCGGGTCTCATCGTCGATCTCAAGCCCCTGGTCTTCGGCGTCTTCGAGAATCTCGTCGTACTCGGCGTCGAGGAATTCTCCAGCTTCCTCGCCGAGCTCGATCCTGGCCACCCGGCCCTCGTAATAGATCGGGACCGTGGCTCCATCTTCCACGGCCTGAGCGATATCGTAGATGTCGATATAATCGCCGAAAACCGCCTGCGTGTCGGCGCCGACGAGCGAGATTGGCGTGCCGGTAAATCCAACGTGGATCGCTGATGGCAAGGCCTGACGAAGATAATGCGCAAAACCGTAACGGGTCTCACCCGTCTTCGCGTCCACCTTAGCCTCAAACCCGTACTGCGTCCGGTGCGCTTCGTCGGCGAAGACAATGACGTTCGATCGGTCTGTCAGCTGACCAAACTCTGTTTCTCCCTTGGCCGGACGAAATTTCTGCATCGTTGCAAAGATTACGCCGCCAACCTGTCGCCGACCGAGCTTTTGACGCAGATCCGAAATGTCCTCCGCCTGTTCGGGTGTTTCACCGAACAACTCTTCACATCGCGAAAATGTAGCGTAGAGCTGATTGTCCAGATCATTCCGGTCCGTGATGACGACGATGGTTGGGTTTTCAAGCTCGGGATGGCGCATCAACCGGCCTGCGAGAAACGCCATCAGAAGAGATTTTCCCGAACCCTGCGTGTGCCACATCACACCGCCGCGTCCATCGAGCTGCCTGGCTCGCAGAACGGAACCGACCGCCTTTCGGACGGCATGGAACTGATGATAGCCGGCAATCTTCTTGATCGGCCCTTTTCCTTCATCCTCAAACACCATGCAGAACTGCATGAGCTCAAGGATCGTGGCCGGCGTCAGGAGACCGTGGATCAGGGTCTGGAGAGCGAGATCAGTCCCGTCTTCAACCCGGTTCTCACCATCCACCGTCCGCCAACGCATGAACCGGTCGAAATTCGCCGAAATCGAGCCGTAGCGAGCGGTTACCCCCTCGGAAATTACATTGAAGGCGTTCGTCCGAAACAACGCCGGAATATGAGCCTTGTAGGTCTCGATCTGATTATAGGCACCTTTCAATGTGCCGGTCTCGGTCCCTTTGAGCTCAACCACGATGGTCGGCAATCCATTGAGGAAGATCACGATGTCGGGGCGTCGTGCCGTCTGTCCGGCAACCTCGAACTGGTTCACGACCAGCCAATCATTTTGGCCATCATCCCAATCGACGAGACGGGCAATCGCGTTGCGTTCTTGGCCATTCTCAAACCATGTCACCGCAACCCCACCCACGAAGAGGGCGTGAAGACGGCGGTTTTCGGAGATCAGGTCGCCTGCAAACTCCGTGTCGCGGACCCGGTTCAGTACCGTCTGGACCGCTTCGGGCGGAAGAGAAGGATTCAGGCGTCGAATCGCGGCGTCGAGCCGAGGCAACAAAATGGTGTCGTGATAGCTTTGCCGGGCCGGATTGTCGGTTTCAGGGGATAATTCGGAACCGTGAGAATAGGTGAATCCCAGCCCCTGTAGTTCAGCGAGGGCCCATTGTTCGAGGTCGTCTTCCGTTGCGAATGCCATCAGGACGCCTCCTCATGCTGCTCGGTTTCGCTCACCCGCAAGGATCGGTTGAGGCGTGCAAGCGGCTCCCGCATGGCGGTCTCCAGTTTGCGGATATGCGTGGAGAGCCAGTCGATCATGGCGGGCCAGTTTTCGCGGTCGAACCCGTCGAAAGGCTTGGCGTAGACGATTCGGCTCGCCTTTTTGTCATCCATCCGCCGCCAATCGAAACTGTCCCCGAAAGCCGCCTCGATCCGGTCCTTCTCCATATAAAGCTGGTCAAAAAGCCATTTGTTCTCGGAGGTCTCCATACGCTGGAGATTCAACTCGACCCGTGCCTCGTCGCGGGAAAAGACCATTTGATAGGGGCAGGATCCGACGCCTGAACCCGCACTCAGCCAATGATCGCGTGTCGGATTGATGTTGCGAAAAAGCACAACCCCGTCAGCCCGCAACTGATCGAGGGCCTGCGTCCAAAACTCCGCCCGGATATTCTGGAGCTTCTTCTGCGCGTTCTGCGTGACCTTCTCGTCCGTCCCCTTCGATGTCATCCCGATCATGTAGTCGGCGGCCTCGGGTGTCGGGATGATCTGCTGAACATCGATGAACAGCTCTTCACCGAAGCTGTACGGGACGACCTTGAAGCACTGGGCCCGAATGCCCCGGCTCAGGAGCCAGAGTACGGTCGCCGTCACCTCGCGGCGAAAATTCGCCGCGATGAAAATCATTCGCTGATCATTGCCCGGGTTGAGGACCGTTTCTTCGAGTTCCTCCGCCCCCATAAACTCGCAGATCCGCTCGACAGCATTGCCGCCCCCTTCGTGACGATCGAGATACTGCTGGTAGATATCGACGATCTGGGTTTTCGTCAGGCTGGAAACATAGGCGGTGTATTTCAACGCCTGCCAGGTCACATCCCTGCCGGAATCGTCGAGCTTGTTCTCGATGACGACGAGATTCCCATCCTTGTCGATGGCAAGAAGGTCAAGACGCTCCCGGGTATCGGTGAAACCGTCAAATTCTTTCTGGATGATGAGCAATTCCTCGCCCAAGGCATCGGGCTGGTTGGCAAGCCATTCCTGCAGATGGTCCCGCTCGCGTAGGTTCAGGTCGGAAAACCGTTTCTGAACGAGACGGGAGAGGCGGTTTTGGGAACGGTCAACTCGAAACATCAGGCCACCTCCTCGATCTGCTCCTTCGCCTCGCCGACACGAAGTTCGCCGGACATCAGCTTGGGAAGGAGGGTATCGCGGAGGATGGTGAGAGTTTGATTCTCAGACCTGAGCCCCTGAGATCTCTTGAGCCAAGGGTCTGTTTGGCTATTGAACGCATGAATAAGTGGGAGTTCTGGAGCCGGAAAACTGAGAGCTTCTGCAGCATCGGCAGGAAGGAAAAGGACAGTCGTTCCTGTTGCAAAACCTTCCGCACGCTCCCGAAATTCAGGCTGCAACAGTTGGAAGAAGATAAACCTTGTCCATATTCGGCTCTCATTCGAGGTTGGGCGTCCCGCAAAAACATGATGGCTGTATAGAAACGCTTCATTGGGTTTGCCCTCAACAATATGTGGACTCCCAAGGATCAAGCGATTTTGCGTCATGTCTGTGTTGGCGAAGACTAGATCGCCTGGCTGAACCCAGTTCCTCTCTTTTGTCTCTCCTGAATAATTTTTGATCTTGGTTGGATCGAATCGTCCGCCACCTATGAAACAGCCAAGGTTGATCATTGGGGACCCTGACTCAGTCAAAAATTTTCCCTTATATGAGAGGCCACGCTGGAACTTGAAGAAATCACCCAAACTGCGTAGCACCCACCCTTCCGGAAGCCCATTATCCCCGAAACGGTTCGGGAAGAGAGCAGCAGTTTCCTCATCCATGAATGCCGGCATCTGGCCATCAGCTTTGGCCTTCACGGGATCAAAATCGACGAACCAGGACCGGTAGAGCGCCCGGGCCATCTCTTCCAGCGTCGCCGCCATTCGACGGTTCAGTTCGATCTTGTCGTCGAGGGCGCCGAGGATGGCGTTGATAGTCAGTCGCTCCTCCAAAGGTGGGATCGCCACTTTGATTTCAGATAGGGTTCGCTTATTCAGTTTTGGTTGCGCAGCACCTGTGATGTATGGAGACAAATCTGTTCTATTCAGAGACCATGAAAGATAACGAAGGATTCCTGGTTCGCGTTCGTCCAGAATATGAGCATGGTTGTTTACCCAGTATTTCCCGCTCGCGATAAAGGCTATGGGAGAGTTCCGGGAACGCAGGTTTTCCCCGTCTTCGGAGATTAGCAGGTACTCCCCGTCAAAAATGTAATCATCAACCCAATCGACAATCCCTGATGCACCATAGTACGGGTATGGTCCTTGTCGCTTTGCGCGATCAGCTGCTTTCACGGGTTTGCGACGTGCATTCAAGAATATGGCGACGTCATCTATCTTTCTGAGGGGCCAGCTCATACCAGTCCCCCCAGTTTCAGCTCAATCTCAACCTCCAGCCGGCGCCCTTCTGCGAATTGCTCCCTGAGCTCTGCCATCAACCGATCGAATTTCTCCGGAAAGGGCTCGTCGTCCTCCTCTGCCGCCCCGGCTCCGACATAACGTCCCGGGGTCAGAACGAAATTGTGCTTCTCAATCTCATCGGTTCCCGCAGCCTTGCAGAACCCCGGCTCATCCGCATACGCGTCCTCTCCGTGCTCGCCTCTCCAGGCGTGATAGGCATCCGCAATCTTTGCGATCTCGTCCTCTGACAGTTGCTTCTGCTTTCGGCTCCCCGGGATCAGAGCTCCCATCTTGCGGGCATCGATGAAGAGGACTTCATGCCGGCGATCACGCAGGGTTCGTCCCAGGACCTGACCGTTCGATTTATCCTTCGCGAGGATCCAGAGGCAGGCAGGGATCTGGGTGCCGAAGAAGAGCTGCCCAGGGAGAGCGACGATCGCATCAACTGCATCCTGCTGAACCATCGCCTTGCGGATGTCGCCCTCGCCGGATTGCATCGAGGACATGGATCCGTTTGCCATCACCACACCAGCAATTCCATTTGCTGACAGATGATGATGGACATGGGAGATCCACGCAAAATTCGCATTGCCGACCGGTGGCGTTCCGAACCGCCAGCGTTGATCTTCACGCAGTTGATCACCATCCCAATCAGAAATGTTGAACGGCGGATTTGCCAGGATGAAATCAAACCGCTCATCCGGAAAGGCGTTGCGTTTGAGCGTACCTTCCTGGTTCCAGCGGATATCGCCGAGAATCCCACGGATCGCGAGGTTCATCCGGGCGAGACGGAATGTGGTGTGATTTCGCTCTTGACCATAGACGGCAATATCGCCGATCCGCCCTTGATGGGCTTTGATGAATTTCTCGGACTGAACGAAGAACCCGCCCGTCCCGCAGCATGGGTCGTAGACGCGGCCCGATGTCGGCTCCAGCATCTCGACCAGGATCGAGACGACGGTTTTGGGAGTGTAGAACTCGCCCCCACGCTTCCCCTCAGACGATGCAAACTCTCCGATGAAATACTCGTAGATGCGGCCAATCAAATCGAAATCCGCACTGGTGCCATGGAGCTGCAGGTTGGTGAACATCTCGATCAGACCGGTGACAATTGATCGATCGAGATTGGCCCGGCCGAAAACCTTCGGCAGAGCGTCCTGCAGAGGCAGGTTCGCACGCTCGATCTCACGCATCGCGTCATCGACCTGGACACCTATATCGTGAGCTTTGGCATTCGCAGCGAGACGATCCCACCGAGCCCCTTCGGGCACCCAGAATACACTCTCGGCTTGGTATTCCTCCGGATCTTCCAGATCAATCAGCTCATCCTCGGCGAACTCCGCTCGCTTCGCCTCGAAGGCGGCGGAGACATAGCGAAGGAACAGAAGACCGAGGGCGACATGCTTGTACTCTCCGGGATCCATTGCCCCACGCATCTTGTCGGCAGCTTTGAAGAGGGTTTTTTCGATTGCTTCTGTCATTCTTCTAGATCCGCTTCAGCGTGCAAAACGCTTATGGGTTGAATTCTCTGTTCGGCCAGAGCCCACGATAGCCATGATGAAAGCCGGTGAGAAGTTCGCAGATCGCTGCGACCGTTGATTTCCAACAAGATTCGGCAGACTCGACTGGGCTGCGATGTACGGACCCGGGAGAGGGCGTGATGGGGCGGGCCCGATGGAACACTTGGCGATGTTTCGTGTGGGCTTGTCCCGAATGCGCTGCTCAAATCGTCGACCTACAGACACCCGTCACGAAGCAAATTGCCGACACCTCATTGAATTGAACGCTCACGGAAAAGTTCTGCTGGCCTTCCGGATCGAGCACAAAGCGCTTCCCAACGTCGCTTCCGCAGAGAGCCTATTTTTGCCCTCGTCCAATGAAAGACATGCTTAAACCATTGAAATCACGATATATTTTTGAGAATATTGAAGTCGCCAATCCTCCATATGCCGCTGATGTCCCGGCTTCAAATATCCGTGCTTGAAGCATTTTCTTTTGCGCACATGGAGGCTTCGTAAAGTATTCCAATCGTACGCGATCGACTTCATATTAACCATAAATGTATTCGCTGGAGTTTTGTTATTGCAATTTCTCGGAAGATAGGCTACATCTACTCATGTTACGGTTCGCAATCGTGCGGACCGGACATGGCGGTGGCCTGAGCTTTTGTAAGCGGTCGCCGATGCTGGCGGGAACCGGCATCGACGACCTGGCCATCTCAACCTGGCTAGAGGTTAAAATGGTTACGCATAGCGATAGCATGCCCGGCGCGGCATGCAACACCGACACGTATGTCGGTTTTTCTCCTGCCCAAAAATCCTGTTCGACGCCCGATCCGTTTCGGGGCATGTGTCGTGATTTCGATGGCGTGATGCTTGATCGGGTCATCCGCGTCTTTGCCGCGATCGATGAGCACGGCGGATCACGCGAGCTCGGCGATCTCATCGCGGTAATCAATGATGTGAGAAGCCCGATGCGCATCATCATGACGATGAGCAAATTCGGCCTGATTCGCTTTGACGGCGGCAAGCCGTTTGACGCGAATCTGCTGGTTCATCGCGTCGTCTGAGCACTTCCCCAACGCTTCAACTCCTTGAACGCTCTTACCGCGTCGTCGGATCGCGGCGTGCCTTTGCGCATGCCGGTTCCTGATCGCGTCAATAACAGGATCGAGACATGAAATACAGCAAATCCAAGATCTCAGATGAGATCGCTCTCTCATATACGAGAAGCCTGGACGGACAGCTCGTAGCTTTCGAGCTGAACGACACTTTCGACTTCGTTACCTTCTCCAATGCGACGCCGATCTCAGCACAGCCTGGGATCTATATCATCACTAACCCCGCTGGCAAAAACTATGTCGGGCATGGCGGTGTTCTTCGGCAACGCATTGCTCAGCATAGCTTCGGCGTGATGCAGCCATTGCGGATCGTCGCGATTGTCGGTCAAGCGAAGCCGCTCGATCGAGAGGAAGCTGCTGCGCTCGAACGCATTGTCGCTCAATCCCTTTGGCCGTCGAGCGATCTTCCCGACCGGAATCAACATTACCCGAATGGTGCCCGTGTCGACGACGATCAATACGCAACTCTGCAAGCCGGCTGGGCATCTCTTTGTGTTGCCTTCCGCAACACGCTTCCCGCTCTCGCGAGGCCGTGGGTGGGGCCCGAGTACGCGCAGATTCCTGTCCCGGGAGACGGTGATTTGCTGATTGGTGGCCGACGAACCGCACAGCGGCGCGGTTTGAAGGCTTCGATCGTAACGATCAATGGGGGCTATGTGATCGAGAAAGGGAGTGTCGTCAGAGCCGAGCCGCACGATCAAAAGCGGCGGCTATTTTGGGCGACACGCAGCGAAGGTCGCTATGCCGGGATCCTCGTGCCGGACGACGCCGGATTGAAGCTCACACGTGGCGTTTATTTCAAGACGATCGCGGCGTGCTCGCGGTTTGTGTTCGACACAACGGAAACTGCGATTTGGCAATCGCCTGACGATTTCGGCGACTGGCCGACACAAAAGGGGGCATGATCATGACACATGAGAATCGAGACGTGACCCGCGCCTCGGCTTCTGATCACGATCATCCGGCTGTGCCGGATGATCACCCGACAGACAACGCATCCACCGGCTCGGAATCTGAGACCGCCGAGGATGTCCTGGCGCTTGCCAATCAGCACTTCTCGCGTGGTCGTGATGCTGATTATGACGACGACAACGATGATGATGACGCGCATGTGGCTGAAGATGCGGAGGAGGAAGCTGCGGCAAAGCCGCCAAAAACATCGCGACGTGTTATCGCGAACTGGGTCATCGCGAAGCGTTTGCACGATGTACTCAAACCGATTCGGGAAAAGAGACCATTCTGTCTCCTCATCGAAGTGCCAGAAGCTTCGTGGTCCGAGCCGATTGCCGACGCGATCGGCGACCTGACGGGTCAGCTGAGCTTGTTTCGCAGCATGCGAGATCGAATCGTGACAGTCGACGATGTGCCGCGTCGTAGTTCGAACGAAAGGCTTCGCGAGAAGTGCCTCCACCCGCTTGTTATACCAACCCGCAATGATCAGAACCGATGAGCCCAGTCTCGCAGCCCGATGGCCATGATGCGCCATGGCTGGTCGATGATGGCGTTCCAGGCCTGGCAGCACAGGTCGAGGAGTTGGTCATAGGAGGCGAAGACTCGGTTGGAGAGGAGATTGTCGCGCATGAACTGCCAGAGGTTTTCGACCGGATTCAACTCGGGCGATTTTGGCGGCAGCGGCAGGAGGGTGATGTTTTGCGGGATCTCGAGGCCTTTGGCCATGTGCCATCCGGCCTGATCGAGAATGAGGATGGCGTGTTTGCCCGGGGCGACTGCGGCGGCGATCTCCACGAGATGAAGGTTCATGGCTTTTGTGTCGCAGCGCGGCAGGACGAGAGCCGCCCCTTTTCCCTCCTGCGGGCAGATCGCCCCGAAGATGTAGGTCGAGGCGGTGCGCTGATCGTGCGGCGCCGAGGGGCGGGTTCCGCGCTTGGCCCAGCGTCGGGTGATCTTGTTCTTCTGGCCGATGCGGGCCTCGTCGGCGAACCAGACCTCTATGTCATCGGGCGCGAGGCTCTGGTGGGCGGCGATTTCGTCCAGGCGGGCGGGGAAACTTTTTTAAAATCCTCGATGGTATGCGTGTCCTGCGCATGATGGCGCGGCCTCGCCGAGAGCTTGCGATAGCCCATCTTGCGCAGGGCCCGGCTCACCGTGTCCTCGCTCGCTGCGATGCGGAACTCCTCGTAGAGCCATTGCGCGAGATCGACGATCCGCCAGCGCACCACGCCATGGACGGACGGGATCGGTCCTTCGTCCACCCGCCGTGCCAGGGCCGCCAGATGATCGGGGCCGAGCAGAGGAGCCTTGCCCGGCGCCTTGCGGTCGACGAGCCCCTCCGGTCCCTCTCGGTTGAACCGCTCAACCCAGTCGCGGACGATCTGCGCCGTCACGCCGCCGAGCCGGGCCGCCTCCGCCCGGCTCGATCCCTCATAGATAGCCGCGATAGACAGAAGCCGGCGCGTTTGCGCCCCATCCTTCGAGCGCCGCGCCGCCGCACGGCAGCGTTCCGCGTCAAAATCATCCCGCAAGGGCAAAGCAGCCATGGCGAACTCCTCCGTTCGCCACCTTGAATCTGATTTGCGCCTCGGAGGGAATCCCCCGAGTCAATTTCAATGCGGATTGGTATTAGGGGGGAGCCGCTCGTGATTGTTCTGAATCAGCCATTCAACCATCTCCCGAATGACATCGTTGGGTTGATCGATCATCATGCCGTCCTGCGCCCGCTTGACACGAAGGATCTGTCGGCAATCATCGAGGAAATCACGCAAACGAGCCTACCCGTGATCGCCGATGATCTCACCACGGGCCTGACCCTGGATCAGATCGCAGGGGCTATTCGTCTTCGTGATAACCCAGCCGCCATGATCCGGCGTCTTCATGCGCTGCGGCAATCGGCAAATCGAACTCGTTCGATTGCGGTTCCAAAGCTGCAGGATTTGTCAGGCTATGGGGAAGCAAAAGCCTGGGGATTGATGCTGTCGCGTGAGATTGATCGGTATCGAGCGGGTGAAATCACTCTTGCCGATCTGCCGAAAGGCTTGCTGCTTTCCGGTCCGCCAGGCTGTGGGAAAACGTTGTTTGCTCAGTCACTTGCCGTCACTTGTAACATCCCCATCGTACCGTCGAGCGTCGCCGATTGGTTACAGAATGGCGACGGCCATTTGGGCGATGTCATGCTTGCGGTGAAGAAAGTCTTCGACACAGCGCATCAACAGCAGAAACCGGCGGTGTTGTTTCTCGATGAATGCGACGCCTTCATCGATCCGTCTAAGACACGAGATCGGTCGAATTGGTGGCAGACCTTACGCGCGGGGGTTCTCTCATCAATCGATGGAGCATCAACTGAACCCGGGCTGATCATTTTGGGGGCTTGTAATTACCCCGAGCTGGTCGATCCGGCATTACGCCGTTCCGGTCGTCTCGATCGCCATATTGAGATCCCGCTTCCCGACGCGGATGCACTCGCATCGATGCTGCAATCGGCCCTCGCAGACGAGCTACCTGATGCCGACTACCAGCGTTACGGAAAGGACATTATCGGTTCGACGGGCGCAGACGTCGCCCGCTTCGTGCGGGAAATCCGTGCTCGTGCGCGTGATCACGGTCGCAACGTTACAGCCGACGACGTGAAGGCGGTATTGTCCCCGCCTGATCAGCGGCCTGCGGATCTGATCCGGCGGATCGCATTTCACGAGGCCGGGCACGCGGTTGTCGCGTCACTCCTCGACCGAGACGTCAAGGCTGTGTCGTTGTCGAAAGCTGACACAGGATTCGGGGGGTACGTTCTCGCGACGAGACCTATGATCTTCACACATGCTTCAATTGAGGAGGAGGTTCTGATCGGTCTTGCGGGGCGAGCCTCAGAGGTCATGTTCGGGCTGGCGGCGTCGAGCGGAGCCAGCGCGGATCTTGTCGAAGTTACACGGCTGCTCGTGCGAGCGCATGCCAGCTATGGATTCGGATCATCGCTGTCGAGCATTGATGAAACAGCCGACATCCAACAGCTTTTCATCGTCGATACGCGGCTGAAACAGATCGTCGACAACGATCTCGATCAACTTTGGCGGCGTACGATCATGATCGTCGAACAGAACGCGCAAGCGATTCGGTCTGTTGCCGAGCGGCTGATTGAACGCAGGCATCTCGAAGGTGATGAGATTTCGCAGATCGTCGCGATGTGCCGTTCAGGGCCGGCATTGGTTACCGAGTAACGTCGTTGGAGTAATCCGTGAGTGCGACGTTGAATCCGTTATTCTAGAAATGCGGATGACCCCGTCCGAGAAAATTCTCGGACGGGGTCATCCGAATGTGGAGCCGCATCGCGTCGGTCACCTGAAGCTACTCCTCAACACGACGGTTTCAGTTCCATTCGGACGTGCAAGGTGGCATTTGCCGTACGCCTTGTTTGATCTCTCGGTTTATCAGCGTGGTCTCGGCGGGAACGGGGCCGGAAGCAGACCATCCGCTGGCGGGAGCAGCAAACGGAAAGAAAACGTTACTGCCGCATAAGCCGTCATTATGGCAATAACGTCAATTCGGTTCCAATGACGGCTTTCTCGAAATCCGTGATGAGGATGTCGAGCGTCATGTCCCATACGCCACCGGGAGGGAGATGTATCGGGCCGGCCCGCCAAATCCCGTCATCGTCCTTCTCGGCCCGGATCTCAATCGGCTCCAGCCCGTCCGTCGGGCGCGCGAGGAAGACGGTTACCTCCAACGGCGTCATCGGTGCGAAATTGCCGTCGAGCGGCGTGATCGTGATGTGGTTAGCGCCCGCACGACCGGGGGTCATGACAATGTCCGCCATCGCAGTTGGTCCGTGCAGATGGGCCTCTATCGCCGTTTCGACAGACGGGGGCATTGCCCGTGGTGGCGGAAGAATCCGGAAGCCGGCAGTCAGGGCGAGGATCACGAGCATCGCCACGATCTCGATCCGGATCGAACGTACGAGCTGCGGGAGCGCCTCCTGCGGTGACGCAGCCATTGCTGGGGTAAGGACGAAGCGATGACGCAGAGCGAGAAGCAATACTCCTAAGACGACGGCGATCTTCGCCATCAGAAGCATGCCGTAAGGCGTTTCGATGAGCCCCGTCGTCGTTTCAACCTGGCGTATAGTAAGCGCGATGCCCGTGCCGACGAGCACCAGCACCAATGGTAGAGCCGGCCGCGAGAAGCGTTGCAGCCGCTGCACGGCATCCGGGCGGCTCAACTCCGAGATCAAAACCGGCAGAGCTCCGACCCAGAAGATCATCGCGAGCGCGTGGGCAAAAACCAGCGGGGCCATGACCATGACGGGTTCGGCCCGCGCCGCATGCCCTGCAACCGCAAAGGAACCGGCTGCGAGAAACCAGGCGATCGCGGCGAGGTAGGGTCGACTGCGCAACAGCGCAATCCACGCGGCGAGCCCCGCAAAACCTGCCAGGATCGCCGCATAGCCATAGGGGCTCATGATGGTGTTCGACCAATTCGCGAGATCGGTCAGCGCTCCTATACCGCCTCCGATCAGATCCATGACCTGGGCAGCGAGAAGCAAGCCGGCGGCTGGAAGCGTGCTCAATGCCAGCCACCGCGCCGGTCTCGGCGATGCTGCACCTGAAGTCACTCTCCAGAAAGCCCCTCCGACGCCGAAGGCGAGCGTGATCGTCAGGAGACCCCGGGACAAGACTGCCGGCCAGGCGGTGGCCTGTTCTGCGATCTCCGCAGGCTCGGAAACCGTTCCGATCGAAAAGACATGCGTTCCCCCGACCGGGTGACCGTCTGCGGAGACGACGCGCCAGCTCAAAACATGCGTGCCTTCGGGAAGTGTTTCGGGAGGCGTGACGATCAGCGTCGCGTCGGATGCCCGTGCCTCGACATCAACGGGCTCGGAGGTGCCAGGCAGAAACCATCGCGCTTGTAATGGGCCGATGGGCTCGTTGAAGGTCAGCCGCACATCCTCGGGCGGGTCATCGAGAACAGTGCCGGCGGGCGGCTCGCCCGATCGCAGCTGCGCATGGGCAAAGGCGGGTGTTGAAATGGCAAGGGCTGCCGCAAGAGCAACGGAAAGCGCTACCAAGATCAGCAGCACAGCTTTTATTGATCGCGAGGAACCCTTGTTCATGCTCTTACCCCGTACTCTGCCCGAACAGGCGGCGGAGATCGCTCTCCGCCGCCGCTTTCGTGTCAATTGTGGGAATGCCCGTGTGAATGACTGTGCGAATGGCCGTGGCCATCGGCAGGAAGGACCATCACGCCGGGCGCCGGATAGCGCAGATCACTGCGGGTCTGGTTGCCGGTCGGGATTTCGATCCAGCGCTCGCTCGCGCTCGCACATTCCTGAACCACGGGGATGAAGAGCATCTCGTTGGCCGGAAGCTGATCCGTGAAACGCGCGCGGAAGATGAACTCGTCATAATGCTCATCGAGCAATTCACCTTCCCAGATGATCTCCTTCACGCCCTCAGTAATCTCCCGGCCATGGCTGGTGAAGGGCTGCGACAGCGGCCCGGTCACGGTCGTCAGTTCCCAGCCGGCCTTCGGCATCGGCCTGACCCCGACAACGCCGTCGGGAATCGCAATTCGGACGCGCAAGGTCGGCTCACCAGCGCAGCCGTGTGGGATGCGGGTGACCATGCGGACCGTGTTGTTTTGCACGACTTCCCGGTTCTCGAAGGTCGCATGCGCATGAGCAGCCTCCTGCATGGCGAAGGTTCCCGCGAGAAGCGTCAGCGCACCCAGACCATAGGCGAGGTATTTCATTGTGTTTCCTTCCTGTTTTGCGAGGGATGATCGAGCTTTTCGGGCATGATGCGCCCGGCTCGGGCCGGGTGTCCCTCCGGCCATGGGTCTGCGAAAGCCGGATTGCTGGTAAAGCGCTCGTCGGTAAGGCTTTCGAGAAAGGCGATCAGATCGGAGACTTCCGAGTCCGAAATCGTGAATCCGGGAACGAGCGGGTCACGGTTGGGATCGTAATTCCCTTGCCGTGCTGCGTCGCCCCCAGCGGCATAGTGCCGGATGACCTCTTCCAGCGTGTCGAAGCGGCCATCGTGCATATACGGTGCGGTCAATTCGACATTACGTAGCGAGGGGGTTCTGAAACGCCCCTCGTCGCGGGACGAAAGCGTGAATTCTGCAAGGCCGCCCATAACGCCGAGACCGGTATTGTGGAACGAGGTCTGCGCGAACGCACTGCGTGACGTCACCAGATTGTTGGTGAAATTGAACCCGGCATGGCAGTGATAGCATTCGAGCCGGTGATCGAAGAACAGCGCTTCGCCCCGCAACGCTTCGACCGAGAGGGCCGAACGATCACCACCGTATTTGTAGCGATCATAGGGGCTGTCGGCGGTGATTAGCGTTCGCTGAAAAGCGGCAAGGGCCCGCGTGACCGTATAGAGATTTGCCTCCGGCGTATCCGGAAAGGCGCTCGGGAACGCTTCCTGGTAGTATGGATCCGCCATGATGCGCTGGAACAATTCGTCTTCACGCCCGGCATTGCCCATCTCTTCCGGATCACTGCCGAAGAGCGGGATCAAGGCATGAAATTCGAGCGTCTCCACCATGGGGTTGGCCCAGGTGAGTGTCGACATATAGGCGACATTTCCGAGCGAAGGCGCGTTAAGGAAGCTGCGCTGTCCTCCAATTCCGATGGATTTGGCCCGCCCGTCAGAAAACGCGCGGGATTGTTCATGGCAGGATGCGCAAGCGATCGTTCCGTCTGCGGAAAGGCGCGCGTCATAGAAGAGATGGCGACCGAGCGTGACACGCTCGACCGTCATCTTCGATCCCGACGGCACGGCAGGCGGTGGCAGCCAGTCCGGCATCTGCCAGACAAAGACCCGGTCTTCGGCATAGGATGCCGTTACCGCCACGCACACAGCCGCGACCGCCGCAAACAGCAGCGGACCACGCATTTTGATTACCGCATGGTCGCAAAGAGCTGTTCGCCTGCCGGCAAGTCCCTGAACGGCAGGCCGAGCCTGCTCATCACCGGCACACAATCATCGTCGTTTGCGAAAGACATGCATCCTGGCGAGGTGCCCGGGGTATTGTAGTCGACATCCGCCTCGGCAAGGACGGGAACCGGATCGAACACAACCACGTTCGATTTCGGATCGAATTCAGCGAATCTCACCGAGACATGATTGGGGTTGGCGCAAGCTTCGACGGGTGGTGTCGTGCGACTCTCGGATGCGCATCCGGTCGAGCCGAGATGCAGGGACCAGCCACGGGCACGCGGTCGCTCGTCAGCGCTTCCGCCGACGTGGTCGCCGGTCGTTTGAACGGTCTCGATGGGCATTCCGGCCGTTGCCATGTCCAGGTTGATGAATTTGTAGCCGCCCTGCCAATTCCAGAACATGGCGGTAAGATTCAAGGGCGATGCGGCCAGGGTCGGATCATTGTGGTTCAGGGAAAACGGCACGCCGATATCGAATGCCAGACCGGTATAGTCGCCCTCGGGCGCGGTGCCGTGGACGCGCGTATTGATCTGCGGGGTCCCATTGACGCAGGTCCCGGTTCCGTCGGAAAAATCAAGCAGTGCGACATTCTCGTACTGCCACTTCCCGTCTTGCTCCAAGGCAAGTGGTGTTTCTGTTCCGTCAGCTGCTAAAAGCTGCAGGTTTGTCACAAAAACCCGAAAATCGGCGATCTCCACGTTTGATTGCGTGACGCCGATCCCCTCATAGGCCTGCGCACAAGAGAACGGGCTGCCGTCTATCTCGGCCGCAAAGCGGATTTCGACAGGCTTGGTCGGTGCTTCGGATGCGGCGTATGACGGTTGCACGGCAAGAATGGCGGCAACACATGCCGTCGCGGATACAGCAGCTTTCGCTGCGAATCTAATGGCATTCATAGGATTTCTCTTCGATTGATATGCCTGCAAGCAGGCGTTCAGACCGCAGGAGCGGTCCGTTTGATCATCAAACGAAGGAAAGAGGAGGACCTCGGGCCGGCGGGGCGCGTGGATCGAACTGCGCGACGCGCGCCGGAACAGCCGGCCTATGCGCGGCGATCACATCATAGCTGACGACCAGAGCGGTCGTGCCGACGCCGGGGATCGTGATTGCACCGGCCAGCATGCAGGCCGGGCAATCATAAGCCGGCCAGCCCGTCGGGGCCTCGCCATTGTCTGCCATCTCGGTCAGGCACAGATCGTCGAGCGATCCACCGAGTTCGAGATAGGCGACGAGATCCGGGTCACGTTCAGGCGCTTTATGGTGATGGTGACCGAAACCGAGCAGAGCGATCGCTAGCGCGAGAAGCGCTATCTGAACGCGTACCAATGCTCGGAATCGATTACTCATAGGAACGATCTAGCCTCGACTCAAAGCGCCAGTCAATCACTTAAGTGTGATAGTGTTACACAATTCGGCTCGGATACAAGTGTCATTTCGGTCGCGTCCGTCAAGCTGGTGTAATTTTCTGGATGGCCTGAGGTCATGATCAGGCGGCTTTTGTGGTTATGCTGAGGATGGGATCGATCTCCTCCTTGTCGATCTGTGCGAATGCCTCGACCATCATGTAGCGGCTTGATGTCTGCCATTCGTCATTCTGCTCGAAGAGCACGGCGCCGATCAAACGCATGATGGATGCTTCATTGGGGAAGATCCCGACGACGTCGGCGCGTCGCTTGACCTCCTTGTTCAGACGTTCAATTGGGTTCGTGCTGTGCAGTTTGGTGCGATGCTGGCGCGGGAATGACATGTAGGCCAGCACGTCGTGCTCGCTGGCATCCATGAGATCGGCCAGTTTTGGCCAGCGCGGGCGCAGTTGCTCTGCGACCTTGCGCCAGGTTTCGCCGGCATGGGTGCGGTCGGGTTGATCGAAGGCCTGTCGGATGGCAGCGGCGACGACAGTATGCTGACCACGCGAGACATGGGCCAGGGCGTTGCGCATCCAGTGGACGCGACAGCGTTGCCAGGTTGCTTCGAAGACCCGGGCGATGGCGGCTTTGAGGCCTGTATGCGCGTCGCTGATGACCAGTCTGACGCCCCCCAGGCCGCGAACGCGCAGGGATCGAAGGAACTCGGTCCAGAATGTCTCGGCCTCGGACGGGCCGATACCGAGGCCGATGATCTCACGGCGTCCCTCGGTGTTGGCGGCCACGGCGATTATTGCGGCGACTGGTACGATCCGTCCGCCCTGGCGCACCTTCAGATAGGTGGCGTCGAGCCAGAGATAGGGCCATTCGCCGGTGAGCGGGCGGTTCAGGAACTCGCCGACACGTTCGTCGATGTCCTTGCACAGCTTCGACACCGTGCTCTTCGAAATGCCGCTCAGCCCCATGGCCTGCACCAGCTCATCGACGCGACGGGTCGAGACACCACTGATCCACGCCTCCTGGATGACGGCCACCAGCGCCTGTTCCGAGGTCTTGCGCGCTTCGAGAAAGCCCGGGAAGTAACTGCCTTGACGCAGCTTGGGAACCCGCAGGTTCAGCGTGCCCAGACGGGTATCGAGAGCGCGCTCTCGATACCCGTTACGCCACGTTGTGCGTTCGCCGCTGCGCTCGTGCTTGCCAGCGCCGATCAGGCCTTCGACATCCGCCTCCATGATCAGCTGCAGGACGGCCTCGGCAACGCTGCGCAGAAAGTCTCCCTGATCGTGCTTGGCCAGAAGTTCGGACAGGTCCATGTTCGTCTTGGTCATCGGGGTCTCCATGTGGTCCGGGGTTGAAGTCAGCAAACTCCACCTCGACCATACACCTCGATGGCCACCCAGGATCACACCGTTGACGGCACTGAAATTACACCAGCTCCTTGGACGCTACCTTTGTCCCTATCTCATTGAATTCATTAAGAGAATTTTTCAGCATACAGTGCGTAGCAATCTCTAATGTCATTATATACTATTGATTGTACGATATCATTGGATTTGGGAGGCCGATATGCGACAGGCTCAAACGCTGAACGATGCCCAATTGAAGCGGGTCCTCAATCACATCACCACGCGAAAACATCCACAACGTGATCGCACGATCGTACTGGTGAGCGTGTATGCTGGTTTGCGGGCAAAGGAGATCGCAGGCTTGAAACACGGTGACGTGTTCGATGCTGATGGCCGAGTGAGGGAGCAATTCATCCTCACCGCCGACCAGGCCAAAGGTGGCCACCGACGAACTGTGTATTTGAGCCAGCGCTTGCGAAAGGCGCTGGCTGACTATCGGACCAGCATTCCATCGACCGATCCGAATCCGCCCTTGTTCGCCAGTCAGAAGGGCGGACATTTCTCTCCCAACACCATGTGCCAGCTGTTTCTCTCTATCTACAAGGCATGTGGGCTCAAAGATGCCAGCAGTCACAGTGGCCGTCGCACCTACATTACCCGATTGGCGAACAAGGGCGTCGGCGTTCGCTTGTTGGCTGCACTGGCCGGCCATCGCCACATCGCCACCACCCAACGCTATATCGACGTGAACACCGATCAGCTGACTGAGGCAGTGGAGCTGCTCTGATCCGTTTGCTGATGGCCCATTAGCCTCAGCAATCCATTCCCAGTTAGTTTGCCCTGCCCAAATGCCTGCAATGCGCGTTGCCGCAATCTTTCGGACAATTCAAAACCGGGTTTATCGACACCCAACGCAGCGATCAGCCCATTCTCAGAAAGCCTTCCATCTTCAAAGAGATCGAAGGCCATCTCTGCCGATGATTTCGACCCATTATCGGCAGCCGATGCCTCCTTTGGCAGTGACACAGATTCTGATCCAGCTTCGGCATCGCCCTCATCCGGTTCGGCTGGCAGTGCGTCATCAACATCATCATCATCGGTGACGGCTTTGTTCAATTCGGCAGGATCGATTTCCATACCGCTGATAGCCTGCTTCTGTCGATATTCCTCAGCCGTCAGCTCATAGCGCTTGCCGGTCAGCGCCTCCTTCTTCAGACGTGGTGTGAGATGGCTGTAATGCTGCTCGATCATCTGAATGCTGGTGCCCATCTGAATGGCGAGCGTGTGGATATCGAGTCCATCGTTGACCAGGCCAAACGTCGCATAGGTATGACGTAAGCTATAGAGTGTGCGATTGCGCCCAGTACGTGGGCACTTGAGCAAATCCGTATCCTCCATCAGACGCCGAAACGTCTGACGAAGGTTCATCGTCGTCGTTCCATCAGGCAATCGAAACACCGGCGTGTCGATCTTGCGCTTCAACAGCTCCTCAAATGGAAAACCAGCGATATCTGCGCAACGTGACTGAATGCGCTTGAGATAGTTTTCCGTACCAGATCGGCAGATGATATCACGCCTGCCGGTTTTGCCATCGACCGACATCTCCAAAAACGTCTTTCCCTTATCGGTGAACAGGTTGACGTGTTTCCAATGCAGATTGTCGGCTTCGGTGCCATGTCTGATGCCGGTATTGGCCAGGATGAGGATATAATCACGCAACAGGTGGCGCATATCACGTGATTTGCCCTTTCGACCAGCGTTGATCCAATGAGGCAGATGGCCGAGCAGCTTGCGGTATTCATCTTTGTCGAAGTCAGGTCGGCGCTCGCTGTCCTTGCCCTTGTTGATGAGCAACGGCACGTGCGAACGATGGATATAGCCCTGTGCAACGGCCTCATCGAAAACACGGGCAATGGCCGCATTATGGGTGTTGAGGGTGGAGGCTTTGGGCTCTTTGCCGATCTTTTCCACCCGCCATTTTGAGAATGCCTGCAGGTCGGCGAAGGTGATGGTGTTGACGTGCTGATTCTGAAAATACGGGATGAAATAGCGTTTGAGGACGGCGATATAGTCCTTGTAGCTCTTTTTGCCCGTACCGGCTGCCAGCTGGTTTTGCATATCGGCGATGCATGTGGCGGCAACGTCGGCGAAGCGCTTTGTGACGACGGGCAGATTGTTCTTCAGCCGAAGCTGATACTCCATGTACTGCTCACGTGCGCGTCTTTTGGCATCGTCGAGTTGGCGGCAGCCGGTGCTGATACGAACGAGTCGCTTGCCGGCTTTGAAGGCGGCTTGCCACGCTCTGCTGTTGGGGCGACGGGTGAGCCGAATATCCCCATCAAGTATGGTCTCTGTCGCTGAACTGAGCTTGGGCATGGCCCCCCTATCGCATCATCGAACCCGAACTTTTTTGGCGAGACCCAAAACGTCGAACGCTTTGGCCACCACAGCGATTCGCATCACTATGGCCGACACAGTATGTGGGCAAAACGCTCAGAAAACGAGTGGCCACCGTCATTTGACGTTCTATGTGTTGGTTTGTATATTCTGAAGCGTTAGCGAGGGAAGCATGCATACGCTATACTGTCTGACGGCAATTGCAACACTTCTAATTGTAATCGCTACTCCGCTTGAATCTCAATCTTTAATAGAAGGTCCAGTTAAAAGACCGGGTGATCCGGCGAGCGGATATCCGTCTGTCTCTGGTGAAGAGGATATACCGGCATATGGCAGAGCCTTTCTCAGTCAACCCGAGTCAATTCGAAAAGCTATACAGGTAAAACTGCATGAATTAGATCTGTATCAGTCCACTATAGATGGACTGTGGCATACCAGTACAAAAAATGCGATAAGGGATTTCGCTGACAAAACCCAGCTTAGCTTTACTCTTTACGGTGAGTCTGTTTCGCAGAGCCTTCTCGAAACTATTTTACACTCAAATGTAGAATCTTTTCATGCGAAAGGGCACTCGAATGTGAGTTCGACCGATTTATTTTCTCCGTCAAATTCTCAGAACAATCAAAGCTCTGATGATATAACATCGCCCTTGCAATCACATAATTCAAAGAAACATTTTCCGTCGAATTTGGAAGTAAGAGAAAAAATACTACGCAGTGAAAATGATATAAAATTATGCACAAGGGCATTGGATGCCGATAATCAGCGGGTGTGGGGTAGTGATAAATTGGCGATTGCGGTAGCGAGTGATCGCGGCCTTGATTTAGCAACATGTCAATTAGTCCTCGAATATCAAGCTGACTCAAATCAAGTTGCTCAGCTGGAAAAAGAAAAAGTCGCAAAAGCGGAACAAAACGAAAGAACGCGACTGCGCAATGAAACGTTTTCCTCAGCTGCTGCTTTACTGCAGCCTGGGGATGTTTTTAATCCTCCGGATCCCCCAACACCGGTATGTGGGGAAAGCTTGTCACCGCAAAGAATTGGAGATACTTTTTGGTGTACGAACTCAGTTGTGAATGGAGATATTGACCTGAGTGTGCATAGTACGCTTCAATATCGGGAGGACAGAAAATTAATAAGTGCTGTAGTTGGAATCAGAAATTTATTTTCGAATATGGAGGATGCGAAGAATGCTGTTGAAGCAGAATTCTCTGATTTAGAGATGAATCATTATGATGAGATAGTCGATGATGCTGACAACATGTTCAAGGCTTTAGCTGCTGGTATGCGCACATTTGGCGGTCGAGCGAAAGGTGAGCCGCCAGTTGCGGGATGGAGGCAGGTTAGATATTCATTCGGATGCGATGCGTACATGCGCGAGAATCGCCGAAGGCGAGATCGCAATGAAGATAATTGGATCAACGTTGATAGTTATATAAGTCCGCTAAGTGCTCACACTGACGTTGTTGGTTACAATTGGATAAATTGGGATGTTCTTCTTAATGGACTTGGTAGGGAACTAGATCGGACTGAGTTATCAAGAAACGACCAAGGCAGGTGCGTTCTTGCTAGTATTGTTTCAGTCTCTCATAAACAAGTCGACTTCATTAATCCAGCGGCTGAGGTCGTAGAGATTCTTATCGGTGATATAAAATTGGATCGAATAAATTAATAGATCTTATTGCAAGTCATTTTGATGAATTCAATTTTTGCCTATCATCAAAAAGTCCCAATGCGTCGATGGCCCAACGTTGTTTTTGTTGCATTGTTGGTCGGCTGACGTTCGGCACTAAAACACATTCTTTGCGTTGATTTTGAATCTAAATTATTAGCACGCTCTGCTGTTGGGGCGACGGGTGAGGCGAATATCGCCATCCATTATGGTCACCGTCTCTGAACTGAGCTTGGGCATGGCCCTCCTGTCGCATCATCGGACTCGAACTTTTTGGCGAGACCCAAAACGTCGAACGCTTTGGTCACCACAGCGATTCGCATCACTGTGGCCACCACAGTATGTGAGCAAAGCGTTCAGAAAACGAGTGGGGCGGTGTGTTACAGGTGTGTTACGAATATGATAGGCTGCAAGTTCCATTTTCGAAAAATACGTCTTCACTTATTCCAAAAAAATATTAATCAGCGTGTCTAGCAGTCTGTGTAATTGCTGGACATGCAACGCTGTGCACGAGATTGTGCTTCCGCAATTTGTTCATTCGTCATGCTTTCTGAAATTCGGTTTCGATACTCAATGGCATTGGCATCTCCGTTTGCTGCGGCTATATTAAACCACATATGAGCAACGGTATTATTTTGCAAAATTCCGTCTCCGCTCGCGTAAATAACACCCAAATTAAGTTGTGATTGCGCATCACCTTGCTTAGCGCTGCGCTTATACCAACGAACCGCGTCTTTATTACTTTTTTCAACACCTTCTCCTAAAGCATAACTCTGGCCTAATCTGAATTGTGCGTGCATGTTACCAGCCAACGCGCTCAACAGAAACCAGCTTCTAGCTTCAGCGTAATTTTGTAATACGCCGCTACCTTCGGCATAGCTTATGCCCACATTGAGTTGAGCATACGCATTTCCCTGATCGGCACTCAGTTTATAAAAATAAAAAGCTTTACTGTCATCCTGTTTAACTCCACGGCCACTTGAATACATTGTACCTAAAGCCAATTGCGCCCCATCATTGCCTTGTTCTGCGCTCAATTTATACCAATAAAAGGCGGTTGCATCGTCCCGCTCAACACCTAAGCCTGATGAATAAAAAAAACCTAATACCCCTTGAGCGGTAGCGTTTCCCTGTTCCGCTGCTTCTTTGCAATAATCGTAAGCTTTATCGTAATTACGCGTACTAACATTAGACCAACACATTTCGAAATCAGCCACAGCGCCGTTCGCGACCAAGCTAAACACGCTCGCAGCCAGAACCATCAGCACTTTTTGCATTCCGCTAACCCCTATCTCACCTAAATCGCACAATGATCTAGAATACGTCACGCACAGTCGACCGGCAAACACCGGCGCATAGGCTCTCCTTGCCCCCAACCAAAAGACGGCAGATCTGACCCCACTACGCCAACCTCCGAAGAATATGCTCGTTGAGGCAAGCGAATCAATGCAGAGCGCCCTTGTACATTTGGCTGAACCCAAAACGTCGAACGCTTTGGCCACCACAGCGATTCGCATCACTATGGCCGACACAGTATGTGGGCAAAACGCTCAGAAAACGAGTGGGGCGGTGTGTTACAGGTGTGTTACGAAAATCAGCGCTGGCTGAAATTTAAAAATCAGCCTAAATCTTTGTTTTATAAGAGAAAAAGTGGTAGCGGAGGAGGGACTCGAACCCCCGACACAAGGATTATGATTTGAGCGTTGGTATTTTTTCACAACATTATCAATGACTTATGCTGGCACTCCTCCGGTGTGTTAGAAAATGTGTTATGAACGCGTGTGGGGAGGCTCGCAGCGCAACCTAGTAGCCATGTATGATCAGGCCAAAAACGGATGCTGCGAGCGCGCCTGCGACTACGAAGGCGAGCAACTTGCCGAGTGTGCGAAGGATGTGCATTCGTAAAGCTCCATAATGACATGCGGTCACGTTTTCGAACCTGTTTTGAGACTTAACGCTGGCTCAAGTTTGCCTTCACCAATCAGCGGACATGGCCCCACCGAACTACTCGCCCAAAACATGCGCAATCCCAAACGCAGTGGCAACCGAAAAATGCCCCAACCTAACGTATGTGGTTGAATCCGCTTGTCAATTTTTGCTATATTAAATCATATGCATCTGTATCACACCACTCTGCGATTGCGCTGCCTAATGACAAGCCCTGCCCAATCGCTTTCCCAACGCGCAAAGATCGACGCCGACTTGCTTCAACGCCCTATGCGGGCTTTGGGCGAGCTGGCTTGCGCACGTTGTGATGCGCACACAGCAGTTGCGAATAGCAGCTGCACTTGGGTCACGCCGTTTATGTCTCAGCACGCGCAGATAGCTCTCTTCGCGTCCAAGCCATTGCGTGACGAACTCGCTTCGATGCTGAACCAGACCGATGCGCTTCAACTCGGCGAATGCCGATTCAATCAATTCGTTTTCGTTCATAATCAGCCTTTCTGTATAAATACACGGAATAGAAAGTGGCGCCGCCACTCACATATTTATAGGAGACCCGATGAAAATTTCAGACGTATTACAAACTGCCGATCAGCTGAACGCACGCAAACAGTGCACGGCTGCATTGATACACATACTCGACCGGCATGTGCTCAAGTCACAGCGCAAAGCCAAGTCAGGCAAGTGCAAGTGCGAACGCTGCAAGCCGAAGGCCGACGAATGATGGAGGCAATCCATGCCGACCATCGCCAGGTCATGCGCCAATGGCTACACGGTCAAGCTGCCGATTTCGACGTTGCCGTTTGCCTGTGCTTCCCCGTTGAAATGAAACAGGCAGAGCGTGGCTATGATGATCGTTGGGCGCAGCGTCATATCGGCCGCTTTTTCAATCGCATCGATCGCAGACTGTTCAAAAACGAGCACAAGCGGAAGGGCAAGCGCATAGAACGCTTGGTCGTGCTTGAGCATGCATCGACAATCGGCTGGCATGCCCATATCGCACTGCCCTGTCCAAGCGATTGGACCAGCTTCAGTTTTGCAAACTTGTTGCGCAGGGAATGGTTCGATGAGATCAAGCCCTATGCACGCAGCCTCAACATCGAGACCTATTGCTGGGTCAAGCCCATTGAGGGGCATTACGCGGACTACACGCTGAAATGGATCAGCCCGCATTTGAATGACGAAAAAGTTGATGAATTAAGCCGTTGCGCCCGTTTCGACGAGCTCAACTCTCATTTTTCAAATGACCACATAACACCTGACGAAGGGCGACAAGCCCTGTAAAAGCCAAGCGTCGTTTGGTTGCCTTAGCCGTTTCGCCCTCAGTGATGTGATTGCTGGGGTAGCGTATATTATTATCTATTCAAAATATTATAATTATATATAATACAAATTATAAAAACAATCACATGAATCAAAACATAATGAATGAGAAACATAACACGATAAATGAATCAAACACAAAACATACATGAGAATGATCTATTTCATTAATTGCAATAAACCAAAAATCAATCAAAGATAGCTAAATAGATTCAAACAAAACTCACATGAACGAAACCAAATGCATCTGATCGATCTCCCAACCAAAAACACGTTCACACATAAACGACACAGAGGTTGGCTGATCGGCCTGATTGCTCGTCAACTACCCATATCGCTATTCAGCTGTTGATGCACGTGTATGCCCCCTCAATTCCGATCACAGAACCCATCAGGCATAAGGCTACGATTCAGCTCGTCAGATGGCGATCACACATCGTCAGTCATGCCTTCATAGTCCTTTATAGCAATAATGAACATATTCGATCTCAGGTAGCAGCTTCACCTGATATCACTGGCTATCTGTTAGTATGGAAATCCCTCATTGGTGAGATCAGGTCATTTGGTCTTTTCAATCATTCATTGTCCATTTGATGCATTGAGCTTATTTTAGCAATCCAAGATATTCATAGGAGTAGCCATATGGGCCAACTGAACAAACTCGCACTGCGCAATGTCCATCGACAGGTGCATGTCGATCCAATCACAAGCCGGCGTGAGAAGCTCGTCAGAGCCATTCATCTGCAAAAGCAGGTACTGGCAGCACGTCTCAAAGGCGAGACCTACACGGTTGAACGCCGAAAGCGTGTTCGAAACACAGAAGGCGAACTTGTGTGGGCCAACACACAAAAGCCGGTGAGAGCTTGGTTCTTCGAACAGGATGGCGGCTGGTACGTACAGTGCCGTTATGGCGCACGTGTTCTGCTCGTTGATGGCAAACACAATGCCGTGTTCGTACCCAAGCTTGATCAGGAGCTATGCGGGATTTTGGGTGATACGGCCTGATCAGGCGGCGCGGTTTTCGGTACCGTTTACGGCGACACCGTTGGTGAATCTGACACCTTCGATGACCATTGGCAACTGCTTCGCGCCCTTCAGGCGGCGCCATGTCTTTGCGGCGGCCTGAACGAGCTTGAAGACCATGAGCTTCGCGGTCTTCTGCGACAATGCTCCCTTGGTCCGCACGGTTCGATGCCTGACGGTGGCGAACACGCTCTCGATCGGATTGCCGGTGCGCAGGTGATCCCAGTGATCGGCGGGGAAACCGTAGAATGCCAGCAAGGCTTCGCGGTCTTTGGTGAGACAGGTCACGGCCTTCTCGTATTTGGCGCCGTATTTCTCGGCGAAGGTGTCGATGGCGGTTTCCGCCGCGGCGCGGGTTTCGGCCTGCCAGATCTCGCGCAGATCGGCCTTCACCGCCGGCTGCATGGATTTCGGGAACTTGTTCAGGACGTTAGCCGTCTTGTGAACCCATGTATGGATGCCCCCGTTCGTGCAAGAGGTTTCTGCTCGGCTCAAGCGCGTGATCGGGTGCGGTCATGTATCAGGCCTTGAGATGCGGCTCTGAACGGACCGCGGGCCAGTATGGAGATACGCGGATCGAGTGCACATCAACAGCGCGAGCTCGAGGCTCTTTGGGTTCAAATGCTTTTCTCGATCCCGATCTGACCGATCGTTTGCCCTTACCTTGCTGTCGACTTCCTCACACGCCCAACGGCCCGGCTGCCTCGGCTGATGTCGTCATCAGACCGCGGCGACCGGACCCCTGAAGTTCTCTCCCCGCGTCGACATCGCCCAGATCCCGCGCGCCATCTTATTGGCCAGCGCGATGGCGACGACCATGCGTGGCTTGCGGGCCAGCATGCGTGCGAGCCAACTGCCTTCCGGCGCGCCCTTCCTGACGGCCCAGCGGACCACCGACATCGCGCCGATGATCAGGAGACGCCGTATGTCGCGCTGCCCCATCTTGGACGTTCGTCCGAGGATCTGCTTCCCACCGGTCGATCGCTGGACAGGGACGAGCCCCGTCCAGGCTGCGAAGTCGCGTCCACGCCTGAACGTCTCCATCGGCGGGGCGAAGGTCTGGACCGCCATCGCAGTCAGCGGGCCCACGCCAGGCATGGTCATCAGTCGTGCGGTGTCTTCTTCCCGCGCCGCTTCGCGCTTCAGCACCTTGTCGAGATCCGCGATCCTGCCGGAGAGCAGTTCGATCTGCTCGAGATAGAGGCGCCCCAGCTCGATCACGAGCGTCTCGAGACGCGAGCCGGCTGCCTCCAGCGCGTCCGCCAGCACCTTGACATGAGCCGGCCCCTGCGGCGCTATGAGGCCGTGCTCGGCGAGGTGGCCCCGCAGTGCGTTGATGAGCTGCGTGCGCTGCTTGACGAGGAGGTCCCGCGTCCGGAAAGCCATCGCCTTCGCCTGCTGCGCCTCGGATTTGACCGCGACGAAGCGCATGGTCGGGCGACCCGCCGCCTCGGCTATCGCCTCTGCGTCGGCCGCGTCGTTCTTCTGCCGCTTGACGAACGGCTTGACGTAGATCGGCGGGATCAGGCGGACCTCGTGACCGAGCTCGCCGATCGCGCGGCCCCACTCGTGGGCCGTCGCACACGCTTCCATAGCAACGATGCAGCGCGGCTGCTTGGCAAAGAAGCCGAGAACCTGCGAGCGACCCAGCTTCTTGCGGAAGCCGACGCTACCGTCCGCTCGCGCGCCGTGCGCCTGGAAGACCCGCTTTGCGAGGTCAAGGCCGATGATGCTAATGTTGTCCATGGATGCTTCCTCCTCTCGTGAATGACCTGCAGATCACCACGTTGGCACATTGCGATGCCGTTGGGAGGGGGCATCCAATCCATCAACAGCGCTGATGATGCGTTCCCGGGAAGACCTCGTCGAGGGCCTTCCAGAACCCCATGCCGCCATCGCCCACGGCGATCTCGGGCGGCACCTTGAGGCCGCGGGCCTTGATGTCGACCAACAGTTCGCGCCAGCTCTGCGCGCTCTCGCGCATGCCGACCTGGAAGCCGACGAGCTCCTTCTTCCCCTCCGGCGTGGCGCCGAGAATGACCAGTATGCACTCGGCCTGCGGTTCCATGCGGGCCTGCAGATAGACACCGTCGGCCCAGATATAGACATACCGCCGGGCCGAGAGATCACGGCCCTGCCAGCGATCGTATTCCTGCTGCCAATCGCCCGTCAGACGGGAGATGACACCAGGCGACAGGTTCGGTGCATCTACCCCGAGCAACGCTGACAGCGCTTCCTGGAAATCGCCGGTGGAGATCCCGCGCAGATAGAGCACCGGCAGCAGGGCATCGAGGCTTTTCGACCGCCGGGCCCATTTCGGCAGGATGCTTGAGGTGAAGCGGACCTTCTTCTCCGCGGGCATATCGGTGGCCCGGTCGCGGACTTTCGGGCGGCGCACGTCGAGCGGACCGATGCCGGTCTGAATGCTGCGCTGTGGCCCATAACCATGCCGGACGATCCGTTGCCGGCCATCCGGCAAAGCCTCCTCGGCATATTGCTCCACAAAGGTATCGGCTTCGGCCCGAAGTGCCGCCGCAAGCATCCTGCGGGCGCCGTCACGGGCAATTTCTGTCAGAGGATCCGCAACAGATCCGGGCTGGTACAGCGGGGTAATCGTGATATCATCTTTCATAGGCGTATCGTTCCTTTTGGAAGTTCTGGCAGGCTTCAGCACCCGCCACGATACGCCACCTCCTCAAACTGCGTCACCCAGATTCGCGTATAGCTCCTTGATCAGGTGGCCGGTGTGCTTGATGCCTTCGCTTCTGCCACAAAGGCCGGCGAACTCGATTCAGCCATTGCACAAGCCAGCAAGCGCAAGCCCAAAGAAGCAGGCAAGCCCAATGAGCAGTGAGCGAATCCGCCAACTGAATGATTCCGTTCGGCACACATTCAGTGGAGCCCGCATTCTGGTATCGAATGGGGTAGCAGCACTCGGCGACGACGCACTCGGAGAAATCCTTGCCCTCGTTCACACCTACGACCATTTCACACCCGCCAATGACCCGTTCGGCGAACACGACTTTGGCTTGATCAGTTGGGACGGGCACGACCTGGCTTGGAAGATCGACTATTTCGATATGGATCTGGCCATGCACTCACCTGATCCTGCCGATCCCACCGTTACTGCGCGTGTGCTGACCATCATGCTGGCAGAGGAGATGTGACGTTGCGTCCCTTCCAAAAATTATGCAAGATGGCTCAATCGAAAAATATTGAAGCAAGAATGTTGACGTCGACATAAGCTGACTGCGCTCTGTAGGAATAGGAGATGGTTCGATGTTTGGATTTTTTAAAAAAAAGCCAGAAATTAACGACAGAACCCATGCCGCTATTTATAATGAGATAATATTATTATCAAACAATCAATACGCTGATGTTGTGAAAGATACTTTCAATCATATGGATGATGGAAATCGTGCATTTACACTTATAGCACACGTAAATCTGATTCCAATGCTGTCGGGCCAATTTCTGGCTAAGCAAAAACGAGGAGAAAATTTTACGATAGAAGAATTTATTCCTCAACTTGGTGAGCGATTAGATGAAGCTGCTGGCGATCAAGTTAAAGTCCGTCGTTTAACTTGGTTTCTTTTTGCAGCAATGCTTGCAAGATTAGAAAAACTTTCATATTCTTCTCCGGAATTTATAAGTGTTGGCGCAGAAATTTGGTGTAAAATAATCGGCGCGTCACCTTTTTTAAGAAATATGCTCGTAAATAATATTGTTTGGAGCGAGGAAGAGCTGGCTTGGTTTGATTTAAGTAAATCTGATTCTAAATTTATGGAGATAGCAATGAATCATTATATTCCTCCAATTTTTGCTAAACACCCATGTGTTAAAAAATTTGCTGAGAATAAACACATTTTGTACCTACCGTCTTATCATTTGGGAGCGGTTCCATAATTACTTTGCATAACAATTTATATTTTAATATTTATTTGAAAATCTGAATATATAGATCCTAAGCCTTTCATGTCTGCTCCGATTTGACATAATTCGTTATCTCTCATCGATCTTAGAATATTATTTAAAAAAATGTTTCCGAAATTTCGGCATTATAATAAAATATACATTCTGTGATATTAGTTACTATCCATTTGAATTCATTGAGTTAATTTTTTAGAACGCGCTGCGTAGGAATCCCAAACATCATTATATACTATTGATTGTAGAGCATCATTAGATTTGGGAGTCCGACATGCGACAGGCTCAAACGCTGAGCGACGCGCAATTGAAACGCGTCCTCAATCACATCACCACCCGAAAACATCCACAACGTGATCGCACCATCCTGTTGGTGAGCGTGTATGCCGGTTTGCGGGCAAAGGAGATCGCAGGCTTGAAACACGGTGACGTGTTCGATGCTGATGGCCGAGTGAGGGAGCAATTCATCCTCACCGCTGACCAGGCCAAAGGTGGACGCCGACGAACTGTGTATTTGAGCCAGCGCTTGCGAAAGGCGCTGGCTGACTATCGGACCAGCATTCCATCGACCGATCCTTTTCGGCCCCTGTTCGCCAGTCAGAAGGGCGGACATTTCTCTCCCAACACCATGTGCCAGCTGTTTCTCTCTATCTACAAGGCATGTGGGCTCAAAGATGCCAGCAGTCACAGTGGCCGTCGCACCTACATTACCCGATTGGCGAACAAGGGCGTCGGCGTTCGCTTGTTGGCTGCACTGGCCGGCCATCGCCACATCGCCACCACCCAACGCTATATCGACGTGAACACCGATCAGCTGACTGAGGCAGTGGAGCTGCTCTGATCCGTTTGCTGATGGCCCATTAGCCTCAGCAATCCATTCCCAGTTAGTTTGCCCTGCCCAAATGCCTGCAATGCGCGTTGCCGCAATCTTTCGGACAATTCAAAACCGGGTTTATCGACACCCAACGCAGCGATCAGCCCATTCTCAGAAAGCCTTCCATCTTCAAAGAGATCGAAGGCCATCTCTGCCGATGATTTCGACCCATTATCGGCAGCCGATGCCTCATTTGGCAGTGACACAGATTCTGATCCAGCTTCGGCATCGCCCTCATCCGGTTCGGCTGGCAGTGCGTCATCAACATCATCATCATCGGTGACGGCTTTGTTCAATTCGGCAGGATCGATTTCCATACCGCTGATAGCCTGCTTCTGTCGATATTCCTCAGCCGTCAGCTCATAGCGCTTGCCGGTCAGCGCCTCCTTCTTCAGACGTGGTGTGAGATGGCTGTAATGCTGCTCGATCATCTGAATGCTGGTGCCCATCTGAATGGCGAGCGTGTGGATATCGAGTCCATCGTTGACCAGGCCAAACGTCGCATAGGTATGGCGTAAGCTATAGAGCGTGCGATTGCGCTCAGTACGTGGGCACTTGAGCAAATCCGTATCCTCCATCAGACGCCGAAATGTCTGACGCAGGTTCATCGTCGTCGTTCCATCAGGCAATCGAAACACCGGCTTGTCGATCTTGCGCTTCAACAGCTCCTCAAATGGAAAACCAGCGATATCTGCGCAACGTGACTGAATGCGCTTGAGATAGTTTTCCGTACCAGATCGGCAGATGATATCACGCCTGCCGGTTTTGCCATCGACCGACATCTCCAAAAACGTCTTTCCCTTATCGGTGAACAGGTTGACGTGTTTCCAATGCAGATTGTCGGCTTCGGTGCCATGTCTGATGCCGGTATTGGCCAGGATGAGGATATAATCACGCAGAAGATGCCGCATATCGCGTGACTTGCCCTTCCGACCAGCGTTGATCCAATGAGGCAGATGGCCGAGCAGCTTTCGATATTCATCTTTGTCGAAATCCGGTCGGCGCTCGCTATCCTTGCCCTTGTTGATGAGCAACGGCACGTGCGAACGGTGGATATAGCCCTGTGCAACGGCCTCGTCGAAAACACGGGCAATGGCCGCATTATGGGTGTTGAGGGTGGAGGCTTTGGGCTCTTTGCCGATCTTTTCCACCCGCCATTTTGAGAATGCCTGCAGGTCGGCGAAGGTGATCTTGTTGACGTGCTGATTCTGAAAATACGGGATGAAATAGCGTTTGAGGACGGCGATATAGTCCTTGTAGCTCTTTTTGCCCGTACCGGCTGCCAGCTGGTTTTGCATATCGGCGATGCATGTGGCGGCAACGTCGGCGAAGCGCTTTGTGACTGTGGGCAGATTGTTCTTCAGCCGAAGCTGATACTCCATGTACTGCTCACGTGCGCGTCTTTTGGCATCGTCGAGTTGGCGGCAGCCGGTGCTGATACGAACGAGTCGCTTGCCGGCTTTGAAGGCTGCCTGCCATGCTCTGCTGTTGGGGCGACGGGTGAGCCGAATATCCCCATCCATTATGGTCACCGTCTCTGAGCTGAGCTTGGGCATGGCCCCCCTATCGCATCATCGAACTCGAACTTTTTGGTGAAACCCAAAACGTCGAACGCTTTGGTCACCACAGCGATTCGCATCGCTATGGCCGACACAGTATGTGGGCAAAAGGCTCAGAAAACGAGTGGGGCGGTGTGTTACAGGTGTGTTACGAAAATCAACGCTGGCTGAAATCTCGAAATCAGCCTAAATCATTGTTTTATAAGGGTAAAATGGTAGCGGAGGAGGGACTCGAACCCCCGACACAAGGATTATGATTCCTCTGCTCTAACCTGCTGAGCTACTCCGCCCCGTTACGCGGCCTGCTTTGCCGACGCGCGTCATCGGCACGGCGGATATACGGAGCGCGGGGCGGGGTGTCAAGCGAGGCTGCGCACACGGTTCCGGATTTTCAGCTGCGCTTGACCAGACGCATCAGCTTGAACCAGCCGGCAGGGAAAAGCGGCGCGATTTCGGTCAATTCCACATCGCCGCGCGCCTCGGCCCAGGCCTTGATCCGTTCAATTCGAAAAGCCGAACTCCAGCCCACCTTCTTCATGAGCGGCGCCACCCATTCCTCGATCTTCGCCATGGCGCCCGTATCATAGCCAAGTTTCGAGGAGATCACGATCGCACCGCCGGGCTTGAGAACCCGCATCGCCTCGTCGAGCGCACCTTCAGGATCAGGCACGAGGGTGATCACGAAGGGCACGGCCACCGCGTCGAAGCTTTCATCGGCAAGACCCAGCCGGCAGGCATCCATGGCGGCGACGAGGCGCGTCTGTGGCGCAGCACCCGAGAGCATCTTGTCGCGGGCGCGCTCCAGCATGTGAAAGGAGAGATCGACGCCGATCACCCGCGTTCCCTCCGGATACCAGGGCAGCACCAGCCCGGTGCCGACGCCGATCTCGAGGATATCCGGCCCGGCCTTCGCGGCGGCGCGCGCGGTCTTCGCATGCGCATCGGCGAGAAGCTTGTGATAAACCCTGTCGTAATACGGGGCCCAGCGCTTGTAGGCGCGTTTCTGTCCTTCGAGATCGTAGGCGACGGCCATCGTGTTTCCGTTGGTTCTTGCGCGATGCCGCTCAGACGGCGCCGATCCTGCGTGCGGGCTCTGCGCCGATAAGGTCGAGCCGCGGAGCGCCGACGCGGGTGGCGATGGTGCCGCCGCCGAGCACGCGCGCGCGGGGATCGTCGCTCTCGTAGAAGACACAGGCCTGGCCGGGCGAGACCCCGTCCTCGGCCACGAGCAGTTCGACCTCGGCCGCGCCGTCCTTCATCCGCAGGATCGCCGGGCCGGGCGCACGCGTCGAGCGCACCCGGGCGCAGATCTCGATACCGGCCTCACCGATCCGGGAAAGCGGCACCTCGCCGAGCCAGTTGACGTCGCGCAGGATGATCTTGCGGGTGGCAAGCGCCTCGCGCGGGCCGACAATGACGCGCCCGCGATCGGCATCGAGCGCCACGACGAAGAGCGGCTCGCCCACGGCGATGCCGAGCCCCCGGCGCTGGCCGACCGTGTAATGGATGATCCCCTCGTGGCGACCCAGAACGCGCCCGTCGAGATGGACGATATCCCCCGGCTCAGCCGCATGCGGCTTCAGCTTGGCGATGACATCAGCGTAATTGCCGTTGGGCACGAAGCAGATATCCTGGCTGTCGGCCTTTTCGGCCACGACCAGCCCGAGCTCGCGGGCGAGCGCGCGCGTCTCGCTCTTCTCCTGCTCGGCCAGCGGAAAGCGCAGCATGGCGAGCTGTTCGGGCGTCGTGGCGTAGAGGAAATAGCTCTGGTCGCGGGAAGGATCGAGGGCGCGGTAGAGCGCCCGCCCGCCATCGGGCAGCGCCCGGCTCGCGACGTAATGGCCGGTGGCGAGCACATCAGCACCGAGCTCCTGCGCAGTCGCGAGGAGGTCCCTGAACTTGATCGAGCGGTTGCATTCGACGCAGGGGATCGGCGTCTCGCCGGCGAGGTAGCTGTCGGCGAAATTGTCGATCACCGCCTCGCGGAAGCGCGATTCGTAATCGAGCACGTAATGCGGGATGCCGAGCATCTCCGCCACGCGGCGCGCATCGTGGATGTCCTGTCCGGCGCAGCAAGCGCCCTTGCGATGCACGGCGGCGCCGTGATCGTAGAGCTGCAGCGTGATGCCGATGACGTCGTAGCCCTCGCGCTGCATCATCGCGGCGACGACGGAGGAATCGACACCGCCCGACATGGCCACGACGACGCGCGTCTGCGACGGCTCCTTCGCGATATCCAGGCTGTTGAGCATGGGCTCCTCGTCTGATGGTTCGATTGCTACGGCGCGTCCCCCGCGTTTCCATACACGGGATGGCCCATGATTTCCAGCGCTGCCGGGCGACCACCATGAGAAACACGCGCAGTCTCATGTGGGGCACGCAGTCCTTCGCACCGGATCCGCGCGAGCGGGGACCGCCCTGCCTTCTCGCCCGGCCTCCCGTTGCGCTCGATTCCCGTCGCGCTGAACACCTGCCAAGTTCAAACCCTTCCAAGTTCAACACCTGCCAAGTTCAAACCCGGCCACGCTCATTCTGCAAGGCTGCAACGCGCTGCGCGAAACGCTGCTGCATCACTTCGATCGGCTGCGGTGCAAGCAACGCCTCGCTCGCGGGAGACAGTGCCCGGGGTTTGCCGAAGAAGCGCTCGGCTTCCTCCTCCGCAAAGCCGGCGAGCCGGACGGCTTCGTGAAAGGCTGCGGCGCCGTCGGCGCGCTTCATCAAGGCAGCGAGTGCCCGCGAGGGCGTGGCGGAGAGGCCGAAATGCAGGCGGATCGCCGCCATCAGCCGCGCCTCGACCTGCTTGTAGGTATCGCCGATCACCGCCTTGAAGGGGGAGATCATGTCACCGATCACGTATTCCGGCGCGTCATGCAGCAGGATGCCGAGCCGTTCCCCGGGTGTCAGCGCCTGCGCCATATCTGCGGCGACCGTCTCGACCAGCAGTGAATGCTGGGCCACCGAGAAGATGTGTACGCCATGCGTCTGCCCGTTCCAGCGCGCGACACGGGCGAGGCCGTGGGCGATGTCTTCGAGTTCGATATCGAGCGGCGAGGGATCGAGCAGGTCGAGCCGGCGTCCCGACAGCATCCGTTGCCAGGCGCGCGCGGGTCGATGTGTCGATGATTTGCGGCTCATGCGCCTGCCCCGTCGATCCGGATATCGGCAAGCGCAGCGCATTCGGCATGACGAAAGCAGCCGGTGAGATGATCGTTCGTCATGCCCACCGCCTGCATGAAGGCATAGACGATGGTAGGCCCGCAAAAACCGAACCCCTCCGCCTTCAGCGCGCGCGACATGGCCTGCGATTGCGCATTCTGCGTCGGCACGGTTTCACGGGTCTGGTATTGCGGCTGCGCCGGGCATCCATCAACGAATTTCCAGAGAAAATGCGCAAACCCCTCCCGCTCCTCAATGGCGAGCCAGGCGCGCGCCCCGGCGATGGTGGCGACGATCTTGGCGCGGTTGCGCACGATACCGGCATCATTCATCAGCGCCCCGATGCGCGCCTCGTCAAATCGCGCAATGGCCTGCGGATCGAATCCGGCAAAGGCTGCACGGAAGGCGTCGCGTTTGCGCAGGATGGTGATCCAGGACAGCCCGGCCTGGAAACCGTCGAGAATGAGCTTCTCGAACAGCGCCCGCCCATCCGTCTCTGGCACGCCCCATTCGGTATCGTGATAGTCGACATAGAGCGGATCACACCCCGGCCACCAGCAACGGGCCAGTCCGTCCGGGTGCACGATCAGGGACGGGCCGGGCGCCATGGCCGGGCTGGTCAGCGCATATCGGCGCTGAAGGAGTAGGACAGGCCGAAGCCGGCGGAAAACTGGTTGGGCGAACCATGCGTGCGCACCAGCGGCGACTTGCGCACATCGCCAGCGAGGCGGTCATAGCGGGCAAAGGCCCGGACCGTCCAGTCGGGGGTAACGGCATAGCTGGCCGAGCCGACGACGCCGAAAGCACGGATGCCCGATCCCGGCGAATACAGCGCGAGTCGCGAACCGGCTGCCTGCTGTTCGCGGCTGACGCCGAAATAGGTACGGTTGTATTCGGCATTGGCCCAGGACAGGCGCGGTCCGACCGAGAGCGTCCATTGCGTATCCGGACGCATGACGAGATCAGCCCCCACATCCGCGAGGACGCCGGTATGGCCGCCGATCCCATGGCGCATCTCGGCGCTCAGCCGGAAATTCTGGGTCGCCCAGATCTCTGCGAAGCCGCCGATTTCCGCCGTGAAGCCGACATTGCCGAGCCCCGTGAGAGCGGCAGCATCGCTTTCGGCCCGGCGCCCGCGGAACTTGCCCACGGCGCCAACGCGAACATTCTCCACCTCGATGAGGCCGATACGGATGCCGTCATCAGGCGCACGGAACCGGGTCGGCGAGCCGGAGCGGCGAATGGAGAAGATCGGCATGGGGCGCACGCGATAGGTCTTGGCACCCTCGAACTGTGGCAGGAGGCGGGCTTCTGCCCCGATCGTCATGGTCCAGCTGCCGGCGAAGACATTGGTGGTCTGGGCCTGCGCGGGGGCGGCCGACATGGCATGCACACCCGCAGCGAGACCGGCACCGAGAACCACACCGGAAAGGGTGTGGCGGCTGAGCGGATGAAAACGCGATTTCAGGGTCATCATTGATCCGATGGTTACGCAACTCTGACTGAGTAGCGATAATGCCGCGTAAACGGTCAACGCATTCTTAACGGCGCTTTCGTTTAGCGCCGCTACCGCTCGCTGTCGAGCCCGTATGCGGCATGCGGGAGGGAAATGCCCAGCCAATCGGGCTGAATCAAGGCAAGCCGGGCCTGACCGGATTCAAGGGCTGCTCCGGCATTCAGCGCGTCGGCCACCCGGTCGAGCCGCATTTTCGCCATGGCACGATCCTGCGTCGCGCTGACGCAGGTCCCGACCACCTTGCCCCCAGCGGTGATCTCCGCACCCGGCTCCGGCAAGGAACCGGCCAAAGCCGTCACGGGAACGAAACGCGTGCGCGCCGTACCGCGATGCTGCATCCGCGAAACAACCTCCTGGCCAACATAGCAACCCTTGGCGAAATCCACCCCGCCATTTTGATCCATCAGCGCCTCGTGCGGGAAGGTTTCGCCGAAAGCGTAGTCCAAACCGCCCTCGGGCATGCCATGCGCCATGCGATGGGCCTTGTAATCATCGCCCGACGCGTCGCCCACCGGTGCATCGCCCGCCGTCAAGATCGCCCGCCAGCCGAGAGCGGCGAGGCGCGGATCGGGGCCCGCGACACGTGCCGTCTTCGGAACCGTAGCATCGTCCCAGCCGGCGATGACGGCGAAATCTTCGGCGCGCTCATCCAGCGTGACCTTGGCGCGCAGGCGGTAGAATTTCAGCCGTCTGGCGAGTTCGGAAAGCAGGTCGCGCCGGCAATCGAGATAGAATCCGCCCTCCGATTCGGGCGCGACATGGAGGAAGAAATCGAACAGGATCTTCCCCTGGGGCGTGAGCAGCGCCGCGAAGATCGGCTTGCCCGGCTGCGCATTGTCCACATCGCTGGTGATCAGACCGTCGAGAAAATCATGCGCCGCCTCGCCGGCGACATGCAGAACCGCGCGATCATCCAGTCTCGCCAAAGGCATGTCGTGCTCCCGTTTCAGGAAAATGGCCGCGAGCAACCCCGCTCAGGCTGGAGATAGCCTCGCAGGCGCCTGCACTCAAGGCATGCCGGTGATGACAATGCCCCGGTTTTGTCGCATCACTAGGCGCAATCAATTCTGCGATAAAGAAAAGCGAGGCATGCGATGGCGGTTTTCGATCTGATTCTCAAGGGCGGCTGCGTGGTCAATCACGATGGCGAGGGCATCCGCGATATCGGCGTGCGCGCCGGCGCCATCGCCGAAATCGGCGATCTCTCGCAGGCCTCCGCCGAGCGCGTGGTTGATTGTACCGGTCTCCATATCCTGCCCGGCGTGATCGACAGCCAGGTGCATTTTCGCGAGCCGGGCCTTGATCACAAGGAAGATCTCGAAACCGGCGCCCGCGCGGCCGTGATGGGCGGCGTCACCAGCGTCTTCGAGATGCCCAATACCAATCCCCAGACGACGACACCGGAAGCGCTGGCCGACAAGATCGCTCGCGCGACGAACCGCATGCATTGCGATTTCGGCTTCTGGGTCGGCGGCACGCACGAAAATGCGAAGGACATCCCCGAACTCGAGCGCCTGCCGGGCGCCGTGGGCATCAAGGTCTTCATGGGTTCGTCCACCGGCTCGCTGCTGGTGGAGGATGATGGCGGCGTCACCGAAATTCTGAAACGCACCCGCCGGCGTTCGGCCTTCCATTCGGAAGACGAGGAGATGCTGCGCGAACGCAAGCCCCTTCGCGTGGAGGGCGATCCGCGTTCGCATCCCGTCTGGCGCTCGCCGGAAGTCGCCCTGAAATGCACCGAGCGGCTGGTGCGCATCGCCCATGCGACGGGCGCAAAGATCCATGTGCTGCATATCTCGACGAAGGAGGAGATGGATTTTCTCGTCCATCACAAGGACGTCGCCACCGTCGAGGTGACGCCAAACCATCTCACGCTCACCGCGCCTGAAGCCTATGAGCGCCTCGGCGCGCTCGCCCAGATGAACCCGCCGGTGCGCGACGAGGGCCATCGCGAGGGCATCTGGCGCGGTCTCACCCAGGGCATCGTCGATGTGCTCGGCTCCGACCATGCGCCGCATACGCTGGAAGAAAAGCAGAATGCCACCTATCCGAACACGCCCTCGGGCATGACCGGGGTGCAAACATTCGTGCCGGTGATGCTCGATCACGTCAACAAGGGCCGGCTCTCGCTGATGCGCTTCGTCGATCTCACCTCGGCGGGCCCCCAGCGCATTTTCGGCATTGCCCGCAAGGGACGCATCGCAGCCGGCTATGACGCCGATTTCACCATCGTCGATCTGAAGAAGCAGAAGACCATCAGCAATGACTGGATCGCCTCGAAATGCGGCTGGACGCCTTATGACGGGGTCTCCGTCACCGGCTGGCCGGTCGGCACGATGGTGCGCGGCAACATGGTGATGTGGGAGGGCGAACTCACTGCGCCGGGCGCCGGCGCACCGGTGCGTTTCGTCGATACGCTGGGGGGGCTGAGAGCATCATCCCGTCAGGTGGATACCGGCTGACGGAAAAGGATTCGCGAAACAACGACCTTGAGCGCCCGGCCTGACCCCGTCAGCTCGGAGCGCTCCACTGGTCATTGCGCGGGCACATGATCCGGGTCGACGGGGCGATACACGCCGTCGACCCCCGCTCTCATGTCGATGCGGCGCTCGTGGAAGGCGATGAGCGTGGAGCGGTGGCCGATCGAGATCAGGGTGGTCCCGGGCAGCTCCTCGCGCAGCACCTTGTAGATCGCGGCTTCCGTCGGCTCGTCCATGGCGGCGGTCGCTTCGTCGACGAGAAGCCAGTCGGGCTGTTCGAGCAATGCGCGCGCGATCGCAAGGCGCTGCTGCTCGCCGAGCGAGAGCGTCTGTGCCCAGGAGCGATCCTCGTCGAGCAGCGGCACGAGATGGGCAAGCCGCGCCTTCTCCAGCGCCGCGCGCAGCGCGTCATCCGAATAGAGATTCTCCAGCGCCGGATAGGCCACGACCCCGCGCAGGGTGCCCACCGGGATGTAGGGCCGCTGCGGCAGGAGCATGAGCTTGCGCCCGGCGGGTTTATGCACCACACCCTCGCCGAAGGGCCAGATGCCCGAGATGGCGCGAAACAGCGTCGATTTACCCGTCCCCGACATCCCGGCCAGAAGCACCGATTCGCCGGGTCGGAAGGTAAGCTGCGAGGCCCCGGCGATGGGGGTACCATCGGGCAGGCGCACGATCACGTTCTCGAGGCGCAACGTATCGCCCTCATGCTCGGTGATGACGATCTCGCCGGTCTCGCGCCCGGCCTCGCGGGCGCGCTGCATCGATTCCTCGAAGGAGGTCAGGCGGTCGACCACGGCCTTGTAGGAGGCCAGCCGCTGATAGGCGTCGATGAAGAAGGAGAGCGCACTCTCCACCCGTGCGAAGGCGCCCGCCGTCTGCGTCATCACGCCGAGCTGGATCTGGCCGGCAAAATAGAACGGTGCCGCGATCACGTAGGGTACCACGGAGTTCGAATAATCGTAGAAACTGGTAAAGGCGATCAACCGCTTGTTGATGCTCACGCGCCTGAAGAAATTGTCGACGATGCGTGCGAATTGCGTGCCCAGCCGTTCGCGCTCGGCCCCCTGCCCGCGCAGCAGCGCGACCTGCTCGCCATATTCGCGCAGCCGCGCCAGCGAGAAGCGGAAATCCGCCTCATAGCGCTCCTGCAGGAAGTTCAGCCGGATCAGCGGACGCCCGATCAGATGCGTCGCATATGTCGCGATCACGGCGTAGACCAGTGCGATCCAGAACAGCAGACCCGGCACCACCACCTCGGTCCCCGGGAAGGTGAAATCGGAGGAGATCGTCCACAGGATCACCGAGAAGGAGACGAGCGTTGAAACCTGCGACAGCATGCCCAGCGTCAGGCCCATCGTATCGGTGGTGAACTTGTTGATATCCTCCTGGATGCGCTGGTCGGGGTTGTCGGTCTGGACGCCGAAGACCTGCATCCGATAGGGGATCGCGCCCGAAAGCCAGCGGCGCGTGTAGAATTGTGTCATCCAGTTGCGCCAGTGGATATCCAGCGTCATGCGCACGGCATATTGATAGATCGCCATGGTCACGGCGATGGTGACCCAGAATACCCAGACCGTGAGCAGAAGCCGCCAGAACTCGTCCGCATTGCTTTCCTGGATGGCGTTGAACCAGTCGCGGTTCCAGTAGCTCAGCCGCACCGAGATGGCGACGAGCGCGAATTGCATGATCACCACGATCGAGAGCAGGACCGTGCCGATGACGCGCTCCTGGGCCCGGAATTCCGGGAACGGCCAGATCTGCACGACACCCGTCTCGCGCGAGACGAAGAACGGATCGGTCAGTTGCGCGATGGTGCGGATCACCGGAATGCGCCCGACGGCGAGCATGGCGAGCGCAAAGATCGCCGCCGCCACCGGCATGGCCAGCGGCGGGGTGAATCCGTCCATCGCCGCAGGCGTATAACCGTGGTTGTCGACCAGATAGAGCACGCCGAGCAGGGTATGCGCGAAGGCGATCAGCCCGATCAGGATGCGCAGGTAAACCGCCGTATCACGCGAAAACCGCAACGCCGCGCCGATGGCGATCGTGGCGATCGGCAAGAGCAGCGGTATGGTTTCGCCCAACAGCGCGCCGATGAGGAGGAGCGCGCCCGCAAGCGCGAAAACCAGCGAAGCCCTTTGCATCAGATGCACGCCCTCAATTGCCACTCCTCACGATTCGCCCGACTCCCTGCCGGCACGGCGATGATGCGCGATAGCGCGCATCGAAGATAGGCACAATAACGCGCCGCGACAGATGTGCAGCGCCATTGTCAAGCAGATGTGATCCGGGCTGCCCTCATGCGGCGGCATCGGCCTGAGGGTTGCGCTTGAGAACGGCGAGATTGAGCGCGAACGCGTAGCTGCCCCAGAGCAGATACGGCACGAGCAGCGCGGCAGCGAGCCCGTCGATCGCGGCGAAAGCCGTGATCGTGGCGGCGAGCGCGACCCAGAGCAGGCCGATCACGATTGCCGCGGCGCGCATTCTGTGCAGACCGAAGAAAACCGCGGACCACAGGGTGTTCAGGCAGATCTGCAGGCTCCACAAGGCCAGCGCCAGCGCGCTGTCCGGCTCCCCCGCCACCCGCGCGACGGCGACCGCCATCATCAGATAGAGCACACTCCAGATGATCGGAAAGGCGATGTTCGGTGGCGTCCATGACGGCTTGTCGAGACCACGATACCAGGCGCCGGGCTTGAAAAGCACACCCGACGAGGCCGCGACGGCACAGGTGGCGAGAAAGACGAGGAAGACGGCGAGATCCATCAGATGCTCCCGGAACAGAACGCTGCGCGAGCATAGGCGGCTGATCCGTATGCGGCAATGCTGCCTGTTCCTGCGGGAAGCCCTCCGGCGAGACGCATTCCGGGGACACGCGCTCCGGGGGCACGCTCTCCGGGAACACGCGCTTCGGGGGCAAGCGTTGCGGCGGCCATGCATATGCACCCTCGAAATCGGCTTTGCCGTTGCGGCGGGGCACGCGGCGCGTTATCTCCCGAACATGACCGATACAAACAGCCTCGCCATAGCGCTCGCGCAGCTCAACCCCATCCTTGGAGACGTCTCCGGCAATGCCGGCAAGGTGCGTGCCGCGCGCGCCCGGGCAGCCTCGCAAGGGGCGGATCTCGTCGTCTTCTCCGAGCTCTTCCTGTCCGGGTATCCGCCGGAAGATCTGGTGCTCAAGCCGGCCTTCCAGGATGCCTGCCGCGCAGCACTCGATCAGCTCGCGCGTGAGACCGATGACGGCGGCCCCGCCATGCTCGTCGGCCTGCCCTGGGCCGAGGATGGAAAGGTGTACAATGCCGTCGCCCTGCTCGATGGCGGGCGTATCGCGGCGGTGCGGTTCAAGGTCGACCTGCCCAATTACGGCCCCTTTGACGAAAAGCGCGTCTTCGCTTCCGGCCCGATGCCGGGGCCGATCGTGGTGCGCGGCGTCCGGGTCGGCGTGCCGATCTGCGAGGATATCTGGGGCGAGGAAGTCGTCGAATGCCTGGCCGAGACCGGGGCGGAAATCCTGATCGTGCCCAATGGCTCGCCCTTCTGCCGCGGCAAGAGCGACGAGCGCTTCAACATCGCCGCCGCCCGCGTCACCGAAAGCGAATTGCCGCTGATCTACCTCAACCAGATCGGCGGCCAGGACGAGCTCGTCTTCGACGGCGCCTCCTTCGTGCTCCAGGATGATTGCGCGCTGGCCTGCCAGCTTCCCGCTTTCGCCGAGACGGTCGCGCTCACCCGCTGGAGCCGCGAGGCCGGCATCTGGCGTTGCGTCGAGGCGCCGCGCGAGACGGTGGTCGAAGGCGAGAAGGCCGATTACGCGGCCTGCGTTCTGGGGCTGCGCGATTACGTGGAAAAGAACGGCTTCCCCGGCGTGGTACTCGGCCTGTCCGGCGGCATCGATTCGGCTTTGTGTGCGGCGATTGCCGTCGATGCGCTGGGGCCCGATCGGGTGCATTGCGTGATGCTGCCCTATCGCTACACGGCGCAGACCTCCCTTGATGACGCGGCTGCCTGCGCGCGGATGCTGGGCGTGCGCTACGACATCCTGCCCATCGCCACCGGGGTCGAGGGTGTGGAAGCTGCGCTCGCGCCCCTGTTCCAGGGCACCGAGCCGGGCGTCACCGAGGAGAATATCCAGAGCCGCGTGCGCGGCACGATTCTGATGTCGATCTCCAACAAGTTCGGCGCCATGGTCGTGACCACCGGCAACAAATCCGAAATGTCGGTGGGTTATGCCACGCTTTATGGCGACATGAATGGCGGCTTCAACCCGATCAAGGATCTCTACAAGCTCGAAGTCTACCGGCTGTCGCGGCTGCGCAACGGCTGGAAGCCGGATGGCGCGCATGGTCCCGACGGCATGGTGATCCCTGAAGACATCATCACCCGCCCGCCAAGCGCGGAGCTGCGCCCCGACCAGACCGACCAGGATTCGCTGCCCCCCTACGAGGTGCTCGATGCCATCCTCGCAGAGCTCGTCGAGAAGGAGACCCGCGTCGACGAGATTGTCGCCATGGGCCATGACCGCGACACGGTGACCCGGATCGAGCGGCTGCTCATCCTCGCCGAATACAAGCGCCGGCAGGCCGCGCCGGGGGTGAAGGTGACGGCGAAGAATTTCGGGCGCGACCGACGCTACCCGATCGTCAACCGCTATCGCGACAGGGGCGAGCCGGCCTATGCGCCCGATCCCGAGCTCTACAAGCCTTCGGGGTCGCTGCGCGCGGATCTCGATTTCTGACCGGGGCGCAGGGCCACACCTCGACGCAGGGCACTTGCCGGACCATATTGACGGCAATGGCTCATGCCACCGAGGAGGTGACGATGTTTTCGTTTTTCAAGCGCACCAGCCTGCCGGGCGCCGGGGAGGCCCTGCCCGGTCGGCCCGATCCGATCCCGACCGCGACGCACCACCATGTCAACGGCGTGCCGCTCGCGGGCCCCTATCCGGATCATATGCGCAAGGTGGTCTTCGGGCTCGGCTGCTTCTGGGGTGCCGAGCGGCTGTTCTGGCAAATGCCGGGCGTGCATGTGACGGCGGTGGGCTATGCCGGTGGCACGACGCCCAATCCGTATTACGAGGAAGTCTGTCGCGGCGAGACCGGGCATACCGAGGCGGTACTCGTGGTCTATGATCCGTACGAGGTCTCCTTCGAGAGCCTGTTGCGCACCTTCTGGGAAGGCCATGATCCCACCCAGGGCATGCGCCAGGGCAATGATGTCGGCACGCAATACCGCTCCGCCATCCATGTCTTCGACGATGAACAGATGCAGGCGGCAACCGCAAGCCGGGATGCTTTCGCAGCGGCGCTGAAGCAGCGCGGTTTTCCCGCGATCACGACCGAGATAGCCGAAGCCGGACCGTTCTATTTCGCCGAAGATTACCACCAGCAATATCTGGCAAAGAATCCCGGCGGTTACTGCGGCCTCGGCGGCACCGGTGTTTCCTGCCCGCTTCCCGCCACCGCCGCGACGCCTTCCGGCTCCGCAGCCTGAGCCTGAAGACGCGCTCGTCGCTGTGCGGCGAGCGCCACGAGGCCGATGAGGATGATGTCGGTCAGGCACAGGGCCACGAGTATCACGAGCAGCAGATCGGGGCCGAACGCATCGATGATCCAGGCTGCAGCCAGCGGTGAGAGCGCGCCAAGAAGCAGGATCGGCGCAGCCAGCCGCCCCATCATCGTGGCATAGATTCCCGGATCAAACAGCGCGAGCGGCAGGGTGCCGCGCACGATCGAGCGGATCCCGATCCCCGCCCCGTAGAGCATGAGCGCGAGCGCGATCAATGGCGCATGGCCGGCAAGCAGGGTGACCCCGGCGAAGATCAGTATGGCGGAGACGGCCGCCGTCCAGAGCGGATGAAACTTTCGCCCGATCAGCATTTCGAGAATCCGCCCGCCGACCTGGCTCGGCCCGACCAGCGCGCCGAGCCCCACCGCCGCCGCCAGCGCGATGTCGCGCGCCTGCAGCACGGTGAGCAGATGCACGGAAAGCACCGCAGAGGCGATGCCGCCGATGGTGAGGCCCGTGGCGAGCAACGCGAAGACGAGCCGATCGCTTTCCGGCAGGGTGATCCGCGCGCCGCTGCTTTCGCGCCCGCGCAGCAACGCGGTCAGGACCTCCCGCCGGGACTGGCGGGGGCGCGCCGGATCATCGGGCGCGAAACGCGGCAAGGCGAAGACATGCAGCGGTAGATTGATGAACAGATGAATGCCCGCATAGGTCAGGCAGGCGCCGCGCCAGCCCAGCGTCTCGACGAGAAAGGCGCTGAGCGGCCAGCACAGGGTGCTGGCAAAGCCGCCATAGAGCGTCAGCGCCGTAATCGCGCCACGCGCATCCTTGCCATAGAGCCGCCCGAGCGTGGCGAAGGCCGCGTCGTACAGCCCCGCCCCCATGCCGATCCCGAGCAGGACCCAGACGGTGAAATAGAGTGCCGGGTGATCGACGAAGGCGAGGCCTGCGAGCCCCGTCGCCATGATCAGCGAAGACGCACTCATCACCGGACGCCCGCCCGTGGCCTGGATGGCGTTGCCGACGCGCGGCGAGACCACACTCGCCGCGATCAGCCCGAGCGTCAGACCGCCCACCACCATGGTCAGCGGCCAGCCGGTTTCGCGCGCAATGGGTTCGGCCAGAACGGCAAGCAGGTAATAGGTGGAGCCCCAGGCCAGGATCTGCGTGATGCCCAGAGCCGAGATCACCACGGCCCGCGGCGGGGTCATCCGCGTCATGCATCACCATCCGCCACAACGGGCGCGACAGGCAGCGCCCGCGTGCAGGAATCCGCGCAGCATTCATCGTTGAGAAAGCCGACAAGCCCGTGCATCGTTTCGAAATCGGCCCGGCAGATCAGCGTCGTCGCCTGGCGTTCGCGGCTGACGAGGCCCTGCGCGGTCAGCTTGGCCAAATGATGCGAGAGCGTCGAAGCGGGAATGCCGAGCGCCTCCTGCAACCGCCCCACGGGGATACCCTCCGGGCCGGCGCGCACCATCAGGCGATAGAGCGCAAGCCGTGTGGGATGGCCGAGCGCTTCGAGCTGCGCGGCCATCGTGGCGAGATCGACATCGGGAAGCGGCGTCTTCATCTGCATCATGGCGCCACAATGCGGGTACCTAAAACCCGCGTCAATCATTATTCGAACCATATCGAAATAGCAGAATTTGCACCATGACCGGGCAGGATTTGCAGGAAATTCGGGCTCCCCTTCCCCAGGGAAATGGGTACATTCGACGGAGGGTGAGGCGCGATTTCCATCCCCGCTGGGGAGGGCGGTTACGGCGCGCGCTGCATGGAGGGCATGCGCAAAACCAAAAGTTTCGAGAGGTATTCCTTGGGCATTCTCATCATCGGCGGAGCGGGTTTCATCGGGCTCAACCTCGCGGAGCAACTGCTTGCCGCAGGCCGCGCCGTAACCATTCTGGATCGTGCCCCGCCGCCGCGATCGGCCCGTGACGCCTTTGCCGCCCTGCCGGGCGGGCTTATCGTCGAGACCGGCGATATCGCCGATCATGCGCATCTGTCCACCCTGATCGCGTGCCATCGTGACGGCGTCATCTATGGTGCGGCGATCACGGCGGGGCCGCAGCGCGAGGCGCGTGACGCGTCGACCATTCTCGCGGTCAATCTTGGCGGGCTCGTCGCCACCCTCGAAGCCGCGCGCGAAGCGGGGGTGCGCCGGGTGATCAATCTGTCCTCCGCCGCCGCTTGGGGCGCGGCGGGCACCCGGCACGCGCGCCTGATCGAGGATGAAACCCCGGAGGATCCGCGCGCGCTTTATCCGATCACGAAATTCGCCGGCGAGCGTTTCTGCGCGCGGCTCGCCGGTTTATGGGGCGCGGATATCCGCTCCGTGCGACTGTCGGGCGTGTTCGGCCCGTGGGAATACGATACCGGCCTGCGCGACACGCTGAGCCCGCAATGGCAGATCCTGAAGGCGCTCGACGCCGGCGATCACGCCATCCTGCCGCGCGCAGGCCATCGCGACTGGCTCTATGCCCGCGACGCCGCCCGCGCCGTGATCGCGCTGCTCGATGCGCCGAAACTCACGCATGACCTCTATAACATCGCCCCCGGCGCCCCCACCGCCTTGCTCGACTGGGGCCGGATGGCGGCAAAGGCGCTCGGCCTTCCCGAGACGCGATGCCGCCTTGCACAAGCCGGCGAAACGGCCACGATCGATCTGCACATGCCGCGTGATCGTGCGCCAATGGACATCACCCGGCTGGTGGCCGATACGGGCTTTGCTCCCGCCTTCGACGATGCGGCGTCGGTGGCGGATCTGCTCGCATGGCGCGCCGCTATTGCTGCGGGTGCGGCCCCGGAGGAACGAGAATGAGGATGGAAGAGACCGCTCTCGCGCAGCTCGAAGCGCAGGTTCGCGCTGATCTGGCCAAGATCGCGCATCCGCGCATGCAATGGCTGGAGCCGGTCATCGCCCCGGATGGCCGCCCGGCCCATGACGTCGTGATCGTCGGCGCCGGCCAGAGTGGCATCGCCACGGCTTTCGGGCTGATGCGCGCGCGGGTCGAGAATATCCGCGTCATCGACAAGGCGCCGCGCGGGCGGGAAGGGCCATGGCTGACCTATGCCCGCATGCACACCCTGCGCAGCCCGAAGGATTTCAGCGGCCCCGATCTCGACGTACCGAGCCTGACCTATCAGAGCTGGCACGAGGCGCGTTTTGGCGAGGCCGATTGGGAAGCGCTTGCGCTCATCCCGCGCGAATACTGGGCGGAGTATCTCCTCTGGGTGCGCGACCGGATCGGCATCCCCGTCGATAACGAGACCGCACTCACCGACATCGCCCCTGCCGGTGAGCTGCTAAGGCTCACGCTGAAGAGCTCTGCGGGCGAGGAAATCGTCCATACCCGCAAGCTCGTCCTCGCCACGGGCCAGGAGAGCACCGGGCGCTGGTGGATGCCGGAATTCGTCGAGAAACTGCCCGCGCGGCTTCGCGCGCACACCGCCGACGCCATCGATTTCGAAGCCTTTTCCGGCAAGACCGTGGCCGTGCTTGGCGCCGGCGCATCGAGCCTCGACAATGCGGCGACGGCGCTCGAAGCGGGGGCGGAATCCGTGCATCTGTTTTGCCGGCGCGCAAGCCCGCAGGTGGTGCAGCCCTATCGCTGGGTGACCTTCGCCGGCTTCCTGCGCAATCTCTCCGATCTCGACGATGCCTGGCGCTGGCGCTTCATGCGCCGGGTCCTCTCCCTGCGCGAGGGCTTTCCGCAGGCGACCTGGGATCGCTGCGCCCGCCACGGAAATTTCCACCTGCATACAGGCGCCGCCTGGCAGGATGCGCGGGTCAACGCCGACGGGCGCGTCGCGCTCACCACGGCGCAGGGCCCCTTCACCGCCGATTTCCTGATCTGCGGCACCGGCATCGAGAACGATTACGCCGCGCGCCCGGAACTGTCGCGCTTTGCCCACAATATCCTGAGCTGGGGCGAGGCCTATGATCCGCCGGAAGCCGAGCGCGATGGACGGCTCGGGCGCTTCCCCTATCTCGCGCGCGATTACAGCTTCATGGAGCGTAAGCCCGGCGAGACCCCGTGGATCCGCCATATCCACCTGTTCTCGATCGCCTCCACCATGAGCTTCGGCGCCTCCGGCTCCTCGATCAACGCCATGACCAGCGCCGTGCCCAAACTCGTCAACGGCATCACCGGCGGGCTTTTCCGCGACGATGTCGAAAAGCACTGGGCCAATTTCGAGGCCTATGACGTGCCGCAGGCGGTGATTCGGGGGGTGGAGTGAGGGGGTGCGGGCTTCGTTATCTGCATGAGATGATCGCGATCCAGGATGGCGAGAAATTACCTCATGACTACGGAAGATAAGCCGTCAGAAAAAACGCTGGCCCAAACGGCTTCCGCCGAGCGCCCGGCCTTCGCGCCGACCCGCATCGAGGATGCCTTCGGCTGCCTCGTCTATACCGGCCCCGCGCGCAGCATCGCGGAGATGGACGAGGCGGTCTTGCGCAAGGCGGCGCGTCGCTACGCTGCCAGCCGCACCCGTTGAGCCTCTGCAGCGGGCGCACCAAAGCCGCATATGACAGGGCGCGGGGGGCTGCTATAAAGCGGCAAAAGCCATTCGCGGAGGAGACCCTGCCATGATTCCCAATGCTGCGCCCGCCTTCAATTTCGACCTTGGTGACACCGCCGATGCCATCCGCGAGACGGTCGCCGCCTTCTCGCAGGAGAAGATCGCCCCGCGTGCCGAGGCGATCGACCGGGACAACCAGTTTCCCCGCGATCTCTGGCCGCAGATGGGCGAGCTCGGCCTGCACGGCATCACCATCGCGGAGGAGGATGGCGGCACGGGGCTCGGCTATCTCGACCATGTCGTGGCGATGGAGGAGGTCTCGCGCGCATCCGCCAGTGTCGGTCTTTCCTACGGCGCGCATTCCAACCTGTGCATCAACCAGATCGGCCGCCATGGCACGGCGGCGCAGAAGGCGAAATACCTGCCCGGACTGATCAGCGGCGAACATGTCGGCGCGCTCGCCATGTCGGAGCCAGGCTCCGGTTCGGATGTGGTCTCGATGCGCACCAGGGCCGAAAAGAAAGGCGACCGCTACGTCCTGACCGGCAACAAGATGTGGATCACCAACGGCCCCATCGCCGAGACGCTGGTCGTCTATGCCAAGACCGACCCCGATGCCGGCCCGCGCGGCATCACCGCTTTCCTGATCGAGAAGGGCATGAAGGGTTTCTCGACGCATCAGAAGCTCGACAAGCTCGGCATGCGCGGCTCCGATACCTGCGAGCTCGTCTTCGAGGATTGCGAGGTGCCGGAGGAAAACGTGCTCGGCCAGGTCGGCAAGGGGGTCAACGTGCTGATGTCGGGCCTCGATTACGAACGCGCCGTGCTCGCCGCCGGGCCGCTCGGCATCATGCAGGCCTGCATGGATATCGTCATGCCCTATGTGCATGAGCGCAAGCAGTTCGGCCAGCCGATCGGCACCTTCCAGCTGGTCCAGGGCAAGGTCGCGGACATGTATGTCGGGATGAATGCCTGCAAGGCCTATGTCTATGCCGTCGCCAAGGCCTGCGATCGCGGCCAGACCACCCGCGAGGACGCCGCCGGCGCCATCCTCTATGCGGCGGAGAAAGCCACGCAGATGGCGCTCGACGCGATCCAGCTGCTCGGCGGCAACGGCTATATCAATGAATATCCCACGGGTCGCCTCCTGCGCGACGCCAAGCTCTACGAAATCGGCGCCGGCACCAGCGAGATCCGCCGCATGCTGATCGGTCGGGAATTGTTCGACAAGACGGCGTGAGCGTTGCAGACTATGCTCCTCGGGCGCGCTCGCATTCGGGCGCGCCCTTTTTATTGCAGGGTTGACTAAATTAGTTTTAACTAATATATCGATTGTCAACGCGACCGGGAGGTCGCCCGGGCCGCGCTTTCGCGGGGTTCCGGGGCCTCCGCATGGCCGCATGATGAGACACCGATCAGAAATTACAAAGGGAGTTCACCCCATGCAGAATCGTCTCAAGGAGCGCGTCGTCCGCCATTCCCCCTCGCGCGGTCCCGGCAGCCCCGATGTCTGGGGCATTTACGAGCCCGATACCGGCTCGATCCAGTACATCGCCGCTGATCCGGCAACCCGCAAGGCGGCTGTAATCGATGTGGTCTGGAATTTCGATCCCAAGCATTACCGCCTCGATACCGGCTCGATGGACCAGGTGCTCGACATCGTGCGCGAGAACGGCCTCACCGTCGAATGGGTGCTCGACACCCATCCCCATGCCGACCATCTGATGGCTGCGGCCAATCTCAAGCAGAAGACCGGCGCGCCGATGGCGATCGGCGAAAAGGTGCGGGACATCTCGAAGATCTGGGCGGAAATCTACAATCTGCCCGATGCATTCGATCCGACCCGCGATTTCGACCATCTGTTCAAGGAGGGCGAGACCTTCAAGATCGGCGAGATCGAGACCCGCGTCATGCTCTCACCCGGCCACACGCTCGGCTCGATCACCTATGTGGTGGGTGACGCCGCCTTCGTGCACGACACGCTGATGTATCCCGATGCGGGCACCTCGCGGGCCGATTTCCCCGGCGGCAATGCCTCGGAACTGTGGGACTCGATCCGGGCCATTCTCGATTTGCCCGGCGAGACGCGGCTTTTCGTGGGCCATGATTACGGCACCGCCGAGCGCAAGGAGCCGATGTGGGAGGCGACCGTCGCCGAGCATCGCGCCTCCAACATCCACGTCAAGGACGGGGTGACCCGCGAAGCCTGGATCGACCGCCGCGAGGCCCGCGACAAGACGCTGGCCCTGCCCGACCGCATTCTGGCGGCGCTCCAGATCAATCTGCGCGGCGGGCGTCTGCCGCCGGCGGAGAATGACGGGCGCCATTATGTGAAGCTGCCGCTCAACCGCTTCTGAAACGAGACGGGCCGGATCATTGCGATCCGGCCCGGTTTCGTTCTGCATGAGGCGCCCGCCCGACCCGTTTCAGGTTCCTCCGGCGCGCGTTTTCTCATTCCGCCGCGTGCTGGGCGTGCAGCCCCTCGCCGCGCGCCATCAGCTTGTTGAGCGCCGAGAGATAGGCCTTGGCCGAGGCGACGAGCGTATCGGGATCGGCGCCGCGCCCGGTCACCGAGCGCCCATTGGCATGCAGCCGCACCGAGACCTCCGCCTGCGCATCGGTCCCCTCGGTCACGGCGTGGACCTGATAGAGCTCGAGCACCGCCTCATGCGGGACCAGGGTGCTGATGGCGTTGAACACGGCATCGACCGGTCCGTTGCCATCAGCCTCGTCGGCCCGGATATCGCCGCCGATATCGAGCTTGAGCAGCGCCCGCTGCGGTCCGCGCGTGCCGGCGATCACGGTCAGCGAGACGACGCGGATGCGCTCATGCGCCTCGGCCAGCTTCTCGTCGACCAGCGCCTCGAGATCCTCGTCATAGATGGTCTTCTTGCGGTCGGTCAGCGCCTTGAAGCGCACGAACACGTCCTGAAACTGGTTGTCGGACAGTTCGTAGCCCATCTCCTCCAGCTTGTTCTTCAGGGCGGCACGGCCGGAATGCTTGCCGAGCACCAGCGAGGTCTTGGAGACGCCCACCGATTCCGGGGTCATGATCTCGTAGGTCTGGGTATGCTTGAGCATGCCGTCCTGGTGGATGCCGCTCTCATGCGCAAACGCGTTGCGCCCGACGATGGCCTTGTTGTACTGCACCGGAAAGGAGGTCGCGTGCGCCACCGCTTTGGAGGCCTTGGTCAGCATCTCGGTGACGATGCCGGTCTCGTAGGGGAAGGCGTCATTGCGGGTCCTGATCGCCATCACGATCTCTTCAAGCGCCGCATTGCCGGCGCGTTCCCCGATACCGTTGATGGTGCATTCGATCTGGCGCGCGCCGCCGGCGACGCCGGCCAGGGAATTCGCCACAGCCATCCCGAGATCGTTGTGGCAATGCACCGAGAAGACCGCCTTGTCGGAATTCGGCACGTTCTCGCGCACCTTGACGAACAGGTCGCGATACTCTTCCGGCGTCGTATAGCCCACCGTATCGGGGATGTTGATCGTGGTGGCGCCGGCCTTGATCGCGGCCTCGACGCAGCGGCAGAGGAAGTCGAATTCCGTGCGCGTGCCGTCCTCTGCCGACCATTCAACGTCGTCAACATGGTTGCGCGCCCGGGTGACCGACGAGATCACGTGCTCCAGCACGGCTTCCGGCTCGAGCTGCAGCTTGAACTTCATATGTACCGGCGAGGTGGAGAGAAAGGTATGGATACGCGGGCGCGCAGCGTGGCGCACCGCTTCCGCCGCCCGGTCGATATCCTTGTGCGCGGCGCGTGAGAGACCCGCCACGGTGGCGTTCTTCACGAGCGATGCGATCTTCGAGACCGCCTCGAAATCCCCGATCGAGGCGATCGGGAAACCGGCTTCGATGATGTCGACGCCCATCGTGTCGAGCAATTCGGCGACTTCGAGCTTTTCGCCCAGCGTCATCGTCGCGCCGGGGCATTGCTCGCCGTCGCGCAGGGTGGTGTCGAAAATCAAGACGCGGTCTTTGGCGGTGTTCTGATCGGCCATGTCATCGTTCCTTGGTCGTATTGCCCGTGATTCTGCTTGTGCGGGCGAAATCCTTCGGTGGCGGAGCATCACCTGTCGCGGGATGCGTCACGTCACGGTGGCAATCGGTCTCCCCTGAAGGCCAAGGCGCAAAGCCCTGCCGGCCCTCAGGGGCTGATAAGGAGAAGCAGGCCGGGAAGAAGCGCGTCGGCGGCGAGCGGCGCGCAGGCGGGGGCGCGGACAGGCACTGCAATGCAGGCGCTGCCTTCGATCGTCTCGCGCTGTGAGCCGGCCATCGCCAAGGCTCGTCTCCCGTTTCTCGTCGCATCCGGATCATGCCGGAATATTACTGCTCCTCTGTAAACCTTTCGTGAGCGCGGCTCAAGACGCAATTTTGATGCAGGACCCGCCGCTGATGACGATAGCGGGTTGCCAAGCGGCGAAATCTCCCCAAAGTTGTCGGATCGACAATGACCGCCACGCTGGCGGGCGTGGCTGGATTGCCACGTCTCGCAGGCGTGCGCGGAGCTGCCGAACGGGGTCGTCATGAGTGCCGAGGTCAGAAGCTGGTTCGGTCCTGCCGTCGCCAATGTCGCGACCCATCCCGGCGTGCGGGCCCTCGTCGCAAAATGGCTCCAGATCCGCGCCGAGCGCGAGCCGCTGTTGAGCGACTTCTGGAACAGGGCCGATCAGCAGATGATGGATTCGTCGATGCTGTTCATGAAGCTCGACGATGATTACACCTATCTGCATCACGGGCGCTATCTGTGCGAACGGATCGGCTTCTCCATGCAGGGCCTGTCGCTGCGCCATCTGCGCACCCGGGTGCGCAACCAGCTGATCGCGCTCTATGACCGGGCGACGAGCGAGTTCGATCTCGTCTATTTCCAGTCCTTTGCCGATTTCGCCCAGGACGTCGTGCTCTGGGGCCGGTTATGCCTGCCCTTGCGCATGAAGGAGGGTGATGATCGCGTCCTGCTGCTGGTCTTCTGCCACATGATCGAGGACAAGGCCTCGCTGTTCAGGACGCTGTTCACGCATTCGCGTTACGGCATCATCGTCACCTGGCCGATCTACAATGCCAAGCGTCAGATCGACGATGCCTGGATCATCAACCAGAATGCGGCGGCCATGCCGATTACCGGGGTTCAGGATCACACCGAGGACGACCTGATGCTGCGGGCCGGGCCGGTTTTCTCCGATGATGCGCTCTGGCGCCATTTCGCGCGCGGCGTGCAAAACGGCATGGTGTCGGCCGAGATCAGCGTCAGCACCTCCGCAAGCCGCTATATCGCCTCGGGCGAGCTGATCGACGATTACCTCGTCTTTCATTTCGCCGAACAGAAGCCCTCGGATGAGAGCTTCGTGATCGGGTGAGCCGGCGCGGCCCAGGCGCTTGACTGTCACGCCCCGATGGTTTCGGCTGTGATCCGCGATGAGGAGAGCAAACGATGATTCACCATGCCGAAAGCGGTCACAAGCGCGGTTTCATGTGTGCTCTGGGGCTGGCTTGCCTGTTGCTTGCCGGTTGCAACACGCCCGGCCAGCCGGAATCCGTTGCTGCGAGCATGACGGGTGGCGAGGCCGAGATCGTGGCGGTCGCAGCGCCGCAAACGCCCGATACGGCCTGTGGACGCGCCATCGACGATTTCGCCGGCCTGCTCTCGCGTGATCTCGCCAATGGCATGGTGGCGCAACGGGTCCATGACGAAGCCATGTCGGATCTCGAAGTGGCGGCGAGCGCCTGCCGCGCCGGTTCGCAGGATCAGGCCCTGTCCGCCCTGCGCGCGACCCGCATCCGCCACGGCTATCCCGCCGGGTAGATCCCACCGGCACCCCCCTTCCAATCGGGCGTCAGGGCAGCGTCCCGGTGAAGGCGCGGGCGAGATAGGCGCGCATGAAATCCGGCAGGGCGGCGTCCGTCAGATCATCGCCTTCGCCGATCACTTCGATTCCCGCGAGTTCCGGCTCCGGCATGCTCTTGCGCGCCTCTTCGCCGTGCCGCGCGAGATCCGCCGCCGGCAGAGCGAGCATGCAGACGCGTATCAGCGCCAGATGGCCGCCACGGCGCAGCATGTGCCAATGCGGATCGAGCACGCTGCGGTCAGGCGCGAGCCCGGTCTCCTCGGCGAGTTCGCGCAGGGCTGCGGCAGTGAGATCGATGCGCCCGTCATCCGCGACATCCCCGGGATCGGGGGTGCCGGTGGCGAAATAGAGCGCGCCGGCATTATCCGTATGGCCGCCCATCCGCCCGACGAGGTAGCGCCCGGCCCGGTCACGCGGCGCGATGGCGGGAAAGACGTTGACGGCGAACCCGTCGGGAAAGCCGGCGGCCTTGAAGGCGCGGAAAGCGCTGTAGCGCACGGGCATGAAATCGAGCGCGAGCACGCCGTCGCACCCCGCCGATGCGGATACGCGATGGGCGAGCAGCACTTCGCCGTCGAACAGATGCGGATTGCCTGCCCGCGCGGCGCGCCATTCCTGCGCGATCATCGAGGCATTCCGCTCTGCCCAGGGCCAGCGCGCGGGAACGAGGCGCGCGCGGATGGCGGCAATGCGCGCGATTGAATAGCCAGAATCCTCGCGCGATTCCGTCACGGCAAGAGTTCACCGCGTGCCACGAGCACCGCATCGCCACCGATTTCCGCGCCGACGAGCGCCCCGTTTTCGATAATGAGTTGCAGCCGGATGAGGCTGGGGCGGCCCATCGCATAGCCCTGCTCGATGACGACATGATGCGTGCCGTCGCCGAGCGGCTCGTATTCCATCAGGGCCCCGGCCAGGGCCGCTGCAGCGGAACCGGTGGCCGGATCTTCGGCAATCCCCATGCCCGGCGCGAACATGCGGCTATAGAAGGAATGCGCCGGATCGACCGTGCCGGCACTGTAGAGGTAGACCTCCCCGGCATCGCCATCACGCCCGAACACCTTGTCGAAATCGGGCCCGGGACGCGCCCGTTCCACCGCGTCCCGCGAAGCGAGCGGTACCAGATCGAAGGGTACGCCGGCGGAATGGCGGCTCGGCAGATGGCGGTCGAAACCGATATCGGCGGGATCAAGCCCCAGAGCCGCAGCCGCCGCTTCCGGCGCCGGCCCCTCCCCCAGATATTCCGGCAGGCGCGGCAGCCGGAACCGCGCATGGCCGTGATTCTCGCCCCGCTTCTCCATCACGCATGAAACGATGCCGACACGCTCCTCCAGGCCGAAGGCGTGGGCGGGCACCTCGTCTGCCGAATCGCTGCCGTCATCCATCAACCCGAGCAGCACGGCGGTCCCCACCGTCGGGTGGCCGGCGAAGGGCAGTTCGCGACCCGGCGTGAAGATGCGCAGACGCGCCTTGTGGCGCGGCGATTCGGCGGGCAGCAGAAACACCGTTTCCGAGAGATTGAATTCCCGCGCGATCGCCTGCATCCGGGTCGCGTCGAGATCATCGGCCTCGTGCACCACGGCGAGCGGGTTGCCGGCGAACGGCGTGTCGGTGAAGACGTCGAGGATGCTGTAGGGGCGGGGCATGAAGGGCTCTCCTTGGAAAAAGTGAACGGGCGGGAATGTGGCGCAAGCGGTCGGAGCCTCAGCCGGGACCCGGGACTGATCCGGCCTGATTGCCACGGCGCGTTTGCGGAATGGTGAGACTGACGGCAACCGGGCAATGGTCGCTCGCCTGCGGGCGCAGCCACCCGATACGCGGATAGCGGTCGGCGCGGGTCGAGAGCCAGGCGATCGAGCGGTCTGGATGGGTCGGGTCGAGGGGCGTGGCATAGCCGAGCCCGCGGCGCACGATCTGCGGCTGCGGATCGGGATTGGCGGCGGCAAGTGCCGGCGAGATCAGAATATGATCGAGCTGGACATGATGCTCGACCGGCACGCCCTCCGGGCCCTCGCGATCGCGGTGATACAGCGTCCAGCGTTCGATTTCCGGCAGGCCGGCGGTGACATCGACGGCGAAATCCTCGAAGAGCGGATCGATCCCGGAGGGCAGTGTCGGCTCGATCGCACCGCCCCGTCCGATCGTGAAGCGGTGATCGTTGAGGTCGCCCAGCACGATCCAGTTCGCGTCACGCCAGCCATTACCGAAACGCGCCTGGACGATGGCCCGGATCGCGCACGCCTCGGCCCGGCGCAGGATCCGGGTCTGGTCGCGGCCGTCGGCGGCATAGCCCATGGATTTGAGGTGACAAATGAACAGGGCCAGATCACGATCGCCCAGATCGATGGCGATCTCCAGGCAATCCCGGTTGAACACCCGGTCATCCGGTCCGATACCGAAATGCGCGAGTGCCGGGTCGTAGACGCCGAGAGAAGCGAAGCTCGCCTGCGCGTACGACGTCGCCACGATCGCATGCTCGTCGGCGACGAGGCCCCTGCGGGCAGCAAAGGCGCAGTCGATGCCGCGCGGATCGTTGCCCGACAGAAGCCGCAGATGGCCGTAGCGGATATCTGAGACCGCATGCACGTAGTGCTTCATGAAAGGCGCGAGCACGCCGATATTCTCGACTTCCTGAAGCGCGAGAATATCGGCTCCCGTCTCGGCGATGGCGAGCGCCGTAGCCTGGCGGTCGTCATCTTCCAGCGTCATCGCCATCGAGGCCTGGGCCTGCGCGCGCATGGCCGGGTCGGCGAAATCGAACATCGCGAGCGCCGGGGCGGTCTGGGGCCGCCGGCGCGGTCCGTAGACGTTGCGCGAGACGAGATTTTCGACATTGAAGGTCGCGATGCGCAGTTTCATGGGCCGATCCTGACGCGATCCGCGCGGGATCGCATCAGGAATTTTGCGGCATTCACCGCTGCGGGATCACTCTTCGAGCGAAAGCGCCACGAAACGCACCTCGCCCTGCGCATTGGCGATCAGGAACAGCGCCGAACGCCGCCCGTCTTCGCTGATCGCCGCAAGCCGGTCGAGCACCTCGGCGGGGGTCACGACAGGCTCCTGGCCGACTTCGAGGATGACGTCGCCCGGCTGAATGCGCCGGTCGGCAGCGGCGGAATCCGGGTCTATCTCCGTGACCACGACGCCCTCGACACCATCCGCGATGGAGAAGCGCTCACGCAAGGCGTCGCTCATCATCATCATCTCCATACCCAGCGCATCGGCATGCGCTTCGGGTACGTCTGCGGGCGGGCGATCGCCGCGCGTGGCCATCTCACCTTCGGCCAGACGTCCGATCTCGACCTGAATGGTGATCTCTTCACCACGGCGAATCACCGCGACATCGACCTCCTTGCCGATCGGCGTGGAGGCGACGATGCGCGGCAATTCGCGCGAGGATGCGACATCCTCACCATCGAAACGCACGATCACGTCACCGGTCTCGATGCCGGCGTCACTGGCCGGCCCTTCCGGATCGACTCCGGCGACGAGGGCGCCGCGCGCCCGCTCGAGGCCGAGCGCTTCCGCCGTGGTCTCGTCGACATTCTGGATGCGCACGCCGAGCCAGCCGCGCCGGGTTTCGCCGAATTCACGCAATTGCGTGATGATCGGCTCGGCCAGCGAGGTCGGGATCGAGAAGCCGATCCCCACGGAACCACCCGTCGGCGACAGGATGGCGGTGTTGATGCCCACCACCTCGCCATTCATGTTGAACAGCGGCCCGCCGGAATTGCCGCGATTGATGGCGGCATCGGTCTGGATGTAATTGTCATAGGGACCGGTATCGATATTGCGCGCCCGCGCCGAGACAATACCGGCGGAAACAGAACCGCCGAGACCGAACGGATTGCCGATCGCCACGACCCAGTCACCGATGCGCAGGTCCTCCGATTCACCGAAGCTCACCGCCACCAGCGGCTCCTCGACCTCGACCTGGAGCACGGCGATGTCGACCTGCGGATCGCGGCCGATCACCTCGGCCTGGCGCGTCGTGCCGTCGGCCCAGATCACCTCGATCTCGTCCGCCTCGCCGATGACGTGGTTGTTGGTGACGACGATGCCTTCCGGATCGATGACGAAACCCGAACCGAGCGAGTTAGACCGACGCTGGCGCGGGGGTGGCGCCTCCTGACCGCGCCGGTTGAAGAATTCCTCGAACAGATCCTCGAAAGGCGTGCCGGGCGGCAATTGCGGGAAAGTGCGCCCGTCGGCCTGCGTCGTCGTCGCCGCAGAGATGTTGACCACGGCCGGCATCACGCGCTCGACCAGATCGGCGAAGGATTCGGGCGCGCCGGGGCGCGGCACGGGAGACAGCACCTGCGCCTGTTGCGCCGGAGGCGTCGCTTCGCTGGTCTGCGCGAAGCCGGGCACGGGCAATACGGGCATGAGTGCGAGTGCCAGCATGCCGGCGAGCAGCGCACGCGCATGTCGCTGCAGCGGCATCCTGGGATGTGCGGCTTTGGGTCTCTGGATCATCGAATCCCTCTGTCTCGTTGAGCGGTGAAGGGTTGGCGCAGCCCCGAGGCCGCAGCGGACGCCCCGACAGCGTGAGCGCATGGCCTGCATCATTGCACAGATCGGCAGAATAACGGCAACCGTGTCGCAAACGTGCAAAAGATTGTTTCGTTCCACATGACGTCCTGTCCGCCGTGCCGTGCCGATCCGGTTCCACCGGACCTGGTCAGTGTCGAACCTGTGTCCACCGGGAACGGATTGCAAGCACCCATCGATCCGCGTGATCAATTGCGACACCCTTGTCAGGGGCCCTCATAACTGCCATATCGCGATCGGGAGGTTGGCGAGGGACGTTTCACTCGCCAACCGGGTCAGGTCCGGAAGGAAGCAGCCCTAACGAGACCGAGCGGGTTCTCGTCCAACCTCCCACCTGTTTCCCCGGCGGATTCGGTGGCCGAAACGGTTTCGGCTTGAGCCCGGGCCTCGCCTCGTGTCCAATAGGCGCATGAACGAATTCGAGCCCGGCGCGACAGATCCTTCCGGCGAAGCCGAGCCGGCACTCGCCGGCCTCGCGCCGCCGCGCCGCGGCGAGGCTGCTGGCTACCGCGTCCTCGCCCGCAAATACCGCCCGCGCGATTTTGACGATCTCATCGGCCAGGAAGCCATGGTGCGCACGCTCTCGAACGCGTTTCGCACCGGGCGCATCCCCCAGGCCTGGATGCTCACCGGCGTGCGCGGTGTGGGCAAGACCACGACGGCGCGCATTCTCGCGCGCGGCCTGAATTATCAGCGCCCTGGCCATGCGGACGGCCCGACCATCGATCTGGCCGAGCCCGGCGAGCATTGCGAGGCGATCATCGAGGGCCGCCATATCGATGTGATGGAGATCGACGCCGCCTCGAACAACAGCGTCGAGAATGTCCGGCAGATCAACGATGCCGTGCGCTATTCGCCGGTCTCGGCGCGCTACAAGGTCTATATCATCGACGAGGTGCACATGCTCTCGGGGGGCGCCTTCAACGCCTTCCTGAAGACGCTGGAAGAGCCTCCGCCGCATGCGAAATTCGTCTTCGCCACGACGGATATCCACAAGGTTCCCGTCACCATCCTGTCGCGCTGCCAGCGTTTCGACCTGCGCCGGGTGGGCGCCGACCGGCTGGTGGCGCATCTCACCCGGATCTGCGGGCTGGAAGGGGTCACCGCCGATCCCGAGGCGCTGACCGCGATCGCCCGCGCCGCCGAGGGCTCGGTCCGCGATGCGCTGTCGCTGCTCGATCAGGCGATTTCCCACGGCGCCGGCACGATCACGCCCGATACCGTGCGCGACATGCTCGGCCTCGCCGATCGCGCCAGGGTGATCGATCTGTTCGAAGCGGTGATGCGCGGCGATATCGTGCAGAGCTTCGCGCTTCTGGCCGATCAATACGGCGCCGGCGCCGATCCCGCCGCGATCCTGCGCGAACTCGCCGGTTTCACGCATCTGGTGACGCGGCTCAAGCTGGTGCCGGACGCCGCCTCCGACCCGGCCCTGACCGAGGCCGAGCGCAAGCGCGGAGCCGAGCTCGCGCAGGATCTCTCGGTGCGGGTGCTGTCGCGCAACTGGCAGATGCTGCTCAAAGGCGTCGCCGAGGTTGAATCGGCGAGCCGCCCGATCGCCGCCGCCGAGATGGTGCTGGTCCGCCTGGCCCATGTCGCCGATCTCCCCACGCCCGACGAAGCTTTGCGCATGCTGCGCGAGGATGCCGCCGGCGCGCCGGCTGGCGGTGGCGGCAGGCCTTCGGGCGCGCCACCGGGAAGCAGCGGATCGCAAGAAAGCGGGTCGCAAAAAAGCGGGTCGCAAGAAAGCGGATCACAGGGGGGCGAAATGCATGGCGGCGGAATGCATGGCGGCGGCGCGCATGCCGGTTCGTCATCGGGCACGCCCGCTCCCGTTTCTACGCCCTCCGCTGCGGACGATCCCGGCGCGGCCCGCATGCTCGCGGGCGATGCCGGCACCGCGCCGTCACCGGCTCGGCCTCACCCGCAGCCGCAGCCGCAGGCCGATGATGCGGTAACCCAACCCCGCCCCGCGCTCAGCGCCGTCCCGGCCTCGTCGCCTGCGCAGCGCGATGCCGCTGCCCGTGCCGCAGCGGGGCGTGCCGGCACTGCCCCCGCCGCCGGGCTGCATCTCGCGCGGTTCGAGGATCTCGTCGCCCTCGCCGAAGAGAAACGCGACATCGTCATCAAGGCGGCGCTGGAGCGCGATGTGCGGCTGGTGCATTTCGAGGACGGGCAGATCGAATTCGCCCTCGCCGAGGGGGCCCGCCGCGACCTCGCCCCGGAACTGATGCGCAAGCTCGCGGACTGGACCGGTCGGCGCTGGGTCGTGGCGCTTTCCTCACAGCCGGGCGCGCCGAGCCTGCGCGAGCAGGCCGAGGCGGCGGAGCGCGAACGCAAACGCGGCGCGGCGGATCATCCGCTGGTGCGCTCGGTGCTCGACAATTTCCCCGGCGCCCGCATCGTCGATGTGCGCGCCCGTCCCGGCGCCGATGCCGACCTTGAAACGGCAGAAACGGGCCTCGCGGAAACCGCCCCTCCCCCGCCGGAGGACGATGATGACGAGGACGGCGCTGCGCTTTTATAGAACGGGCGCGCCCCGCGCCCCGCTCAATCGAAGCGATAGGCGATCTTGGTCAGGCGGGTACCGGCCACGGTTTCGCTGCGGCTCGCGATGCGCTGTCCGCCCATGGCCTCATAGAAACCACAGGCGCGCGCGTTTTCCGCAAGCGACCAGACGAGCACCGGGCCCGCATGGCGGTTGCGCAGATCGGCGCGGATCGAGCCGAACAGGCGGCGCCCGAAACCGAGGCCCTGATATTCCGGGCGCAGATAGAATTCGTCGATCTCACCGGCGGCGGCAATGGAGCTGTCGCGGCAGCGGCCATAGCAGGCATAGCCGGCAATCTGCTTGCGGATCTCCAGCACGGCGACCGGACGGGGGCGCTGGAGCGTCCGGCGCCACCAGAGCGGCCCGCGCCGCTGCACCAGGCGTTCGAGCTGAATCCCGGGTATCACCCCGCGATAGGCTTCCCGCCAGGCCTGATCAAAGGTCTGGGAGATGCCGCGACAATCGGCGGGGCCGGCAATGCGGATGGCGGTGACGAGTTCGCTCATGGCAACAGATTAAGCCGGCACAAGCTTGTGCGAAAGCGGATTCTGTGTGCAGAAGCCGGATTGCGGCGCCGGTCACGCCCCCTGGTCGTGACCGGCACCGGCTCACCACGCTCAGGCCGGCTTTACCGCCTTGGCCAGCATGGTCATTTCCGGGATCATGGTCTCGACCGAGGCGTCCCTGAAGCCGTGACGCTCCATGGATTCGACCAGCCAGGCATCATCGACGGAGCGGGCCTGCGGCGTGAACGCCGTGTGCTGCAACTGCCACAGGGCGGCGAGTTTGGGCCCGGTGCGATCAGCGCAGACGATGAAATCATGGATCAGCAGCGTACCGCCGGGCGCCAGATGATCATAGGCGCGCTTGATCAGTCCCTCATGGGTCTCACCGGGTATGCCGGAAAGCAGATACGACATCAGGATCACATCCTGATTGCGCGGCCAGTCGGCCTTGAGACCGTCAGCCTCGATGTAATGGATGCGGTCACCCAGACCCGCCTTGTCGACGAATTCACGCCCGATCGCAGCCACGTTGGGGAAGTCGACCACCGTTGCGCCGAGTTCGGGAAAAGCCTTGCAGAAGGTGATCGCGAAGGCGCCGGTACCACCGCCCACATCGAGCATGCGCTTTGCACCCGACAGATCGAGCGCCTTGACCAGTTGGCGCGCGGGCCCGAGCGAGCCGGCATGCTGGCTCTCGGAATAGAGGCGTGCTTCCGCCGGATCGGAAAACCATTCGGCATAGGAGCCCGTCGCCTCCGCCGGGAGATTGCCGCTCAGGGCGTCTTCGACCTGATCGAGCAGGCCGTACATCTGCTGACCGACCTGGCGGCGCAGGTAATCACCGAAATCGTATTTCGCACCCTTGACCAGAAAGGCCTCGGAAGCGGGTGCATTGGAGAACTTTCCGTCATCCACCGCGACGAGACCGAGTCCGGCGAGTGCGGTCAAAAGGGTTTCGGCACGATCCGGATGCAAACCGGCAGCCTTGCCGAGTTCGGCGGCAGTCTTGGGCCCATCGTTCAGATGCGTGAACAGGTCGAAATGCAGCGCGGAAAACAGCGCCTTCGACGCCATGAAACCAAAAGCAATTTCCGAAATTTCATCGGCACGGGTGCGAAGCATCCCTCCATCTCCTCGATTGTTGCTGATGCCGCATGGTAGTGCGCTGCGACAAAAAATACCAGCAAGCATTTCGGGAAAACATACAACCGCCTTTGCGGTTGCATTTCCAATGCAATCACAACAATATGAAATCCCCCCGCCACCATGCCGGGGCGGTAGAGATGCTTGTGAGGCAAGGCGTCGGACGAATCTCAGGCGCGCGCCACGACCAGTTCGGGCATGCAGGTCAATGTCTGGAAGACGACGCAGCGCGCACGGGTGGCGGCGATCAACGCGTCAAGAGTCGCATCATCGGCGTCGCTGGCGATCCGAAAGACCAGCCGGATCGCCGAGAAGCCGACCGGGGCATCATCGGCGATGCCGAGCGTGCCGCGAAAATCGAGAACCCCCTCCGCCTCAATCTGCGCATCATCGAGGACAATCCCCTCCCTGGCCGCAATCGCCTTCAGAGTCACGCCGGCACAGCCGACCAGCGCTTCCAGGAGCATGTCCTCCGCTGCCCGATCGGCACCGGTCCCGCCCGTGGCGCGATGCAGGCCCGTGACGGTGATGCCGTGTCCGGTTTCAACCCGGCAGGCCACGCCTTCGGGATCGACGCGCCCGCGCGAGCGGAAAACGACCTGTGCCGAAGCCGGATTCGCGCTGTACTTGCGCTCCAGCGGCCTGCACCGCGCCAGCAGATCGGAGGCTTCCATCATCAGGGCCCTTCAGCAACCAGAAATATTAATGTTTCAAAATTTGAGACCAGCCTCGCCGATCCGTCCAGCGGAATTCATGCAGGGCGCGCAAAGGCATATGCGCATGGAATTGTCCGGACAACCCTGTTTCAGCGGACCAGACATGCAAGCGTGCGTGCATCACTGCACGCACGCATTGCAGAATCATGCATTCCTGATCAGAGCTGGCCGAGCACCACGTCGGCACTGGTGGCATCCGCCTGGCCCGGCGCCGGCTCGACCGCCATCCAGGTGACGGTGCCGTCCTCGACGATCATGGCATAGCGCTTCGAACGGATGCCGAGCCCGCCGCCGGTCGCATCGAGTTCGAGACCGGTCGCCTTGGCAAATTCGGCGCTGCCATCGGCGAGAAATTCGATCTTGCCTTCACCGCCGGACGATTTCGCCCACGCATCCATGACGAACACGTCATTGACGGCCGTCACCGCCACGGCATCAACGCCCTTGTCGCGGATGGCGTCGAGATGGCTGATGAAGCCCGGCAAGTGGTTCTTGTGGCAGGTCGGCGTGAATGCGCCGGGGACGGCGAAGAGCACGACCTTGCGGCCCTTGAAGACCTCTTCGGTCGTCTTCGGCGCCGGTCCTTCGGCGGTCATGGTGCGGAATGTCGCGGCGGGGAGCTTGTCGCCAACCTGGATGCTCATGAATCTCTCCGTGATCTGCTCGCGCAGGCATGATCGCATACGCGCAATCGCTTACAGGAATCTACGTAATCATTTTCATGCCGGGTGGAAACCCCGCAATCAGCTGATGCGCATGCGCGTCGGCGCTCAGCCGCCATCGACCGCGTCGGCGTCCCTGTCTCGTGGCGGCGGCGCTACGCCACGCGGATGGCGCAGCAGCCGCTGGTAGAGCAGGCCGACCCCCATCAGCACCAGCCCGAGTGCGATGAAGGATGCCGCACGGATCGGCCCGCCGAGCCCCGAGAGATCAACGAAGAAGACCTTGGCCGCAGCAAGCGCGAGATAGGCAGCGGCAATAAGTCGCAGCCAGGGCAGATTGCGCCACAGACCGAAGGCGAGCGCACTGATTCCGACGATGAGCAACATGGCGGAATAGGCCCACAATTCCGCCTCTCCCGTCGCGCGGAACAGACCGATGCGCGGCCCCTGGAATGCCATCCTTATCGCCGCGATGCTCCATATCGCCTGGAGCAGGAAGGCGAGAACCGCCATCGCGAGCGCCTGCAATTCCATCAGGCGCCTTGCGCCGGGACCACGCGCGCCCTGCTCTGGCCCTGTATCGGCCGCTGCCTTTGCCCGGGCGCCGCGGCGCAGCAGCACCGCGATGGTCCCCGCCACGAGAGCGGGAAGCAGATAGGCCGGCAGAAGCGCGTTGATGAAACGCCCGCCAGCCACGGGCGCATCGATGATCAGCGGATTGACGATGAAAACCAGTCCCGTGCCGGAGATGAAGAGTGCGATCAGCCCGAAGATCCGCGCGCCGATCCGGGTGACGGGATCGGGGCGCCCGGAATCGATTCGCAGCAGGATCAGCGCGGCGCACAGGACAGTGAGCACCGCGAGACCGGCATCGAGCAAAGCATCGAAACCCACCGGCGGCATGCCGCCATACAGGGCATGGCGCAGCTGGAAGAAGACCAGCAGCACGGCAAAGACGATGCCGAGCGCCTCCGAAAGCCGCGCCGTCGCATCGCGCGCGTCACGGCTGAGCCAATGCGCAGCGGCGAGGAAAGAGGCTGCCGGCACGCCGTAGCCCCAGAGCAGCCAGTTGAAGAAGATAGTCCGCCCGGGATCCCCGGAGACGATGCCGGGATCCCAGAGCAGGCGCAGGCCCACCAGGACCGCCAGCGCCCCCACCGCGTATCGCAGCATGCCGATCCCGGTGCGATGCGCCACGAAGGCTGTTCCGGCGCCGGTGAGCGCGAGAGCCACGGTGAGCATGCCGCGATCGAGCCAGAATGTGAGCGCCAGGGCGAGATTGCCCAGCGCCGCAACAGCCGACAGGCTGCAGATCAGCATCATGGCTGGAGCGTCGTGGGGCGCGGCACCATCATGCGCGGTATGGCCGTCGCGGCTGTGCGCCGCCCGCCCGTGATGGCGCGTCGCAAGCGCGGCATAGGCGCTTGCCAGGAGCGCTGCCGCAACGGCAAAAGCGGGTTCGGCGACCCCCGTCATGAGGTTGATGGCGCCGGTCATCCGCCAATTGACGGCGATCAGCACCACGACCGGCGCGGCAGCGAAGACCAGAGCGTAATCAGCGATGATCGCGCCCGGCATCCCGGCCGTCCGGCGCAGACGCCAGTAGCCGAGTGCAGCCGCAGCTGCCGTCGCCGTTGCCGCAAAGGCGACAAAGGACCGCAAGGCCTCCGGCCAGGGCAGATTCCCCGCCGGCCCGGGCAGGACCCGTATCGGCCCGCCGAGCGCCTCGCCCGCCAGGGGCCAATCCAGCAGCGTCACGATCAGCGCGGCGACGGCCATGACGCAGACGCTGGACAAGGCCGGCACGGCGCCGGCAAGCAGCATGAGGACGATCATCAGCCCCGGAAAATACAGCGCCGGCGCCCCTCCCGGCAAAAAGCTCGTGGCCAGGACGAAGACCGCCAGAATGCCCAGAAACACGGCCCGCCCGCCCGTATCGACCCGCTGCGCGGAGAGCGGCATCGCATGATACGGCAAGTAGGCGAAGACGAAGACGGCCAGTGCCGTCTGGACCAGGAGATGCAAGCGGGCCGGCACGGGCGGGCCGTCGAGCATCAGCATCGTCCAGAAAACGGCGAGCACCGTCGCCGCGATCGCCAACCGGCGCCAGCCGCGCAACCATGCCAGCGCCTGCGCTGCGGCTGTGACGACGAAGAAATACGGCACCAGCGGCCAGGTCTGCCCGCTCTCCCCGCCGGTCAGGATCGGAACGGCGAAGGCGCCGATCAGCCCCATCGCGGCCAGCAATTGCCCGTGCAGGGCTGCGGCCAGCATGGTCGCGAGCCCGACGGCACCCAGCAGCAGGAAGGCGGAGCCCGGGGCGAGAAATCCGTAGAGTGCGAAGGCCGCATATACGGTTGCGAAGGCGCTGGCGGCGCCGGCGGCGGTCAGGGCAGCAGGCACGTGTCCGGGGCCGATACCGGGCAGGGCGAGGGCGTCACCACGCCGGCGCAGGATTTCACCGCCGATCAACAGGGCCAGCGTGAAGGCCGTCGCGAGCCCGATCCGCGCCGCCGGCCCGAGCAGCCCCTGCTCGATCGAGAAGCGCACCAGAAAGGCGCCGCCGAGCCCGAGCGCGAGCGCACCAATCCAGACGGCCCAGCGCGTCCCGAGACGTTCCTCGAGGCTCGCCTCCTGCCGAGAAGGAGGCTCTGCCGCAGCAGGCGGTGCGGATGCGGGGGAAGCCGGCGGGGCTGGCGGTGGCGGTGGCGGTGCAGCCTGCTTGTCCTGCCCGGTCACGTCGTCAAACGGCTCGGCCTCGGCGGCTTCTTCGTGAAGCGGTTGCTCGGATGCGGGTTCTTCCGGCGTGTCTGCTTTCTGCGGCCCTTCTTCCTGCGCTTCCTGTTCGGGAGCCGCCTCTTCCGGCGCGGCCTGCTTCGGCGCCGCCTGCTCGGATGCCGCTCCTTCGGGCGCCGCCTCGCCCGACGCCTCGCCCGTTTCCGGCGCCACATCCCGATATCGGGTCCGCAAGAGCCATTCGATGCGCGCGATTCGGCCCTGCAATCCAGCGACGTCCCGGACGGCGCGGCGCGCCGTCAGGAGCCCCGCCAGCGCGATGATGGGAACAGCGATCGAAACCAGCGCGGAAATGATCAGAATGAAGGTCAAAGCGGCCAATACCTCAACTCCGGAATGCACCCCTCGGATCGGTCACACCGGCATGGTTGCCGAACCTCGGGAGGAGCGTGCCAGCAGGCGCACGTCAGCGCCGTCATGCCTCACGGCCTTGGACCCGGGGGGTCTTTGCGCGCACGATCGTTTTCTGCGGATGCCGCACCGGATTTCCCGGCGGCAGCATCCTCCGGGTCATACAACAGCGCCTTACGGTCATTGATCCTGACCGAAAACCGATCGATCCGGGCCTGCAATTGCGCCACGAGGCTCGCAAGCTCGCGCACTTTCACGAGCGCGATGATGGCGATGACCGGCGCGGCCAGGAAGAGCGCCGTTGCCATGAACATCAGGAAGAAATAAGCCATCAAACGCCCGCTCCGGATTCTCGTTTCGCTATCTTCTATAGGAGAGATTACGGAAATGCCACCATCGCCTGATCCGTTTCGCCGTGCGATGGCGCGCCTCACGCGGCAATCTGCCGGCCCGGCACGCGCAGCGCGAAGGACACGCCGGTCGAAACCTCGCACCCGCGCCCGATTCCTTCGATCGCAGCGCGCATGCGCCCGTCACGCGCGAGGAGATCATCGGCGAGCGCCACCAGACGCGCATTCGGCGTCGCAAAGGGTGCCTGTTCGCGCAGATGCGCGGCAATCATCGCCTCATCCACCTCGGGCGCGAGCGCACAGGCGGCGATAAAGGCAGCGGCGGGGGAGCGGCTCACGCCAAACCAGCAATGCATCACAAGCGGGCGCAGGCCCGGCCAGCCCGCCACGAATGCGACGAGCCGTGCGACATCCGGTTCCTGTGCAAGCACATACCCTTCCCGTGGCGCGGTGATGTCATTGATGCCGAGGCGCAAATATTGCGTGCCGGCAATGGAACGACCTGCGATCTCCGGCATTGACGGGGAAACGAGGCTGACGACATGCGAGGGCTGCTGCGCGCCCACGACATCATCAAGTTCAGCGAGCGGGCAGACATGAATGACAGGCATGATTCGTCTTATCTGCGACGGCTCTTTGCCAGTCAAGCGGCGCTCTGGAGCTCAAATAACCGTGCCGCCTGGAGCGTCTTTGGAGAAATATACGAGGACAGGAATACCCGCTCACGAAATCGTCAACTTCCAACAGCCAAGTCACAATCGTGCCACAATTCCGCCACTGCTTTGAACCTCCTTATGGTTAATCAGTTATGAACGTTGCTTCTTTGCAACGAATGCTTTGAAATACGGAAAATTTACGCTTTTCCCACTTCTCGGATCCATCATGCTGCGTTAGCTTGCAGCGAACTCGAAACAAAGGATGTTCCCAATGAAGCGTACTCTCCTTGCTTCCACCGCCCTGGCGTTTCTCGCCGTCCCCGCCTTCGCAGCTGACCTTCCGTCAAGCGAGCCGGCTCCGGCACCGCAGACCTACACCGCCCCGCCGGTCTTCACCTGGACGGGCTTCTATGCCGGTGTGAATGTCGGCTGGAACCAGAACGAGATGGATGTGCGCAACCGTGGCTTTACCGGGACAACTGGAAGCTACAACCCGTTCTCGGAGAAGAAGAACGGCTTCATCGGCGGCTTCCAGGTCGGCTATAACCAGCAATTCGACATGTTCGTCGCTGGTGTCGAGGCTGATCTGAGCTATCTCGGCAATCGCCGTGCGAGGGCTTCTACCGGCGTGACTAATCCTGCGGGTGTCACCGGCGTTCAGGGCACCAGCCGCCTCGACTGGCTTGGCACGTTGCGCGCCCGCGCCGGCGTCGCGATGGATAACGTGTTCGTCTACGGCACCGGTGGTCTCGCCTTCGGTACCCCGGATCAGCGCCTGACCCTGACCAATGCTGGCGGCACCGTCACGCATTCCGGCACGAAGGACGATACGCGCTTTGGCTGGACAATCGGTGCGGGCGCCGAGATCGCCGTGATGGACAACCTGTCCTTCAAGGCGGAATATCTTTACTACGATCTCGGGCGCAACACGGTCCGGGCAAATGCGACCGCTGCGGGGCCTGCCGGCACCGCAAACTCCGCCCGTTTCGAGAACAACGGACACATCGTTCGCGCCGGCATGAACTACCGCTTCTGAGCGATCTGAAAACCCGATACGAAAAGGCCCGGAGTGATCCGGGCCTTTTTTCGTTTGCGCCATCTCGTTTCACTGCTCAGGCGCTCATGCGCCGCTGGCCCGGATCGGGAACCGTGACGCCGGCGGAGCTGTATTCGTTGAGCTTGTTGCGCAGGGTGCGGATCGAGATGCCCAGGATCTTCGCCGCATGGGTGCGGTTGCCGACGCAGTGATCGAGGGTGTCGAGAATCAGATCCTGCTCGACCTCCGCCACCGTGCGCCCGACCAGCGAACGCGTCACCGCTTCCGCCGTGCGCGCCGCGCGCGCGGCGGAATCGTCGGGCGCCGTCTCGAGCCCCTCGCCATCGGGGCTGCGCAGGGCATCGGCCTCGATCTCGGCCCCGCTCGACAGAAGCACCGCGCGATGGATCGCGTTTTCGAGCTCGCGCACATTGCCGCGCCAGGGTGCCGCGACGGCGAGATCGCGCGCCTGCGCCGAGAGCGGGCGCAGGGGAAGTCCGTTCTGCTCGGCATATTTCTCGGCGAAGAACGCGGCCAGCGCGAGCACGTCTTCCGGCCGCTCGCGCAGGGCCGGCAGCTTCAGATGCACGACGTTGAGCCGGTAGAACAGATCCTCGCGGAACGAGCCGTCCTTCACCGCCTCCGCGAGATTGCGGTTGGAGGTGGCGATGATGCGGATATCGACGGGGACGGGTTTCGAACCGCCGACCCGGTCGATCACCCGCTCCTGCAGGGCGCGCAGCAGCTTGGCCTGGAGGCGCGGATCCATCTCGGAGATCTCGTCGAGCAGCAGGGTGCCGCCGCTGGCTTCCTCGAACTTGCCGATCCGCCGCGCCGTGGCGCCGGTAAAGGCGCCCTTCTCATGACCGAACAGCTCCGATTCCAGCAGATTATCGGGGATCGCCGCGCAATTGAGCGAGATGAAGGGCTTGTTGCGCCGGCCCGAGCGCTGGTGCACATGGCGCGCGAGCACTTCCTTGCCGGTACCGCTCTCGCCGGTGATCAGGATCGAGGCCTCCGAGCCCGCCACCTGTTCGGCGAGCTTCACCACCTTCTCCATGGCCGGGTCGCGCCAGATAAAGGAGCGGTTATCGGCAGCCACCGCCTCGATCACGGCGGCGATCATGTCGGCATCGGGAGGCAGCGGGATGTATTCCTTCGCCCCCGCCTGGATCGCGGCGACGGCGGCGCGCGCATCGGTCCCCGTCCCGCAGGCCACGACGGGCAGACGCATGCGCTCGCGGGCAAGCGTCTCGACGAGTTCGGCGACGGGCAGGGAGACGTCGATCATGACGAGATCGGCACCCTTGGCGCGCAGGACGTTCATCCCCTGATCGAGCGCCTCGGCATGGGTGACCGCGGCACCGCGATTCATCGCGATGCGCGAGGCGTTGATCAGTTCGCCATTGAGCGTGCCGATGATCAGGAGGCGCATGGACATGTCGTTTCGATCCCTTGTCTTTCCCAGCGACTCAGCTGTCGTTCTTGATGATTTCGGTCATGGTCACGCCCAGCCGGTCCTCGACGAGCACCACCTCGCCGCGCGCCACCAGGCGATTGTTGACGAAGATGTCGATCGCCTCACCGACCTTGCGGTCGAGATCGAGCACGGCGCCGGGGCCGAGCTGCAACAGGTCCCCCACCGGCATGCGCGACGAACCGAGGATCGCCGAGACGGTGACCGGCACGTCGAAGATCTGCTCGAGATCCGCAGCCGAGCGCTGCGATACCGGCGCATCGCGGGTGGAGAGCGGCGCATTGGCATCGGCATCGAAATCGATATCCGAATTGTTCAACTGCGGCAGGTCGAATTCGTCGCTCATTCTCTTCGCCTTCTGGTTTGCGGCACCACCTTAGCGGCGCCGTGATGACAATCTGCCCCGTCAGGGCATTCTTCCCTCCCGCCCCGCCTTCAGGCGGGACGGATGGCATCGGCAACCGATGCTCCGATCTTCGCGCCTTCGCGCACGATGCCGCCATCGGCCCATTCGAGCCGTGCATCCCCCGGCTCGATTTCGGGCTCGCCCATGATCACGAGGCGTCCCTCGAAACCACGCTCACGCGCGATCTTCTGCATCAGCGTCTCGGTCTTCTCGACGAGCGCCTCGTTCACGCGCACCACGAGATGCGGCACGCCACGCAGGTGTTCGAAGGATTTGCGCGCCAGCTGGCCGATCGCATCCATCGGGTAATGCGCCAGCGCGTCGCCGGCGAGTTTTTCAGCGAGCGCCGTGGCGAAGGCGACGGCTTCGTCCTCGAAGGCAGCGCGGTCCGCATCGGCGCGCGCGAGCAGGGCAGCAACATCCTCGGCGATGCGCGCGAGCATCTGCTGCATCTGCGCATCGGCCTCGACGCGCGCCTGTGCCTGCCCCTCGGCAAATCCGGCTTCACGCCCGCGCTTCTCGGCCTCGGCCAGGGCCTCGCGCCCCCTGGGCGTCTGCTCACCCGCCGGAGCCGCGAAATCCCGCTGGAACAGGAACTTGCGCGCCTCGGGCGGCTTGCCGCCGGATCCGGTTTTCTCATCCGCGCTCATGGATCCACTGCCTCAGGACGGAAACGGTTTCCGTGGGACTCTGCTGGACGAGATCACCGACGCGATCCAGCGATTGCTGCTGCACCTCGCCGTTGACCTTGGCCATTTCGATCATTTTCGAGGCCGGATTCTCGCGTTGCTGCAAGGCGGGATAATCGCTCTCGTCAGACGACCCGCCATCCGTGACGGCCTTGCGCTTCTGCGGCGCCTCGTTCGCGAGGATCTGGCGCACGAGCGGGCGCACCACCGTGAACAGCACGATCAGAACCAGCAGCGCGATCACGGCGAGCTCGATGATGTAGAGAATGTCGGCGGGCGTCGGGTTCAACAGGTTCTCGACCAGGCCGGGCTCCTCGAAGGCGACGGGAGCCGGCGTTTCGGCGAATTGCAGATTGACCACCTCGACCTGGTCGCCACGATCGGCATCGAAACCGATCGCCGTGCGCACCAGCGTCGCGATCTGTTCCAGCTCCTCCTGCGGGCGGGGCTCATAGACCATTTCGCCGTTCTCGTCCGGCACATAGCGGCCATCGACCAGCACCGCCACCGAGACCCGCGACAGACGCCCGCCCTCGATGGTCTCCACCCGGGTGGTGCTCGAGATCTCGTAATTGATGATCTCCTCGTTGACGGCCTGCTCGTCGCGCTGGCCGGCATCGGCGTCCTGCTCGTCGGCGCCGGGCAATTCGTTGCCGACGGTCACCTGGCCGTCATTGCTCGCGCTCGTCGCGGTCTCATTGCGCGACTGGGTCGAGCGGATGACGCGGCCATCCGGATCGAAGGTCTCCGAGCGGCTCTCGACGCGATTATGGTCGAACTCCGCCGCGACCTGCACCCGCGCGCGCTGCTGCCCGACGACACCGGCGACGATATCCTCGATCTGACGCTGCAGGCGTCGTTCCGTGGCGGTGCGGCGTTCATCGGCGGCGAGCCCTCCGGCCATGCCGTCGGCATCACCCGCGCCATCGGCGAGCAGGCGCCCGCGCTCGTCGACGATCGAAACCCGATCGGGATTCATGCCCTCGACGGCAGAGGCGACGAGATGACGAATGGCGCGGACGTGGCTCGCTTCGAGATCGCCACGCAGCTTGAGCACGATCGAGGCGCGCGGCTGTTCGCGATCACGCTCGAACAGACGGCGCTCCGGCAGGGCGAGATGGACCCGCGCCGCCTCGACGCGCTGCAGCGAACCGATTGTGCGCGACAACTCGCCTTCGAGCGCACGCAGGTGGTTGATGTTCTGCACGAAACTCGTGGCGGAGAAGGTGTCCCCCTCATCGAAGATCTCATAACCCACGCCGCTACCGACCGGGATGCCCTGTCCGGCGAGGTCCATGCGAAGGCGCGCCAGGTCACTGCGCGGGGCCAGGATCGTCTGGCCGTCGCCGCGTGTCTCATACGCGATGCCGCGGGTTTCGAGCTCGCGCACGACCGCACCGGCATCCTGCAGGGAGAGATCGGAATAGAGCACGCCCATGGCCGGCTCGCTCATCCGCATCATCACGAAGGCGAAGAAGATCACCATCGCCAGCGTCACCGCACCCATGGCGGCGATGCGCTGGGGTCCAAATCGTCCAACGAGTTCGATGGCCTGGTTCACGCTGCGAAATCCTGCCTGTACGACCGATGCCGGGCAATGTCGCCCGGCCACTAGGCAAGAATTTCCCAGCCCATGGTTAGCAGGAAGTTAACGCGCGCAAAGATCGGCGTGTGAGCGTGCTCAGACAACGAAAAGAGCGCCGCCCGAAACGGGAGACGCTCTCGTCTTTCCACCCTGACGGCGGAGAATCAGTTGCGATAATGCTGGATTCGCGTCGTGCGCAGACCGGCAAGACCATGCTGATCAATCGATTGCTGCCAGGCCAGAAACTCCTCTGTGGTCAGCGTGTAGCGCTGACAGGCCTCCTCGAGACTCAAGAGCCCCCCGCGTACCGCGGCAACGACTTCCGCCTTGCGACGGATCACCCACCGGCGGGTATTCGTCGGCGGCAGATCCGCGACCGTCAGCGGGCTGCCATCCGGTCCGATTACATATTTCGCCCTCGGGCGATTAAGCTCGGTCATGATACTCTCACACACTCGACTGACCAACGTCTGTGAGAACACTACCCCCTTTCTTTTAAGAATTGCCTAAATGGACGGCGACGGATTTTAGGCATTTGTTAATCGAATTTTCGCGGTCGCTGCCATCGACTGAACGCGTCATCATCGCATCGCGCCCTTGATCTGCGAGAGCGGCACCCGTTGTTCGCCGATCAGGAGAACCGGCTCCTGGCCTTCCAGATCGAGCGCATCGACAACGCCTTCGACTTCCGTCTTCACCGATATCGGTTGCCCGGAACCGTCCTGCGCATTGATGTCGACCGTATAGCGGCCGGGTTCGGCAAACTGACCGGAGGAGGTCATCCCGTCCCATGTAAAGATCTGACGCCCGGCGGAGAGCGCCCCGGAGCGTGTGGCGACGACATTGCCGGCCTGATCACGGATCTCGATCGTCGTACGCGCGGCGTTGACCGGCACATCGAGGGTCCATTCCGCCTTGCCGTCGGCGAGCTGCGCTTCCTTGCCGTCGGCGCGCACCGACATCCCGACGAAGCTTGCTGCCGTGGCGACGTTCTGGGCCCGGGACGTCGTCAACAGCGCCTCGAGCGACTCGTTCGACTTGATCTGCTGCTCGACCGACGCGAACTGCACCAGTTGCTGGGTGAACTGGTTGGTATCCAGCGGATCGAGCGGGCTCTGGTTCTGCAACTGCGTTGTCAGAAGTGTCAGAAACGCATCGAAATTGTCGGCGATACCGCCGCCTGCTGCGGCGGCGGCCTCCTTGCGGGCATCGGCCTTCTGGGCGCCGCCCTGTCCGGCGATAATGTTTTCGATACCTGCTGCCATGACGGCCTCACTTCCCGATCCTGTTTCAAATGCTCAGATCGACGCCGCCGAGCGCGCGCCGCAGCGCCTGGCGGGCCAGCAGAGTCTCGCGGGCGAGTGCCCGGATCTCCGCTGCCGCCAGACCTTTTTCACTCTCGTCACCGTCGCGACCATGCCCGTCACCGGGCATGCGGCTCCGATCTGCCTCGGCATCACCCCAGTCCCCGCCGGCATGCCGGTCGCCGTCATCGCGCAGCGACAGATCGATCCCGTCTTCCGACGGCTTGAGACCGGCCTGCTCGAAAGCCCGCTCCAATGTGCGCGCATCGCGCTGCAGGAGTTGCAGCGTCTCGACCCGGTCCACCACGAGCCGCGCCTTGACGGTGCCCTCGTCGTCGATGTCGAGACTCACCGCGATGCGTCCGAGTTCAGCCGGGTCAAGACGGATGTCGAAGCGGCTCGCCCCGCCCATCGCCTTCATCCCGAGCGTCACCGGCACGGCGGAGAGCGGTGTGTTGATCAGCACCGAGCCGTTCGTCTGCGTTGCCGCAGCGCCGGCCTGACCGGTCGTATTGGCCTGACCGCTCGCCGTCGTGCTCGCTTCCGCCGCGGCCTGGGCCGCCCCTTGCGACGCCCCCTGGATCTGCATCGGGGAGCCTTCGGCGCCGACCTGCATCATGCGCGCTATCTGTTCGCCGGTCCGGCTTGCCGTCTGCGCAGCATCTCCCGATGCCGGGCCGGCACGATCGACCCCCGCCTCACTGCCGAGCGCCCGACGCAGCGCCTCCAGCGCAACGCCCGAGCGGTTCTCGGCGCCGGCTTCACCCTCACCCTGGCCACCGCCCTGACCCCCATCCTGCCCACCATTCTGCCCCCTTGCATCCGGGTTCGAACCGGCGGCGGCTGTATCACCGGTCGCGGCGATCTGCGCGGTGCCGGACGCCGCTGCCGCATTGCCTTGCGGCGCACGCGGAGCATCACCGGTGACCGGGCTCGCCGCAACCGGACCGCCGTCACGGCGCGCAGGCTGCGAGGCTTGGTCAGCGCCAGTCAGCTGCGCGGGAATGGCCGCTGTGGCCTGCTGCGATTCGTCACCTTCCTGCGTATCGGACTGCCCCTCCTCCGACGCGTCATCCTGCACGTCGTCCGGCGCCCCGCCGGAAATGGCCTCGATCAGCCTCTGCCCGACCTCTTGCGCTTCACCTTCGGTCCGGTCGCCGCCGGCTTCGGCGACGGCGATCGCCTCATCCGCGTCGGCCGCGACATCCGCATCGCCGGCCTCCATGTCTTCTTCCGCCTCGGCATCGGCTTGCGCGGCGTGTTCGGTTTGCGCAGCGAGTACGGCCCGAATTCCCGAGGGCGTGCCGTCGGCGGCTTCGCCCGCCTCGGCGACAATGCCCTTCTCGGCCTTACCATCCGCGCCGCCATCCGGCTCCGCTTCGCCGGCAAGCGCATTCAGGATGGCGGCAAGACTATCGGGGGACAAGGATTTGCCGGCGCCCTCGACCGTCTCGCCCCGGCCCTGCATCAGCGCCGCCGGTGAGGTCCCCGATCGCGCATCCCGTGCACGCGCCGCGTCTTCCTGCGCCGCACTCGCGCCGGCACCGCTGCGGGCGGCTCCGCGCGCCCGCTCAGGGCGATCCGCTGCTGGCGCAAGCGTGAAGCGCGGGCGCGCGTCATCACTGCGTGACCCGCCGCTGTCGGCCGCGTCCCGGTTGGAGGCGCCCGGGTTTGACATGTCGCGCGCACGCGTCGCGTCGCGCGCGGATCGGGCACCGGAATCACCGGCCGGGTCGCGACGCGCAGGCGCAAGATAATCCGTCAGGTCATTACGCATGGTCACTCATCCTGTCACGGAGCCGGAACAAGCAACAAAACCCGGCTGCGCGGGATTTTTTGCAAGAGTCGGGCCAGAAACCGGGCCGGATGCATGTCCCGGATCCGGATGTGCGAAAGCGCGGCTACTACGGAATTAATACATCGAAATCAGAACCTTATCTGGAGGCCGCCGCTCCCCTCGCCTCATCCCGCGCGAGCTGCTTACGATCACGGGCGGCAGGAATTGACAGGGCAACCCCGGCAGGACGGCAGATTCTGCCGGGCGCAACAGCCGGGCGCGACAGCCGGGCGCAACAGCATTGTGTAAACCGGTTCTCACCGTTGACTTCACGGCATATCTCACTACGATGTTCGATGGCTCATGATCCTCGCGGGAGAGATCGGTCCGTCCGACGCCGAAGGCGCAACCGCCCCGGAAACGCTCAGGCAAAAGGACCGCGAGGAGCTGGCACTCTGGAAAGAGGCAGGTCGAGACAGGCCTGCCCACCGAAGGGCGTAACTCGGCAGTTTCGAAACCTGGTTTCGAGGGTTCCGAGGAAATCTCTCAGGTTACGGGACAGAGGGGGCGCATGTGATGTCGGCGAAAGCCGGCGCCGCACGCCCCGCGACACCGAATCTGACGAGGACGCCATGGCCGTATCCGGCGCAACGCTTCTGAAGACGCCGCTCCACGCCCGGCACGTCGCCGCCGGCGCGCGCATGGTGCCTTTCGCCGGCTACGACATGCCGGTGCAATATCCCCTCGGCATCCTGAAAGAGCATCAATGGACCCGCGAGAAGGCGGGTCTGTTCGACGTGTCGCATATGGGCCAGGCCTGGCTCATCGGCCCCGATCACGCGACGACGGCGAAGGCGCTGGAGACACTCGTCCCCGCCGACATGCTCAATCTCGCGCCCGGCCAGCAGCGCTATACCCAGCTCCTCACCGAGGAAGGCGGCATCATCGACGATCTGATGGTGGTGCGCCCCGGCGATCCCGCTCATGACGGACGCCTCTTCCTGGTGGTCAATGCCGGCACCAAGGAAGGCGACTATGCCCATATGGCGGCGCGTCTTCCTGCGGATGTGCGTCTCGAGCGGCTCGATGATCGCGCGCTCGTCGCGCTGCAGGGCCCGCAGGCCGTGGCCGTGCTTTCCGGCCTCGCTCCCGAGGTCGCCGAGATGACCTTCATGACCGCACGCTACGTCGATCTCGACGGGATCAGTGCCCATGTCACCCGCTCCGGCTATACCGGCGAGGACGGCTACGAAATCTCGGTTGCAGCAACCGATGCCGAGGCCCTGTGGGACAAGCTCACCGCGCATGAGGCGGTGGAGCCGATCGGGCTGGGGGCGCGCGATTCGCTGCGGCTCGAGGCCGGCTATTGCCTTTATGGCCATGATATCGACACGCAGACCTCCCCGATCGAGGCGGCGCTGAACTGGTCGATCCAGAAGCGCCGCCGCGAGGAAGGCGGCTTCCCCGGCCATGCGCGCATCATCCGCGAAATCAGCGAGGGCCCGGCCCGGCGCCGCGTCGGCATCCTGCCCGAAGGCCGTGCGCCGGCCCGCGAGGGCACGGTGATCGCGACGCCCGGCGGCACCGAGATCGGCATCGTCACCTCGGGCGGTTTCGGACCCAGCGTCGGCGGCCCCGTCGCCATGGGCTATGTCGCGACGCCGCATGCCGAACCCGGCACCGCCCTTCATCTGATCGTGCGCAGCAAGGCCCAGCCGGCCAAAGTCGCGAAACTCCCCTTCACGCAACACCGCTACAAGCGCTGACCAGACCACGCCGCAGGAGGCTCGACCCATGTCCACGACCCGCTACACCAAGGACCACGAATATATCCGCATTGATGGCGATACCGGTATTGTCGGCATCACCGATTACGCCCAGAGCCAGCTCGGCGATGTGGTCTATGTGGAGCTTCCCGAAGCCGGCAAGGCACTCGAGAAGGGGGGCGAGGCGGCCGTGGTCGAGAGTGTGAAGGCGGCGAGTGAAGTCTATGCGCCGGTCTCGGGCGAAGTCCTCGAAGTCAATGGCGATCTCGAAGCCGCGCCCGGCACCATCAACGAGGATCCTGCCGGCGCCGGCTGGTTCCTGAAGCTGAAGATCGCCGATACCTCCGAGCTCGACGAGCTGATGAGCGAGGAAGACTATCAGGCCTATGTGAAGTCGATTTCCTGATCGGCGGACACTGAGCCCTGATCCGTCGCGGGCAATCATCGCACTTGACCCTGCGGCGGGCTACGACATCTGACCGTGCGAGCGGCCCTTGCGCCAGACGGCGCAGACGAGACCTCCATATCGGAGAGGAGACACCATGCGTTATCTGCCCCTGTCCCCTGATGATCGCAGCGAGATGCTCGCGAAGATCGGCGTGGATGCGATCGACGATCTGTTCGCCGATGTCCCGGCGGACAAGCTCCTGACCGAACCGCTGGACCTGCCGCGCCGCAAGGGCGAGATGGAGGTCGAGCGCATTCTGGGCCGGATGGCCGGACGCAACGTGACGGCGAGTTCCGTGCCCTTCTTCGTGGGGGCCGGTGCCTACAAGCACCATGTGCCCGCGACCGTTGACCACGTCATCCAGCGCTCGGAATTCCTCACGAGCTACACCCCCTACCAGCCGGAAATCGCGCAGGGCACGCTGCAATACCTGTTCGAATTCCAGACCCAGGTGGCGGCGCTGACCGGCATGGATGTGGCCAACGCCTCCATGTATGACGGCTCCACTGCCGCCGGCGAGGCCGTGCTGATGGCGCACCGCGTTACACGGCGCGGCAAGGCGGTGCTCTCGGGCGGGCTGCATCCCCATTATGCCGATGTGATCGAGACCCTCTCGCACATGTCGGGCGACAGGGTCGTCTCGCTGCCCGCCGATCCGCGCGCCGACGAGGACATCATCGCCGCCATCGACGACGAGACCTCCTGCGTCGTGGTACAGACGCCGGATGTGTTCGGCAATCTGCGTGATCTGACGAAGATCGCCGAGAAGGCGCATGCCCATGGCGCGCTGCTCATCGCCGCCTTCACCGAGGTGATGTCGCTCGGCCTGATCAAGCCGCCCGGCGCGATGGGCGCCGATATCGTCGTCGGCGAAGGCCAGTCGATCGGCAACAGCCTGAATTTCGGCGGCCCCTATGTCGGGCTCTTCGCCGCGCGCCAGAAATTCGTGCGCCAGATGCCCGGTCGCCTGTGCGGCGAGACGGTGGATGCCGAGGGCAAGCGCGGTTTCGTGCTGACGCTCTCCACCCGCGAACAGCATATCCGCCGCGACAAGGCGACGTCGAATATCTGCACCAATTCCGGCCTGTGCTGCCTCGCCTTCACCATCCACATGACCCTGCTCGGCCAGACCGGTCTGCAGCGGCTCGCGCGCGTCAACCACGCCAATGCCGTGGCGCTCGCCGATGCGCTCGCCGGCGTGCCGGGCGTGGAGGTGATCACCGGTGCGTTCTTCAACGAGTTCACGCTGAAGCTGCCTAAAGACGCGGCGGCCGTGGTCGAGGCGCTGGCCGACAAGGGCGTTCTGGGCGGCGTGCCCTATTCCCGCCTCGCCCCGGATGCCGATTGCGACGACCTGCTGCTGGTCGCCTCCACCGAGGTCAATACCGACGACGACCGCGCGGCATTCGTGGCGGCGCTGAAGGAGGTGCTGGGGTGATCGACGCGACCGGTACTCTGCCAATCACGACCATTCCTCCCTCCACCCACGGAGACACATCATGCTGAACCGCCAGGGACGCCCCACTTCGGCCGGCGACGGCGCGATCACCGCCGATACCGGAACCTTCACCGGCAACCGCGCCCTCTTGCAGGAAGAGGCGCTGATCTTCGAATCCGGGCGCTACGAGACCACCGGCGTCGATTTCGACGAACCGGAGAATTTCTCCCCGCGTCTGGGCGGGCTCGCCCGCGAAGGCGATATCGGCCTGCCGGGGCTCTCGGAGCCCGAGACGATGCGCCATTTCGTGCGCCTGTCGCAGAAGAATTACGGCATCGATACCGGGCTCTTCCCGCTGGGCTCCTGCACCATGAAGCACAATGCCCGGCTGAACGAGCGCATGGCGCGGCTCCCCGGCTTCGCCGACGTGCATCCGCTGCAGCCGGTCTCCAGCGTGCAGGGCGCGCTCGAACTGATGGACGAACTCTCGCGCTATCTCGTCACGCTCACCGGCATGACCAGCGTGGCGCTCTCGCCCAAGGCCGGCGCGCATGGCGAATTGTGCGGCATGATGGCGATCAAGGCCGCGATCGACGCCAAGGGTGAAGGCGAGACCCGGCGCACGGTGCTGGTGCCGGAATCCGCGCATGGCACCAACCCGGCCACGGCGGCGCTGATCGGCTTCAAGGTCAGGACCGTGCCTGCCGATACGGATGGCACCGTGCGCGTGCAGGCGGTGAAGGATCTGATCGGGCCGGATACGGCGGCGATCATGCTCACCAATCCCAATACCTGCGGCCTGTTCGAGCCGGAAATCGTCGAGATCGCCAGGGCCCTGCATGATGCGGGGGCGTATTTCTATTGCGACGGGGCGAATTTCAACGCCATCGTCGGCAAGGCGCGGCCCGGCGATCTCGGGGTCGATGCCATGCATATCAACCTGCACAAGACCTTCTCGACGCCCCATGGCGGCGGTGGTCCGGGCTCTGGCCCTGTGGTGCTGTCACAGCGCCTTGCGCCGTTTGCGCCGGTGCCCTTCGTCACGCCGGGCGCAGAGGGCCTCATCCTCGTCGAGCACGAGAAGGACGCCGACGAGAAGCCCTTCGGGCGCATCACCGCCTTCCACGGCCAGATGGGCATGTATGTGCGCGCGCTCGCCTACATGCTCTCGCACGGCTCCGACGGCATGAAGCAGGCCTCCGAGGATGCGGTGCTCAACGCCAATTACATCCGCGCCGGCCTGCGCGACCTGATGAGCCAGCCCTTCGGCGACAAGCCCTGCATGCACGAGGCGCTGTTCGACGACAGCTGGCTCAAGGATACCGGCGTCTCCACCCTCGATTTCGCCAAGGCGATGATCGACGAGGGCTATCATCCGATGACGGTGTATTTCCCCCTCGTGGCGCACGGCGCCATGCTGGTCGAGCCCACCGAATCGGAATCGAAATCGTCGCTCGATCTGTTCATCGCCTCCATGCGCGATCTCGCCCAGGCGGCAAAGCGCGGCGAGAGCGAACGCTTTGCACAAGCGCCCTTCCACGCACCCCGCCGGCGTCTCGACGAGACCCGCGCCGCGCGCCAGCCGATCCTGAAATGGACGCCGCCGGAGCCGATGCGCGAGGCGGCAGAGTAAGGCACGGGCGCAGTGTCTGTCGCGTCATCGTGATGGACACGGGCGGGCCTCGCGGTCCGCCCGTTCGCGTATGAGGCGTATCACCGGGGCAGGACCGGGGCAGAACGCCGCCACGGTCGCACCTGCCGCGCCTTCTGCACGCCTGATCCCGCCGATATTGCATGACCCAAGTTGAACAGTTGAATTGGACGAAGCGGGAACATTTTTCCGTAAGCCATTGATGTTATTGAGGTGGGGTCGGTGGGCGTCAGTTTGTGTGGTGCTAAATAATGTAAGAATAGGCGTTTCATTGCTTGACGAATGGAGGTTTCTGAGATGCTAATTCGGCATGTTCGTGCGCGAGAAGACCATCAATGGCTACACCTACATCTACCTTGTGGAGAATGTCCGCGAGGGTGGCCGCACGAAGCAGCGCATCATCCGCAATCTCGGACGCAAGGAAACGGTTCTCGCCAGCAAGGATCTCGATCGCCTGGCCGCCTCGGTCGGACGGTTCACGGAACGGGCCATGGTCCTGGATGCCATCAACAACGGTGATGTGGCGCGATACGAAGCTCGTCGCATCGGCGGGCCGCTGCTCTTCGGGCGCCTGTGGCAGCAACTCGGCATCGATCAGGTGATCGCTGATCAGCTTGGGGAACGCGGCTTCGAATTCCCGGTGGAGCGGGCCGTGTTCACCGCGACGCTGCACCGTCTGTTCGTCTCCGGCTCGGATCGCGACTGCGCGTCCTGGATGCAGGATTACGACATTCCCGGTGCCGACGATCTGTCGCTGCACCATTTCTATCGGGCCATGGCCTGGCTCGGAGAAGATCTGCCAAAGGACGAGCAGAAGGATGCGACGCCCTTTTCGCCGCGTACCGTCAAGGACGTGATCGAGGAGGCGCTGTTTGCGCGCCGGCGCGACCTGTTTACCGATCTCTCCATCGTCTTCATGGACACGACCTCCCTGTCCTTCCACGGCGAAGGCGGCGAGACGCTGGGGGCACGGGGCTATTCCAAGGACCATCGCCCTGATCTCAACCAGATGATCCTCGCCGTCATCGTCGATGCCGATGGCCGCCCGGTCTGCACCGAGATGATGCCAGGTAACACCGCCGATGTCGCCATCCTGCTGCCGATCGTGCAGCGGCTGCGCAGCCGTTTCGGTATCACCCGAGCCTGCATCGTGGCGGATCGGGGCATGATCTCGCAGGCCACGATCACGGCGCTAGAGGAACAGGGTCTGGAATATGTGTTGGGTGTGCGCGAGCGCACCGACGCACGCATGCGCCGGGTTCTCGACGATCCGCAACCCCTCACGCCGCTCCTCGTCGAGCGCAGCCAGGGCGAGACGCAGCTCTTCGCCAAGGAGGTCGTCGTCGACGGGGTCCGCTACATCGTCTGCCGCAACGAGGCGCAGGCCGAGAAGGACCGCGAGGACCGCCAGGCCATCATCGCTGCCCTCGATACGCAGTTGAAGAAGGGCGACAAGGCCCTCGTCGGCAACTCCGCCTACAGGCGTTATCTCAACACCACGACGCGTGATGCCTTCGAGATCGATGCCGGCAAGATCGCCGAGGAAGCCCGCTATGACGGGATCTTCGTCCTGCGCACCAACGCGAGGATTTCTCCGCTTCAGGCGATGCTGCGCTACCGGGACCTGCTCACCGTCGAGACGCTGTTTCGTGTCGCCAAGGCGACGCTCTCGACACGTCCGATCTTCCATTCATCCGATGCCGCCATCCGCGGCCACGTCTTCTGCTCCTTCCTCGCCCTGATGCTGCACAAGGAGCTGTTCGACCGCTGCACCGAAGCCGGGATCAAACCCGAGTGGCGCCCGCTCCTGCGTGATCTCGACCGCCTGCAGAGCGGCAAAATCGAAAAGGACGGACGCAGCATTGCCATCCGTACCCCGGTAAGCGGTCAGGTCGGGCCGGTATTCCGCGCCGTCGGCGTGGCGCTGCCGCCGAACATCGCCGAAACCGAAGCTGCTTGACCGCACGACCCTCCGACCGTGGTGCTAAAAGCGCGAAGGCGCCCCCTATCCCATTGAAAATCCATAATTATCGGAAATCAGGTGTTTAAGTTGGGCATGAGAAAGGGCTCCCCCCGCCTTTTCCTCGCCTGCGGATCGGCCTAGACTTCCGGACTCTGCTGCATCACCCTGGAAAGCCGTTCATGACACCCGCCTCGCCCCTGCAATCCGCGTCTTCGCAAAATGCCGCCCTGCATGAACCGCAATACGCGTTGCACGTGGAGGATCTCACCGTCGCCTATACCGAGGCCCCGGTTCTGTGGGACATCGATATCGACATTCCCCCCGGCGTGATGGCGGCGATCGTGGGGCCCAACGGCTCGGGCAAGTCGACGCTGATCAAGGCCAGCCTCGGCCTCGTCACTCCGGTAGCCGGGCATGTGCGCTTCTTCGGCCTGCCGCATCGGGCCGTGCGCCGGCGCATCGGCTACGTGCCGCAACGCTCCAGCGTCGACTGGGACTTCCCCACCGATGCCCGCGACGTGGTGACAATGGGGCTCTATGGCGGGCTCGGCTGGTTCCGTCGGCCCGGTGCGGCGGAGCGTGAGCGCGCCATGGCAGCGCTGGAACAGGTCGGCATGCAGGATTATGCCGATCGCCAGATCGCCGAACTCTCCGGCGGCCAGCAGCAGCGTGTGTTCATCGCCCGCGCGCTCGCCCAGGACGCCGATCTTTATTTTCTCGACGAGCCCATGGCCGGCGTCGACGCCACCACCGAGCGGGTGATTGTCGATGTGCTGCAGGGGCTGCGCAATGCCGGCAAGACGGTCATCGTCGTGCATCACGACCTGCAGAGTGTGGCGCGGTATTTCGACTGGCTGATCATGCTCAACACCCGCGTCATCGCGCAGGGGCGCGTTGGCGAGGTCTACACGGCGGAGAACCTGCGCGCGACTTATGGTGGCCAGATCGCATTGATCGAGACGGGCGGCTGATCCGGGCAAAGCGCTCAGATGGAGGATGAAGGCGCTCACACGGCGTCTGCTTGCGCGGTTGCGCGGGCGGACATAGGCTCGCGGCGCCACCAGAGACCCGAAAGCGCCCCATGTCCACGATCCGATCCGCCATCGACGACACCCTGCATGCCGCCCTCATGCAAAAGCTCGGGAGCGACCGGCTGCGCCTCGGCAACGACATTCCCGAAAGCCATGCGGCGGATGCGGCGGGGATGGCGCCCTGCCCGCCTGGCCTGCTGATCCTGCCCCGCGACACGCAGGAGGTCTCGCAGGCACTCGCGATCTGCCATGCCCATGGCGCGCGGATCGTGGTGCAGGGCGGCATGACCGGGCTTACCGGCGGCGCGCATCCGCAAGCCGGCGAAGTCGCCCTGTCGCTGGAGCGCCTTGCGGGGATCGAGGAAATCGACACGCTCGCGGGCACGCTGACGGCGCGCGCGGGCACGAAGCTCCAGGAGATCCAGGAAGCGGCGCAGGCGAAAGGCTTCTTCTGCGGCATCGATCTGGGTGCGCGCGGTTCCTGCACGATCGGCGGCAACATCGCCACCAATGCCGGCGGCAACCAGGTCCTGCGCTACGGCATGGCGCGGCGCAACGTCCTCGGCCTCGAGGCCGTGCTCGCCGACGGGACCGTCGTGACCAGCCTGAACAAGATGCTCAAGAACAATGCCGGCTATGACTGGACGCAGCTCTTCATCGGCTCGGAAGGCACGCTCGGGATCGTCACCCGGGTGGTGCTCGGCCTGCATCCGGCCCCGCGCGGCGTGCGCTCGGCATTGCTTGCCTTCTCGCGTTTCGAGGACGTGCTCACCGTGCTGCGCCGTTTCGACGCTGCCCTGCCGGGGCGGATGATCGTTTTCGAGGCCATGTGGCGCGAATATCTCGACACCGCGACCGGCCCCGGCGGGCTCGTACCGCCCTTCGGGACGATGCCGGAAATCGCCATTCTGATCGAGGCGGCCATGGGAGAGTCCATGGGGGAAGAATCCGGCGCCGATCCGTTCACCGATACGCTCGCGGGTTTCCTTGAGGAAGGCCTCATCGACGATGCCCTGGTGGCGCAATCGGAGGCCGACCGGGCGCGGTTCTGGAGCTATCGCGAGGCGGTCTACGAATTCCGCCGCATCATCGATGCGGGCACGAATTTCGACGTCTCGATCCCCATCGCCCGGCTCGACGAGGCGGTGGCGCGCCTGCGCGCGGGGGCGCGCGCTTTCGGCGAGGAGACGCGGCTTCTGGTCTTCGGCCATGTCGCCGACAGCAACATCCACATCTCCGTGAGCCATCCCGACCATGATGCACCGATGAGCGAGGCCATCCAGGCCATGGTCTACGATATCGTTGCGGCCCTGTCGGGATCGGTCTCCGCCGAACACGGGATCGGCATGCTCAAACGCGGCTATCTGCACAAATCGCGCAGCGATGCGGAAATTGCGCTGATGCGGCGGATCAAGCAGGCGCTCGATCCGCACAACATGCTCAATCCGGGCCGCGTTCTGGCCGGATGAGGCTCCTTATCCGCGCAGGGGATAATTCGGGCTCTCGCGGGTGATCGTCACGTCGTGGACATGGCTCTCGCGCAGGCCGGCATTGGTGATACGCACGAATTCAGCCTTCTCGCGGAAGTCCTTCAGCGAAGCCGCGCCGACATAGCCCATCGCCGCGCGCAGGCCGCCGGTGAGCTGGTGCAGGACCGCGCCGACCGGGCCTTTGTAAGGCACCTGGCCCTCGATGCCTTCCGGCACGAGCTTCATCTGGTCCTTGATATCCTGCTGGAAATAGCGGTCGGCGGAGCCGCGCGCCATGGCGCTGACCGAGCCCATGCCGCGATAGCTCTTGTATGACCGGCCCTGGTAGAGAAACACCTCGCCGGGCGCTTCCTCGGTGCCCGCGAGCAGCGAGCCGACCATGGCGGTTGAGGCGCCGGCGGCCAGCGCCTTGGCGAGATCGCCGGAGAACTTGATGCCGCCATCGGCGATGACGGGCGTATTGGTCGATTGCGCGGCTTCAGCCGCATCCATGATCGCGGTGAGCTGCGGCACGCCGACACCGGCGACGACGCGCGTGGTGCAGATCGAGCCGGGGCCGATCCCGACCTTGACTGCATCCGCACCGGCATCGATCAGCGCCTTTGTCCCGTCACGGGTGGCGACATTGCCTGCGATGATCTGGACCGCGTTGGAGAGCTTCTTCACCCGGGTGACGGCTTCGAGCACCTTGGCGGAATGGCCATGCGCGGTATCAACCACGATGACGTCGCAACCGGCATCGATCAGCATCTGCGAGCGTTCGTAACCGGCCTCGCCCGTGGTGGTGGCCGCAGCCACGATCAGCCGGCCCTGCCCATCCTTGGCGGCAAGCGGGTGGGCGACCTGCTTTTCCATGTCCTTGACGGTGATCAGGCCGATGCAGCGGAAATGATCATCGACGACGAGCAGCTTCTCGATGCGCCATTGATGCAAAAGCCGGCGCGCCTCATCCTGGCCGACACCCTCGCGCACGGTGATGAGCCGATCCTTGGTCATCAGTTCGCAGACGGGCTGGGCCGGATTGTCCGCGAAGCGCACATCGCGGTTGGTGAGAATGCCGACGAGCTTGCCCTTCTGACCCGCAGCACCGCGTTCGACCACGGGAATGCCGGAAATGCCATTGCGCTTCATCAGGTCGAGAGCGTCCGCGAGCGTCTCGTCGGGATAGATCGTGATCGGATCCATCACCATGCCGCTCTCGTATTTCTTGACGAGCCTGACCTGCTGGGCCTGTTCCGGCGCGTCCAGGTTGCGGTGGATCACACCGATCCCGCCCATCTGCGCCATGGCGATGGCCATGCGCGCTTCTGTCACCGTATCCATGGCCGAGGCGGCGATGGGCATGTTCAGGGCGAGCTGCTGCGTCAGCCGTGAGCGCACATCGACATCGGCGGGCAGGACTTCCGAGGGCCCTGGACGCAGCAGCACGTCATCAAAGGTGAACCCATCGCTGAATCGATCTTCGACAATCCGCGCCATCGCCAACTCCTTTTCGAAACGGATCCGGCGGGTTCTTTCGATTCGGGGGAAGCCGCGAATGCGCGCCGGGAGTTGACGAGGGCCCGTAGCATGCACACGGTCAGCCGTCGAGTGGGCATTTCGCCCGGCGCGCAGGTTTTCTGCCGCAGCGCGAAAGAGCAGGCCCGTCCCGCGCCTATTGCACGCTCGGAATCGTCTTCAGGAAGCCCGCAAAGCGCATCAGCCCCTCGGGCCAGGGGCCAAAACCGGCTGCGGAATCAATCGCCCCGGATTCCCCCGCATCGACGAATTCCGCCCCCCATGCCCGCGCGAAGGCGCGGGCGCGCTCCGGGGAGCAATGGGGATCGTTGCGTGCCGCGATCAATGCGGCGGCAAAGGGCAGTGGCGTGAGCGCGGGTGCCCCGAAGGCCCGATGGGCGGGAGCCGCGTCGGCGGCTTGCGGATCGGGCGCCGCAACGAGATAGGCGCCTGCAACGGGGCCGAGATCGATACCGGCCTTGACCGCATGCGCGACCACATGGCAGCCGATCCCGTGCGCGACGAGGATGACCGGACGCGTCGCCTGCGCCACCGCCCCGCCGAGGCGCGCACTCCATTCCGACGCGTTCGGGGCATGCCAGTCCGGCTGTCCGACGATCTGCGCCGTGGGCAGCTTGCGCTCCCAACGCGTCAGCCAGAGATCGTCATCGGGGCCTTTGAGGCCGGGCAGGATCAGAATATCGGCTTGGGACGTCTTCATGACGCTTCGGTAAACGAGGCGCAAACTCCGTTCAAGCGGTTTTCACGCCGGCAAACGGTTCAGAACGCGACAGCCGTCGGTGCGGCGTGTTACCGAAATCTTCAGGTTTGCAAAGCCTTAATGTTGCCCAGTTTCGCGCGCGTGTCAGTCGCCATGGCCATCCTCCATCATTATCCGCTCTGCCCCCATTCCCGTTTCATCCGTCTCGTCTGTGCCGAGCTGGGGGTTGCGCTCGACTTCGTCGAGGAGCGACCCTGGGAACGGCGCGAAAGCTTTCTGGCGCTCGATCCGGCAGGCAATACCCCGGTTTTCGTCGCCGCTGATGGGCTGATCGTACCCGGTGCCGGCACCATCGCGGAGTATCTCGACGAGACGCGCGAGCCGGGTATGGAACGCCTGATGCCGGGCGATCCCGCCGGACGGGTGGAGGTGCGCCGCCTCATGGCCTGGTTCTCGGAAAAATTCTTCGCCGAGGTGACGGGCTATCTCGTGCATGAGAAGGTCTACAAGCGCTTCGTGCCGGCCAGCGCCGGTGGCGGACCGCCCGACATGCCGGCGATCCGTGCAGCGCGCGCGAATGTGCGTTACCATCTGCGCTATCTGGGTTACCTGATCAACCAGCGCAAATGGCTGGCCGGCGACGCACTGACCTATGCCGATCTCGCAGCGGCAGCCCACCTTTCCTGCGTCGATTATCTGGGCGATGCACCATGGAACGAGGACGAAACGGCGAGAGACTGGTACGCGCGAATGAAGAGCCGTCCGGCCTTTCGCGCGCTCCTGGCCGATCGGGTGCCGGGAATGGCGCCGCCGGATCACTACGCCAATCCCGACTTCTGAGCGCCCTGCGCGAGCGCGCGCACGGGCTCGGCTTCGATGGGCTCAATGTCACCACCCCCGATGCGATCCCCCAGGCCGGGGCCGACCTTGCCGCCTGGCTGGAGCGCGGCTACCAGGCGGATATGGACTGGATGGCGGAGACCGCGCCGCGCCGCGCCGATCCGAAAACCCTCTGGCCGGAGGTGCGCTCGATCATTCTGCTGGGCATGAATTACGGCCCGGATTGCGACCCGCTTGAAGATCTCGACAAGCGCGACCGCGCCACCATCTCGGTCTATGCCCGCAACCGCGATTATCACGACGTGATCAAGGGCAGGCTCAAGGAGCTCGCGGGTTTTCTCGTGGCGCGGGCGGGCGGGGACGTGAAGGTCTTCGTCGATACCGCCCCCGTGATGGAAAAGCCTTTGGCCGAGGCCGCCGGTCTCGGCTGGCAGGGCAAGCATACGGTGCTGGTCTCGCGCGAATTCGGCTCCTGGCTGTTTCTGGGTGCGATCTTCACGACCGCAGAGCTGCCTCCGGATGCGCCCGAGAGCGACCATTGTGGCTCCTGCCGGCGCTGCCTCGATATCTGCCCGACCAACGCCTTTCCCGCGCCCTATCAGCTCGATGCGCGGCGCTGCATCTCCTATCTGACCATTGAGCACAAGGGCCATATCGATCGCGACCTGCGCCCGGGTATCGGCAACCGCATCTTCGGCTGTGACGATTGTCTGGCCGTGTGTCCGTGGAACAAGTTCGCGCAGGATGCGCGTGAGGCGAAGCTGCGCCAGCGCGAGGATCTCGCTCGGCTGCCGCTGGCCGAGCTCGCATCCCTCGACGATACCGCCTTCCGCGCGCGCTTTGCGGGGACGCCGATCAAGCGTACCGGGCGCGATCGCTTCCTGCGCAATGTGCTGATCGCGATCGGCAATTCCGGCATGCCGGCTCTGGCGCAGCCGGCGCGGGAACGACTCGGCGATGATTCGCCGCTGGTGCGGGCCATGGCAATCTGGGCGCTGTCGCGGCTTTTGCCGCGCGCGGATTTCATCGCGCTCGCGGCGCGCTATATCGATGGCGAGTCCGATGCGGCTGTCCAGGCCGAATGGCGAATGGGTTGCGAGGAGAAGACGGTTTGATCGATCTGTTCTGTTTCGGCTACGGCTATTGCGCCCGCCATCTCGTCGCGCAGGACCGGGCAGCCGGTGATGACGCAATGTTTGCCCGGGTCACCGGCACGACCCGCGATCCCGGCAAGGCGGCGGCGCTCGAGCGTGAGGGCATCGTCGCGCGTATCTTCGACGGCGCCGGCGGGGACCCGCCGATCCCCGATGATCTGGGCGCATCAGATGCGCTGCTTACCTCCATCGCCCCCGATCAGGACGGCGATCCGGTCCTGCGCCATTATGAACGCGCCATCACCGATGCGCCGCGCCTGTCCTGGATCGGCTATCTGTCCACCATCGGCGTCTATGGCGATACCGGCGGCGAATGGATCGACGAGGAGACCGAATTCGAGGCGGTTTCCGCCCGCGCGAAGGCGCGTCGCGCCGCCGAGGAGGCCTGGCTCGCCCTTGGTGAACGCACCGGCAAGGCAGTACAGATCTTCCGGCTCGGCGGGATCTACGGGCCCGGACGCTCGGCCATCACCCAGTTGCGTGCCGGCAAGGCACGGCGCATCGTCAAGCCGGGTCAGGTCTTCAACCGCATCCATGTGGCGGATATCGCCGCCGTTTTGCGCGCCTCGCTGGCAAAGCCCGATCCGGGCCGGATCTACAATCTCGTCGACGACCACCCTGCCCCGCCCCAGGACGTGATCGCCCATGCGGCGGAACTGATCGGCATGGAGCCGCCGCCCGAAATCCCCTTCGCGGAGGCCGAAATGTCGCCCATGGCACGCGCATTTTACGCCGATTGCAAACGCGTGCGCAGCCGCCGCATCCGCGAGGAGCTCGGCGTCACCCTGCAATATCCCGATTACCGGGCGGGGCTCGCGGCGCTGGCGGCACAGGAGGAGTGAACCCGCATCGTCGTTACCCTGACGCCCAATCCCCGATGGAGGCCGCAATGACCGAACTGCCCCGCGAGAATGTCCAATCCTATCCGCGCCCGCCGGCGCTGGAGCCCGTCGCGCTGCCCATCACGATCAGGCTCGGCGGCGCGCCCGTCGCACAGAGCAACGCGGCCTACCGCGTTCTCGAAACCCATCACGCGCCGACCTATTACATTCCGCCGCAGGATGTGCAGGCCACGCTGCGTCCGGCATCGGGGTCGAGCTATTGCGAATGGAAAGGCGCGGCGCGCTATTTCGATGTGGTGGTGGATGGCGCGGTCGCGCAGCGCGCGGCCTGGTGCTACGACGCGCCGACGGAGCATTTTGCGCCGCTGGCCGGTTATCTCGCCTTCTATGCCGGCCAGATGGATGAATGCCGCGTCGGCGACACCGCAGTGATCCCCCAGCCCGGCGATTTCTATGGTGGCTGGGTCACGCCCAATCTCGATGGCATCGTCAAGGGTGGGCCGGGAACGCGGGGGTGGTGAGGCCGTACGGCGCGCCACTCACGGCGCCGCAAGCACCCGCACAGGCTCTCCCGCCTGCCAGGCCCGTATCGCCTCGACCGTGTCGCGATAGAAGAGCGCGAAGGGTTCGATCTGCGCAATGAGGGCGCCTTCGTCCCTGAGAGCGCGTTCCGACCTGACGGAGTCAGGCCGGGCGCCCCAGGTCATTGTTTGGCGCATCATTTTCTTCGTCAGCCGGTATCCACCTGACGGCATGATGCTCTGGCGTATCGCGAAACACGCTGATCGCGCCCAGTCCCGACCAGCCGGCGCGTTGCATCGCCACGCCGGCATGATCGTCGAGAATCGCGATCGTTATCGGCATCTCGTCTCCCACCTCACTTGAATCGCCAATCCGGCCGCATTTCGCGCACCATGACCATTTCCCCGATATTCTCCGATGTGAGCAATCCGACGAGGTGGCCCGCACGGTCGAGCACGAAGAGCGCCGGGGCGCGGGTTTCCATCAGCCGCTTCATGCCGTCATCGAGGGGGGCATGCGCGCTGATCGTGGGGACCTCGCGCATCATCACGCTCTCGACCGGCTCGTGGGAACTGCCCTTCGCAAGAGCCGGGATCAGGATGTCGCGCGTCATCAGGCCGTGCGGATAGCCGGCATGATCGACCACGGGGAACTCCTTCTGGGCCGTGCGCACCAGCGCTTCGACCGCATCGGCGAGCGTCGCACCCGGCGGCAGGGTCTCGATCACGGTGACCATCGCATGCTCGACGCGAATCCCCTGCGCCACATCCTTCACCGCCGTCTGCTCCACCTCCGCCGAGGCGGCGAGATAGACGAAGACCGCGATGATGATCAGGATCGGGTTCCAGAACAGGCCGATGATCGCGAAGGCGAAGGCCGCCGCCTGGCCGATCCGCCCGGCGATCCGCGTGGCCTTGGGCGCCGGCATGCGCATGGCGAGCAGCGCCCGCAGCACCCGCCCGCCATCCATCGGAAAGGCGGGGATCATGTTGAACACGACGAGGATGATATTGACCGCCATCAGCCGCGCCGCGAGCCCGATCGCAGGATTCTCGATCTGCAGGATATCCTCGAAATCGATGGTGGCGCGCAGGATGAAGAAGAGAACGATCGCGATCACCACGTTCACCGCCGGCCCGGCGAGCGCCACGATCAGTTCCTCGCGCGGCTTGTCGGGCATGCGCTCGAGATTGGCAATGCCGCCGATCGGCGAGAGGATCACCTCTGGCGTACGGATGCCATATCGCCGCGCGGCGAAGATATGGCCGAATTCGTGGGCGACCACGCAGGCGAAGATCAGCACGATCAGGATGACGAGATCGAGCGCGGCCTCGAAACCGGCCATGGTCCATTGCATGCCCGCCAGCCAGACGAGGAAGAGAATGAAGGTGATGTGCAGCTTCACCACCGTCCCGGCGATCACGCCGATCGGTATCGACCAGAACATGCGCTCAAACCCCGCGCGTTGCGCTTGTGTATTGCCTTATCCGCAGATGGGGCGCCGGCAGCCATACGCAAGGTTACGCAGCAATATGGCCAAAGCGCCGTGGCATCTCACCCGCGCGTTGTCCGCGCCCGGCTGGCCATGCGCACGATCACGACGACGAGCGCCGCGACGATCCAGGTCACGGCATCGATCTGCTCTCCATTGAGGAAGGCCGCGATGATCAGCGTCACGAAAATCTGCAGCAGCTGCACCTGGCTGACACGGGAGACGCCGCCCATGGCGAGGCCCGCATTCCAGGCGAAGAAGGCGAGATACTGGCTCATCAACGTCACATAGGCAAAGCCCCACCAGCTCGCTTCCGGCACCATCGCCATATCGGCCGGCCAGAGCGCGATTGCGGCAGGCACCGCGATCGGCAAGGCCAGAACGAGCGCCCAGGAAATCACCTCCCAGCCCGGCATCGTGCGCGCCAGCTGTCCCGAGAGCGCATAGCCCAGCGCACCGCTGACGATCGTCCCCGCGAGCCAGAGCTCGCCGAAACCAACGCCGCTGATGCCGTCGCGCAGGGCAAATCCCGTGACGATCGTCGCGCCCGCGATTGCCGCGATCCAGAAGGCGGGCGCCGGGCGCTCGCCTGCCACACGGATCGCGATCACGGCGGTGACAAGCGGCAGGATGCCGAGCACCACCCCGCCATGCGAGGCCTCGACCCGCGTCATCGCGAGCGCGGAGAAGGCAGGAAAGCCGGCGACGAGACAGAGGGAGATCAGCGCAAGGATGCGCAGGCTGCGCGCATCGGGCAGGCGACGGCGCGTGGCCAGCAGCACCAGGGCCGCGAGAACGCCCGCGATCGCCGCACGCCCCACCGTCACGAACCAGGGATCGAGCCCCGCCACGGCGAGCCGGGTGAAGGGCAGCGTTCCGCCGAAGATGACGACACCCACCGCCCCGAGCATCAGCCCGAGCCCGATCCGTTCGACCCGCTCTGCCACCTCACGCCCCCCGATATTCGTTGACGGCAAGCAGAACATGTCGGCCAGCCCCGGACCAGAGGCCGCAAAGGCCAAAGCGGATGCGTTCGCGCGCGCCGCCGGTGCCGACCCTCACGCTTTCGTGAGGCCGCGAAGGATTGCCGGAGAGCGTGTATGGGCCAGTTTGTCGCAGACCAGCACGCGTTCACAACAAGGGACACGACAATGATGACGGGACGTCTTTTGCTCGCAGGGTCGCTCGCGGCTCTGATCGCAGGAAGCGCGGCAGCGCAGGATGTGACTTACGAGGTAGGCGGTGAGAGCTTTGAGGGTTACTTCGCCGCTGCCGAAGAATCGCGCGGTCTGGTTCTGATCGTGCATGATTGGGACGGGCTCGACGATTACGAGCGCCGTCGCGCCGACATGGTCGCCGAGCTCGGCTTCGATGCCTTCGCCGTCGACGTCTATGGCGCCGGCAACCGACCCGAGACGACGGAAGCGCGCATTGCCGCGACCCGCACGGTCCTCGGCGATGCCGAACGCATGCAGGCGCTCATGCTGGGCGGGCTGGAAGAAGCCCGACGGCACAGCGACGCGACCGATGTCATCGTCATGGGCTATTGCTTCGGCGGCACCGTCACTCTCGCCATGGCGCGCACCGGCGAGATCGAAGACAGTGTCGGTTATGCCAGCTTCCATGGCAATTTCCCCGACGGCCCCGCCTGGCCGGCGGATACGGCGCCGCTCCTGATCATGCATGGCGGCGTCGACCAGAATCCGAGCATGAGCGACCTCGCCGAATTCGTCGCGGAAGCCGAAGAAGCCGGCCTCACCTATGATGTCGAGATCTATGCCGGCGCGGACCATGCCTTTACGGTCTTTGGCGGCGGTCGCTACCAGGAACGCGCCGATACCCGCTCATGGGCGGCATTCGGGCGCTTCCTCGACGCGCGTTCCGGCAGTTGAGACGGACTGCGTGACAGGCCGTCAGTTGCGGCGCGCCACTGTGAAATGCGCCGCATCGCAAAGCGTCTGCGCCTTCGCGCCGAAAGGTGCGAGGGCGGCTTCGGCCTCGGAGACGAGACGCGCACATTCGCGCCGGGCACCGTCGATGCCCAGCGCATCGACGAGCGTGCCCTTGCCGGCCGCCGCATCCTTGCCGACGGCCTTGCCCATCGCCTGCGCATCAGCCTCGCGGTCGAGCATGTCGTCGGCGATCTGGAAGGCCGCACCCAGCGCCTTGCCATAGGCGACGAGGCGCGCACGATCCGTCGCATCGGCGCCGGCGACGATCGCCCCGGCTTCGGCGGCGAAGGTGAGGAGCGCGCCGGTCTTCATGGCCTGAAGCGTGCGGATGTCGTCCTGTGCGAGCACGCCGGTTTCTCCGTAGCGCCCTTCCGCTGCGAGATCGAGCATCTGCCCGCCGACCATGCCGCCGAGCCCGGCGGCGCGGGCGAGGCCGAGGGTGAGTTCCCCGCGGATCGCCGGATCAGGATGGGTCTGCGGCGCGGCCATGACCTCGAAGGCCAGGGTGAGCAGGGCATCACCGGCGAGGATGGCCGTGGCCTCGTCGAAAGCCTTGTGCACGGTGGGCCTGCCGCGCCGCAGATCGTCATCGTCCATCGCCGGGAGATCGTCATGGACGAGCGAATAGCAATGCACCAGCTCGATTGCCGCGCCGGCCCGCAGAGGTGCTTCGCCCGCGATGCCGAAGAGCCGCGCCGCCGCTGCGGTCAGAAACGGTCGCAACCGCTTGCCACCACCCAGCGCACCATGGCGCATCGCTGCGATCAGACGCGGCGGACGCCCGATCTCGCCCGACTGCACATCCGGTCCGAGCAGCCCTTCGAGACAGCCCTCGACGGCTTCGGCATGACGCAGCAACTGATCGACGAAACTGGACGTATCCGTGCTCATATCCGATCTTCCTTTATGGATACGGGTTGCAGCAAAGCGCGCTTCGGGTCAAGTGAGGGCCTGCCTGGATGAGACAAGCACAAAGCGAGCGGCCCATCGCGGGCCGGTGACGGATGGAGGCGATGGCGCGACGCAGGAAAAGGGATCTCTCGACGGAAGAAAAGCGCCTGTGGGAGCATGTCGCGCGCCATGTGACGCCGCTGCCCGGGCGCGGCGCCGATCGCTCGCGCGCTTCCGGTGACGGCGATGACGGCCTGATGCATTCGACGGCTTCGTTTACGGCGCATGGCACGTTGCCGGACGTTGCGGCGGTGCCGCGCTCCGGCAAAGGGCAGGTGCGCGGCGAGAGGCAGTCGCTGGGCAAGATAGAAACGCACGGCAAGGGCGGGATGCGTGCCGAAGGTGATGGCCCCGCCCCGAAATCCGACCAGCCCATCCCGGCCCGGCCCACGCTTCCCGCCTATATTCCCCCGGTCTCACGCAAGGGCGAGACGCTCGCGGCCGGGTCCGGCGGGCTCGATCGCAAGGAGAGACGCTCCCTGCGCCGGCGCGTGCGCGATGTCGACGACCGCCTTGATCTGCACGGCATGCGCCAGGAAGAAGCGCATCGCGCGCTGATCCGTTTCCTGCAATCGGCCAGCGGGCGCGATTGCGCCATCGTGCTCGTGGTGACCGGCAAGGGTGGCGTCGGTGGGCCCGGCTATGGCGACGAGCGCGGGGTCTTGCGCCGGATCACGCCGCATTGGTTGCGTGCGCCGGAACTGAAGCCCTTCGTCGTCGGTTTCGAGGAAGCCGCAGCTCATCATGGTGGCGCCGGGGCACTCTATGTTCGATTACGCAGGCGGGGCCGATGAAGCAGACAACCGGGACCGATAAAGACGAGACCGATCCGGTGATCGACCCCGCCCTGACGCCCTTCGGCGCACGGGTGCGGGCGCTGCGGCGTGAGCGCAATCTGCAGCTCAAGCACATGGCCGCCTCGCTCGGCGTCTCCAGCGCCTATCTCTCGGCGCTCGAGCGCGGCGAGCGCGGGCGCCCGACCTGGGCGCTGATCCAGGCCACGATCCATTATTTCGGGGTCATCTGGGACGAGGCGGACGACCTGCAGCATCTCGCCGAAATGTCGGAGCCGCGACCCCAGATCGACGCGCGCGGCACGGGCCCGCAGGGCATCTATCTCGCCAACCGCCTCGCCCGCGATTTCGCCGCGCTCGACCCGGAAGATCATCAGGCGATCCTCGCCATTCTCGAGCGCCGCAAACCCGGTCGGGTTGACCCCGAGCGCCTTTCGGGGTGACAAGACCCCTCCTTTCGACATGTTTCACCACACACAAGGAGCAGTGATTTGTCTTCCAGCCTCGATCTTCTCGCCCTCGGCAATGCCATCGTGGACGTCATAGCGCATACCGAAGATGATTTTCTTGTCGCACGCAACCTGCACAAGGGCTCGATGAATCTGATCAACGAGGAAACCGCGCTTGAACTCTACGAAGCCATGGGTCCGGCGACGATCATTTCTGGCGGCTCGGCTGCGAATACGATTGCGGGCGCGGCCTCGCTCGGGCTGAAGACCGGCTTCATCGGCAAGGTTCGCGATGACGGCGCCGGCGATCATTATCGCCACGACATGCGCGCCATGGGCACCGCCTTCGACACCCCCGCCGCCACCGACGGCCCCGCCACGGCGCGCAGCTTCATCCTCGTCACGCCGGATGGCGAGCGCCCCATGAACACCTATCTCGGCGCTTGCCAGGGCCTGTCCACCGCCGATGTCGAGGCCGAGAAGGTCCGTGCGGCGGCGATCACCTATCTCGAAGGTTATCTGTGGGACCCGCAGGACGCCAAGGACGCCTTCCGCAAGGCCGTCGAGCTCGCCCATGGCGCAGGCAACCGCGTGGCGCTGACGCTTTCCGATTCCTTCTGCGTCGACCGTTTCCGCGACGAGTTCCTCGGCCTGATGCGCGAAGGCCATATCGACATTCTCTTCGCCAATATCCATGAGCTCAAGGCGCTCTATCAGACCGCCGACGACGATACGGCGCTCGCCGCCCTGCGCGACGAGAACCTGCCGCATGACCATTTCATCGGCGCGATCACGCGCTCCGAGGAAGGCGCGCTCGTGGTGACGCGGCAATCGACCCAGAGCGTCAAGGCGCATCCGGTCGATCGCGTCGTCGACACCACCGGCGCCGGCGACCTGTTCGCTGCTGGCTTCCTCTCGGGCCTGACCAAGGGGCTCGACCACGTCACCTGCGCGCGGCTGGGCGGCATGGCGGCTGCCGAGATCATCTCGCATCTCGGCGCCCGCCCGGAAGCCGATCTCGCCGACATGGCACGCCAGAACGGCCTGATCTGAAGGCGGGATCAGCACTGGATGTGAATCTGCGAAGGGCGGCGTCTCGCGAGGCGCCGCCCTTTCTGCTTCACGACCGCAGACGCCAGCCGGTGCGAATCCGCTTGATTTGAGGGTCGCGAAATGCCACCTTTCGCGTCAGGAGGCGCGCAATGTCCAGATCCGTGAAATTCGCCGATGACGCGCTGATCGAAGACGCGCGCGCCATGGCCGAGATCCAGAGCCGGTCGCTGGCCGGCCAGATAACGCATTGGGCACGGATCGGGCGTGCCATTGAGCGCTCCGGCTGCCTCGACCACGCGAAACTCGCGCGGGTGCTGGCAGGCGAACTGGAAACGACCGCCCTCACAGCCGAGGAAAAGGCGCTCTGGTCGGACCGGTTTGCGGCAAAGATGGCCGAGCCCGGACCGGATGAGGAAGCGTTCTTCGCGCGGATGCGCAAGAGTGGCCGGGCAGTCGGCCTCGACGCCGGCGGAAGGATCGTGCACGCCGACACCCAGCATGAAGAATGAGCCCCACGCTGATCCTGATTGCCGGCCCGAACGGTGCCGGAAAGTCGACGCTTTATGAAACGCGTGTGGCACCGGCTTTTGCCGGCCCGTTCATCAATGCGGACGTCATTCAGCGTGAAGAGCTCCGTGATGCCAGTCCCGAGGCCGCCTACGAAGCGGCGGCGATTGCGACCAGGCGACGGACCGAGGCGCTCTCCATGGGCCGCGATTTCGTCACGGAGACGGTTTTCTCACACCCTTCCAAACTCACGCTGGTGAATGAAGCACGGGCGTTGGGCTTCAGCGTATGGGTTCTGCATGTTGGTGTGGACAGCCCGGATCTGTCGGTGGCGCGTGTTGCCTACCGGGTCGAGACCGGTGGGCACCCTGTTCCAGAGTTGAAGATACGAGAGCGCTACGAACGATCAGGCCCACTTGTCCGCGAAGCCGTGAGGCTCGCCGATACAGGCCTCGTCTACGACAACTCCGTCGCGGGACATCCGCCGAAACTGGTTCTGACCTTCGATCGTGGCTCTCTGACCAAGGCAAGACCCGCGCCTCCGGCATGGATCAGACGCGCTTATGCAGAAGAGCTGGAACAATGGGCGGGGTGAATTGCAGGTGATCCTTCCGCGCCCCGTTCCCGCCCTTTCTGATTCACGACCGCAGACGCCAGCCGGTGCGGAATATCCACCAGATCGCGGCGAGGCAGATCACGGTGAAGACGGCGATGGCGAAGAGGCTGAGCGCGATGGGAACGTCGGCCTGTTCGAAGAACGACCAGCGAAAGCCCGAAATCAGGTAATGCATGGGATTGAGCAAGGTCAGCCCCTGCCAGAAGGGCGGCAGCATCGTCGTCGAATAGAAGGTGCCACCCAGGAAGACGAGCGGTGTGATCACCAGCAGCGGAATCAGCTGGAGCTGCTCGAAATTCGCCGCCCAGATCCCGATGATGAAGCCCAGCAGCGCGAAACTCGTGCAGGTGAGCAGCAGGAAGAGGATCATCGCGAAGGGCCGCGCGATCGACAGATCGATGAACAGATGCGCCGTGGCCAGAATGATCAGACCGACCATGAAGGCCTTGGTCGCGGCTGCGCCGACATAACCGATGACAATCTCGAACGCGTTCACCGGCGCCGAGAGCACCTCGTAGATCGATCCGAGGAATTTGGGGAAGAAGATACCGATCGAGGCGTTCGAGGTCGCCTGCGTCGTCACGGTCAGCATGATCAGGCCGGGCACGATGAAGGCGCCATAGGCAACGCCCTCGACCTGGTCGATCCGCCCGCCGATGGCGGCGCCGAACACCACGAAATAGAGCGAGGCGGAGATCACCGGGGCGAGCATGGATTGCAGGATGGTGCGGAAGAAGCGGCCCATCTCGTAGAGATAGATCGCGCGGATGGCTTGCAGATTGGGCCGTGACATCAGTTCTCGTCCTTGACCAGCCCGACGAAGATCTCTTCGAGGCTGCTTTGCCGTGTGCGGATATCGGCGATGGGAAGGCCGGCGGCCTGGATATCGGCCATGAGCGCGCCGACACCGGTGCTCTGCGCCCGCCCGTCATAGCCGTAGACGAGCCCGCGCCCGTCGGCAGACAGGGTCAGCGCATGCGCCGAGAGGGATTCGGGAACCGCATTGAGCGGCGCCTCCAGCATGATCTCGAGTTCCTTGCGCCCCATTCGCGCCATCAGATCACCGGTCTTCTCGACAAGCAGGATCTCGCCGCGATTGATCACCGCGATGCGGTCGGCGATCGCCTCGGCTTCCTCGATGTAATGGGTCGTGAGGATGATGGTGACGCCGTCGCGGCGCAGCTCCTTCACCACATCCCACATCTCGCGGCGCAATTCGACATCCACACCCGCCGTCGGCTCGTCGAGGAAGAGCACGCGCGGCTCGTGCGAGAGCGCCTTGGCGATCATGACGCGGCGTTTCATGCCGCCGGATAGCTCGCGGTTGCGCGCGTTCTTCTTCTCCGACAGGCTGAGTGCCGCGAGCAGGCGATCGATCCGCGCCTCGTCGGGCGGTTGCCCGAACAGGCCGCGCGAGAAACGCACCGTATTGGCGATCGTCTCGAAGGGCTCCAGGCTGATCTCCTGGGGCACCAGGCCGATCATGGCGCGCGCGGCGCGATAATCACTGTGAATGTCATGGCCACCGACACTGACGCTGCCGGCGGTGGAGCGGGTAATGCCGCAGATGGTGGAGATCAGTGTGGTCTTGCCGGCGCCGTTCGGCCCCAGAAGCGCGATGATCTCCCCTTCCTCGATATCGAGATCGACGCCCTTCAGGGCCTCGAACCCGCTGTCATACGCTTTGCGCAGGCCGCGCACGGCGATGATGCTGGTCATGCTTGTTCCTTCTTGTCGCAGCCTAACTAGTGCGCCGTCGCTGCGATGTGAACCGGGAATGCCGCAAGCCGGCGCTTGCGTGCGGTTTCTCCAACGGGCGTTTGGGCCGTTCTTCGCATCCGATCCACCCGGCAGCCCGTCATCGCGCTTGACCGGATAGACCCTGATCGCCGTTACTGGCAATCCAAGCCGGCTGGCAGCGAAGGGAGAGTAGCGGGGATCATGCGCATCGCAGCCGATATCGTTCTCACCAACGGGCGCGTCTGGCGCGGCCTCGGTCACGGCTTTGCCGAGGCGATCGCCCTGTGGGGCGGCAAGGTGCTCGCAACCGGCCCGGCGCATGAGATCGCGGATCTGATCGGACCACAGACGCAAGTGATCGATCTCGCCGGGCGCCTCGCCACGCCGGGCCTCAACGATGCGCATATGCATCTCCTGCCCCATGGCGCGGCCATGGAGGAGGTCGATCTGCGCCCGCGCGCCGCGCCGACCCTCGAAGCCCTGCTCGATGCGCTGCGTGCCCGCGCCCGCGAGACGCCGCCCGGCGAATGGGTGATCGGGCGCGGCTACGATCATTTCCGCCTCGATACCGGGCGTCATCCCACACGCGACGAGCTCGATGCCGCATTGCCCGATCATCCGGTCTGGATCGTGCGCACGGACGGGCATCTCGCCGTGGCGAATACGATGGCGCTCGCGCGGGCGGGCATCGACGAGAACACCCCCTCCCCGCCAGGCGGGCTGATCGAAAAGCGCGACGGGCGCCTCACCGGGCTGCTTGCCGAGACCGCGCGCGCGCCCGTTCTGGCGGTTCTGCCGCGTGCGGATAGCGAGGCGCTGATCGGGTTCATCGAACGCGGCGGGCGCGATCTGCTGACCCATGGCATCACCTCCTGCATGGAGGCGGCGGTCGGGATCCGCGACGGCTGGCTCGAAATGCAGGCCTATCAGAAGGCGCATCGCGAGAACCGGTTGCCGCTGCGCGTCTATGCCTGTCTGATGGGCGACGTCACCCGCAATCTCCTGCCCGAGGCGGAGGCGGCAGGGATGTGCACCGGGGGCGGCGATGCGCGGCTGCGGACCGGCCCGGTCAAGATCTTCACCGATGGCAGCGCCGGCGGGCGCACGGCGGCGATGACAAAGCCCTATCTGGGTGGCGGACCGGACGACAAGGGCATCCTCTGCCTGTCCTCGGATCAGCTCACGCAGATGGTCCATGACGCCCACCACGCCGGCTGGCAGATGGCGATCCACGCCATCGGCGATGCGGCGATCGACCAGGTGCTCGACGCTTACGAAGCCGCGCTCACCGCCCTGCCCGACCCGCAGCGGCGCCATCGGATCGAGCATTGCGGCTGGCTGCGGCCCGACCAGATGGCGCGGATGCGGCAGATGCACATCCTGCCCGCTCCGCAACCCGCCTTCATGTACTGGTTCGGCGATCTCTACCTGACCCTCGCCGAGCCCGAGCGCGTCGCCGCCTCGCATCCGATGCGCACCTGGATCGAGAACGGGCTCGAGCCCTCCGCCTCGACCGATTGTCCGGTGGTGGAGATCGACCCCTTCGCCAATCTCTACACGATGATCACCCGCAAGACCGCTTCCGGCACCGTTCTCGGTGCGGATCAGGCGCTCTCCCTCGAGGAAGCCCTGCACGCCTATACCCATGCGGGCGCCTATGCCGCCCGCGAGGAGGCGATCAAGGGCCGCCTCGTCCCCGGCCAGCTTGCCGATATCGCCGTGTTCGACCGTGATTTCTTCACCGTGTCGCCGGAAGAGATCCGTACCGGGGCCTGTGACATCACCATTCTCGACGGGCGGATCGTGTACCGCCGGGAGGAGGCCGCCGGATGAGCCCGCCCGCTTCCTCGCGATTCCAAACCAGCAATCCGGAGACGATCATCCCATGCCGCGCACCACCCTGATCAGGAACGCCTCCTTCCTCGTCGCCTATGACGCAGCAACGGACAGCCACAGCTATCGCCGGGATTGCGACATCGTCTTCACCGATGACCGGATCGTTCATATCGGCCCCGGCTTCACCGGTCATGTCGACGAAACCATTGACGCTTCGCGCCTGATGGTGATGCCCGGCCTCGTCGACATCCATTCGCATCCGGCCTCCGAGCCCCTCAACAAGGGCTGGAACGACGAGCTCGGCTCGGCGAAGCTCTGGGGCTCCTCGCTCTATGAATTCATGCCGCTGTTTCGCCCGGATGCACAGGGGATCCCGGCCTGCGCGAGCGTGGCCTATTGCGAATTGCTGATGTCGGGGGTAACGACGCTCGTCGACATGTCCGGCGCCTGGGAGGGCTGGCTCGATCTGTTCGCGCAAAGCGGGCTGCGCGGCGTCGTCTCGCCGATGTATCGCTCTGCGCGCTGGTACACGAAGGACGGCCATGTGGTCGAATACGAATGGGACGCCGCCGGCGGCGAGAAGGCCATGGCGCAGGCCATGGAGGTGGTCGATGCCGCCGCGCGCCACCCTTCCGGGCGCCTGTCGGGCATGGTCGCGCCCTCGCAGATCGATACCTGCACGCCGGAGCTGATCAGGGAGAGCTTCGCGGAAGCCGAGCGGCGCGACCTGCCCTTCCAGATCCATGCGGCACAAAGCGTCGTCGAATTCCACGAGATGACCCGGCGCCACGGCATGACGCCGATCGAATGGCTGGAATCGCTCGGCGTGCTCTCACCGCGCGCGATCATCGGGCACGGCATCTTTCTCGACCACCATTCCTCGGCTCTGAACTGGCCCAGGCGCGACGATCTCGCTTCCATCATCAACAGCGGTACCACGGTGGCGCATTGCCCGGTGGTCTTCCAGCGGCGCGGCATCGCCATCCAGTCGGTGGGCGGCTATCTGCGCCGGGGCGTGAAAATGGCGATCGGCACCGACACCTTCCCCCACAACATGCTGGAGGAGCTGCGCGCGGTGGGGATCGGCTCGCGCATGGTCTCGGAAGACGTCTGGGACCTGCGCCTGTCGCAGATCCTCGATTGCGCCACCCTGGGCGGGGCACGCGCGCTCATGCGCGATGATATCGGGCGGCTCGCCGTCGGGGCGAAGGCGGATATCGTCATGGTCGATCTCGACCATCCGATGATGCGCCCGGTCCGCGACCCGCTGCGCAGTCTCGTCTATGCGGCGGCGGAACGGGCGGTGAAGACCGTCTTCGTCGATGGCGCCAAAGTGGTCGATGACGGGCGCGTCCTCACTCTCGATTACGAGGCGGCCAGCGCGGCGCTGCAGGAGGCGCAGTACCGGGCCGAGGGCGCGGTCGCGGCTGCGGATTGGGCGGGGCGTTCGAGCTACGAGATCTCGCCCCATACCTATCCGCAGGCCTGAACCGGCAAAGCCGGGAACGGCTTCTCCACCAGTAATCGCGCCGTGATCGCGGCTGCGCGCTTGCTCTTGCCGATAAAAGCTTGTTAAACCCGCCCCGCCGCCACAGCGAGGCGCCAGACTGCCTTGCAAGCACTCGCCGAGAAAGCCGATCCGCCATGAAACTCGTTGCCGGAAATTCCAACCGTCCGCTCGCCGAAGCCATTGCCGCCTATCTCGGCATTCCGCTGGGCAAGTGCCAGGTGAAGCGCTTCGCGGATATGGAAATCTTCGTGGAATTGCAGGAAAACGTCCGCGGTGAGGATGTCTTCATCCTGCAATCGACCTCGTTTCCCGCCAATGACCATCTCATGGAGATGCTGATCCTGATCGATGCGCTCAAGCGCTCCTCGGCCAAGCGGATCACGGCGGTGATGCCCTATTTCGGTTACGCGCGGCAGGATCGGCGCACGGCCGGGCGCACACCGATCTCGGCCAAGCTGGTGGCCAATCTGATCACCGAGGCGGGCGCCGACCGTGTCCTCACCCTCGATCTGCATGCCGGCCAGATCCAGGGCTTCTTCGACATTCCCACCGACAACCTGTTCAGCGCGCCGGTCATGGTCCGCGACATCAAGGAACGCATGGCCAATGGCGACAAGGTCGTGGTCTCGCCCGATGTCGGTGGCGTGGTGCGCGCCCGCGCGCTGGCCAAGCGGATCGACGCCCAGCTTGCCATCGTCGACAAGCGCCGCGAACGCCCCGGTGAATCGGAAGTCATGAGCATCATCGGTGACGTGGCCGGGCGCAGCTGCCTGCTCGTCGACGACATCGTCGATTCCGGCGGTACCCTGTGCAACGCCGCCGAGGCGCTTCTGGAGAAAGGCGCGACGGAAGTCTACGCCTTCATCACCCACGGCGTTCTCTCCGGTGGTGCGGTGTCGCGCATTGCCAATTCCAAGCTGAAGGAACTGGTCATCACCGATTCCATCATGCCCACGGAAGCGGTGAAGGTGGCCCGCAATATCCGCGTACTCTCCATCGACAGCCTGATGGGGGAGGCGATCGCGCGCACGGCTTCCGAATCGTCGGTTTCCAGTCTTTTCGACTGACCTTCGTGATTTTTTGATCGCAGCCGGTGGACATCGGCGTCCGCTTGCCCTTGATTGCTTTTGACGTAATTGCAATCGAAGGCGGCATATGGGCGAAATCGCGCGAGGCACGGCGGTCGACGGGGGCGAAAGCGGCTTCGTCGGCGCGGGCGCGCGCGCGGACCATGATCAGACGGATCACGCCGATTTCCGCCACGCCGAGCGCATCCTTGCCGCATGCGGCGCCTGGCTTCGCGCATGCCTTGCCGAGGAAGTCTCCCGTCGCCGGCTGTTTCCGTGGTGCGCCGTGGCTTTCGGGCTGGGCATTCTTCTCTTCTTCGCGGCTCAAGGGCGCCCGCATGCGGCGGCACCGCTGGCCGGGCTCGCTCTGTGCGGGGTCATCGCCTGGCTGGGGCGCCATGATCACCGCATCCTGCGCATCTCCATTGCCGTCGCCATGGTGTTTGCCGGCTTCACTGCCACGATGCTGCGTTTCGAGCGGGTCAATGCGCCGATCATCGACGGGATCCGGATCGCGCAACTCACCGGCAGCGTGATCAGCATCGAGGAACGCACCAGCGATGCACGACTCGTGATCCGCGTCGTGGCCATCGATGATCGCGCGCGCGATGCCCTGCCGGCGCGGGTACGGGTGACGACGCGCGCTGCGGGCGATCTGCGCGCCGGCGATACGATCAGTGCCCGGGTGCGGTTGATGCCGCCGCCGGAAGCGGCCTGGCCGGGCGGCTATGATTTCGCCCGCAGCGCCTGGTTTGCGCGCATCGGCGGTGTCGGCTCGATTCTGGGGGATGCGCGCATCGTCGCGCCGGAGACCCCGCCGGGCTTCGCCGAGCGTGTGCGCGCTGCAATCGACAATGCGCGGGTCAGCACGACACGCCGTATCTTCGACGCGATCGGGGGCCAGCCTGGCGCGGTCGCCGCAGCGCTGGTGACGGGCAAGCGCGGGCTGATCACCGAGGAGACCAATGCCGCGCTTCGCGCTGCGGGAATCTATCACATCGTCTCGATATCCGGCCTGCATATGGTGCTGGCGGCCGGAACCATCTTCTGGCTCACCCGCGCCGGCCTCGCCCTCGTGCCGACGCTCGCGCTTGGCTGGCCGATCAAGAAGATCGCGGCGGTGGCAGCGATCATGGGTGCTGTCGGCTATTGCATCTTCTCCGGTGCGCAGGTCGCCACGATCCGCGCCGTGATCATGACCGGGGTGATGCTCGGCGCCGTCTTGTTCGACCGACCGGCGCTGAGCATGCGCAATCTCGCGATTGCGGCGATCCTCGTGCTGGCCTGGCAGCCCGAGACGCTGCTCGGCCCCTCCTTCCAGATGTCTTTCTCCGCCGTCGTCGGGCTCATCGCCGGCGCGGAATGGATGCGCGCGCGGGAAAACCGGCCCGGGCCGACGCCCGGCGCGGCGGGCCGCTTCCTGCGCTGGCTCGCCGCTGGCATGCTTGGCATTCTCACCACCACCATCATCGCGACCATCGCGACCGGCCCGTTCGCGGCCTATCATTTCCAGATCGCCAATCCCTATGGTCTGATCGGCAATGCCCTGGCTTTGCCCATCGTCTCGCTCGTGGTGATGCCGGCGGGCGTGATCGGCGTACTCCTGATCGGCTTCGGCCTCGACCATTTCGCCTGGCAGGTGATGGGCTTCGGCATTGCGAGGGTGCTCGACGTGGCCCGTTTCGTCGCGGGTTTCGAAGGATCGAACCTGCCCGTCGCGGCTTTCGGCAGCGGCGCGCTGGCACTGATGGTGATCGGCTTGCTCATGGCGACGCTCTTCGTCTCGCCACTGCGACGGCTGGCGGTGATCCCGGCAGGCATCGGCTTTGCGCTCGCCATGACACCGGATCGGCCCGATCTCTATGTCGATCGCAACGGTGCGGGCGCCGCAATCAGGGGCGCGGATGGCAGGCTCGTGCTGCTGGGCCGTCCGAGCGCCTTCGTCACCGCGCAATGGCTGAAGGCCGATGGCGATGCGCGGCTGATGACGGATGCTCCGGAGGATGCCGACGCGTCCCTGCATGCGGGGGTGAACTGCGATCCCCTCGGCTGCACCAAGATTTTCGTCGGCGGGCATGCGGTCGCTTTCGTGATGGATGCGCGCGCCTTCCTGGAGGATTGCACACGCGCGGCGATCATCATTACACCGCTGGAAGCCCCGCCCTCATGCGCCGCGCCACGCGTGATCGATCGCATGACGCTGCAGCGCCATGGTGCAGTCAGTGCGCATTTCGCCAAGAATCTCGGTGCGGATAGGACGCAATTCGCCGCCATGCCGGACGCGCCTGCGGGGAGAGACGGGCCATCCGAGCGGCGAATCGCCGATTCCGACGCCCACCATTCCGATTTCGTGAATTCGCCCTCAGGTGCGGCGCCATTCGAGGGCGTGGTGGTAAGCGGGGGAGCTGACGCAGAACCAGAGCAGGAGACGATCCGGGAAACGACCAGCGGGATGGCTGGGGTCAGGGCGTGGGAGGGGCCTGCCGAGGGCGTCGGCGACAGGCTCGGCGCGGGGCTTGGCGCGGGGCTTGGCGCGTGGCTTGGCGCGTGGCTTGGCGACAGACCTCGCGAAGGGCCCGGCGAGCCGCCTGACGGTCGCGTTGCCGAGACGGGGGTGGCGACGGATGGCGTTGCGGGCGCACCTCGCGCCGATCCGATCAGGCGCTTGACGGGCGTTCGCCGCGCGAACGAAACCCGCCCCTGGCTCTTGCGCAAGACCGATGAATGAGCCCGCGACGACCGCGCGGTCCGAGCCGATAGACTGAACCCATGAAGCTGCGGGCAGCATGCGCTGCGCCAGCACGATGCGCCCGGATCAGCCTGCAGAACGAGTTATCACCCGCGGGCGCCACCCTTTCCCCGGGCGGAGGCGGCGCGGGGCGCCGCTCTCAATAACGGCGCACCAGCGAAACCAGCCGCCCCTGAATCTGGACGCGATCAGGCCCCAGCACGCGTGTTTCATAGGCCGGATTCGCCGCCTCGAGCGCGATCGATGAGCCGCGTCGCCGGAAGCGTTTCAGGGTCGCTTCCTCCGCATCGATCAGCGCAACGATGATATCACCGGTATTGGCGACATCCTGACGCCGGATGACGACGATATCACCATCGAGAATACCCGCCTCGATCATCGAATCGCCGCGCACTTCCAATGCATAATGCTCGCCGCCGGTAATGAAATCGGGCGAGACCGCGATGGTATGCATCGGGTTCTGGATCGCTGAAATCGGCGTGCCCGCCGCAATGCGCCCCATGACGGGGATGTTCACCGCACGCTCGTAATCCTCGTCGGCGAGGGGATTGGGAATATCGGCTTCATCAACGAGACCGCCTTGCCGTGCGTCGTCATGATCACGCCCTTTGCCAACCCCAGCCTTGCCGCCCTTGACCTTGCCGCCCTCGACCTTGCCGCCCTCCCCCTTGCCGCCCTCGACGACACTCGGCGAGAACCCGCCGCGCGGAGCGCCGACAGCGGAACCGGCGCCTCCGAGCGGACGCTGCAAAGTCTCGGGCATGCGCAGAATTTCGAGCGCCCGCGCGCGATAGGGCAGCCGCCGGATGAACCCACGCTCTTCCAGCGCCGTAATCAGACGGTGAATGCCGGATTTCGACTTCAGATCCAGCGCATCCTTCATCTCGTCAAAGGATGGCGGCACGCCCGATTCGCGCATGCGTTCATGGATGAAGGTCAGCAATTCGTGCTGCTTACGCGTGAGCATGGTTCCGCCTTGCGATTCGAGATCAAACAAATCACGAACACATTACGGGTTCCCACTGTGTTCCGCAAGTCTCACCCACCCGATGTTACGCATTTTTTGCAAAAAACAATTCAAGATCAAAAATCTGTAACAGCCCGGGATTGATGGAGTGGATGCCCCCACCCGACGGCATCGCAATGTGCCAAAATGGTGATGCTGAAGTCATCACAGAAGGAGGAGGCATCCATGGGTGAGATTAGCATCGTTGGCGTCGACCTGGCAAAGCAGGTTCTCCAGGTTCATGGGGCAACGGCCGATGGACAGGTGCTGTTCCGCAAGAAGCTGTCACGGGCGCAGTTTGCGAAGTTCATGGCGTCGCTGCCGCCTTGTGTGGTGGCGATGGAGGCATGCGCAACGGCGCACTATTGGGGTCGTGAGCTCTCCCGTCTGGGTCATGAAGTGCGGCTGATCCCGCCCATTTACGTGAAGCCCTTCGTCAAGCGGCAAAAAAACGATGCCGCTGATGCTGAGGCCGTGGCGGAAGCAGCACAGCGTCCGACCATGCGTACCGTTGCGGTGAAGACCGCGGACCAACAAGCCCGGGCGATGCTGTTCCGCACCCGGGACCTGCTGGTTGGCCAGCGAACCCGTCTGGTGAATGCACTACGCGGGCATCTTGCTGAGCACGGCATCATCATCGGTCAAGGCGTTGGGAATATCGCTCGCTTTGCTGCCTGTCTCGATCAGGACACGCTTCCGGACCTGGTTCGCGATCTCGGGCGGCTTTACCTCGATCAGATTGCTCAGATCAGCGACGAGATCGGCAAGCTGGACAAGCGGATCACAACTGCAGCCAGGGAAAACAGCACAGCACGCCGGCTGCAGACCATGCCGGGAATCGGCCCGGTCTGCGCCATGGCGATTGCATCCTTTGCACCGGAGATGCGGGAATTCCGCCGTAGTCGCGATTTTGCAGCGTGGCTTGGCCTCGTTCCACGACAGCACTCCTCCGGTGGCAAGCAGAAGCTTGGCCGCACTTCCAAGATGGGTCAGCGCGATATTCGACGCCTGCTGATCATCGGCGCCATGTCTGTCGTGCATTGGAGGGGCCGGCACGGTGGCCGTCCGGGATCGTGGTTATCGCGCATGCTCGCACGCAAACCACGCAAACTGGTCGCCATCGCACTGGCGAACAAAATGGCGCGTATGATCTGGGCCATGCTCGCCGGCGAGACTGATTACAGGGATCCGACCGGCGCGATCTGCTGAACGCGGCTGTCGGAGCCTCGGGGATGTGAGGAGGGCAATGACCTGAATGGGCAAATGATCGATCAGATCCGGGTCGGGTAAACCAGTGGAGTGCAACGAGCCTCGAGCTCGCCCTATTGATTTGGTACCTGATCCGCGTATCACCATCCCGGCCCGCGGCGTGCGAAAGCCGCACTTGTGAGGCCTGAAACATGACCGCACCCGATCACGCGCTCAGACAGGCAAAAAAATCCTTGCATCAAAGGGGGCATCCAAACATGCACTCCCGCTGATCGTCGCACCAGTTTGTTCACCGCGGCAGCGCTTTCCGGCTTTGAAGAATGCGCATTCGATTCTATTCTGGGCTGATGAACGACAGTCCAGCAACCTCCACCGCGATCAGTCGCGACTCGGCGATGACCGGCGACGCCCCGGCTTTCACCGGCACCGCTGGCACGCGCCGGCATCTGTTTCAGGCGCTGGTCGACGCGAAACGCGCCTTTGGCGGCAAGACCGTCATCCTCGAAGACGCCCAGCGCCAGCCACTGACCTATAGCCGCCTCGTGATCGGCGCCCGCGCCCTCGGGCGCAAGCTCGTTGCGGATACGCAACCGGGCGAGCGGATCGGCGTGTTCCTGCCCAGTGTGCAGGCCACGGCCGTCACCTTCTTCGGCCTGCATGCCTTTGCCCGTGTGCCGGCGATGCTGAACTTCACCGCCGGCCCCGCCAATCTGAAAGCCGCCTGCGAGATCGCCGCGATCGGCACCATCGTCACGTCGCGCAAGTTCATCGACGAAGGCAAGCTCGACGATGCCCTCGCGGCGATCGCGCCGGGGCGGCGGGTGATCTATCTTGAAGACATACGCGGTCAGGTCAGCAGCCTCGACAAGGCGCGCGCGGCAGCCGAGAGCCTGTTCGCCGGAGCGCTGGCGAAGCGAACCGGGCCGACCCCGGATGACGAGGGGGTGATCCTCTTCACGTCGGGCTCCGAGGGCAGGCCGAAGGCCGTCGTGCTCTCGCATGCCAATCTTCTGTCGAATGCGGGCCAGGTGATGCAGCATGCCGAAGGCGTGCTCAGCCGGGACGATATCTTCTTCAACCCGCTGCCGGTGTTCCATTCCTTCGGCCTGACGGCGGGACTGATCCTGCCCGTGATCCACGGCATCCGCGCCTTCCTTTATCCGAGCCCGCTGCATTACAAGCAGGTGCCCAGGCTGATCGAGAGCGCGAAGGCGACCTTCCTGCTCGCCACGGACACGTTCCTGCAGGGCTATGCCCGCGCCGCCGGCGATGTCGACATGTCCTCGGTCCGTTATATCGTCGCCGGAGCCGAACGTGTGCGCGAGGAGACACAGCGGCTGTGGAAGCGTTACGACGCGATGATCCTCGAGGGTTACGGCGCGACGGAATGCGCCCCGGTCATCGCCTGCAATCTGCCCCAGCGTCACCGGCACGGCTCGGTCGGGCCCTTCCTGCCGGGCATCCGCTGGAAACTGACGCCCGTGGAGGGCATCAAGCGCGGCGGACGACTTTCGATCGCCGGCCCCAACGTCATGGCCGGCTATATCGATCCGGATGATCCCACGCGGCTGATCCCGCCGGAAGACGGCTGGCACGATACCGGGGACATCATCCTGATCGAGGATGGTTTCGTCACGATTCGCGGGCGGGCCAAGCGCTTCGCCAAGATCGGCGGCGAAATGATCTCGCTCGCCGCCGTCGAGACGATGATCCAGGAATTGTGGCCCGACGACACCCATGTCGTCGTGGCCCTGGCCGACGAGCGCAAGGGCGAGCAGCTGATCCTGGTCACCGAGAAAGCCGATGCCGATCGCGAAGCGGTGGTCGAGCATGGCCGCGACAAGGGCTTTTCCGATCTCTGGCTGCCGCGCGCGGTGCTGGTGGCGCAAATTCCTGTTCTCGGATCAGGCAAGATCGATTATGCCGGAACCGAAGCGTTGGCAGCCAAACTGCGCGCGATGATGTAGGGGCGGGCGCGCGCGCCCGATCGGAGCCGGTATGACCCTTTTCGAAGCGGCGCTTCCGGGCATCGTCCAGGGCGTATTCATGTTCGTGCCGGTCTCGTCGACCGCGCATCTCGCGCCATCCGGAATCTCCTGAGCGCGCAGATGATCCTGTTCGACCTGATCGTGCATGTCGGCACGCTGGTCTCGATCATCGTGGTCTTCCGCAAGACACTGGCGCAGTTCCTCGGCGGCTCGCTCACCGCTGCACGCGAGATTGCGCCGGAGCGCCGAAGTGTATCTCGGCGGCGCAGCTTTGCGCATCAACTGGGCCGCCGCCAGTGTCGGCTTCGTCGTCTCGGCGCTGGTCGGCACCATCGCACTCCAGATCGTGCTGAAGCTGCTCTATCGTGCCAAACTGAAATATTTCTCTTTCTATCTCTGGGGCATGGCCCTGCTCGTCGCCTTCGGCGTGGTCGAATTCGGCAAGTGAGACGAGAGCCTCACGATGCACGATCCGGTCTCGCCGCGTGATGCAACGCGACGCGCCCTTGAGCAGGGCGGCGTCATCAGCCTCGTGCGCCGACACCGGCATTGAACCGCAACCTGCGCCTCACTCCGCGGCATTCCGGCTTTCTCTTGCGCGGTTCTCGTCGCGCAGGCGCTCATCCGGCTTGATCAGCCTGAAGCGACAGGTTTCACCGGGTGCGAGATCGCGGTAATGCCCGCGATAGGCGAGCTTGATCGAACTGGCACTGTAGGATCGGCTCTCGATGACGAGTGAATCGTGGTTCACGTCGACATCGAGCACCTGTCGGCGATAGCGCAGGCGGACCCGGATGCGCTTGATCTCGTCAGGCAGGGCCGGGTCGAAATGCAGGGTGTTGCCACGCATGTCGATGCCGACAAAGCAGCGCTGCACGAGGTCGATCGTTCCCGCCATGGCCCCGGTGTGAATGCCTTCCGGCGTGGTGCCACCCTGCACATCGGCGATGTCGCTGTCGAGCGTGTGCTGGAAATGCTTCCAGGAGCGCGGGCGGTCGGAGCGTGCCAGAACCCAGGCATGGGCAACGCCGCTGAGCGTCGAGCCGTGCGAGGTCCGCGCCATGTAGTATTCGACATTGCGCCTGAGATGCTCCGGCCCGAACGGGTAACCCAGCCGCTCGAAGATCTGATAGAGTTCATCCGCCGTGAAGAGATAGAACAGCATCAGCACATCGGCCTGTTTCGAAGCCTTGTACCGGTTCACCGCATCGTCTTCCGCCTCCAGAATCCGGTCGAGGCGCTGGATGTCGTCGTATTTCTCGCGATAGCCGTCCCAGTCGAACTCCTCCAGATCGTCATAGCCCTCGAACTGGCTGATGATGCCGTCATCGTGGAAGGGGACGCGCAGCTTGCGGCTGATCTCGTACCAGCGCTCACGCTCTTCGGGCGACAGGCCCATCGTCTCGCACAGGCGCTGGGCCTGCGCCGTGGGAATGGCATCCAGCACATCCTCGGTGCGCGACATCAGCCAGGCGACCATGACATTGGTATAGGCGTTGTTGTCGATGCCGCCTTCCGCGCTCGCATCAATGCCGGGATACGCGGTATGGTATTCGTCCGGTCCCATCACGCCCTTGATCTCGTAGCGGTCGATTTCCGCATTGTATGTCGCAATCGAGGCCCAGAACCGGGCGATTTCCAGAAACATCTCCGCACCGAAGGAGGTGAGGAATTCGTAATCGTCGGTGGCCTCGTAATATTGCCAGATATTGAAGGCGATGGCCGCGTTGATATGGCGCTGGCGGTGGGTATTGTCCGGGTTCCAGCGGCCGGATTCCGGATTGAGATGCAGCTTCTGCGTTTCCTCGCGCCCGTTCGAGCCGCTCTGCCAGGGAAACATCGCGCCTTCGAAGCCTTCCTCGCGCGCCGCCCGTTTCGCCTCGGGCAGGCGACGATAGCGATAGCGCAGCAGCGCGCGCGTCAGCGTCGGCAGACGCAGACTGAGGAAGGGGAAGATGAAGAGTTCATCCCAGAAGATATGCCCGCGATAGGCCTCACCGTGCCAGCCGCGCGCGGGGATGCCGACATCGAGATCGATGGAATGCGGTGAGGCGGTCTGCAGGCAATGGAAGATGTGCACCCGCAGCTTCAACTCGGTAACGGCCATGTCGCCGTCCGTGAGCTCGATGTCGCAATCTTCCCATAAATGCCGCCAGGCGATTTCGTGGGCAGCCTGCAATTGCGCGAAATCACCGGCATGGCCCAGCGTGCGCTTGGCCTCAAGCCCCGCCTCGGCAATCGCCCAGTCGCGTGAATTGTGCAGGGCGACGACCTTCTCGGCCGTGATCGGCGCGCCTTCGCGCGCCTCACAGGTGACGATCTGCCAGATCCGCCGGTCGGAGCCGTGGGTTTCATATTCCGGATGCACGTCACAAACCTCGCAATGCACGAGGGTGCGCGCCGCCATGGCGAGTTCGATACGTGACTGGTTGGTGCGTGCACGCAGATAGAGCGTGTCGGCCCCGAGATGATCGAGCTCGAGAATGTCGAGATGCTGCGAGGCCAGCTGGCGGTAACGCGCCACACCGTTATTGCTGACACTGCCGTCGAGGCCGGAGCGGAACTGCATCTTGCCGGACCAGTTTTCCGGCGTGATCGTGACCGAGAGCGCCGCAAGATGGCGCTCGGCCATGGAGACGAGCCGCTTCTCGCTCCAGCGGGTGATGCGCCCTTCAGCATCGCGTGCCCGGATCTCACGCAGGAGAAGACCGCGCTTGAGATCCAGCGATTGGCTGTAGGAGAGGATCTCGACCTCGTCGATATGGAACCATGGCCCCTCGCCGATGCAAAAGCTCAAGGGCAGCCAGTTCGGCAGATTGACGAGATCCTCGTTTTCGACCTTGCGGCCCGAGACCTCGCTGGTCAGGCGGTTATAGCCGCCGGCGAGATAGGTACCCGGATAATGCGTGCCGTCATCGGCGGTATCGGGGCTCGCGCCGCGCGTGGCGAAATAACCGTTGCCCAGCGTACACAGTGCCTCGTGAAGGGCTTCGCGGTCGGGATCGTAGGAATCGTAGGTCAGCACCCAGCCGAGGGTCTCTTCGCTCATGCGGTCCTTCCAGGGTCGGCATTGGCAGGTCACGACGCGAACGCGCCGCACGGGCTCGCGGTTCCGGCACCGAATGCCGCAACGCGTGCCGATTATGCCCGTCTTTGCACCCGCACCATATGCGGACTGCCCCTTACGAAGAGCCTTTCCGCCTGCCTCGGCCCCGCCATGAGCGACCTTCAGTCCAGTTTCTGCGCCACCGCCGCTTCCGCGAATGTCGCCATGCCGGCATGGCAATGGGCCGCGGCCTTGATCAGCCCCATCGCCATGGCCGCGCCCGAGCCTTCGCCCAGGCGCATGTCGAGGGCGAGCAGCGGCACCTTGCCCAGACGTTCGAGCACGTCGCGATGGGCGCCCTCCGCCGAGAGATGACCGAAGACGCAGTGATCGAGGGCGCGCGGATCGATCGCGTGCAGGATCGCCGCCGCCGCCGTCGCGACATAGCCATCGACCACCACCGGCACGCGTTCGCTGCGTGCAGCCAGGATCGCCCCGGCCATGGCCGCGATCTCGCGCCCGCCCAGACGCGCGAGAACCGCGAGCGGATCATCGAGATGATCGCGATGCAGCGCGATCGCCGCCTCCACCGCCGCGACCTTGCGTTCAAGCCCGGCATCATCGACGCCGGTGCCGCGCCCCACCCAATGCGCCGCCTCGCCGCCATAGAGCGCGGTGAAGATCGCCGCCGCGATGGTGGTGTTGCCGATCCCCATCTCGCCGATGCCGAGCAGATCCGTACCGCCGGCGATCGCCTCCATGCCGAAGGCCATGGTCGCCACCGCATCCTTGTCGCCCATGGCGGGCTCACGGGTGATATCCCGGGTGGGCATGTCGACCGCGAGGTCGAAGACCTTGAAGCCGAGCCCGTAGGCCGCGCAGATCTGGTTGATGGCGGCGCCGCCATTGGCGAAATTGCCCAGCATCTGCTGGTTCACCGCATCGGGAAAGGCCGAGACACCCTGCGCGGTGACGCCGTGGCTCCCGGCAAAGACGGCGACGAGGGGGCGGGCGATGACGGGCTTCTCCTTCGCCTGCCAGGCGGCGAGCCATTCCACCAGCCATTCCAGCCGCCCGAGGCTGCCGGCGGGCTTGGTGAGCTCGCCGTTGCGCGCCCGCACGGCCGCGACCGCCTGCTGATCCGCCTGAGGCATCGCGGCCACGATCTGGCGGATATCGTCGAAGGGATGGCCGGAATTGTCGGTCGCGCTCATGGCAGCTTCTCCTCGCGGGGGATTTTCAAGGGGTTCGGTTGGCGGCGCAGCTATAGCGGGCTATGGGGACGGGGTGAAGGTATTGCGGCGTGACGGGCGCGGAAAGGTGTCGTTGATGGATCGGGATGGTCATGAGTGATGAATCACGCGATCGCGAACCGGATCGGCCCGAATCCGGGCCGCGCGCGCTCGCGCTTGATCTCGCCCGGGCGCTGCGCTTCTTCTCCCGTCTGCCTGTGCCGGCCCTGCCCTTCGAGCGTGATCCGCACGCCTTGCCCGATTTCAGCCGCATGACGCGGATGCTGCCGCTTGCCGGCGCGCTGATCGCCCTGCCCGGGGCGCTGCTGCTGCTCGTCGCCCTCGCTCTCGGCCTGCCGGCGATACCCGCCGCGACACTTGCCGTGGCAGTCACCCTGATCGCCAGCGGCGGCCTGCACGAGGACGGGCTCGCCGATTGCTGCGATGCGCTCGGTGCGCGCGGTGACCGCGATCGCCGGCTTGCGATCATGAAGGATTCGGCCATCGGCAGTTTCGGCGCAGCCGGGCTGACCCTCGTCCTGATCATGCGGGTGAGCCTGGTTGCCGGCATTGCCGATCTCGCCGGCATAGCCGCTGCCGCTGCGGCGCTGGTCGGCATGGCAGGGCTGTCGCGCTGGATCGCCCTGTGGCTGATGCTGCGCCTGCCGCCGGCGCGCAAGAGCGGTGCCTCCGCCTCGGCCGGGCGGGTCCGGGCGCGTGATTTCGTCATTGCCGGCGTGATCGCGGTCGTATTGGCCGCCCTGCTGCTGCTTTCCGCCGGTCACGGCCTGTTTGCCATCCTCCTCGTGCTGCTGCTCGCCGGCACCACCGTCGCGCTCTGTCAGATCCTCGCGCATCGTCTGATCGGGGGACAGACGGGCGATGTCATCGGCGCCACGCAGCAATTGTCCGAAATCGCCGCACTCACCGCCCTCTTGATCCTGATACCCGCCTGACCCCATCTACCACCTGTCCTGAACCCGCGCCGGAGCCCGTTTCCGATCATGTCATCTGCTTCTTCTCCCTGCATCAAGGTCTGCCTGATCGACGACGAAACCGGTCTGTGCGAGGGCTGCGGACGCACGCGCCACGAGATCGCAGGCTGGGGGCGCCTCTCGGAGACAGAGCGTCTTGGTATCATGGCCGGGCTGGAAGCGCGCATGCGCAAGGCCTTTCTGGGTGAAGATGCAAGCGTAGAGCAGGAGCCGGGCAGCGCAAGGCGGGATGGCTGATCATGCCCGGCGCGATCGGTTTCGGCATTCTCCTCGTCGGACTCGCGATCCTCGTCTTCACGTTCGGCGAGCGCGATATCCTGGGGATGACGCCGGACCAGTTCGCCCGCGTGACGGCGCTGTCGGCGCTGCTGCTGCTGCTCTCCGGGTCAGTCTTCGGACGCTATCGCGGACGGTTGTCGGATGCGTTTCGCGCCGTCGTGATCTGGGTCACGATGATCATCGCCCTGATGGCGATCTACACCTACCGTTTCGAGCTCGAGACGGTGGTCAGCCGTGTGCTCGGTGAGGCCGCGCCGGGCATGACGCGGGTGACAGAGCCCGGCGAGGTGATGGTGACGCGTGGCGGGACCGGCGGATTCGTGCTCGACGGGGCAGCGAACGGGGCTTCCATGCGCTTCATCTTCGATACCGGCGCGGATGTGGTGGTGATCACCATGGATGATGCGCGGCGTATCGGATACGAAGCGGATGATCTGCGCTTCGTCGTGCCGGTCGTTACCGCCAACGGGCGCACCATGACGGCGCCGATCACCCTCGACAGACTGACCATCGGCGACATCACGCAGCGCCGTGTGCGCGCCCTGGTCGCCCGGCCCGAAGCATTGTCGCACAATCTTCTGGGCATGAGTTACCTCGACGGGCTCGCCTCCTATGAGGTGCGCGGCAACCAGTTGATCCTGCGCGGGCGCTAGAGTGGCGCCCGGGACGCGAAGCGTTGCGTCAATGGCGCCCCTTGCGTCGTATCCTTGCGGATTTCACGGAAATTCCGGCTGATTTCCCGGAACAGCTTGACATTTCCGGGCGTTGGGATCATGCCCGCTCCGTCGCAGCTCGGCGATGCCTATCCAATAGAGAGAATGATGGACGACAGCCCTAGTCGGCGCTTCTGCGGAAGCGCCATGAATTCAGATGCGCAAGCTGCGCAGGCGGGTAACCGCACCGGCATGACGGTTCTGTTCGGCTGATCGCCGTTCGACCAGCTCACGCCGGTGTGCATACCGGCGAGGAGGTGGTCATGACGAAAAACCAGGCTCTTCTCGATCTCGAGATCGATCGCAACGTCCTCGCGGACGACGAAACCCTCGCTATCGTGGCGCAGGCGCTGCGCACCTGTCTCAGGGACGGCGACAAGAAGACATTGCGGGCCTTCCTCGACTCGCAGGAACCGGCGGATATCGCCACCATCCTCGACACGCTCGAAGCCGCAGAGGCGCTCGCCGCCATGCGCCATGTCGATCTGTATGAACAGGCGCAGATCTTCGGCTATCTGGATCCCGAATACCAGATCGAGCTCTCCGATCTCATGGGCCGACGCGAATTGGCACGGCTGATGAGCGCGATGAGCCATGACGAGCGCGTCGATCTGTTCAAGAATCTTGACCCCGTGGCCCGGGAAGCCGTGCTGCCCGGCCTCGCCAAGGCCGAGCGTGACGATCTGCGCAAGCTCGCTTCCTATCCGGAGGACACGGCGGGCTCGATCATGACCTCGGACTACGCCACCCTGACGCCCGACATGACGGCCAAGGAGGCGATCGAGGCCCTGCGCAACCAGGCGCTCGATGCCGAAACGGTTTATCAGGCCTATATCATCGACGAAGAGCGCCAGCTTGTCGGCGTGATCAGCCTGCGCGACCTGATCGTGGCGCGGGCCAATGCGCGCGTGCGCAATCTGATGGATACCAATCCGGTCTTCATCCGGGCCGAGGCGGATCGCGAGGAAGCCGCCCAGATCATCTCCCGCTACGACCTGATCGCCCTGCCGGTGATCAACGGCGGCGACAAACTCGTCGGCATCGTCACCCAGGACGACGCCATGGACGTGCAGGAACAGGAAGCCACCACCGACTTCCACAAGGTCGGTACGGTGTCCGGGCTGAAGGCGAATGTGCGCGATGCGAGCATCTTCGTGCTCTATCGCGCGCGCATCGTCTGGCTGGTGCTGCTCGTTTTCGGCAACATCTTCTCCGGCGCCGGCATCGCCTTCTTCGAGGATACCATCGCGGCGCATCTCGCGCTTCTGTTCTTCCTGCCGCTGCTGATCGCCTCGGGCGGCAATGCCGGTGCGCAATCCGCGACGCTGATGGTGCGGGCGCTGGCGACGGGCGATGTGCGGATGAGCGACTGGGCCTCCGTGCTCGGGCGCGAATTCGCCACCGCGCTCCTGCTCGGGCTGACCATGGCCGCTGCGGTCTCCCTGATCGGGGTGCTGCGGGCCGGGCCCGACATCGCTCTCGTCGTGGCCTTGTCGATGGTGGCGATCGTGCTGGTCGGCGCGATGATCGGCATGTCCCTGCCCTTCGTGCTCTCCCGTCTCAAGCTCGATCCCGCCACCGCGAGCGCGCCACTGGTGACCTCGATCGCGGACGTGACCGGGGTGTTGATCTATTTCACCATCGCGACGCAGGTCCTGGCGATGCAGGCGACGTAAGGGTTCCGGCCCCATTGATGCCGCGCCGCGACGAGTGCGGCAATATGGTCACAGGCAGGGGCTTCCGCTCGAGGCGTGGTCAGGCGGAACTTGGCGATTCGATGGCAATGCCTTAGGGGTTCTACGGGGTCGGTATCCTCCGCCCGAATCACGTTTTGACGGATTGCTGTCGGCCATGATCGCTTCACGTGCCCTGAAGGGCCTCGCCCGGATCGCCACCGCGCGCCTCTCCCTGCTCGCCGCCCTCGGCCTTCTGGTCGCGGCCTGCCAGCCGCATGAGCCCAACCCGGCGATCCAGGCCGATACGGGTCATCTCAATGCCTGGTATTCCGGCCTGATGGCGGATGATCCCTATGACGTGCCTCTGGTCAACAAGGCGTTGCTTGATCGTAAATTCCACCGCCAGCGCGTGGATTATCCGGGCCGCGAAGCGCCGGGCACGATCGTGGTCGATATCGACAATCGCTTCCTCTATCTCGTCGAGGATGGCGGCAAGGCCATGCGTTACGGCATCGGCGTCGGCCGCAACGGCTTCGCCTGGCGCGGCGATGCCCGCATCGCACGCACCGGCGTGTGGCCGAACTGGAGCCCGACCGACAACATGCGCCGGATCGATCCGTCGCTGCCCGTGCATATGGAAGGCGGAATCGAGAATCCGCTCGGCGCCCGCGCGCTCTATCTGTATCAGGGCAGCCGCGACACGCTGTTTCGCATTCACGGCACCAACGAGCCCTGGTCGATCGGCGAGGCGGTCTCCTCGGGCTGCGTGCGCCTTCTCAACGAAGACATCGTCGATCTCTACAACCGCGTGCAAGTCGGCGCGCGCGTGACGGTACGGCGCGGCGGTCTCGGGGCGTAACATCGGCCTGATGATGATCGGGAGCGAAGGGAGCGGCGTGCCGCTCCCTTTTTCGTTCCGGCGTCAGGCATTGCCTGCGAGGATGCCGAGCGCCGCCTCGACACCGCCGCCACGATGCGGGATGCCGGCCTGTTTCAGGCCGAGTTCCACGCCGGCGATCGTGCCGGTGACGGATGCATCGCTGAAATCGCCCAGATGCCCGATCCGGAAGACGCGATCGGCAAGCGGGCCGAGCCCGTTGCCGAGCGACATGTTGGCGCGCTCCAGGATGGTCTCGCGCAGGGCGTCGGCGGAATGCCCCTCGGGCAGGCGCACCGCCGTCAGTGAGGCAGAATGGCGGGCGGGATCGGCGCATTGGGTCTCGAAACCCCAATGCGCCACGGCGGCGCGGGTGGCCCGGGCCGCACGCTCGTGCCGGGCAAAGACATTGTCCATCCCCTCCGCCTGGAGGAGTTCGATCGCCACTTTCAGCCCCTGAAGCATGTTCGTCGCCGGGGTGTAGGGGAACACGTTCGAGGCATTGGCCGCGATCATGTCCTCCCAGTCCCAGAAGGCGCGCGGCAGCCGCGCCGTAACGGAAGCGGCCCGCGCCTTGGGCGAAACTGCATTGAAAGAGAGCCCCGGCGGCAGCATCAGCCCCTTCTGCGAGCCCGCCACGGTCACGTCGACCCCCCAGCCGTCGTGATCATATTCGATCGATGCGAGCGAGGAGATCGTATCCACCATCATCAGGGCAGGGTGGCCCGCAGCATCGATCGCCTTGCGCAGGGCGGGTATGTCGGAGGCGACGCCCGTCGAGGTCTCGTTATGCACCACGCAGACCGCCTTGATCGCATGGCCGCGATCCGCGCGCAGCCGCGCCTCGATCGCTGCTGCATCGACGCCCCCGCGCCAGTCGCCCGGCAGGATCTCCGCCTTCAGCCCGAGCCGTTCGGCGAGCTTGCGCCACAGGCTTGCAAACCAGCCGGTCTCGAACATCAGGACATGATCGCCCGGCGAGAGCGTGTTGACCAGGGCGGCTTCCCAGGCGCCTGTACCCGAGGCGGGAAAGATTATCACGGGCTCGCACGTGCCGAAGATCGGGCGGATGCCTTCGAGAACCGTCCCGGCGAGGCGCTTGAATTCCGGCCCGCGATGGTCGATCGTCGGACGCGCGATTGCTTCCAGCACGGGCAGCGGACAATTGGTCGGTCCGGGAATCTGCAAAAAATGGCGACCGGTGGCAATTGACGGCATGGCGGGCTCCTCCTCCGGGACGATCGCGCGTCGACCCTGCCGATGCATCGCAAAGCCATCCGGCGCTGACAAGCGCGCCGCTGCCGTTTGCCCCTTTGGCCAGATGCCCGAAGCCGCCCGTTCCAGGGAGGCGCCCGCCGCGTTGCGTCGCCCGTGCTACTGCGCCGTCCAGCCGCCATCGACGGACAGATTGGCCCCCGTGATCTGGCTGGCCGCATCCGAGCAGAGAAATACTGCCATGGCACCGATCTGGTCGACGGTCACGAATTGCTTGGTGGGCTGCGCCTTGAGCAGCACGTCCTCGATCACCTGCTCCTTCGTCAGCCCCCGCGCCTTCATCGTATCGGGGATCTGGTTTTCGACGAGCGGTGTCCAGACATAGCCGGGGCTGATGCAGTTCACGGTGACGCCCGCCTGCGCCGTCTCGAGCGCCACGGTCTTGGTCAGGCCCGCGAGCCCGTGCTTGGCCGCGACATAGGCGGCCTTGTAGGGCGAGGCGACGAGGGAATGCGCCGAGGCGGTGTTGATGATGCGGCCCCAGCCCTTCTGCTTCATGCCGGGCACGGCGAGGCGGATGGTGTGAAAGGCGGAAGAAAGGTTGATCGCGATGATCTGGTTCCATTTCTCGATCGGGAATTCCTCGACCGCCGAGACATGTTGAATACCGGCATTGTTGACGAGGATGTCGATCGTGCCGAGCCTCTCCTTCGCCTCCGCCATCATCCGCGCAATCGCATCGGGATCACACATATCGGCGGGCGAGGTATAGGATTTGACCTTGCAGTTCTGCGCGATGTCATCGGCGATCTGCGCATTCTCCTGCGGATCACCCAACCCGTTGATCACCACATCGGCGCCCTCGGCGGCGAGCGCGCGGGCGATGGCGAGGCCGATCCCGGAAGTGCCTCCGGTCACGAGGGCGGTCTTTCCTGCAAGGCTCATGATGGTCTCCGGGTTGGTTGTGGGTCATGGGCTGTCTGGTGGTGCTTTCGGCAGCGCGCCCGACCGTACTTCTCGCGCATGATAATACAATCCCCCGCCCGGATTGGGAGGGTCAAGATCGCCCGGTATGAAGGCCGCACCGGGACTCCCCTCTTCCCGGTGGAGAGAGGCTGGGGGTGAGGGGGTATCAGAATTCTGCGCGGCGTCGATGAAGCGTACAGCCGCCATCGACGCCGGAGATTGTTCTGCACCGCCCCTCACCCCCGACCCCTCTCGACGGAGGGAGAGGGGAGACGGGCCGCCCCCCTCACTTGATGCGTTCGAGCACCGAGACGTAATTGGCAACCGCCGCGCCGCCCATGTTGAAGATGCCGGCAAGCGTTGCGTCCTTGATCTGGATGCCGCCCGCCTCGCCGGCGAGCTGCATGGCGGAAAGCGCGTGCATGGAGACGCCTGTGGCGCCGATCGGGTGACCCTTGGCCTTGAGGCCGCCCGACGGGTTGACCGGCAGCCTGCCGTCTTTCTGCGTCCAACCCTCCTTGACGGCGCGGGCGCCCTCGCCCTCGGGGGTGAGCCCCATCGCTTCGTATTCGATCAGTTCGGCAATGGTGAAGCAGTCATGCGTCTCGACGAAGGAGAGATCGTCGAGGGTAATGCCGGCATCCGCGAGCGCGCTGGCCCATGCCACGCTGCAACCCTCGAATTTGAGGATGTCGCGCTTCGACATGGGCAGGAAATCCTGCTTGTGGGCGGTGGCGCGGAAGGCGATGGCGCGCTTCATGCGCAGACCCGTCTCGACATCGGTGATGACGAGCGCTGCCGCACCATCCGAGACGAGGGAGCAATCGGTGCGCTTGAGCGGGCCGGCAACGAAGGGATTCTTCTCCGATTCGGTGCGGCAGAACTCGTAGCCGAGATCCTTGCGCATCTGGGCATAGGGGTTGGCGACGCCGTTGGCGTGGTTCTTGGCCGCGATCATGGCGAGCGCGTCGGACTGGTCGCCATGGCGCTGGAAATAGCCGGCGGCGATCTGACCGAACACACCGGCAAAGCCGCCCTCGATCTCGCCATCCTCGGGCAGATAGGAAGCCTTGAGGAGGTTGCGGCCGATCTCCTTGCCCGGCGTCGTCGTCATCTGCTCGACGCCGACCACGAGCACGATTTTCGCGCGCTTCGCCTCGATCGTCTTCACCGCCTGCTGCACGGCGGCGGAGCCGGTGGCGCAGGCATTCTCGACGCGGGTCGCAGCCTTGAAGCGCAGGGCGTCATCGGCCTGGAGCACCAGCGAGGCGGTGAAATCCTGGGCGCTGAACCCCCCGTTGAAATGGCCGAGCACGATCTCGTCGACATCACCGGCCTCGATACCGGCATGGGCAATCGCCTCGCGGGTCACCCGCACGACCATGCTCTCGACGGTCTCGGTATCGTGCTTGCCGAAAGGCATATGGGCCCAGCCCACGATGGTGGCGGTCATGATGAAGCATCCTCCGGATTTTCCTATGCGACCGACTTGCAATGCCGCCGGTCGATTGATGCCAATGTGGCCCCGCGCGCAGGCAAGAGCAAGAGCAAGAGGATGGCGCCCGCCCGGGCGGGCGCAGAATGCCGGAATCATTTCGCGGGAAAAGCGGAGAGGCCCCTAGCCTCACCGTGAGAGATGTTATAATAGAACATTCATGAGTGATCCCCACAGCCATCAAGCAGCAGGTCACGGCCATGCGCCGCGCGCAAGAGCGCTGGCGCCGAGCTGGTCGCTGATGCGGCTGTCGGCCTTGCAGCGCCTTGCCGGGGCGGGCCTCCTGCTCGCACTGGTCTGGCTGACACTGGCCCGACTGATCGGCTGGATCTGAACATGACGGAACCGATGACGCACATGACGACACAGGCAGCAATCCGTTTCGACGATGTGACGCTCGGCTATGACCGCCACCCCGCCGTGCATCATCTCGACGGCGTGATCGCACGCGGCAGCCTGACGGCGATCGTCGGCCCCAACGGCGCGGGCAAATCCACGCTTCTGAAGGGGATCGTCGGCGCGCTGCGTCCGCTGGGCGGGCGCATCGAGATGCCGCGTCGCGCGACGGTGCAGCAGGACGGGACAGCGGCACAGACCCGCATCGCCTATCTGCCACAGGCTGCCGAGCTCGACCGCAGCTTCCCGATTCCCGTCTATGACCTCGTCGCCATGGGTCTGTGGAGCCGGCGCGGTCTGTTCGGGGGGATCCGCCGCGCGGATCATGCCCGCATCGCGGAAGCGATCGCCGCCGTCGGCATGGCCGGGTTCGAGCGCCGTACCATCGGCACGCTTTCGGGCGGGCAGATGCAGCGCGTGCTGTTTGCCCGGCTCTTGCTGCAGGATGCCTCGCTGATCCTGCTGGACGAGCCCTTCACCGCGATCGACGCCAAGACGACCCGCGATCTGCTCGATCTGGTCCGGCGCTGGCATGACGAGGCCCGCACCGTCATCGCCGTTCTGCACGATATCGACCTGGTGCGCGAAGTCTTCCCCGAAACACTTCTGATCGCACGCGAGCCCGTCGCCTGGGGCGCCACGGACAATGTCCTGCGTCCGGAGAATCTCCTGCGCGCACGCCGCATGGTCGAGGCGAACGATCCGTTCGCCCAGGCCTGCGAACGCGCATGACCCCGGGGACGTGATCGTGTTCGACGCCCTGATCGGCCCCTTCATCCAGTTCGACTTCATGCGCCGGGCGCTGTTCGGCGCATTGGTGCTGGCGCTGGGCGCCGGGCCTGTCGGCGTGTTCCTGATGCTGCGGCGCATGAGCCTGACCGGCGATGCCATGGCACATGCGATCCTGCCCGGGGCCGCGATCGGCTTTCTGATTGCCGGGCTGTCTCTGCCCGCCATGACGCTCGGCGGACTGACTGCCGGAATCGTCGTGGCCGTGCTCTCGGGGCTGGTGACGCGCTATACGGTGCTCAAGGAGGATGCGTCACTCGCGGCCTTCTATCTGCTCTCGCTCGCGCTCGGCGTCACCATCGTGTCCCTGCGCGGGTCCAGCGTCGATCTCATGCATGTGCTGTTCGGCTCCGTGCTCGCCCTCGACGATGCCGCGCTGATCCTGATCGCTTGCATCACCAGCGTGACCCTGCTGATCCTCGCCGCGACCTATCGCGGTCTGGTCATGGAATGCGTCGATCCGATGTATCTGCGCTCGGTGGCGCGGATCGGCACGCCACTGCATCTGGTCTTTCTCGGTCTCGTCGTGCTCAATCTCGTCGGTGGCTTCCAGGCGCTCGGGACCCTACTCGCCGTCGGGCTGATGATGCTGCCTGCAGCCACTGCGCGGTTCTGGAGCGCGGATGTCACCATGATGGTCATCATCGCCGTCGCCACGGGCATGTTCTCCGGGATGGGCGGTCTGCTGCTCTCCTACCATCACGGCCTGCCGGCCGGCCCCGCGATCATCCTGGTCGCCGGTATCGCTTATCTGATTTCGCTCTTCCTCGGGCGTGAAAGCGGCCTGATCCGGGCCGCCTTGCCACGCCGCCACCTCGAAGCCTGAAGCGCTGATGCGAAAACGGAGGTTTTTATGCTTCACAGACGTAATATTATAACATTGCTTGCCGGGACGATGCTGGTCGGAGCAAGCAGCATTCCCGCGCTCGCGCAGGAGCGCATCCAGGCAGTCGCGACCTTCTCGATCGTCGGTGACATCGTCGGCAAGGTCGGCGGCGAGCGCCTCGATGTGACGACGCTGGTCGGTCCTGACGGCGACGGTCACGTCTATTCGCCCAGCCCCGCCGATGCCCGCCGCCTCGCCGAGGGTGATATCGTCTTCACCAACGGTCTTTTGTACGAGGGCTGGATCGATCGCCTGATCGCCTCCTCGGGTACGCAAGCCCCGGTCGTCGCGGTTGCGGACAATATCGACGCGATCCCCGATGGCGGGCATGGCGATGCACATGACGATCACGGCCACGATGACCACGGCCACGATCACGATGACCACGGTCACGACCACGACCACGATCATGACGGCCACGAGCACGATCATGGCCACGATCATGACGACCACGACGACCATGGCCACGACGATCACGACCACGGGCATGACGATCACGGGCATGACGATCACGGGCATGACGACCACGGGCACGACGATCACGGGCATGACGATCACGGGCATGACGATCACGTCCATGGCGAATTCGATCCGCATGCCTGGCAGGATGTCGGCAATGTGAAGGTCTATGTGGCCAATATCCGTGATGCGCTGATCGCGCATGATCCCGATGGCGCGGAACTCTACAGCAGCAATGCCGAGGCCTATATCACCGAGCTCGCCGCGCTCGATGCCGAGATTCGCGAGGCCGTGGCGGCCCTGCCGGAAGGCGCGCTGGTGATCACCAGCCATGATGCGTTCCGCTATTTCACGCATGCCTATGATCTGGAATTCGATGCCCCGCTTGGCACGTCCACCGAGGTCGAGGCCACGGCACGGGATGTGGCGCGGCTGATCGGGACCATTCGCGCCAACGACATCCGCGCGGTCTTTGCCGAATCGCTGACCGATGCCCGGCTGATCGAGCAGATCGCACGGGAGGCCGGGGTGCCGGTTGCCGGCACGCTCTATTCGGATGCACTTTCTCCGCCCGACGGCCCGGCGGGGACTTACATCGACATGATGCGACACAATATTAGTCTCATCAGCGAAGGTCTCGGTTCCTGAGGCCTTCCGGCAAATACGAAGCGGCGGGGCGATCGATGCGCCCCGCCGCCTTCGATCAGGAGGCAACAGATGTCCGATACGCAGCCGCAGACCGAAGCCCTCACCGGCAAGATCCCCGTCACCGTCCTGACCGGGTATCTCGGCGCGGGCAAGACGACGCTTCTCAACCGCATCCTCACCGAAAACCACGGCAAGCGTTACGCCGTCGTCGTGAACGAGTTCGGCGAGGTGGGGATCGACAACGACCTCGTCGTGGGCGCGGACGAGGAAGTCTTCGAGATGAACAACGGCTGCATCTGCTGCACCGTGCGCGGCGACCTGATCCGCATCATGGACGGGTTGATGAAACGGCGCGGCAAGTTCGACGCGGTCATCGTCGAGACGACGGGGCTGGCTGATCCGGCCCCCGTCGCCCAGACCTTCTTCATGGATCAGGATGTCGCCGACGCGGCGCGGCTCGACGCGGTCGTCACCGTCGCGGATGCGAAATGGCTCGTGGAGCGGCTGAAGGATGCGCCGGAGGCCAAGAACCAGATCGCCTTCGCCGATGTGATCCTCCTGAACAAGGTCGATCTCGTCAGCGAGGCCGAACTCGCCGATGTCGAGGCGCGTATCCGCACCATCAACCCCTATGCCCGACTGCATCGCACCACGAAATGTGATGTCGAGATCGCACAGGTTCTGGAGCGCAATGCCTTCGATCTGGAGCGCATCATCGAACTGGAGCCCGATTTCCTCGAGGAAGGCCATCACCATCACCATGACGAGGAGATGCAATCCATCGCCATCACCCTCGACGGTGAGGTCGATCCGGAGAAGTTCCTGCCCTGGATTTCCGAACTCACGCAGGTGCAGGGGCCGGACATCCTGCGCTGCAAGGGCATCGTCGCCTTCCCCGACGAGCCCAAGCGCTTCGTCTTCCAGGGCATCCACATGATCCTCGACGGCGATGTCCAGGGTGACTGGAAAGCCGGTGAGCCCCGCCGCTCCCGCGTCGTCTTCATCGGGCGCAATCTCGACGAGGCGGCGATCCGCGAGGGCTTTCTCGCCTGCGCCGCATGATGGCTGTGCGCGTGCATCGCGGCGCGGTTTCCGTTAGGCAAGGAGCGTCCGGCAGCCGCCGGGCGCACCACGCGAGGACGACATGCCGCCGCTTTTCGAAGAACTCGACTGGAGCCCGACCCCGATCGGACCGGTAAGCCTGCGCCGCCGGCAGGACCTGCGCACCGGCAAAGACGTCTACGAGGTCAAGCTCGGCGAGGAATTCCTCATGTCGAGCCGGTTCACCGCCTCCGAAATCGCGCTCGCCCGCGCCGGTCTGGCCATGACGGAAGGCGATCACCTCGATGTCGTGGTCGGAGGTCTCGGACTCGGCTATACGGCGGTGGAAGCCCTGGCCGATCCGCGCCTGCGCTCGCTCACCATCGTGGAATATCTCGAACCTGTGATCGCCTGGCACCGTAACGGGCTTTTGCCGCTCAGCGCGATCCTGCGCGATGATCCGCGCGTGCGCTTCGTCGCGGGCGATTTCTTCGCCATGAGCGCCGACGATGGCTTCGATCCCGATGAGCCCGGTCGCCGATTCGACGCGATCCTGCTCGATATCGATCACAGCCCGGAGGCCCTGCTCGATGCGCGCAGCGACAGTTTCTACACGCCGCAAGGGCTGAGCAGCCTCGCGCGCCATCTGTTGCCGCGCGGGGTGTTCGGCCTGTGGTCGAACGAGAGCCCGGATCCGCGCTTCGCCGAGCGGCTCGCCGGCGTGTTCGACGCGGCCCGTGCCGAGACCGTGCGCTTTTACAATCCCTTGCAGGAGAAAGAGGCGGTGCAATGCGTCTATCTCGGGCGCCGGCGCGACGGATGAGGCGAAGCCATGCCCGTCGATTCCACCGGACCCGCGACGCCGCCATGCGCGCCGTCTCCGCCATGCCCGCTCTGCCGCAGCCGATCCGCGCAAGCCTTCGTCACGGTCACGGGACGCGATTACTTCCGCTGTCCGCTTTGCGCCTTGCGCTTTGTCGATCCGGCGCATCATCCCGACCGCGAGACCGAGCGCGCCTGTTACGCGCTGCACGAAAACGATCCTGACGATCCGCGCTACCGCGCCTTTCTCGCCCGGCTGGCAGACCCCCTCCTCGCGGAACTGCCCCCCGGCGCATCCGGCCTCGATTACGGCAGCGGCCCCGGCCCGGCGCTCGCCGCCATGCTGCGCGAGGCCGGGCACCGGGTCGCGCTCTACGATCCTCTCTTCGCCCCGGATACCCGGGTGCTGGAGAAGAAGTATGATTTCGTCACATGCACCGAGACCGCCGAGCATTTTCATGATCCGGCCCTCGAATTCACCCGGCTCGACGCGCTCTTGCGCCCCGGCGGGTGGCTTGGCCTGATGACGATATTCCAGAATGACGATGCGCGCTTCGCCGGCTGGCATTACCGGCGCGATCCCACCCATGTCGTGTTCTACCGGGAAGAGACCATGCACTGGATCGCCGACCGTTTCGGCTGGCACTGCACGATCCCGCGTCCCGATGTGGTGCTGATGCGCAAGCCGGGCGGGTCGGCAGAGGGGCAGACGTGACCAATTTCCTGCACGAGGCCCGTTTCAGGGCGGTGGCCGGAGTGCTGCGTGAGGCGGGTGCCCGCCGCATTCTCGATCTCGGCTGCGGCGACGGCGATTTCATCCTGCATCTGCTGGATGATTCGCAGATCGCGGCGATCACCGGGGTGGAAAAGGACGAAGCCGCATTGGGGCGGCTGCGTACACGGCTGCGCGATCATCCGCTCGCGCGGAAGGTGCAGATCATCGCCGGCGACATCACCCGCCCGCCGCCCGGCTTGCCGCAAGCGGATGCAATTGTCCTGGTCGAGGTGATCGAGCATCTCGGTCCAGGTCCCCTGCAAGCGCTGGAGCGCGTCCTCCTGCGCGACATCGCCCCGCCGCTCGCCGTGATCACGACGCCGAATGCCGAGATGAATCCGCTTCTCGGTGTGAAACCCGGGCGCATGCGCCATCGCGATCACCGTTTCGAATGGGACCGAAAGCGCTTTCGCGCCTGGGCGGAAGCCGTCGCCGCACGCCACGGCTACACCCTGGATCTCACTGATATCGCCGGCAAGCATCCACGATTCGGCGGCGCCAGCCAGATGGCGGTGTTTGCCCGCGACAGCTCCGGTCGGTGAGCCGAGGCTGGACGGCATGTGAAGGTTTTCGGCGCGAACCCCTTTGTTTGATGGGGGCGTTGCCGGAGGTCCTTGCCTATCATCGCATCGCAAATCAGCCGAAGGGGACGCCATGACCATCCGACCCAACGCGCCGAAGCGCTTTCCCGCCATGAAAATCGCCAGCGCCCTCAGCCTTGCGCCGCTGCTGGTGCCGCTGCTCGCCGATTCGCCCGTGCAGGCGGCAGCCCGCCCCGAATCGCATGCGCTGGTCTTCACCGCAGAACCCCCGCCTTCGCAGATGAGCGTGACACCGCTACCGGAAATCACGATCGGCGACGCGGCATTGGCTCAGCGTAAGGCGCTGGTTTCAGGCAGTACCGGCGCGCGATCGGGCGCCGGTTCCATTGGAACGCGCGATGCGGTCGTGGTCGCCGCGGCCGATAGCGGCCCTGCCATGACATCCGATCCCGGTCCCGCATCTCCGCAGGGAGCAGGCGAAGGCCAGCCGGGCGGCGGCGCCTCGGGCGAGCCGCAGGTCGCCGATGACGGCATTCCGACGGCCCGCAGCTTTCCCGGCCTGCCGACCATGCCGGTGATTCCGACAGGGCCGGCGCGCGACGATCTCTTTCCGCTCGTCGATCCGCAGGATTCGTCCCGGTTCATGCCCGACGATGATATCGAGACCGTCAGCGACGGTTATCTGGAGGCGCCGCGCCAGGTCGAGGCGGGGCGTGAGTTCACCGCCCGATGGGATGATCGGCTGTCGCGGCATGATCGCGTGACAATCGTGCCGGAGGGCACACCGGACGAAATCCTCGGCGACGGACAGCAAAACATCCGGGTGGGCAACAACAGCAGGCGCGTCGTGCGCGCGCCCGATGCGCTCGGCACCTACGAGTTGCGCTATTTCTCCGACGACGAACAGCGTGTCCATGCGCGCGTCACCGTCGAAGTCCGCGACCCTTATATCGCGATCAGCGTGGATGACGAACTGCATGCGGGCCGCGATTTCACGGCCAGCTGGGACCGGCGGCTCTCGCGCCATGACCGGATCACCATTGTCCCGCACGATGCGCCGGAGGATGCGCTGGGTGAGGGAAGCCGAAATGTCCGCATCGGCAACAATGAGCGGCGGGTCCTGCTTGCGCCGGACGAACTCGGCATCTACGAGGTCCGCTACTGGCGCAACCGGCAGGAGCGCGTCGTCGGCAGCGCCCTGGTCAATGTCGTCGATCCGGAGATCGAACTCGACGCGCCCGATACGGCGATTGCCGGCACGGACTTCACCGTCGGCTGGGGCCAGCGGCTCTCGCGCCACGACCGGGTGACCATCGTCCCGCTCGGAGCGCCCGATGATGTTCTCGGCGAAGGGCAACAAAACACCCGTGTCGGCAACAACGAGCGCCGCACCCTGCGCGCGCCCGACACGCTCGGCGCATATGAAGTGCGTTACTGGCGCAATGAACAGGAACGCGTCGTCGGGCGTGAGATCATCGACGTGATCGATCCCGAGATCCTCGTCATGGCACCGCCGCAGGTCGAGGCGGGGAGTGAATTCGACGTCAGCTTGAATGAACGGATTTCGCGCCATGATCGCATCACCATGGTGCCGACCGGATCTCCCGAGGAGATGGTGGGATCCGGGGAGCAGAACGTCCGGATCGGCAACAATCAGCGGCGCACCCTGCGCGCCCCCGGGATGGATGGCGAATACGAGGTGCGCTACTGGCGCAACGCACAGGAACGCCCCGCAGGCCGGGCGCTGATCACGGTCGTGCCCGAGGGTACCGATATCGCGACGACCGATCAGGATACCGCATCCGCGCAGGATCTGATTGCCCTGATGGAACGCCTCGTCGAGCGCGCAAACCGGCTCGACGCGGTCCCTGCAAACGAGCGCCGAGCAATCCGTGACGAACTGATCGCCTTCGGCCCGCCCGGCCTGCAGATGCTCGGCGAATTCATGGCCAGCGGCCGGATCGAGCCTTGGAAGGCAGCCGGGTTCATGGGCGGGTACTTCGATCCGGCACCGCCCCCTGCCATCAGGCCCTATACCGGCTTCGTTCCCCCGGCCGCCGGCATGGGCGGCAGTGCGGGCCAGGCGCCGGCACAGGCGGGCCAGGGTGATGCACAGGCCCCGGCGCAGCCTCAAACCCGGTCACAAGCGCAGAATACGGCAGAGCCGGGGGCACTCAGCCAGCAGGACGAGCGCAGCATCATCATGCTGATCGCCCGGCTCGAAGACGCGGCGCCGGGCGCGCAACAGGCGATCATCGATGAACTCGCCGGCTATGGGTCCGCAGCCACCGATATCCTGCTCGAAATGATGCAGGACGGTCTGATCGACCGCGCCCTCGCCCTGCGCGCCGCCGCCGCGATCGAGGCGGATGGCGAGACGCAGCAGGACCAGACGCGGCAGGACCAGATGCGCATGCAGCAAGCGCCCGTGCAGCAAGTCTCGCAGACGGATGCGCAACGACCCGCCGGCTATCAGGTCATCGGCGTGGCTGCCGACGACATGCTCAATGGCCGCGACCGCCCCGGCGTCCCCGGCAGTACCGTGATCGGGCAGCTGGCACCGGATGCGCGCAATGTCGAACGCAGCGGCGATGTGCAGGATGTGGGCGGGCGCGACTGGTGGCATATCCGCCATCACTCCCTTCCAGCCGATGGCGGCTGGGTGAATGCGCGCTTCCTCGCAGTACAGGGCGAGGGGGCGCAGACCGCCCCGGATGGTCCACGCAAGCCCTTCACCGAGGCCGAGGGCTATGCGGTCATCGATCACGGAGCCGTGCGCGACCGGCTGTTCGAGACCTTGCCGCAAACCTCCGCGATCTTCGCGCCGGGTGGCCGGCTCAACCCGCTCACCCAGGCGATTCTGATGCTGGAGAACGAGGAAGGCGTCGTGCCGCATGCGCGCTATCGCATCCGCTATGCCATGGAGGGGAGGGAAGACGGCACGGGCGGGCCGCCGGTGCCCTACAGCTTCGTCGCAATCGACCGCTATAATCTCGGCGCAGCCTTCCGTGAGGCGGTGGCGGAATCCTCTGGTGGGGCACGCACCCCGCCGCCGGAATCCTTCGATGCGGGCGAGCATGTCGCCTTCCGCATGACCTTCCGCCCGATCCAGGGCCGTACCGCCGATCCCGTGGCGATAAGCCGGCGGGTGATCTCCGATGACGAAGCCCGCACCACGCGCTGCCTCACCCTGCCCTGCCTCGATGTGGCCAGTGCCGGCGATGAGGCGATGCCCTGGCGCGAGCACGATGGCAGCGGCACGGGTTTCGATCGTCCCTACGAGGATATCCGCAACGGGGCCTATACGCCTGCCGCCATGGCGGATCTGCTCGTGCTCGAGAGTGGCGCGGCGCGGATCAGCGAGGGGGATCTGCGCTGGACGGGCTTCGAGGAATCCGAGAGCGTGCGCCCCGGCGAGCCTTTCTTCGAGATCGTGATGGATGTCAATCTGGCCCAGGATTTCGGCATCGAGGCCATCTCCTGGTACGGCCATCTGATGGATGATTCCGTCGCGGCGATCTGGCAGCGGGCGATGACCTTCGCGAGCGGGGATGCGGCGCCGCATCTGTTCACGGAGCGGGCCTTCGAATGTGCCCGCGGCACGCCCGGTCCGGCAGGGCTTTGCCCCTGATCGGATAACCGGGCAGGGCGGCGCTTCGCGCGGTTGCGCCCCGCCGGGATCCCAGCACCACCCACACGCAAAAAAGTCACGACCAGAGCAACAGGGGCAGGCATGTTCCAGCGCATCCAGCATTTCTTCAATACACTCTCGACCAACTGGTCGGAGGATCCCGGCGCGCGCGGTGCGGCCAAGATGACGGCGGGCGGGGTGCTCGTCGCCGAAGGCGTTTTCGGCGTGGTGCGTGGCCGGACCGGACGCAATGGACGACGGCAGCGCGGCGGCCTTCTCGGCGGGATACTCGGCATCGTCTTCGGCATCATCTTCATCAATGTTGCCGGTTTCGTGGAGGGGCCGGGCATCGATGATCCGGTCGAAATCACCGGAGAAGTCGTCGCCGTCGAGCGCGCCGGCACCAGCGGCGAGAACGACACGCCGATGTACCGCACCCGGATCGCCTATACCGTGGACGGAGAGAGCTACGAATTCAGTCCCCGTGGCCGAAGCTCATGGCGACCGAATGTGGGCGCGGATGTCGATGTCGCCTATTCCCGTTCGGACCCGGCCCATGCGAAGCGGATCGGCGGCATCGAGGAATGGGCGCCGCAGATCTTCGGCTGGGCCGGATGGTTCGTGGTCGTCACCTCCGCATTCAGCCTGCTCGTCAGCATCGCCCTGATCATCTTCGGCATCTGGCTGTTCCAGCAAGGCCGCGCCGATCGCCGGCTCAGCGGTGAGGATCGCAGCTTCTTCGGCGATCTCTTCGCCATCGCAAAGGACGTGCGCGCGGGCAATATGGATATCGCCGAGACGGCGGCCGGCATGGCGGGGGCTGCACAGGGATCCGGGCAGCCCGCTGCCGCAGCGCCCGCGCAGCCTGAAGCCGGCGCCGCATCCGCCACGGCAGCCACGGCTGCAGCGCCAGCCGGCTGGATGCTCGACCCTGCTGACGAGAGCATGCTGCGCTGGTGGGACGGGCAGCAATTTACCGATCAGCGCCGCCCGCGCGATTGAGGCCACTCAGCGGAACAGCCTCACCGGAACAAGGCAGGAGCGCACCATTTCGCTGGTGGTGGAGCCGATGATCAGGCTGCGGATGCGCGAATGGCCATAGGCGCCCATCACCAGGAGATCGATCTTCTCGGCCTCGATGGCCGTGATGATGACGCTTTCGGGCTGGCCTTCGCGAATTTCCGAAGAGACGGTGAAACCGGCATCGCGCAGAACGCTTTGTGCGGTTTCCAGCCGCTCCCGCACCATGGCCGAGGGCTGGCCGACGGTGAGAAGGCGGCATTCCATGCCGGTGAAGAGCTTGCCGGCGGCGATGTGGCGCACGGCCTTCATCACGCTGTCGCCGCCATCGAAGGCGATCAGGAAACGGTTTTGCGGCTTGAACGCGCGCGAGGTGACGAGAACGGGCTTGCGCGAGGCCCGGACCACCCGCTCCAGATTGGAGCCGAGATGCATCCTGGCGAAATCCGCCGCCTCGCCACGCTTGCCGACGATGACGAGGGCGGCATCGCTCTCGGCTTCCTGCAGGGCCTCGACGAGATCGCCGTTGCGCAGGCGCGTGTTGATCTGTTCGACACCCTGTCCACCGATGCGCGCGCGGGCTTCCTCGAGGATCAGCCGTCCGCGCTTTTGCGCCAGCCGCGCCCGCTCCTCGTCATGCGAGGCCAGTTCGGCCAGAAGATTCTCCCGCGCATCCGCATTGATGGCGCCCGAGAGATCCGCCGGCGCCGTCGAGACGTCGCGACGCCCGAGCACATGCATCAGTTCGACCGGGTAACCGGTCTTCTGCGCGACCCACGCCGTATGATCGCAGACGCTTTGCGAATAGATCGAACCGTCGATCAGCGCCACCAGTGCGGACATGCCGCCTCCCTTTCGATTTCGCTTGCACGCCCATGGCCGCAAACCGCCACCATCGCGTCCGTTCCTCGCAGAATGACGGGGTCCCGGTCAAAAAACCAGCCGAATCGGGCCAGACCGGGCATGGATGCCGATCAATGCCCCATCAGCTTGTCCATGGCGCCCGGCTTGTCGTGGATGGCGAGCCTGTCGACGAGGGTTTCACTGGCCTGGTTCATGCCCACGAGTGCGACCTCGGCGCCCTCACGACGGAATTTCAAGACCACCATGTCGAGGGCGGCGACGCTGGAAATATCCCAGATATGGGCGCGTGAGACGTCGATCGTCACCTTCTCCAGCGCCTCGCGGAAATCGAAAGCGGCGGAGAAATTTTCAGCCGATGCGAAGAACAACTGCCCTTCGACCCGGTAGGTGCGATGCGCCCCGTCGGATGAGAGCGTGGAGGTGATGCGGAAGATCTGGGAGATCTTCCAGGCGAAGAATATCCCCGAGAGCAGCACGCCGACCAGCACGCCGATGGCGAGGTTATGGGTACCGACCACGGTGATCACGGTCGCGAGCATCACCACGGAGGAGGAGCGGGGGTGATCGCGAAGATTGCGGATCGAACTCCACGAGAAGGTCCCGATCGAGACCATGATCATCACCGCAACGAGCGCGGCCATCGGGATCACCCCCACCCAGTCGCCCAGCACCACGACCATGAAGAGCAAGAAGACGCCGGCGGCGAAGGAGGAGAGCCGCCCGCGACCGCCCGATTTCACGTTGATGATCGACTGCCCGATCATGGCGCAGCCGGCCATGCCGCCGATGAAACCGGTCGCGGTATTGGCCACGCCCTGCGCCACGCATTCCTGCTTCTTGTCGCTCGGCGTATCGGTCAGCTCGTCGACGATCGTCGCCGTCATCAGCGATTCGAGCAGACCCACCGCCGCGACCGCCGCCGAATAGGGCAGGATGATCATCAGGGTCTCGAGATTGAGCGGAATGTCGGGGATCAGGAAGACCGGCAGCGTCGAGGGCAATTCGCCCATATCGCCGACGGTGCGCAGATCGAAGCCCATCATCAGGGAGACGGCGGTGAGCACCACGATGCAGACCAGCGGGCTCGGCACGGACTTTGTCAGCATCGGCAGCAGATAGATGATGCCAAGCCCGGCCGCGACCATGACATAGGTGAGCATCGGCACGCCGGTGAGTTCCGGGATCTGGGCGAGGAAGATCAGGATGGCGAGCGCATTGACGAAGCCGGTCATCACCGAGCGCGAGACGAAGCGCATCATCTGCGCCACACCGGTCATCCCGGCGGCGATCTGCAAAAGCCCGGCCAGAACCGTCGCCGCGAGCAGGTATTCCAGCCCGTGATCGCGCACGAGCGTGACCATCAGCACCGCCGTCGCGGCCGTGGCTGCGGAAATCATGCCCGGGCGTCCGCCCACGATCGCCGTGATCACGGCGATCGAGAAGGACGCGTAGAGCCCGACCTTGGGATCGACACCGGCGATGATCGAGAAGGCGATCGCCTCCGGAATCAGCGCGAGCGCCACCACGAGGCCGGCGAGGAGATCGCTGCGGATATTGCCGAACCAGTCCCGGCGCTGGCGATTCCAGAAATCAATCGTCACGAAACGGCTCCGTTACCTGCCGCATCACAAACGAGGGTCCATCGCGCAAAATCACGGCGCGCAGGAACGAAGCCGCTCTGTCGGAAGGATTTCTGCAGGACCCTGCACACGGACGCGACGGATCTCGCGCCGTGCGGGGCACGCTGCTGCACCGCAGCATGAACTGGAGGCGCGTTTAGGATATCCCTGCGACAAAGGCAACAGGAAGCCTTGCAGAGCAGGCATGCGTAGCTGGCCAGTGGGGGGAGCCCCTGAAGGACGAGCTCCGTGCCGGATGAGGCGGCACGTGCTGCCTGCAGTACAAACGATCGGCCAGAGCGTTCACAATCCCATGAAAGCGCGCTCACGATAGACCAGGGCCCGCCGCCTCAGCCCATAGCGCACTGCACGGACTTCGCCCACGAGCAGATGATGCGTCGCGACGAGCGGGCTCTGCTGCAAGCGGCAATCGAAGGCGACAAGCGCATCGGACAGAACGGGTGCACCGGTCTCCAGCGTGTCCCAGCGCCCCTCGGCGAAACGGTCATCGCCGGACAACTCCGTACGCCCGGCAAAGATCTCGGCGAGCATCGCGTCATCGAAAGCAAGCGCATTCACCGAGAAGATGCCGGTTTCGAGAATGGCACGGGTCGTGGCACTGTCCGCATTGGCACAGACGACGAGTGTCGGCGGGCGGTCTGATACCGAAGCGACCGCCGTTGCCGTGAAGCCGCTGCGGACCGTCGCGTCTGAAGTCGCCACCACATGAACGGCGCCGGCGACATGGCTCATCGCATCGCGATAATCGCGTGATTCGAGATTGCTCACGACGGCGACGCCCCGCTTCTCCCCGGCCTGTTGCGCTCCATTGTGCACACTTGCCCCATCTGCCTGATCCCGCCACGTTCGTGTTTCACACAATATTGCCGCAGATATGGTTCCGCCCGGCGGATTGAGAAGAGGCGGCAAGTCCCTGGAATCTGTCGACTGCCGGTTCGGCGTGCACGGGACGGGCGCATCACCGCGCCGTCGCCGTAGCAGGCCCGGCGGCAGATCGAACAGTTTTCAACTGCAAAAATCACATAAATGCGTCTTTGATCGGCATGATTCGGCTCATCCATGGAGATGCAATCGCTCAGGATTCGATCTCCACCACGCCACCGGATTCGAGGGTGCGCCGCAAGCGGGTGAAGGCGAGGCGGATGCGGGATTTGACTGTCCCCAGCGGCAGGCCGGTCTGCTCCGAGATCTCGCTATGCGACAGACCCTCGAAAAAGGCCAAGCGTACCAGTGAGAGCTGCTCGTCAGGAAGACTGCTCATGGCGACCCGCACGGCTTCGTCGCGCTGTGCGGCATCCATGTCCCCCTCGATATCGGTATCGTCGGGCAGATCGAAGACGGGGTCATCGGGCTCGGCCAGGGTCGAACGGTCGCGGCGCAGGAGATCGATGCGGCGGTTGCGGGCAATCCGGTAGAGCCAGGTGGAAAGCGAGGATTTGGCGGGATCGAACAGTTCCGACTTGCGCCAAAGCGTGGTCATCGTGTCCTGGGTGATCTCCTCGGCCAGCGCCGCATCGGCACCCTGACGAATCAGATAGGCCTGCAGGCGCGGGGCGAAGAAATCGAACAGGCGCGCAAAGGCCGCGCGGTCGCGCGACTGCGCGACGGCCCTGGCCAGTGCAGCGAGTTCGCCGGGTGAGAGCAAGCCGGTCCTCGATTCTTCTGGCGGCTGATGCCGCTTCTCGATCTGTTGTGCGCGCGGTGGCGATGGCACGAAATTAGAAGCAGGCGCGCGATGGCGCAATGCAAAACCGCCGATTCAGGAAAGGTTAACGTATTTTTGCCCATTTCAGGACAATGTAGTGAAAAACCGCGAGCACGATTCGCCGCATGGCGAGCCACCAAACTGTCCAGGGTCAGATACATGATGCTCACACGTTTTCTCCGCCGCTTCGCCCCCGCCATCGCGCTGGCCGGTGCCATGATGGCGGCGCCCTCCGGCGGCGCCCTTGCCCAATCGGGCGCGACGCTTCTGGACACCTTCAACGATTGGGGTGCCTACACTGCCAGCGCGGATGGCGCCAAGGTCTGCTATGCGCTGTCGCAACCCGAGCGCCGCCTGCCCGAAGAATTGCGGCGTGGTGCCGGCTATCTCTTCGTCTCGTTCCGCCCGGCAGAGAACGTGCGCAACGAAGTGGCCGTGGTCATGGGCTTTCCCACCCGCGACGGTCAGGACGCGATCGCCGATGTCGACGGTACGCGCTTCACCATGGTGACGAGCGGCGAGAACGTCTGGATCAAGGATCCCGCCGATGAGGGCCGTCTCGTCGACGCCTTCCTCGCCGGGAGTGAATTGCGGCTCGAAGTCGTGTCCGGGCGCGGCAACGAGACGACGGATGTCTACTCGCTGATGGGCTTCACCGCCGCCCTGCGCCGGGCGCGCGAAGAATGCAGCTGACGCGTTGGTCTGCGCGACCGGGCCGCGGCGCTGCGTGACGCACAGCGCCGTGTTGCGCCGGGATGCGCAGGGCTGCGTGGTGTCATGATGCCGGATCGTGGAAAAAGGGCGCGGCGCAATCCGCCGCGACCGGGAAGCCGCGAACACATGCGCGCATGCGCTTCATGCTGGTCGCGATCACCCGGGGATCAGGCGTCGCCTCGCTTCCAGCCCTTGCGTGTCGCCTCTGCCTGGCATCCTGCCTGGCGTCCTATTTGCAGAAGAGACGATAGAGCGTGCCGATCAGTTCGCGCGCTTCCTCGGAAGCGAGGCGGTAATAGATCGTCTGCCCCTCACGCCGCGTGGTGACGAGGCCGAGCGCCCGCAGCTTCGACAGATGCTGTGAGAGCGCCGATTGGCCGAGCCCTACCGATTCGGCGAGGGTGCCGACGGAGACTTCCTCGTCCATCATGCGACACATCGCCATCAGGCGCTTGGAATGACCGAGCGCTGTCAGCAATTGCGCCACCATGTCGGCCTTGGGTTCGAGGGTCTGAAGATCTGAAGCTTTCACATGCACACACGGGTTCGCTGCCATATCTCCGTCTGTAGCGCGGGAAATGCTCTCCTGGCAACGCACATTTTCGAGACGTGATTTTGCGGCAACCGTCTTCGTCAGGACTTCAATGGCCATGACCGTCGAGCCTCCCGCGCAGGGCCGACAGGTCATAGCCTGCGCGCGCCGCGGTTGCGATGATGTCATCTTCCGACATCCGGCCGGCATTGGCCAGGGCCCAGAGCACGCTGGAGCGCGTTCCCGAGCGGCAGAAGGCCACGACCGGCCCGGCGAGCTCGTCGAGCGCGGCGCGGAAGGCGGCGACGTCTTCCGGGGCGAATTGTCCCGAGATCACCGGTACGTAGCGGTATTCCAGACCGAGCTCGGCTGCACGCGCGGCAATCGCTTCCTGCGGCGGCTGGTCCGGACCCTCGCCATCGGGCCTGTTGTTGATCACCGCCTTGTAGCCGGCTGCGGCGATCGCATCGAGATCCTCGAGGCGCAGCTGCGGCGCGACGGCGATATCATCGGTGAGCGGAATATAGGACATGATGCGGTCTCGCTTTCATGGAGGGCGCTGAACCGGGGGTCGGTTTACAACAGACCCGCATTCTGCACCAGCATGTAGATGGCAACAGCGAAGATCAACGCGGCGAAGACGATATTCAGCGTGCCCTTGGCATCGGCCAGCTTGCGCGCCACCCGTGCGCCGATGGCACTGCCGACGAAGCCGCCGGCGATGAACAGGGCCGCCACCGGCCAGTCGACCAGGCCCGAAAATGCGTAGTTGCCCGCCGTCGTGACGCCGAAGGCGCTCACCGCAAAGAGTGAGGAACCGATCGCATTGATGATCGGCATGCCCGTCGCCGCGATCAGCCCCGGCACGATCAGGAAGCCGCCGCCGATGCCGAAGAACCCGGCGAGCAGGCCGGCCCCAAGGCCGAAGGTCACCAGCTTTACGGCATTGTCGCGTCCCAGCACCACGTCGGGAAGCCCGACCGCATTGCGCCGCTTCAGCATCAGCGCGCCGACAACGAGCATCAGCACGGCGAAGGCGGAAAGCAGCATCTCGCCGTCGATCATCTGCCCGATGGTCGAGCCGAGAGCCGCCCCAAGCACGCCGGCGCCGGCGAAGACCGCCGCGCAGCGCCATTTCACGGTGCCCGAACGCGCATGCGAGCCGAGGCTCATCATCGCGTTGACCGCCACGGCGACGGCGCTGGTGCCGATCGCCACATGCGGGCTCGCGACGCCAACGAGATAGACCATGGCCGGCACGGCCAGGATCGATCCGCCACCGCCGACGAGGCCGAGCGAGAAACCGACGAGCGATCCGGATGCCAGTCCGGCAAGGCTCTGGGCGAGGGAGAGGGCGAGCATGGTCTGTCAGCCTGACGCAGAAAGAGGGATACGCGCGACACGCAAAGGGCGCGCCGCGCGGTATGCATGGGACCGGGCGGGCCGGAAGATTACGCCGTCCTGGCGACTGGCGGGTTCTTCAGCGCCTTGTTCCAGGGCATGTGAATCAACACGCGGGCAAGCCCGCAGAAGCCCGTCATGCCGGCGACCATCAGCCCGGCGCCGACGAAGGCGGGGATGATCAGGAAGCCGGGTGCGATGAAGATGCCGGCAAGCGTGCCGAAGAAGCCGAGCGAGCCGGCGCCGATCTGCACCTGACGCATCAGGTCGAGCGGCTGCGACTTGTCCTCGACCACCGGCAGGCCGGCCTTGCGCCACGCGTCAATGCCGCCTTCGACGATAAAGGCGTCGCAGCCTTCACCAGCCTTGTCGGAGAGCGCCTGCGCGTTGGACAAGGTGCGCATGCCCGACTTGCAGTGGAAGAGCACCACATTGGCGCCGTCACGCGGCAGTTCGCCCTTGTCGAATTCATTCAGCGAAAAGTTGCGCGCATGCGGGATGCGCTCGCGCGCATGCTCGGCCCGATCGCGCACATCCACGAGCACGGCACCTTCATCGATCAGGCGCTTGGCTTCGGCGGGGGAGATGGTCGGAAGGCTCATGGTCTGTCATCCTCGTCTGGGTATTCCGGTTGCAACACTTGCGAGGCGTCTCGCCTGCAGGATCTGCGAGCGGCGCCTCTCTGAAGCTGTCAGTAATTTAGAATTTACTTATATATATGTCAAGGGGCGATTTGCCCTGGCACCGGCAATACGCCGTGCGGCTGCGCCGGAGCCGGGCGCCCCAACGAAGAAGGGCCGTCCACGAGGGACGGCCCGACCTCGATTGCGGCTGCTCCGCTGTGGATCTTTCCGGGGGGCTGGGGGGCTGACGTTACCGGAAGAACCCACATGGAAACCATCGAGATACGTATTTTTCTGATGGGTTCGGGGCTTCCGTTTGTCGTGAAAGCGGCGAATTTGTGATTTTGCGTCCTCGCGAAGATTTTCCCGTGTGACACGGGCCGCACCGGGCCTGCACAAACGCCGAAGTTTCCTCTAGAACGACTGCATGAGCACGAACCCGCACAATCCGATTCCCGATCTCAGCCAGGCCGTCCAGCGCGTCGATGCGAGCGCGCATGTCGGCGTGATCTGCTTCCTGCAAACCACCGCCGCCTTCTGTCTCGGCGATGGCGGCGTGCTGCTGGTGCGCGATGGCGCCGAACACCGGGTGCAGGTGCATCCCGATGGCAGCATCCTGTGTGCGACGAGCGATGGCGAGCGCCTCGTCACCGGCGGCGATGACGGGCGCGTCGCGGTCACCGGCGCCGACGGATCGACGCGCGATTTCGCCGATAGCGGCGGCACATGGATCGATGCGCTCGCCCTGCATCATGAAGGCGGCATCGCCTGGAGCGCGGGGCGCAACGTGACCGCGCGTGATCGCAAGGGAAAGGAGAAGCGCTTCACGGCCCCCTCCTCCGCCCGCGGCCTCGCCTTCGCGCCGAAGGGTTATCGCCTCGCGGTGGCGCATTATAACGGGGTCAGCCTGTGGTACCCGAATCTGGAGAAGGAACCGGACCCGCTCGAATGGAAGGGCTCGCATCTCGACGTGACCTGGTCGCCGGACGGGCGCTTCGTCGTCACCTCCATGCAGGAGAATGCGCTGCATGGCTGGCGACTCGCGCCCGATCGCGGCCATATGCGGATGTCGGGCTATGCCGCCAAGCCGCGATCGCTCTCCTGGAGCGCCGATGGCGACATGCTCGCCACGAGCGGCGCCGATGCGGTGATCGCCTGGCCCTTCGACAGCAAGGAAGGGCCGACCGGAAAGGCCCCGCGTGAATTCGGCGTGCGCGCGGCACGCGTCACCCGGGTCGCCTGCCACCCGCATCTGCCGATCTGTGCCGCCGGCTACGAAGACGGCTGCGTCCTGCTGATTCGCGTCAGCGACGGTTCGGAGCTGCTGGTGCGCCCGGCGGTGAAGGGCAGCCGCGTCACCGCCCTCGCCTGGGACGCAGCCGGCAAGCTGCTCGCCTTCGGCTGTGATGACGGGGCAGCGGGCATTCTGCCGCTTCCGTGAGCGTTGCGGGCGGCCTGCATGGCCTCGGCCCCGCGCATGAACAATCATGGCGCAGAAACAGGCAGTAATCGTTAACGAAACTTAACACCCGCATGACCTGCCCTGCCGCTTCCCGGAATATCCATATACGGCGATTTCATGTGGTTTTCGCATGCTGGCGCAGCTGGAGGAACATCACATGGGAATGCTCGCACGAATCGCCGGACCGCATCGCGCCGCGCAACCGGATCTGCGCGCGGCCTTCGAGAGCCTGCCCGTTGCAGTGATGATCTGCGAGACGCGCGATTTCGAGGTCGTCTACGCCAACCCGGAATCGCGCACGCTGCTGGGGCGGATCGGCCATCTTCTGAATATCGATCCAGAGAAGATCATCGGCACCTCGATCGATGTCTTCCACAAAAATCCCGCCCATCAGCGGCGCATCCTGTCGGATCCTGGGAATCTGCCGCACAACGCCCAGATCAGGCTGGGTGACGAGTATCTCGACCTCGCCATCTCGCCCCTGATCGATGCGCGCGGTGCCTATACACATGCCGTGCTGACCTGGTCGATCGCGACGGAAAAACGCCGCCAGCAGGATGAAGTGGCACGGCTCCTGCAGATGATCGACCGCATGCCGATCAACGTCATGACCTGTGATCCCGAGAACTTCACCATCAATTACGTCAATTCCACCAGCATCGAGACACTCTCGAAAATCGAGGAGCATCTGCCGATCAGGGCGAAGGATCTGCTGGGGCAGAATATCGACATCTTCCACAAGCGCCCGACGCATCAGCGCTCCATCCTCGCCGATCCGGCCAACCTGCCGATCAACAGCAATATCCGCGTCGGCCCGGAAGTCCTCAATCTGCGCGTCTCGGCCATCATGTCGAAGGAGGGGCGCTATCTCGGCCCGATGCTGACCTGGAACGTCGTGACGGAGGAGGTTCGGGTGGCCGAGAGCGTCACCGAGACCTGCACCACCATGACGGGAACCGCCTCCGAGCTCGCCAGCGCTGCGGCGCAGATGACCGGGATCGCCCGCCATGCCCAGGCCATGGCCGGCACCGTCTCTGCGGCGACGGAGGAGCTCTCGGCCTCGATCAGCGAAATCGCGACGCAGGCCGCATCGGCGGCCGATCTTTCCGGCTCGGCCAGCCAGCGCGCCGGGACCGCCGATGACATGGTGCGCGAACTGGCCCAGGTCTCGAACCAGATCGGTTCGATCACCGAGGTCATCGCCACCATCGCCGCCCAGACCAACCTGCTGGCGCTGAACGCCACGATCGAAGCCGCGCGTGCGGGCGAGGCCGGGCGCGGCTTCGCGGTGGTCGCCGCCGAGGTCAAGGCACTGGCCGATCAGACCGCCCAGGCGACCAGCCAGATCAAGGCGCAGATCGAGACGATCCAGTCGGTTTCGGGATCAACGGCGGAGGCGATCGGCGCCATCGTCAGCGATGTCGACACCTTGCGCGGCGCTTCGAACCAGATTGCGGCAGCGGTGGAGGAGCAATCAGCGGCGATTCGCGAGGTGACCAGCAACATGACCGGTGTCTCCGACGCGGCGCATCAGACCGGACAGGCGGCCGTTGCGATCAAGGATGTCTCCGCCTCACTCGATTCGGACGCGCATCGCTTCAAGGACGTGATCGACGCCTTCGTGAACCGGCGCGGGAAGAAGTGAGCAGCAACGATGCATGATCCCCGCTGCGCAGGGCTGCGTTGACGTCGATTTGCGCATATGTGTCATAAAAATCGATTGCGCCACAGGCAGGCAAACATGTAACGTGAAGGATAGCGGATCCGTAAGCACAATCATAAATATAAGAAATGATACATGCCGAACGCACCAGGTCGCGGAAAGCCCAAACAGCTCAGTCTTGCTCTTCGGCGTGTCACGCGAAGCCTGCATGACGTTTCCGAGGAACGCTTCGACACGCTGAGCCGGCTGGCACCCGAAAGGATCGCCACGCATCTCGCCATGATGACGCGGATGCTGCTCGCCTGGCACGCGGCGGCAACAGGCAACCGCGCGGCGAACAGCGTGCCGCGTGTTCTCGCCCGCGCCATGGCCGGACACGAAGCTGCGGTCAGTGCCGCCGATGGCGCATCCCCGCCGCTCCTGCCCGTGCCGCTGGCACGTTTCACCCTCATGAATCGCGCCGAGGCGATCGGCAGTGCCTACACGATCTGCGGCGCCGCATTGGGGCTGCGCCCCGCCCTGCGCAGTGCCGCCCCGTCCGGGCCGGAGGAACAGCAGCGCATGGAAGGCCTGGCTTGTGCGGGTGCAGCGATGCAGCAGCGCTGGCGCGGCATGCGCAGGGCGATCGATCTGTGGGGGCTCGAGCATCCGCACATGCAGGCCGATGTGCTTGCCGGTGCCTGCACGGCCTTTTGCGTGGCCCTGACGATCCTCGATGCGATGGTCGAACAGAACATGATGGAGGCGTCGCGCCATGCCTGAACGCGACAACCGCGCCGCCATGGTCCCGCAGCTCGGAGATCGGGAGGGGCTGGAGCGCCATATCGCCATCTGCGAAGCCGAGCCGATCACCTTCCCCGGACGCGTCCAGTCCTTCGGCGCCCTGCTGGCCTTTGATCCGACGGACGGGCGGCTGCATTACTGGTCGGAGAATGCCGGTGCCTGGCTGGGGCGCGATCCGGTGCCCGGATGCGTGCTCGCGGATCTCCTGCCCGCCCCGGCGATCGCCCGGATCATGGAGATGCTCTCCTGCGAGCATTACGCGCCGACGAATTTCACCTCTGTGGCGCGTTTCGACAATCACGTGAACGATGCCGTGGTGCATCAGATCGACGACCTGGCCGTGGTCGAATTGCTGCCTGCGGGGGCGGCCCTCGAGGCCGCGCAGAGCGTCTCCGCCGCACAGGCCGCGCTGGCGCGCCTGCGCGCGACCGAGGGGCTCGACGACCTGCTCGCCGCGACCGCACGGGAATGGCGCGCGCTCACTGGCTATGACCGGGTGATGGTCTATCGCTTCGATGAAGACGGCCACGGCGCCGTCGTGGCCGAATCCTGCGATCCGCAGCGCGAATCCTTCCTCGGGTTGCATTACCCGGCGAGCGATATCCCCAGCCAGGCGCGCCGGATGTATCTGCTGCAGCGGGTGCGGATGATTCCTGATATCCACGCCCCGACGCTGACCCTGCACGCAACCGATTTCATGGCGCGCTCATCGACGGGGGAGGCGGAAGGCGCGTCCGGCGCGGGGCTCGACATGACCTACGCCGTTCTGCGCGCGGTCTCGCCCTATCATCTGGCCTATCTCGACAATATGGGCGTGCGCGCCACGCTCGTCGTCTCGCTGATCCGTGACGGCGCGCTCTGGGGCATGGTGGTGTGCCACCATGACGCACCGCGCATGGTCGACAGCACCCTGCGCGGATTGTGCGACATGCTCGGCCAGAGCCTTTCGGAGATGATCGCCACGCGCAGTGCGGTCGACCATCAGCGGGCGATGGCGCAGCGTGCCGAGGCGCTGCGCAAGGTCGAAACCGCCCTGGATGAAGCCGGGCGTCTGAGCGACGCATTGAAGGCGGTCGCACCGGACCTGCTCGCCGTCATGCAGGCCGGAGGGGTCTATTGCAATTTCGGTGGCGCCGGCCTGCTGCTCGGCGAGACGCCGCCCGAGCGCGATTGCAAGGCGATCCTTCAGGCCATGGCGCAGAAACAGACCGGGCAGGGCCGCCATCACGGCGGCACGCATTGCCTGCCGGAGGCCGATCCGCGCTTCGAATCCGTGCGGCTGGTCGCATCGGGGGCTTACGTCATACCAACCCCCAACACGCCGCTCGACGGTCTCGTCTTCTTCCGGCCGGAGCGCACGCAGGAAGTCGCCTGGGGCGGGGATCCCAACCATCCCGTCCATATCGACGAGGCGTCCGGAAAGCTTGGCCCGCGCCGCTCCTTCGCGGCCTGGATCGAGGTGGTGCGCGGACAAAGCAAGCGTTGGGATGATGTCGATGCGCGCATGGCGGAGCTTTTGCGCCGCAGCCTGGTGAGCGCGCTTTTGCGCATCACCGAGGAGCATGTCGCCTTTCTCGGCCAGCACGAGAGCGAAACCGGGCTGATGACGCGCAGTGCCCTGGAGGCGCGCCTGCGGCGCATCACGGCGGCGGCGCCGCAGGCGCATGTGGGCGTGATGCTGATCGCCGTGAAACAGCGCGAAGCCGTCGCCGCGCGGCACGGAGCCGGGGCTGCCATCGCCCTCGATCGGCTGATGCGCGAGAATATCGGGCCGGCGCTCACCCGCACGGATCATCTCGGGCGCTATGATGACGATACGCTGATGCTGGTGGCGCGCCGTGATTCACCGGAAGCCCTGCGCATGCTCGCGCGCAGCATCATCGAAATGGGGCGCAAGCCGGTGGAGATCAATGGTTACCAGCATACGCCGCTCATCCGTGTGGGGACGGCATTCTGCCCCGAAGTGCCTCCCGCCGAGGCACCGGCAATCGCCATGCGGGCGCTGCGCGAGGCCAGAGACGACAACCGCAGGCGAATCGTCTTCGGCGCGCCGACAGGCCCCGATTCCGGTCCGTCACACGCGGAACTGATGCTGGAAATCGGCCCGGCACTGGCGCGTGGCGAGATCAGGGCCGTGTTCCAGCCCCTCGTCGATATCCGGAGCGGGCGCGTGCGTGGCCTTGAGGCGCTCGCCCGGTTCGAAAGCCCGACCCATGGCCCCGTCAGCCCGGCCCGCTTCATTCCAGCCGCCGTGGAAGCCGGCCAGATCTTTCTGCTGACCACGACCATGATTGATCTCGCCCTGCGCGTCGCGGCGCCGCTCATCCGTGACGGCAAGATCGATTTCGTCAGCGTCAATCTCGATGCGGCGGCGCTCGCCCGGCGCAGCATATCCGCCGTGGCCCGCTCGGCGCTGGATGCGCATGGCCTGCCTTATCACCATCTCGTTCTGGAGGTCACCGAGACCTCGATGTGTTCGCAGGAAGCGGTCGAGGCGCTCCGGCAGCTACAGGCGGAGGGGATGAAGATCGCGCTGGATGATTTCGGCGCGGGCTATTCCTCGCTCGGCGAACTCGCGCGCCTGCCGGCGGATATCGTCAAGATCGACCGCAAGCTGGTCAGCGGCATCGGCACGCAGCCGCGCGTGACGGCGATCTTCTCCGCCGTGCGCAACCTCGTCGCCAGCCTCGGAATCGCCTGTATTGCCGAGGGTATCGAGACACGCGAGGAATGCGATGCTCTTGCGGACGAGGACCTTTTCGCAGTGCAGGGGTATTATTTCGCCCGCCCCATGAATGCCGAGGCTCTGGCGGCCTTCATCGGGAAGGCGGGCCGGGAATCGTGAACCCTCGCCGGCAAACCGGCGCAGGCACACAGGCGGACACGTCCGATCCGGATCGGCAAGCGTATGTCATACAGACTTTGACGTCATCAGCTTGCGCGGCTAAGTCTTGCGTCACCCTCGAAGGCGCGGATCACTCTGCGTCGCCCTTGCGGGGACGATCGGTCGATATGGCCTGCCGGTCGGCTTGTGAAGAATGGTGGTCTCATGCCTGTCGAAACTCCGCTCCTCGATACGATCCGCGACCCGCGCGACCTGCGCAAGCTGTCCGAAGACAAGCTGCGGCAGGTCTCCGACGAACTGCGTTCGGAGACGATCGATGCCGTCTCCGTCACGGGCGGGCATCTGGGCGCCGGGCTCGGCGTGATCGAACTGACGGTCGCCCTGCATCACGTCTTCGACACCCCCGACGACCGGCTGATCTGGGATGTCGGCCACCAGGCCTATCCGCACAAGATCCTGACCGGGCGCCGCGATCGCATCCGCACCCTGCGTACGGGTGGCGGCCTCTCCGGCTTCACCAAGCGGGCGGAGAGCGCATACGATCCGTTCGGCGCGGCGCATTCCTCCACCTCGATCTCCGCTGGCCTCGGCATGGCGGTGGGGCGTGATCTCGACGGGCGCAAGAACAATGTCGTGGCCGTGATCGGCGATGGCGCGATGTCGGCGGGCATGGCCTATGAGGCGATGAACAATGCCGGCGCCATGCATTCGCGCCTGATCGTCATCCTCAACGACAACGACATGTCGATCGCGCCCCCGGTGGGCGCCATGTCGGCCTATCTCGCGCGGCTGGTTTCCGGGCGCACCTATCGCTCGATCCGCGAGACCGCCAAGCAGCTCACCCGCCGCCTGCCCAAGTTCTTCAGCGAGAAGGCGGCGAAGGCCGAGGAATATGCGCGCGGGTTCTGGACCGGCGGCACCATGTTCGAGGAGATGGGCTTCTACTATGTCGGCCCGATCGACGGGCACAATCTCGACCACCTCCTGCCCGTGCTCAAGAATGTCCGCGACATGGAAACCGGCCCGATCCTCGTCCATGTGGTGACCCAGAAGGGCAAGGGTTATGCACCGGCGGAAGCTTCCGCCGACAAGTATCACGGCGTGGTCAAGTTCGACGTGGTGACCGGAACGCAGTCCAAGCCGAAGGCGAATGCGCCGGCCTTCACCAAGGTCTTCGGCGAGAGCCTGATCCGGGAGGCCGAGGCCGATGACAAGGTCGTGGCGATCACCGCCGCGATGCCGTCGGGCACGGGTATCGACATGTTCGCCAAGGCCTTCCCCGGGCGCACCTACGATGTCGGCATTGCCGAGCAGCATGCGGTGACCTTCGCCGCCGGGCTGGCGACGGAGGGCTACAGGCCGTTCTGCGCGATCTATTCCACCTTCCTGCAACGCGCCTATGACCAGATCGTGCACGATGTCGCGATCCAGAACCTGCCGGTGCGCTTCGCCCTCGACCGGGCCGGCCTCGTGGGCGCGGACGGGCCGACCCATGCCGGCTCCTTCGACATCGCCTATCTGGGCTGCCTGCCCAATTTCACCATCATGGCCGCCGCCGACGAGGCCGAGCTCGTGCATATGGTCGCCACCGCCGTGGCGCATGATACGGGCCCCATCGCCTTCCGCTATCCGCGCGGCGAGGGTGTCGGTGTCGACATGCCCGAGAAGGGCGTGCCGCTCGAAATCGGCAAGGGGCGGATCGTCAAGCAGGGCAGCCGCATCGCCATCCTGTCACTCGGCACGCGCCTGAAGGAAGCCCTGGGCGCGGCAGAAGACCTCGACGCGCGCGGGCTGTCCACCACCGTCGCCGATGCCCGTTTCGCCAAACCGCTCGACGAGGAACTCGTGCTGCGGCTCGCCCGCGAACACGAGGTGCTGATCACCGTCGAGGAAGGCTCGATCGGCGGGTTCGGCTCCTTCGTGCTGCATTGCCTGGCCGCCAATGGCGCACTGGATAGCGGCCTCAAGGTGCGCCCCATGGTGCTGCCCGACATCTTCATCGACCAGGACAAGCCCGACGCCATGTATGCGCAGGCCGGCCTTGATGCCGATGCGATCGTCGCGAAGGTCTTTGCGGCGCTCGGTCGGGATGCGGATGGCAGGGACGCGGATGGCCTGGAAGCCGGCGGGCGCGCGAAGATCGGCTGAGAATGCGATGAGCATGCTTTCGCCCGGCGCCACCGATCCCGAAATGCTCTTCACCGTCGCAGACGGCATCGCCCGGGTGGTATTCAACCGGCCCCGGGCGATGAATGCTTTCACCTATGCCATGTATGACCGGCTGGTGGAGATCTGCGAGGCTGTGAATGCCGATCCCGCCATCCGGGTGATGCTGCTCTCGGGCGCGGGCGGCCAGGCCTTCGCAGCCGGCACCGATATATCCCAGTTCCGGAACATGTCCGGGCGCGACGACGCGCTCGCCTATGAAGAACATATGGACCGGGTGTTTTCCACGCTGGAGACCTGCCGCGTGCCGACCATCGCCGTGATCACCGGGGCGGTGACGGGCGGGGGCGCGGCGATCGCATCCTGCTGCGATATCCGCATCGCCAGCGCCGATATGCGCTTCGGTTTCCCCATCGCGCGCACCCTCGGCAATTGCCTCTCGGTGCGCACCATCGAGCGTGTGGTGGCATTGATCGGCGAGGCGCGCACCAGGCAGATCCTCTATTCATCCGAATTGATGGATGCGGATCAGGCGCTCGCGGCGGGGTTCGTCACGCAGATCCTGCCCGATCACGCCGCGCTCGAAGCCCGCGCCGAGGCGCTCGCCGCGCGAATCGCGCAAAACGCGCCGCTGACGCTCTCGGCCACCAAGGAAGCCTTGGCGCGGCTGCGGGCCGGCCCGGCAAAGCCCGGAGCCGATGACGATCTAATCCTGCGCTGTTATCTCAGCGATGATTTCCGCGAGGGCATGGAGGCCTTCCTCGCCAAGCGCAAGCCACGTTTTCGCGGGCAATGACCGGGAGCCGGCTCAGCCGGCCCGCAGATTGCGACCGGTTTGCTTCCCGGCTGTCGCGCCCGGCTCCTTCACCGGCTCTGCGCGGTCTTCACTGCCCGCCTGCTCGGCGGCGACGAAGACGTTGCTCGCGGCCATGATATGCGCATGCATCACCGCTTCGGCCCAATCCGCATCCCGGGATCCGATGGCGGTGACGAGATCGAAATGGTCGAAATCGCTGCGCTGGGCATCGCGATCCCCGAAACTGGCATAGGCCTGAACCAGAAAACCGACATGCATGAGATTGGCTGCCGTGCGGTAGAGGTGGCTGTTGCCACTCAGTTCGAGAATCAACAGATGGAAGGCGCGGTTACGCTCCGAACGCCGGGTCCCGCCTTCGCCGGTCACCCCTTCGCGGGCGATGGCTTCGGCCATGCGTGACAGACGCAAGGTATCCGCTTTGCCGGCATTGCGGGCAGCGAGACGGGCGCCCATCGCTTCGAGCCGTGCGCGAACCTCGTAGATCTGGCGCGCCTCCTCCGGGCTCCACGCCTTCACCACGGCCCCGATATGCGAGGCCATGTCGATGAAGCCGTCACTCGCCAGCCTTTGCAGGGCCGCGCGGACCGGCGTACGGCTGACGGAGAGCCGCTCGGCCAGCATTTCCTCCGTGATCCGTGAACCGACCGGAAAGGCACCCGAGATGATCGCCGAGCGGATCTCGTCATAGACCCGCTCCATAGCCGTGAGACGCATGTTCCCCTTCATCACTCCACACTACCCTGTGATGATCACAAACGCCATGATGCATGACCCGAGCGGGATATAGCCGAGATTCCGGTCTGCGTGGAAGGGGCTTGTGTCACCCGCGTAGCAACGCCTCGATCGCCGTGATCACATGCGGATGTTCCGGCACCGTCGTCGTCGCGAAGACGGCTTCGATGTCGCCGTCGGGAGCGATGAGATATTTGTGAAAATTCCAGCGCGGCGTCTCGCCGGGGCGGACCTCCCGGGCCCAGCGATAGAAGGGATGCGCCTCGGCGCCTGTGACCTGGCTGATCGCCGTGAGCGGGAAATCGATGCCGAACCGAGCCTCGCAGAAGGCCGCGACATCCGCATTGGAGGCGAGTTCCTGGCGAAAATCATTCGATGGCACGCCGATCACGACAAGCCCGGCATCGCGATAGCGGGCATGGAGATTCTGCAGGCCCTCGTATTGCGCCGTGAACCCGCAACGCGAGGCGGTGTTCACAACGAGGATCGGGCGTCCGCGAAACCGCTGCAGATCGAGCCTGTCGCCATTGATGGTCTCGAAGGAGAAACTGTGTGCGTTTCGTCGCGACATTGCCGGCCCGGACGATGCGGGTTCGGCCAGAACGGAACCGCGCGCGGCGGCAAGCAAGCCGAAGCCGGCCAGGATGCCACTGCCCAGAAGCTCCCGGCGATTGATCGCCCCTCGCCTGCGCCTGCCTGCAACCATGATCGACGCTCCCCGCTATCGCCTTTCCGCCACGATGATATGGCGCGCCTGCGCGCGGGTTCCAGGGGTCTTGGCCGCAACCGGCCTCAGCCCGTCACCGAATAGGCGAGTATGACGAGCCCGATGCAGCACAGCGTCCAGGCCAGGGCCCCGCGTGCCGCATGCAGCCGCACGGTGCGATCGAGCCGTGCCTCGGCATCCTCGTCCCAGCCGAAAGCCGCACCGGCGCTGTCGGCGAGATTGCGCAGGGTCGCGACGCGGGCCTGAACGGAATGCGGCCGGCGATGCTGATCGAAACGATCAGGATATGGCCCGGAATCGTGGGACATGGATTCTACTCCGACGCCCGCTGCCGAAGAGACGGCAGCGCAAGGCCCGAGATGCTACGTCGGCTTGTGTTAAGGATCCGTTTCAGGCGCGCCACGCGGCGTTTCGACCCGCGCGATCCGCCGCAAACCGACATGCGCGACGCTGCCCTCGCTTCCGGAGCGCTGCGGGTTTATGCAGATGGCGTATTTCGTGCGACGACGCGGGATTGGGCAAAGGGGTTCGGCATGGCTTCCGGCAACGCGACAGCATCCGTTACGGCACGGCGTGCAGCGAAGGTGACCAGCCGCGATCTCGGCCTCGAGCGCAAGCTGCGGCGCGCCATGCAGGGCGAGGTGCGCTTCGATGCGTTCACGCGCGGGCGCTACGCCACCGATGCCTCGATCTACCAGATCATGCCGATAGGCGTGGTCATGCCGCAGAATGCCGAGGATCTCGAAGCCGCGCTGACCATCGCGCGTGAGGAAGGCGTGCCGGTGATCGTGCGCGGCGGCGGCACTTCGCAGAACGGGCAGCCGATCGGCGAGGGGCTCGTCATCGATTGCGCGCGCCATCTCGACCGGGTGCTCGATTACGACCCGCAGGCGCGCAGTATCCGCGTCGAGCCGGGCATGGTGCTGGAGCGACTGAACGCGCGGCTGAAAGCGGACGGCCTGTTCTTTCCCGTCGAGCCCTCCACCGCCTCGCGCTGCACGATCGGCGGCATGACCGGCAACAATTCCTGCGGCGCGCGCTCGATCCGCTACGGCAAGATGGTCGATAACGTGCTCGCGGTCGATGGCTGGTTCCACCACGCAGAGGCCTTCCGCTACGGCTCGATGGGCGGCGATGACGGCGGCGTCACCGGCTCGGCGGATGCGCGCAGGCTCGCCACCTCGCTGGTCGGGCTCGCCCATGCCGAGCGCGCCGGGATCGAGGCGCGGTTTCCGCAGGTACAGCGGCGCGTGGGCGGCTACAATCTCGATGCGCTGCTTGCACCTGTGCCCAACCTCGCGCATCTGCTCGTCGGCTCGGAGGGCACGCTCGCGATTTCGCGCGCGGTGACGCTGGCGCTCTCGCCCCTTCCGCAACATCGCGTCATGGGCGTATGCCATTTCCCGAGCTTTCGCGCGGCGATGGAGACGACGCGCCATCTCGTCGAGCTCGGCCCGGTAGCCGTGGAACTCGTCGATCGCAACGTGCTCGAACTCGGTGCCGATATCGACATCTTCCGCCGCACCCTCGCGCAGATCACCAGGGGGCAACCTGATTGCCTGCTGCTGGTCGAATTCGCCGGCGAGAGCGCGGATGGCCTGCGTGATGATCTCAAACGTCTCGACCAGTGCATGGCCGATCACGGCTACCCCGATGCCGTGGTGGAGGTGGTCGATCCGGGTGCTCAGAAACAGGTCTGGGGCGTGCGCGAGGCCTGCCTGAACATCATGATGTCGATGAAGGGCGACGGCAAGCCGGTCTCCTTCATCGAGGATTGCGCCGTGCCGCTCGAACACCTCGCCGATTACACCGACCGCGTCACCGCGATCTTCGAGAGACATGGCACGCGCGGCACCTGGTATGCGCATGCCTCGGTCGGCTGCCTGCATGTGCGCCCGATCCTCAATATGAAGACCGATGACGGCGTGCGGGCCATGCGCGCCATCGCCGAGGAGACGTTCGAGGAGGTGCGCCGGTTCGAGGGCTCGCATTCCGGCGAGCACGGGGACGGGATCTCGCGCTCGGAATTCCACGAGGCAATGTTCGGCACCCGCATGGTGCGCGCCTTCGAGGCGGTGAAGAACGCCTTCGATCCGCAAGGCCGCCTCAATCCCGGCAAGATCGTGCGCCCGCTCGCCTTCGATGATCGCGACCTGATGCGCTATCCGCCCGGCTACGCCCAGGCCGCGCCGCGCGAGACCGCCCTCGACTGGAGCGATCACGGCGGCATGCTCGCCGCCGTGGAGATGTGCAACAATAACGGCACCTGCCGCAAGCGCGTCGGCGGGGCGATGTGCCCGAGCTTTCGCGTCACCGGCAGCGAGATGCATGTGACGCGCGGGCGCGCCAACACGTTGCGCCTCGCCATGACCGGCCAGCTCGGCGAAGACGCCTTCACCGATCCCGCCATGAAGGCGACGATGGATCTGTGCGTCTCCTGCAAGGCGTGTCGCCACGAATGCCCGACCGGCGTTGACATGGCCCGGATGAAGATCGAATTCCTCAGCCATTACCATGCCCGCCACGGCCTGCCGCTGAAGGAGCGGCTCATCGCCTGGCTGCCGCGTTATGCGCCGCTCGCTTCGCGGCTGCGCGGGCTGATGAACCTGCGCGACAGGGTGCCGGGGCTTGCGGCCTTGTCCGAGACGCTTGCAGGATTCTCCGCCCGCCGCGCGCTCCCCGTCTGGCGCAAGCCCTGGAGGGAGACCGGCGAAGCAGCATCGCCGGAGGCGGTGATCGGAGACGGGCGGGACGTGGTGCTCTTCGGTGATACCTTCAACCGCTATTTCGAACCGGAAAACCTCGCCGCCGCCGCCCGTGTGCTGGCACGGGCCGGCTATCGCCTGCACCGGGTCGCGCCGGCGGATCGCGGGCGTCCATTGTGTTGCGGGCGCACCTTCCTCTCTGCAGGACGGGTCGACGAGGCGCGTCTGGAAGCGCAGCGCACCCGCGATGCGCTGATCCCCTTCGTCGAGCGGGGCGCGCGCGTCATCGGGCTCGAACCCTCCTGCCTGCTCACCCTGCGCGACGAATTTCACGCGCTTTTGCCCGACGAGGCCACGCAGGCGCTCTGCGACGCCGCCTTCCTCTTCGAGGAGGCGCTCGCCGCCGATCAGGAGGCGGGTGTGATCGACCTTGCCTTCGCCGATCAGGGCGGGCGCAAGGCCTATCTGCACGGGCATTGTCATCAGAAGAGCTTCGAGGCACTTAGCCCCGTCGAGACGCTTCTTCACGCGGTGCCCGGCCTCACGCTCGAGACGATTGAATCGAGTTGCTGCGGCATGGCCGGCGCCTTCGGCTATGATGCACGCACCATTGATACCTCGCTCGCCATGGGGGAACTCTCGCTCTTCCCCGCCCTGCGCAAGGCTGATCCCGACGCGATCATCCTCGCCGATGGCACCTCTTGCCGCCACCAGATCGGTGACGGCGTGGCGCGTGAGGCGGTGCATGTGGCGCGGTTCCTGGATCAGGCGCTCAACGAATGATTCGCACGTTGCGCGAGCCGATCTCACCGGAATCCGGACATTTCATCACGATGCGGATATCATCGTAGCTGCGGTCGGTCCAGCCGGGCTGGAGCCAGTTATGATTCGGCCCCGGCTGACCGGGCGGGCGGTCTTCCCAGCCGAAATACATGTAGGATCCCGGCGTGCAGCCGCGATCCTCGACCTGCGGCGCGCGATGCTTGCCCTCGGGCAGGATGCCGCCATCGCTTTCGCCGACACATTCGTCCAGGCTTTCGCAGCGCACGGTTTCGAGCATGTCGAAACCCTGGTCGATCTGGCCCGGACGGAACCACCGGTTCCATGCGCCCGGAATGTCTTCGGCGACGCGGATGATGTCGAAGATCTCGCGCCCGTTCACGATCCGTGTGTCGGTGAAATATTCGAAGACGGGGGCAAAGGGCGGGCGATTGGGATTATCAAGGAGCCCGGGATGCGATCTCACATGCCGCTGATTGCGCATGCTGAAGCTCAGCGATTCACCTTCGGCGCAACGCGGCCAGTCGAAATCGTATTCCGTCCCCTCGTTATCCGCAATCAGCGTCATCTGGCTGCGATACCGATCGCGCCCTTGCGGATCGGCCGGGTTGGCGGATTCATGGTCGTAGCAATAGGCGAAAAGCTGGTTGTAATCCCCCGCATCGGGGTTGAGATAGGTCATTTCCGGCGGATCGTATTGCTGTGTCAGCGCATCGATATGCACATCCGTGCGTACGCTGACATGCATCGATTCCGCGATTCCGGGAACGACATGCGCCATCACCGTGCGCAGATCGCCCGAGAGTTCCAGCGAGAAGGTATTCTGGTTGATCCAGCTGCCTTCGGAGACGATCGAACCCAGATGATCCGGCTCGCGGCCCTGGCCCGAGACCTGCGCCAGATAGGCCTCGATGACCTGTTCAGGGTTCTGACGATTCTCGGAATTCGCCACATGCAGCGCGAGCCCGTCGGATACGGCCTGGAGTTGCGAACGCGCATCGGTTGCGCGACTGTAATCGACAGCGATACCGGCCACGCCGAAGAGCGGGATCGCCGTCACGGCGAACACCATGGCGACGCCGCCACGTCTGTCCCGGCAGAACTCGAACATTGCACCACCTGCCTTTATCTGCTGATGACCACGTGCTGGAAAAACATCGGTGATGGATAACGCAAATTTAGACGAATGCGCAGCACTTCCGCTGCGTAAAGTTAATGGATATCTCATCGAAACAAGTAGTGAATCTGATTTCTGATTTGGGTCAATTTGATCTGACCATCGTGAAGCGGCGCACGAGCCGCAGATTTCCGCAGCAGACAGATCGACATTGCCAATCCGATACAATGCAAGACATCAAAAGCCTGCAATTAAAACTGATTTATTCTACAGATACACAATTAAAAGATGCCGCATCCCTCGTTGGAAGACGCGTCGCACGACGCCCGACCTTCCTCCCGCGAAAATCATGGCATCTCACGTCGATATCGCCCATATAAGCGTCGGACCCTATCGAAAGCGAAGCCATGAGCGCATTGGCCGGCAGGCGATTTCTGAAGATGAACGGGCTGGGGAACCGGATCGTCGTGCTCGATCTGCGCGGCACGGCAATCACGGTCTCGGCGCAGGAGGCGCGTGCCATTGCGGCACATCCGCGCTCGCCCTTCGACCAGCTCATGATCATCCATGATCCGCGCGGGCCGGGCGCCGACGCCTTCATCCGCATCATGAACAATGACGGCTCGGATGCCGGCGCCTGCGGCAACGGCATGCGCTGCGTCGCCTGGGCGCTTTGCGTCGATCCGCCGATCAGCGGCGGCATCGACCGCGACCATCTGCGCCTCGAAACACAGGCCGGCATGCTCGAGGCCTGGATGCGCGACCAGACCCGCTTCACCGTCGATATGGGCGCGCCGCGATTCGACTGGCAGGACATTCCCCTGCGCGATCCGTTTCCCGATACCCGCTACATCGAGTTGCAGGCCGGGCCGATCGACGCGCCGGTTCTGCATTCGCCCTCGGCGGTGAATATGGGCAATCCGCACGCGGTCTTCTTCGTCGATGATCTCGACGCGCATGATCTCGCCCGGTTCGGGCCGTTGCTGGAAAACCATCCGATCTTTCCCGACCGCGCCAATATCTCGCTGGCCCAGGTACTCTCGCCCACGCGTATCCGGCTCAAGGTCTGGGAGCGCGGCGCGGGGCTGACGCAAGCCTGTGGATCCGCCGCCTGCGCGGCGCTCGTTGCGGCGGCCCGGCGCAAGTTTACCGGGCGCGAGGCGACGGTCAGCCTGCCAGGTGGTGATCTTGACATCGTCTGGCGGGAAAGCGATTCCCACGTGCTGCTGACCGGGCCGGTCGAGATGGAATGGGAAGACCGGTTTCCGGCAGGGATTTTTGCCGGGGCTGCGTGAGGCGGTGCGTACCTGTGGGCAGGCCCGCAGGACGGCAGGATACGAGGATCACAGGATCGCATGACGGACCCGCCGCATGCGCTTCGCAGGAGGTAACGATACACCGCCCATGAGCATCGATCTCGTCACATTCGGCTGCCGGCTCAACACCTACGAGTCCGAGGCGATGGAGCGTCAGGCCCGCGAGGCCGGGCTCGATGACGCCGTCATCGTCAATACCTGCGCAGTCACGGCAGAGGCTACCCGCCAGGCCCGCCAGAGCATCCGCCGCATCGCCCGCGAACGCCCCGGCGCGCGCATCATCGTCACCGGCTGCGCCGCGCAGGTCGAGCCCGGGACCTTCGCCGCCATGCCGGAAGTGGCGCAGGTCGTGGGCAATCACGAGAAGATGCAGCCCGGGACCTGGCAGAAGCTGCAGGCTTTCGGCATCGGCGAGAGCGAAAGGGTCATCGTTGACGACATCATGGCCGTGCGCGAAACCGCCGCGCATCTGATCGACGGGATGAAGGGGCGCACCCGCGCCTTCGTGCAGGTGCAGAACGGCTGCGACCATCGCTGCACCTTCTGCATCATCCCCTATGGGCGCGGCAATTCGCGCTCGGTCCCTATGGGCGTCGTTGTCGAGCAGATCCGCACACTTGTCGAAAACGGCACCCGCGAGGCGGTTCTGACCGGTGTCGACATCACCAGCTATGGCAAGGATCTGCCCGGCGAGCCGCGTTTCGGCACGCTGGTGCGCGCCATCCTGCGGCATGTGCCCGAGCTCGAGCGGCTGCGCATTTCCTCGATCGATTCCGTCGAGGCGGATGATGATCTGATGCGCGCGCTGGCCGAAGAAGAGCGGCTGATGCCGCATCTGCATCTCTCGCTCCAGGCCGGCGACGACATGATCCTCAAGCGCATGAAGCGCCGGCACCTGCGCGATGACGCGATCCGCTTCTGCGAGGAAGCGCGACGGCTGCGTCCCGATCTCGTCTTCGGCGCCGACATCATCGCGGGCTTTCCCACCGAAACCGAGGCAATGTTTGCAAATTCCCTCGCACTCGTCGATGCATGCGGGCTCACGCATCTGCACGTCTTCCCCTTCTCGCCCCGCCCCGGCACACCGGCCGCGCGCATGCCGCAGGTCGATCGCAAGCTGGTCAAGGAGCGCGCCGCGCGCCTGCGCGCCAAGGGTGCGCAGGCACTGCGGCACCATCTCGATGCCGAGATCGGCCAGCTCCGCAATGTCCTGACCGAAACCGCCGATACCGGGCGCACCGAGGGCTTCACGCCGGTCCGCTTCTCCGCCCCGGTCGCCGCGGGCGAGATCCGGGCCGTCACCATCGCCGCCCATGACGGGCGCGTCCTGCACGCCTGAAGGCGGTCACCACACCCCGCCTGTTTTTGCGCCATAGCTTCGACCAATGGCGGGCTGGTATTTCGCATGTTCTCGATGTGCAATACTGGCAAGCACGCTTCGGGGCCGTATGACGCCCCGCGTGAAGGCGTGCACGGCATGATTCTCTCCAAAGCCGGGGAGATGGGCGGAGATGAAGGATGACACGAGCGCTTCTCCCCACCCTCATTCCCTCCCCGCCGGGCAGGGAGGCATGGCGCGCGCTTCAGGAACCAGCGGAGGCGCGATGCTGCCGCAGCGGCTGATGCAGGGCTATCGTGCCTATCGCGAAAAGGCATCCGGGTCGCAACGCGTGCGATTCGCCGGGCAGGCGCGCGCGCAGCAGCCGCAGACCATGGTGATCGGCTGCTGCGATTCACGCGTGGCGCCGGAGACGATCTTTGATGCCGAGCCCGGCGAACTCTTCGTCTGCCGCAACATCGCCAACCTCGTGCCACGCAGCGATTCGCCGATGGGCGATGCCAGCGTCGCGGCAGCCCTCGAATATGCGGTGCTCGCGCTCGCCGTGAAGCATATCGTCGTGCTCGGCCATGCCGGCTGCGGCGGGATCGCGGCCTTCGCGCGGCGCGCCAAACCACTCTCGGCGCAGGATTACACCGGGCGCTGGATTGCCGGCATCGCAGAGGCGCAAACGCGGTTGCCCGAAAAGGCGCGGGGGCAAACCGATTACACCACCCTGCTCGAACAGGCCTCGGTGGCGACGAGCCTGCACCATCTGCGTGGCTATCCCTGCGTCGCGACGGCCGTCGAATCGGAAGGCCTGACGCTGCACGGCGCGCATTTCGATATTCGTACCGGCGCACTCGCCCTGTATGACCAGAACGCGGCCAGGTTCATTCGCGTCGCATAGAGGCTGTGCTGCATGACAGGGCGGTGAGGAAAATCGCTTGCACAGGCGCGGCTCCCGGCGCTATGACTAGCGCAACGCGGGCGTAGTTCAGTGGTAGAACGTCAGCTTCCCAAGCTGAATGTCGTCGGTTCGATCCCGATCGCCCGCTCCAGTCCCGCTCGGCCTCTGTTTATCAACACGGTTACGGTTGTGGGATTGCCGTGCCTTGGAATCCCTGTCGACAGGCCCTGAAACTTTCGCGGATGCCTGCCATAACTGCCGGCAGATCACCGGGGGAAAGCCGCCCGGCTCTCTCTCGATCCGACAAATCACGGCGATGCGCCCGTGTATCGCTTCAGCGATTGCCGGCCCTTTCGCGAATTGAGTCAAAACCGGCAGCGAACACGAATTCGGACAGGCAATGTTGCGTGCCGGCCTTTCCCGGCATGCCCCCCCTGCGAAATCGCGAAGCCCGCATAGGCTGGGCTTCAGCTTGTTCTGACCGGAGGCGCACCATAGCCTGTAACAAAGCCAACGGTCATCAAACGGGAGTTCATTATGCCCCTTACAACGGCGCAGGACGATGGGACGAGGGAGATGGCACGCGCCCGTCTGGCCGTCGATATCGGGGGGACCTTCACCGATCTCGCGCTGGATACGGGCGCGCGGGTGTTCACGCTCAAGGTGTTGACGACGACACGCGCGCCCGAGGAGGGGGTGCTCGAAGGCGTGGCGCGCATCCTCCGGGAGGCAGGGCTGAGCCCCTCCGATATCGGTCTTCTCGTACATGGCACCACGCTCGCCACCAACGCGCTGATCGAGCGCAAGGGCGCACGGACCGCTCTCGTCGTCACCGAAGGCATGCGCGATTCCGTGGAAATGGCCTACGAGAACCGTTTCGAGCAATATGATGTGAATGTCGATCGCCCGGTGCCGCTGGTCCCGCGCGCCCTGCGGCTGCCGGTCCGCGAACGTCTCGCCTCGGACGGTTCGGTGCTGCTGCCGCTCGACGAGGACAGCGTCCATGCCCTTGCGGGCGCGTTGCGCGAAGCGGGTGTCGAGAGCATCGCCATCGGCCTGATCCATGCCTATGCCAACCCGGCCCACGAGCAGCGCGTCGCCGAGATCCTGCAAACGCATCTGCCCGAGGCCTCGATCAGCCTTTCCAGCGAGGTCTGCCCGGAAATCCGCGAATACGAACGGCAATCGACCACCTGCGCGAATGCCTATGTCCAGCCGCTGATGGCGCGCTATCTCACCCGCCTCGGCGAGCGCCTGCGTGAGGACGGGCTGAGGTGCCCGTTCTTCCTGATGACTTCCGGCGGCGGCCTGGCCAGCCTCGACACCGCCATCCGCTTCCCGATCCGCCTGGTCGAATCCGGACCCGCCGGCGGCGCGATTCTCGCCGCGCGCATCGCCACCCAGATGGGGCTCGACAGCGTGCTCAGCTATGATATGGGCGGCACCACGGCGAAGATCTGCCTGATCGACGCGATGACGCCCCTCAAGAGCCGCACCTTCGAGGTCGATCGCGTCTACCGCTTCAAGCGCGGCAGCGGCCTGCCGGTGCGCATTCCGGTGATCGAGATGGTCGAGATCGGCGCCGGTGGCGGCTCCATTGCCCGGATGGATACGCTCGGGCGCATCCAGGTCGGCCCCGACAGCGCGGGATCGGAACCCGGTCCCGCCTGCTACGGGCGTGGCGGCACCGAGCCGACGGTAACCGATGCCGATGTCGGGCTCGGGCGCATCGATCCGGCGCTGTTCGGCCAGGGTGCCGTGCGTTTCGATGCCGATGCTGCCCTGGCGGCGCTCTCGGCGAAGATCGGCGAGGCTGCCGGCCTCGACGCAACGCATGCGGCTTACGGCATCTGCGAGATCGTCGACGAGAACATGGCCAATGCCGCGCGCGTCCATGCCATCGAATGGGGCAAGGATATCGCCGCGCGCACCATGATCGCCTTTGGCGGCGCCGCCCCACTGCATGCGGCGCGCCTCGCCGAGAAGCTCGGCATCGACACGGTGATCGTGCCGCCGGATGCCGGCGTCGGCTCGGCGATCGGTTTCCTGATGGCCCCGATCGCCTATGAGGTGGTGCGCAGCCGCTACATGCGCCTCGACGCTTTCGACGCGGGTGAGGCCAATGCCACGCTCGACGCCATGCGCGCGGAAGCGGAGGAAGTGGTTCGCCTCGGCGCTCCGGATGCGGCGCTGGTCGAGACCCGTGAGGCCTATATGCGCTATATCGGCCAGGGCCACGAAATCAGCGTCACCCTGCCTGACGGCCCCCTCGACGCGGATGCGGCACAGACCATGCGGGCGGCCTTCGACAAATCCTATAGCGCGCTCTACGGACGCACGATTCCGCATCTCGGCATCGAGATCCTGAGCTGGACCTTGACGCTGCAGACCCGCCTCGACGCACCGGAACCGGTCGCACCGGGCGCGCGGGGCGGCGTCGCGACAAAGCCGCACACGACGCGCAGCATCTTCGATCCGGGCCTTGGAAAGACGGTCGAGGCGGGGGTGCATCTGCGCAGCGACCTCGCACCCGATGCCGTGATCGAGGGGCCTGCCCTGATCGCCGAAGCGCAGACGACGAGCGTCGTCTCCGCCGCCTTCACGGCCCGCATCGCTTCATCCGGCGCCATCGTCATGCAACGCCGTACAAGCCAGGAGGACCGGGCATGAGTGCGTCATCCGCAGCGGGCGATACCGCGCTCGCCAATATCCGTCTTCAGATCATGTGGAACCGGCTTCTCTCGGTCGTCGAGGAGCAGGCCCAGACCCTGATCCGTACCGCCTTCTCGACCTCGGTGCGCGAAGCCGGCGACCTCTCGGCCGGCGTGTTCGACGCGAAAGGCCGCATGCTCGCCCAGGCGGTGACCGGCACGCCCGGCCACGTCAATGCCATGGCCGCGAGCGTCGGGCATTTCCTCGCGCGCTTTCCGCTGGAGAGCATGGTCGAGGGCGACGTCTTCGTCACCAACGACCCGTGGCTCGGCACGGGGCATCTGCATGATTTCACCGTGGTCACGCCGACATTTCTCGACGGGCGCCCGGTCGCATTGTTTGCGGCGACGAGCCATGTCGTCGATGTGGGCGGGATCGGTTTCGGGCCGGACGGGCGTCAGGTCTACGAGGAAGGCATCTACCTGCCGATCATGCATCTGGCTCAGGCGGGTCGCATGAACGAATCGCTGCTGGCAATCGTGCGCTCGAATGTGCGCGAGCCGATCCAGGTCGAGGGGGATCTCTACTCCCTCGCCGCCTGCAACGAGACCGGCTGCCGCCGCCTCATCGCGATGATGCGCGAATTCGGCCTCACCGATCTCGACCATGTCGCCGAGCACATCATCACGCAGTCGCGGGAAGCCATGCTCGCGGCGATCCGCGCGCTTCCCGCAGGTGTCTACGAGAACAGCATGCGCGTCGATGGCTATGAGCGTCCCGTTGATCTGGTTTGCCGGCTGAGCGTGGGCGATGACGGCATCACGATCGATTTTGCGGGCACCTCCCCCGTTTCGGGCTACGGCATCAATGTGCCGCTGACCTATACGGATGCCTATGCCAGCTTCGGCGTGCGCTGCATCGTCGGCGGCGACATCCCCAACAACTGGGGCTCGCTCGATCCGATCCGCGTCGATGCACCGGCAGGCTCGATCCTGAATGCGCCGCATCCCTGCGGCGTGGCGGCGCGGCACGTGATCGGCCAGATGCTGCCCGATGTCGTGCTCGGCTGCCTCGAACAGGCCATCCCCGGCGGCACGCCGGCAGAGGGCTCGTCGAGCCTGTGGAATCCGACGCTGATGGGCGGGCACGGCGTGGTCGATGCGGATTACGGCGCCGCGACGCCTTTCGCCATGACCATCTTCCATACCGGCGGGACCGGTGCGCGTGTGGGCAAGGACGGGCTCTCGGCCACGGCCTTTCCCTCGGGCGTGCGCAACACACCGGTGGAGATCAACGAGACGATCTCGCCGCTGGTCTTCTGGCGCAAGGAATACCGCACCGATTCCGGCGGCGCCGGGCGCCATCGCGGCGGGACCGGACAGGTGATGGAGATCAGCCACCGCGAGAATGCGCCGTTCTCCGTCGGCGCCATGTTCGACCGCTGCGCCCATCCCGCGCGCGGACGACAGGGTGGCGGGCCGGGCGGCAATGGCGCGGTACGCACGCAGAACGGGCTGACCCTGCGTCCGAAGGGTCGCCAGACCGTCCCCGCCGGTGATTGTCTGGTGCTCGAGACACCCGGTGGCGGCGGGCTCGGCGACGCGAAGGCGCGTCCGGTCGCAATGGTGGCGGAAGATGTCCGCAACGGGATCGTCACCCCGCAAGCCGCGAGGGACGCGTATGGCGTGGTGGTGGACGTGCACGGCACGGTAGACGAGGCCGCCACGAAGGCCCTGCGCGGCTGAGCATGCGCAAAGGCCACCGCCTGCCCTCAGGGGCGGGCGGTGGCCTGCTCCGGCAGCCACGTGGCGATGCCCGGAAAAATCGTCAGCAGAATGATCGCCACGATCATCAGGAAGAAGAACGGCAGCGCTGCCCGCGCGATATAGAGCAGATTCCGCCCCGTGAGCCCCTGCAGCACGAACAGGTTGAAGCCCACCGGCGGCGTGATCTGGCTCATCTCCACCACCAGTACCAGATAGATGCCGAACCAGATCAGATCGATCCCGGCAGCCTGCACCATCGGCAGGATCACGGCCGTGGTGAGAACGACGACGGAAATGCCGTCGAGGAAACAGCCCAGAATGACGAAGAGAAGCGTCAGCGCCACGAGCAGCATGTAGGGCGACAACTGCATCTCCTGGATCAGCATCGCCAGCGCACGCGGAATTCCGGTATAGCCCATCGCCACGGAGAGGAAGGCCGCACCGGCATAGATGAAGATGATCATGCAGGACGTGCGCGTGGCACCCATCAGGCTTGCCGAGAAGGTGTGCCGGTTCAGGGAGCCCGTCAGCGCCGACAGGATCAGCGCGCCGGCGACCCCGATCGCCGCCGCCTCGGTCGCCGTGGCCCAGCCGCGATAGATCGAGCCGATCACGAATGTAATCAGCAGAATCACCGGGATCAGCCGGCGAGACGACCAGAGCTTCTGCTTCAGCGTCATCCTGATGTCGGAGACCGGGATTTTCGACGGGTTGAGCAGCGCCCAGCCGCCGACATAGAGCATGAACAGCGAAGCGACCATCACACCGGGCAGAATGCCGGCGATGAAAAGCTGCACGATCGAGACTTCCGCAGAGACACCGTAGACGATCAGGATGATCGAAGGCGGAATCAGCAGGCCGAGCGTGCCGGAGCCCGCCAGCGATCCGATGATGAGCTTCTCGTCATAGCCACGTCTGGACAGTTCCGGAATCGACATCTTGCCGACCGTCATCGCCGTCGCCGCCGAGGAGCCGCTGACGGCGGCGAAGACGGCGCAGCCGAGGATGTTCACATGCATCAGCCGCCCGGGAAGCCGCCCGAGCCAGGGCGCGAGTCCGGCGAACATGTCCTCGGAGAGCTTCGTGCGAAACAGGATCTCGCCCATCCAGACGAAGAGCGGCAGCGAGGCCACCGTCCAGGTCGCCGTTCCGCCCCAGATGCTGGTGGACATGATGAGGCCCGCAGGCGCGCTGCTGAACATGGTGATGCTGACGAGCCCGAGGGCCGCGAGCGCCATGGCCACCCACAATCCGCCGCCGAGAAAGGCGAACAGCAGGACGATCAGGATGATCGATTGCGTCAACAGATCCAAGGGCCCGGTCCTTTTGTGAATCAGTCGTTTGATGCGTCTTCGCGTTCGCGCATGACGACGTCGCGTGTATCGTCGAAGCTCGGCGTACGGCCAGACAGGATGTTGAAGAACTCTTCCACCATCGCCAGGGTCAGCATGGCGATGCCGAGGAACATGGCGCCCTGGGGTATCGCCAGCGGAATCGAGAGCAGACCATCGGAAACCTCGCGAAAGCGGATCGAATCCTGCATCAGCCCCCAGGTCGATCTTGCGAAGAAACCCATGAGCAGGGCGCCGATGCCCACCGAAAGCAGATCGGCCACGCGCCGCGCCTTGTCCGGCAACATGTGGAGAACGAGCGATACGCGGATATGGCTGCCGGCCCGGAAGGCGTAGGCCAGCGCCAGAAAGCTGGTTGTCGGCAGCAGGAACGCCGCCGTCTCGTTGACGCCCGGCACCATGATCCCGAAAAGCCGCCCGATAATCTGGGCGAGCATCAGCACCGCAATGGCGGCGAGCGCGATCGCGGCCACAATACCGCAGGTCTTGTACGCGATATCCGTTACCCGACGCAGCATATCCATGCGCGACCACTCCCTGACCCGGCTGGTTGTTGCGTTGCGGTAGTCACATCGGCGGGTATGCGCACGCGGCGGCTCGATGCCCGCGTGCGCATGATCATGCAAGCATGAGCGCGATTACATCGCCTCGTATGCGTCGATCAGGCGCTGGCCGTTTTCGCCGGCCTTCTCGATCCATTCTTGCGTCATCTGCGCCCCGACATCCTCGAGCTCGGAGACAAGCGCATCGCCGGGCTCGACGACATTCATGCCGTTATCGGCGAGTTCGGCCGTAGCCTTGGCGCCCTCTTCCCGGGCCTGCGCCCAGACGCGTTCCTCGGCATTGGCCGCTGCGGTCATGACGGCTTCCTGGATGTCGGCATCGAGTGCATCGAAGGCGCTCTGGTTGACGAATACCAGGTTCTTGGGATGCATGGCGTCCGTGGTGTAGTAATATTCGAGGAAGTCCCAGGACTTTACATCGACGCCCGTCGTGGCGGAAGTCAGCATCGCATCGACGACACCGGTCGAGAAGGCCTGGGGAACCTCGGCATACTGCACCGTGGTCGGGGTCGCGCCCATCAGCTCGGCCAGACGCGACGTGGCCGCGTTATAGGCGCGGAAGGGCACGCCCTCCATATCCGCCAGAGTCTCGACGGGTTCCTGTGCGTACAGGCCCTGGCCCGGCCAGACCCCGGAGAACAGCACCATCAGGTCTTCCTCTGCGAGGACTTCCTCGAGAATCGGCTTCTGCGCCTGCCACAGCTTCTCGGCATTGTCGAACCCGGCTGCGAGGAACGGCACACCGTCAACCTCGAAGATCGGGTTTTCATTGCCATAAGCCGAGAGCAGGATCTCGCCGATCTGGGCCTGTCCGGTGCGGACCGCGCGCTTGATCTCCGGCATCTTGAACAGCGAGGCGCCGCTATGCACCGTGATGGTGAGGCGGCCATCCGTCAGCTCCGAGACTTCCTCGGCAAACTGGATGACGTTCTGGGTGAGATAATTCCCGTCCGGATAGGGGGTGGGCATGTCCCAGTTCTGGGCCTGGGCGGAAAAGCTGAAACCGAGGCTGACCCCGGCCACGAGCAGCCCCTTGGTGAAATGATTCATGTTGTTCTCCCAACGCGGGTTCGATCCTCTGGAAACGGTCATGCCGAATGTGTTCATGTTCTTTTTCGGCATAGCGCGCGTCAGCGTGTCCCGGTCCTTACGTTACGTCAAGCCTGAAGAATTCGCTTCGAGCGCGCAGATCAAACGCATGGGCTGTGAATTATTGCACAAAAATGCGCCCATCTTGAAAATGCAGCCTGCCGTCGATCCGAAATGTCAGGCAGCCATGACTGAACGCGATAGAATCGGATCTCGAAGCCTGCAGCATGCCGGATGGGGCCGGGAAGTCGTGCTTCGTCAGGGCTCTACGCCAATTGCGGGAAGCTGGGCGCGACCGTGTTGCCCATAGCGAAGACCGGCAATGCCGGGGCCGATCCGCACAGACAATGTCGCCGCGCAGATCCAGTACGGACGGCAGCCAGCATCGCTGCGCCCTCAACCGCGTCAAATGGTGTGTCGAAACCCCCATGCCGGGCGTCTTGCCATTATCAAGAACTGCCAAATACTCACACCGGCGGTCGCCCAAGGCCGTCACGAGCGCGCCGTAATGGCGTTGCCCCCTTGCGGTGCCGTCAGCGCACCCGGATTCGCGCGGCTCGATTCGCGTGCGCTCTCGACTTCCTTGCGCAGCGAATCGCATTCACGCTTGTATTGGCGTTCCAGCTTGCGGTGCTTGCCCTGGACCAGCCAGGCCGCGACACCGCCGATCATCACGCCGACGGTCAGGGCAATGAAAAGCACCAGCCAAAGCGGGGCCGAAATGGCCATGAGCGGGTCGGATGCGGAGAACGGATCGAATGAAACAGTGATCGGCGCGCGATTGGCGATGGCGAGCAGGATGATGACGAAGCCAACTGGTATGAGGATGAGCGCCTTGATGAAACCCGCCATAGCGTCGTCGTTCCCTGATCTGTTTCTCGTCTCGCGCGGATTATGGCCCGCATCCGTCTCAATCAACCGCGCGGGCCGCGATCGCGGGCTGCGTCTGCTCGCCGCCTGCTGTACCCGAAGCGCTGCTGCCGCCATTGAGCCGCAGGCGCATTTCCTTGCCGGTCTTGAAGACCGGAATCACCTTCTCCGAGACCGGAACCGTCTCGCCGGTACGCGGATTGCGCCCGATCCGGGCATCGCGCTTCTTCACGGAGAACGCGCCGAAGCCGCGCAATTCGACCCTGTCACCGCGCGCCAGCGCGTCCACGATCGTATCGAGAATCGCATTCACGATGTTTTCCACGTCCCTCTGATAGAGATGCGGGTTCTGTTCAGCGATTCTCAGGACCAGTTCTGATTTGATCATCGGCGCTAATTCTTTGAATTTTATCTAATTTTCAAGCTCAGGCTGCCAGATGGCGAGCAGCCCGTCAAGTTCGATGCGTTCGCGATGGCCGGCGAACCCGTAGAGCTTCCCCGAAAGCCGCTCGAATCCGGCGGCATCGGCAAGCAATGCCGCGCCCGTCATCAGATCGAAGGCCGAACGCTCCCGACGCGGAGACCATGTCTCGATCGGCAGATCGGCATCGAGGTCATGTGCCTCTGCCAGCCAGGCCAGCGCGTCGTCCTCGTTGCCCAGAGCATCGACGAGCGCCAGATCCAGTGCCCGGCGTCCGATATGGACGCGCCCATCGGCGACGTTGGCCGTGGCCTGTGCATCGAGCGCACGGCGCTCCGCAACGAGTTCGCGAAACCATGCATACGTGTCGTCAACCAGCTCGCGCAGGGCCGCAACGGCTTCCTCGTCGATCTCGCCGGTCGGGCTCGGCGCCGCCTTGAGGGGGGTGGAGCGCAGTTCGAGCATGCTGATACCGATATTGTCGAGCAATTCCCGGACATTGGGCATCTGGAACACAGTGCCGATCGAGCCGACCACCGCCGTCTCGCGCGAGACGATATGGTCGCTCGCGAGCGCGGCGATATAAGCGCCGGAGGCCGCCGTTCCATCGACGAAGGCAACCACGGGCTTGTCCTGTGCGAGCGCACGCAGGGACTGATACAGCTCTTCCGCGCCCGTGACGGTACCGCCGGGGGAATTGATACTCACGATCACGCCGCGCACCGCCCGCGATTCGGCGATTCGCTCCAGCATCTCCGTCTTGCGCCGGTCATTGGTGATCACGCCGGAAATCTCGACCCGCGCGATATGCGCCGTGCCCATCGAAGCCAGATCGCCGGGCCCGGCAATGCGCCAGCCGAGAGCGATCAGCGCGGCGAGCAGGGCGGCGATACCGAGACCGCGCCAGAAGGACAGCTTGCGCCGCATTCTGCGCCGATCGGCGATCAGTTCAGCATCGCTGGCCATGGCGCGTCCTCGTTTGCAGCCGATTCGAACAACGCATTCCGTTATACAGGCCAAAGCCGATGCGACAAGCGCGGCATTTGCACGAATTTCGGGCCGAAAATGAATGGCTGAGCGCCAGCACCGGGCTCAGCCTCCGGCGGCGATGCGCAATCCGCCAACCGGCACACGGGTCTTGCCGGCATCCGTCGCCGGTTGCCCCGCGCCCGCACGTCCCGCTCCCGATGCAACATAGAGCCCGCGCTGCGACGCGTGCGGCGAAAGCGCGTCTGTGAGACCGATCACGGTCTCGGCAGCGCCGAGCAACAACACGCCATCGGGCGCAAGCGCTGCCGAGAGCCGGCGGAGCACATCGGTCTTGGTGGGCTGGTCGAAATAGATCAGCACGTTGCGGCAATAGATCACGTCGAACTGGCCGAGCTGCGAGAAATCCTTGATCAGGTTCATCTGCTTGAAGGTGACCATGGACTTGATCGCCGGCGAGATGTGCCAGGCATCGCCCTTCTGCTGGAAGTATTTCAGCAGCATCTGGATCGGCAGCCCGCGCTGCACCTCGAATTGCGTATAGATCCCCGCCTTCGCCTTGTCGAGCACTTCGGCGGCGATATCGGTCGCGACGATCTCGATCTGCCAACCGGCAAGCTTTGCGCGCGCCTCGTCGAGAAGCATCGCCAGCGAATAGGGCTCCTGCCCCGAAGAGGCGGCGGCGCACCAGATGCGCAGTTTGCGCCTGCCCGCGCGCGCGGCGAGCATTTGCGGCAGGATCGTGTCCTTGAAAATGTCGAAGGGTGTCTTGTCGCGGAAGAAGAAGGTCTCGTTTGTGGTCATCGCCTCGACCACCGCCGTCTCGAGCGCGCGATCGCGCCCCTGGCGCAGCTTCGTCACCAGATCGGGCACGCCGGTCAGCGCGAAGCGCCGGCAGACCGGCCCGAGCCGGCTGTCGATCAGATAACGCTTCTCCGCCGAAAGCGAGAGGCCGGAGCGCTCTTTCAGATAGGCGCGGAGAAAGTCGAAATCGGCATCCAGCATTACCTGCTCCCACCCAAATAGCGTCGTGCCGCGCCAGCCATGTCCCGCAGCGGCAGGATTTCATGGGCGAGGCCGGCCTTGGCGATCGATCCGGGCATGCCCCAGACCGTACTCGTCGCCTCGTCCTGGACGATCACCGCCCCACCCGCTTCGCCGATGGCGCGCGCGCCATGGGTGCCGTCGGACCCCATGCCCGTGAGCACCACGGAGAGGACCTGCGCCCCGAAGATCGTCGCGGCGTCGAAGAACAGCACATCGACAGCCGGCTTGCAGAAGTTCACCGGCGCACCGTCATCGAGGCGCAGCGCGATGCCCGAGCCGCCATTGCGGCGCAGACCCATATGCCTGCCGCCGGGCGCGACATAGATCCGTCCGGGCTGCAAGGCTTCGCCGTCCTGCGCCTCGGCTGCAGGCAGCCCCGTCTGCGCCCCGAGATGCTCGGCGAAGACGGCGGTGAAGACCGGCGGCATGTGCTGTACGACCAGAACCGGCAAATGACGCAGTTGCGGGCCAAGCCCCGTGAGAAACTCGCCCACGGCGCGCGGACCGCCCGTCGAGGCACCCACGACCAGCACGCGCTTGGGCGTGTTCGAGGCCACGGGCCGCAGGGTCGGCGCCGCACGGGAAGGGGCGGCGGGCGCACGCGCATATGAGGGCGCGGCTGTCGGCACATGCCCCGCCGGGCCGGGTCGGGCGGATGCGGATGTGCCAGCCCCTCCTGCCGGGGGTGCGCGCAGGAATTGTCGACCGCTCGGTCCGGCGGCGGCACCCGGGGCGCCGCGCTCGACGCGGAAGGTCCGTGCGCCGGGCGCGGCTATCGGGCGGGCCCCTGCCCCGCTTGCAGACATCCCCGCAGCCATTCCCGCAGACATGGCCGGCGTCATCGCCGCATCGACGCCGTCGCGATGACGCGCGGCAAGGCCCTCGATCTTGATCATCAGATCATGTCGGAAGGTCACCGAGGTGGAGACACCGCGGTGGCTTTCGGGTTTGGCGAGATAATCGACGGCGCCGAGGGAGAGACATTTGAGCGAGGTCTGCGCATTGCGCTGGGTGAGCGTCGAGACCACGACGACGGAGACGCCGGGGCATTTCGCGAGCAGCAAAGGCAGCGCGGTGATGCCGTCCATCTCCGGCATCTCGATGTCGAGCAGCACGATTTCCGGCTTTGCGCGGGCGATCTGGTCGACGGCGACCCGGCCGTTATTGCAGGTCGCGACCACCTTGTGGCCGGCCTCTTCGAGCCAGCGCGCCGTCAGACCGCGGATCACCACGCTGTCGTCGACGACCATGATCCGCATCGGCGTTGCGGTGACGGATCCCTGATTCGAAGCTGTCGCGATGGACATGGACTCATCGACTCCGGTGCGCTGCCCGAACGGGTCGGCGCGCGAAACAAGCTGGCATCACTGCCGGAAAGCGGCGGCACGGATTGCGCCGGCGCAGGATTCAGACGAGCCCGACTTCCTGCATCTTGGCGGTCATGATCTCCTTGTCGAAGGGTTTCATGATGTACTCGTCCGCGCCGGCGCGCATGGCCCGGGCGATATTGCCGACGTCGTTCTCGGTGGTGCAGAACACCACTTTCGGCGCCTCACCGCCGGGCAATTCGCGCAATGCCCGCAGGAAGGAATAGCCGTCCATCACGGGCATGTTCCAGTCGAGCAGGACAGCATCCGGCATCTCGGAGCGGCAGCGGTTCAGCGCCTGCTCGCCGTCCTCGGCCTCCGAGGTGCGGAAGGAGAGCCCCTCCAGAATGCGCCGCGCAACCTTGCGGATGACGGCTGAATCGTCGACGATCAGGCAATGCTTCATCACGACCTCCTCGGAAGCGTCAGGCTGCGCGGGATTCGGCGTCGAAGGCGAGAACCGCATCGACATCGAGGATGATCAGGAGCCGCCCGTCGAGGCGGTGAACGCCGCGCGAGAGCTTGACCCAGGCCTGATCCATATGGACCGGACTGGCCTCATGCGTCTCGGTGGAGAGCTTCATCACCTCGCCGACGGAATCGACCAGCAACCCGTAGGATTCGCCGTTGCGCTCGAGGCCGACGGCCATGTCCTGGGCGCCCTCGTCGCGATCGGGCAGGCCGAGGCGTCGGCGCAGACACATCGCGGTGACGACGCGACCGCGCAGATTGAGCAGTCCCATGATCTCGCGCGGAGCCAGCGGCACGGTGGTGAGTGAGGAGGCGATGAAGACATCGTGCACCCGGTCGATCGGCAGACCGAACATCTGGTCACCCAGCATGACGGTGACAAATTCCTCGTATTCCTGCACCGCGCGCCCGTCGCGCCCGGCATCGTTCACGTTGGCGGCCATCATGCGGCTTCTCCCAGCTGGGCTTCGGTTTCGGCGAGAGCGGCGACGAGACCGCTCCGGTCGAATTTCGCGATGAATTCCGAGATATCGAGCTTGCGCGCCTCCTCGATCGCCTCCGGCGTGACGGCGGAAGACAGGGCGATCACCGGCAGGCGCGACAGCCGCGCCTGGGCCCGCACGGCGCGGATCAGCGCAAAACCGTCGCGGCCCGGCATGTCGACATCGGCGACGATCGCGTCGACGCGGCGGTCGGCATTGAGGGCGGCAAGCGCCTGCTCGGTGCCCGCCGCCGTGATGACACGGTAACCGGCGGCCTTGAGCACGGGGCTGAGCATTTCACGGAAGAAGGAGGAATCATCCACCAGCAGCACCGTGCGGGCATCCTTGGGATTCTTGACCGGCGCCCCGGAGGTCCAGTCCTCGTGGGCAAGCGGCAGGTAATGCACCACGTTGACGATCTCGGTGGCGCGCCCGCGCAGCACGGCGGAGCCAAGTAGATCCGGGCGGTCCGCGACGAGTTCGATGTCGAGCACGTCGTCGATGATGTCGACAATCTCGTCGACCACCAGCCCCATGGCCCGCTCCCCGTCGGAGAACACGACCAGCGCCTGCGGCCCCTCGCTCTTGATCGCGATGGCCGGATCGGCCGGCACCAGTGGCATCAGCTTGCCACGATACTGGATCAGCGGGCGTCCGCCGACCCATTCGATCTTGGCAGCATCGATTTCCTCGAGGCGTGTGACCAGCGAAAGCGGCACCGCCTTGTGGGTCTCGCCACCACCGCGGAAAACCAGCAGGGTCGTCGATTCGTTGTCGTTGCTCTCTTCCATGTCCTCAGCCGCCTCGACACCGAACTGGGTATCACCCGAACCCTGCCCGACCATCTTCGCGATGCCGTTGGGATCGATGATCAGCACCACGGCACCGTCGCCGAGGATGGTGTTGCCGGAGAACATCGGGATATGGCGCAGCTTGGTCGCCATCGGCTTGACCACGATTTCCTCGGTGTGGAAGACGCCGTCCACCAGGATACCGAAGCGCTGACGCCCGACCTGCGAGACCACGACGAAACCCTCATCGCCCGGATTGGCCTCCGCCCCGTCGAGACCGAGCACCTTCCCGATCGGCACGATCGGCAGAAGCCGGTCGCGCAGGCGCAGGACCGGGGTCCCGTTGATGCGCTCGATCTGGTGATCCGAACCGTTCTTGACACGCACGAGTTCCAGAACCGAAACCTGAGGAATGGCGAATCGCTGATCCTGAGCGGAGACGATCAGGGCGGCCACGATGGCCAGCGTCAGCGGGATCTTGATGGTGAAGACCGTGCCCTTGCCCTGCTCGGAGCGGATCTCGACCGTACCGCCGATCAGCTCGATATTGGTCTTGACCACATCCATGCCGACACCGCGCCCGGACACGGCGGTAACCTGGGCGGCGGTCGAGAAGCCGGGATGGAAGATGTACTTGGCCATCTGGGCTTCGCTCATCCGCTCGATTTCCGCCTCGGTGGCGAGCCCCTGCGAAACGATCTTGCGCGCGATCGCGTCGTAGTTCAGGCCCTTGCCATCATCGGCGATCTCGATCGTGATGGTGCCGCCTTCATGATAGGCGTTGAGACGGATGGTGCCGCGCTCGGGCTTGCCGGCGGCGCGGCGCGCCTCGGCATCCTCGATGCCGTGATCCGCCGAATTGCGGATCATGTGCGTCAGCGGGTCCTTGATGACTTCGAGCACCTGGCGGTCGAGCTCGGTATCGGCGCCCTGCATCACCAGCTCGATCTTCTTGCCGAGTTCGGAAGAGAGATCGCGAATGACGCGCGGCAGTTTCTGCCAGGCGGTGCCGATGGGCTGCATGCGCGTCTTCATGACGCCTTCCTGCAGCTCGGCGGTGACATGCGAGAGGCGCTGCAGCGGCACCTTGTAGCCGCTGTCATCCTCGCGCCTTGCGATCTCGAGCAGCTGGTTGCGGGTGAGCACCAGCTCGGAGACCATCGTCATGAGATGCTCGAGCGTATCGACATTGACCCGGATGGTCTGGACCTTGGCGACGTTCTGCTCCGCGCCGGCATTGCCGGGATTGTCCTTCACCTCGGGCTTCTTCGCAGCCGGCGCCGGCTTGCTTTCGGCGGGCCTGTCATCGACGACGGGTGCCGCAGCGGCGACCGGCGCCCCGGCGACAGCCTCTTCGACCGGCGCCTCGTCGGGTTCGCCGAGCACGCGGCCCTCCATCACGACGGGCGCTTCGATCTCTTCGAGCACACCCTCCTCGTCATCGGGACCGGGCGCTTCCATGAAGGCACGCTCCAGCTCGTCGAGAGGAATTTCACCGGGGAGAAGGTCCCGCTCCAGCTGCTGGAAGACGAATCCGCCCGCTTCCGGAGCATCATCCGCCGCTGTATCAGCGGGCGCTTCGGACGACACTTGCGCGCTGCCGGCTTGTTGCGACACGAGCGCTTCGGGGTCGGCATTGGACATCGCGTCGAGCGCGCCGATCAGATCCTGATCCTCGCCCTCCGGCTCGGCGGCGGTGCGCTCGAGCTCGGCGACGATCTCCTTGATCCGGTCCAGCGTCTGCAGGATCAGCGAGACGGCATCGGTGGTGACCGGGTGGCCGTCACGGAACTTGCCCATCAGGGTCTCGGCCGCATGCGCCAGCGCCTCGAGACGCGGCAGGCCGAGGAACCCGCAGGTCCCCTTGATGGTGTGGACGAGCCGGAAGATGTTCCTCAGGATCGTCTCGTTGTTGGGATCCTGTTCGAAGCGAACCAGTTCGACATCGACCGTATCGAGGTGCTCGCCGGTCTCGGTCAGAAATTCGCGCAAAAGATCATCCATGACGTCACTCTACTCTCGCAGGGCCTGCTTCTGGAGTTCGAGTGTCGTCAGAAGTTCTTTATGTTCCGTTTCCTGAATATGGAAAAAAGGTAAATCTGCTCGGAATTATACTTAACAGAACGTTCACCCGGCGCGTTGCGATGCTTTGATGCGATACCGGATTTTATTCGGATTCCGCGCGCAACCGGAAGGTGTCGCCTTCCAGGTCGAGCGAAACGGCCATGCCTGATGCGCGGGCGACGAGGCCCGCATAGTAGAACTGGATCCCGTGCGCGTCGACACTGTCATTCTCCGGCTCGCCGTCGAGCAGCGCCTGCGCATGCGGCGGGATCCGGGCATTCTTGCCGGTGGCGGCGATCAGGAAGGTGGAGGCGCTCTCGTCGCCGGTGATGGTGACCTCGATCTCGCCGCCGCGCGGAATGCCCTGCGCGGCCATGACCAGGAGATTGAGCAGGAGCTTGACGCGGTTCTTCGGCAAAAGCTGGCGCTCTGCATTCCAGACGAGGCGCGTCTTGTCGTCGTGGAAGAAACCCTTGGCGACCTGTTCGGCATCACCGGTATCGATCGCGGCGCCCGCAGAACCCGCAGCCCCGAAGGCGATGCGGGCGAATTGCAGCCGCGCCGAGGCCTGCCGTGCGCTCTTGCGGATCAGATCAAGAGCGAAATCCTTCATGCCGGGATCGCTCTCGTCCTCCATCACCTCGAGCCCGTTGACGATTGCCCCGACCGGGCTGATCACATCGTGGCAGACCCGCGAGCACAACAGCGCGGCGAGATCGAGGGAATCGAGATCGAGCTTGGCCATGAAACATGTCTCCGATGGCGCCCCGGCAACATGCGCGAATCACGCGCAAGGACGTACCGGTTGTTCCCTAACCGGCTTCGCGCCCCTTGAAAAGCCTCGATTGCACCGTCAAAGGCGCGCCATCTGCTCGCGGCTCTTGCGCCAGACCCGTTCTGCGCGGGCTGCAGCGTCGGGATCATCGAGAAAGGCGTCGCGCGCGGCACGCGTGTGAAACAGGTACAGCCGTCCGTCGACGATCGCGGCGATCCGCGCCTGCGCCTCGACCATGCGCCCTTCCGTCATGGCGAGAGCATCGTTGCCACCCAGGCGCGGGGCGTAGATGTCGGGTCGCGACAGGAAGGCGGCGCGGTTCGCCGCATTGGAGAACCGCCAGGCGTGACCGTTCCAGACGGCTTCATGCACCGCATCGCCAGGGCGAGGGGGGCCGCTCATGAAATAGGTGACCGGGTCGAAACCCTCCAGCGCGATCCCGGCATGATCATGTCGGCGCACCCCTTGCTGCGCTCCCACGAGCGGCGGCAGCAGGGCCAGGCGCGCCGCACCGGCATCGGTCGAATCGGGGCTGGCGGCACGGGCATCCGCTGCGGATACCGGCAGAGCCAGCAACAGCGCGAGCCCGGCGATCCGGGCGCCGTGGCGCAGAAGGCACGCCCGTGATGCACCCGTCGATCCTGCCTTTGCGGAGAATGCCGTCACCTCGCATGAGGGCGAGCCGCTTTTGCGCGTTAACGCCATGTTACCCTTCTTGGTTAAAGCTTGGTTTCGCGGACGGAACACATCTCCGCCGGCTGGGGGTTGTAGCGCTCCGGGGATGAAACCGGAGTTCAGATAATCATTCGAATTGTCACTATCGGGCGATTCGACATAGCGAGCAGGAGATCGCGCATGCGCTCAATCGGTTTCATGATGCGCCCGGCCATCGCGCTCGGGAGCCGCAGCGTCCTGCGCTTCGTGCTGCCGGCAATCGTCGCCCTGATGATCGCCGGGCCGTTCGCCGCTGCGGGCATCGCACAACAGAACACGTTACCGCCTCCTGGCCAGCCCGGCAGCGGTGTCGCACCCACCCCCCGCGATGCTCCCGAAAAATTCGAATCCCAGGAGATCATCGAACAGGGCCATGCCTTTTTCGGCTCGATCTCGCGCGGCCTCGCGCTGACGGTGCAGGAAGCCTTTTCACGCTGGGGCCAGCCCAACGGCTACATCCTCGGCCAGGAGGCCGGTGGCGCCTTCATCGGCGGATTGCGTTACGGCGAAGGCGTGCTCTACACACGCAATGCCGGCAACAGAAACGTGTTCTGGCAGGGTCCCTCGATCGGCTTCGATTTCGGCGGCGAAGGCTCGCGCACGATGATGCTCGTCTATGAACTGCCGTCGACCGACGCGATCTACCAGCGTTTCCTCGGCATGGACGGCTCGGCTTACGTCGTGGGTGGTTTCGGCATGACGGCGCTTTCGGCCAATTACATCATCGTGGTACCCATCCGCTCCGGTGTCGGAGCGCGGCTGGGTATCAATATCGGCTATCTGAACTTCACCGAACGCCCGACCTGGAACCCGTTCTGACGCGAAGCCCGGAAAGCGGGGTGGCGGTCCGGCGCGCGGCGTGGCATGGTTGGTCCCTGCGCAGGATCGAGCGAGGGCGCGTGGCCGCGTGATCGAAACCATCATGATCTTCGCGTTGGGATTTTTCGTCTCGACGCTTTTCGGGCTGATGATCGTGCCGGCGCTCAACGAGCGCGCGGACCGGCTTGCGCGCCGGCGGGTGGAAGCGCAATTGCCCGCATCCGTGGCCGAGCTCAATGCCGAGCGCGACATGCTGCGCGCGGAACTTGCCATGCGCGAACGGCGCATCGAGCAACGCCTCGAGACGATGCGCGAAAAGCAGACCACGGACATGGCCGAGCTCGGGCGGCGCATGACGCGCATCGCGACGCTGACGGAGGAAGGCGAAGCGGCCCGCGCCGAAATCGCCCGCCTCGAACGGGATCTCGCCATGACCCGCAATGCGCTGGCCGACAGTGAGGCCCGCGCGGCGGGGCTGAGTGCTCAACTCCTCGAAACCCGGGAAACGCTCAACGCGCGTGACACGACGCTCGCCGATCTGCAGACGCGCCACGGACGCGCCCTCGCCGATCTCGACGCACGGCGCATCGAGGTCTCCGACCTGCAGACGCGGCTCCAGGCCGAGACCGGTCGCGCCCGTGAAATCGAGCGGGTTTCGCGCAGCCGGGCCGAAGACATCGCGGAATTGCGAACGGCGCTGGAACGCACCCGCAAGGCCCTCGCCGACGAAGAGGCGCGCGGCAGCGTGCTCGAACGCCGGGCGGAGAATTTTGCCGGCGCACGCGATGCGGCCGTCGCCGCGCGGGCGCAGACCGAAGCGGAACTCGCTCTGGCGCGCGACAAGCAAGCCGAGACGGCCCGCGATCTCGCCGCCCGCCATGCCGAACTGGAAAAAGCCAGCGCCCGCATCGCCGCTCTTGAAGGACACCTCGCCCTCACTCGGCGCAAGCTGGATACCTCCGACGATGCGGCCCGAGCGGCACAGGATGCCTTGCGGCGCGAGATCGACGGATTGCGGGCGGAAAAGGCCTCCCTGCACGGTGCGCTCGACCATGCCCGCGGTGAACGCCGCCGGATCGAGGCGGAGTTCGGCGCCTTTCGCAAGGAGGCGCAAAGGCAGCTGGAATCCGAGAACGCAAGGCTGCGCGCGCGTATCGACGCGGTCACGCGCATGATCATGGGCGAGAAGACGCCGGGCGGCGACCCCGCGAAGGCAGCATCCCGGGAACCGGGACCCTCGACAGCCGGCGCCCCCAAGACGCCCCAGGCCGGCAAGACGAAACGCGCCAGCAAGACGACACGGACCAGCAAGACCGGCAAGGCCGGCAAGACTGATGACGGTCGGGCGATTTCCGACAGCAGGCCGCCGGCGAAACCGACCGGCAGGGTTTCGGATCGCGAGAAGAATACCGCGCAACCCGCCGACGGGACGCAGCCGGAAGGCGTTTAGCCGACCGTGTCCGGAAGGCGACCGGGCTGCCGGCGACCGGGCGGTCGGGGCATGGGGTGCCGGCATGCCGTTTCACGAAAACATGACGACGCGGACGCATGGCGATCCCGCTGCGCGCGTCGGAGCGCGTTGATGAGCATGCGACATCTCAAGGACCGACGACGACATTTTGTCGACAAATTAGGTATAAATCGCTATTAAAATATTGACAGGCGTGCCGGGCCCGTACAGCATGCAACCGCGCATGTAAAATCAGAGGGATGCGCAAACCCGATGGGAGATTGTATATGAAAGCTTTTGCTCGCGCAACAATGGGGCTCGGTCTGGTTGTCGGAATGACTGCCGGAGCCTCGGCTCAGAGCTGGGACATGCCGACGCCTTACCCGGACGGCAATTTCCACACCATCAACATCAGCCAGTTCGCCGATGATGTCCGCGAGGCCACGGATGGCACACTCGACATCACCGTCCATTCCGCCGGGTCCCTGATCCGCCACCCGGAGATCAAACGCTCGATCCGCTCCGGCATCGCGCCGATCGGGGAGGTGCTCGTCTCGCTCCATGCCAACGAGGCGCCGATCTACGGCCTCGATTCGGTGCCCTTCCTCGCCACCAGCTATGACGATGCCCGCGCGCTCTATGAAGCGCAGCGCCCGGCGCTCGAAGAGGCGCTCGCCGAAGAAGGTCTGACGCTGCTGTTCTCTGTGCCGTGGCCGCCGCAGGGCATCTATGCCAAGATGGAGATCACGTCCATCGACGACATGGAGGGCCTGCGTTTCCGCACCTACAATCCGGGCACCGGTCGCATCGCGGCGCTCTCGGGGGCGACGCCGGTGCAGGTCGAGGTCGCGGATCTGCCGACGGCCTTCGCCACCGGTCGTGTCGAGGCGACGATCACCTCCCCGGCCACTGGCGTCGATTCCCAGTTCTGGGACTTCCTCGAATACTATCACGACACCCAGGCCTGGATTCCGCGCAACATGGTGATCGTCAACAGCGCCGCTTTCGAGGCGCTGGATGACGCGACCCGCGAAGCCGTGCTGGACGCTGCCGCGACCGCCGAGGAGCGCGGCTGGGCCTCTTCCGAAGAGGTGACGGTTTCCGCGACAGCAGAGCTGGCCGAAAACGGCATCAACGTGATCACCCCCTCCGACGCGTTGCGTGAAGGCTTCCAGGAAATCGGCGCCCAGATCGCCACTGAATGGGCGGAAGAAGCTGGTGAAAGCGGCGCCTCCGTGTTGGAGACCTACGAGTCCCTGCGCTGACAAGGCACCACGAAGACCCCTTCTGCGGAAGGGGTCTTTTTCGTTCCGGCGGACCGGATCGCGGAATTCGGTCTCGTCGTGAGCGCTTTTGTTGTTTTCGGAGCCGGACTGATGCGACGCACCCTTGATACCACCTACGCGATCGCCCTGTGGGGCGCGATCGCCTGCCTTGTTTCGATCGCCCTTCTCGTCGGCCTGCAGGTCGGCGGTCGGATCGTGGACGCGATACTCAGCGCGCTTGGTCTGACCCGGTCGGGTTTCGTCATCCTGTCACTCTCGGAAATCGCCGGTTATCTGCTCGCCGCGGGGAGCTTTCTGGGCCTTGCCGCGACGCTCAAGGGCGGCGTCCATATCCGGGTGACGATGCTGATCAACAACGTCCCGCTGAAAGTACGTTCCGTGCTCGAAGGCACCGCGCTGCTCTTCGGTGCCATCGCCGCGAGTTTCGCCTCCTGGCATCTCGCGCAATACGCCCATACCACCTGGCACTTCAACGAAGTCTCACCCGGGCTCGTGCCGGTACCGCTCTATATCCCGCAGGTCGCGATGGTGGTGGGCGCCGTGCTTCTGGCGATCGCCTTCCTCGACGAGTTCATCATCACCCTGCGCACCGGTCGCCCGAGTTTCTCGGGCACCGAGGACGCCATCAATCTCGGGCAGGAGGAGTGAGCCATGGATCTGCTTCCTGTCAGCCTCGGCCTCATCGCACTGCTCTTCGCCATGATCGGGCTGGGCCTCTGGATCGCCGTGGCGCTCGCCACGATGGGCTTTGTCGCCATCATTCTGCAATTGAGCCTGCCCGCCGGCACCATTCTCGCCACCTCGATGTGGCAGGGAGCCAAATCCTGGGATCTCACGGCTTTGCCGATGTTCATCCTGATGGGCGACATCCTTTTCCGCACACGCCTGTCGCAGGACATGTTCGACGGGCTCGCGCCCTGGCTGGCGAAGCTGCCCGGGCGGCTGATTCACGTCAATATCGTCGGCTCGACCATCTTCGCCGCCGTCTCGGGCTCTTCGGCTGCCACCTGCGCCACGATCGGGCGCATCTCGCTCTCGGAGCTGGCCAGGCGCGGCTATTCCAACACGGTTTCGATCGGGGCACTGGCCGGGTCGGCCACGATCGGTCTGATGATCCCGCCCTCGATCATCCTGATCGTCTATGCGGCGGCGACGGAGCTCTCCGTGGCGCGGCTGTTCATCGCAGGCGTGATCCCCGGTCTGATGCTGACGGCCCTGTTCATGACCTATGTCATCATCTGGGCCCTGTTCAACAAGGACAGGATGCCGCCCCCAGAGCCGGCGATGCCCTTCCTGGAGCGGGTCAAGGCGCTGCGCCGCCTCGCCCCCGTGATCCTGCTGATCATCGGGGTGATCGGCTCGATCTATATGGGTCTCGCCTCGCCCACCGAGGCCGCCGTCGTCGGGGTCTTCCTGTCGCTCGCCATAGCCTGGGCCACGGGAACAATGACATGGGAGACCATGCGCGAAGCCCTCGTCGCATCGACCAAGACGAGTTGCATGATCATCTTCATCCTCGCCGGCGCCGCCTTCCTGACGACGGCGATGGGCTTTACCGGCATTCCGCGCGTGCTGGCGGAGTGGATCGGCAGCTTCGGGCTCTCGCAAGGGATGCTGCTGCTCGCCCTGACGGTCTTCTTCATCATCATGGGCTGCTTCCTCGACGGGATCTCGATGGTGGTGCTCACCACATCCATCATCATGCCGCTCGTGGTCGGTGCCGGGTTCGACCTGATCTGGTTCGGTATCTACATCGTTCTGGTGGTCGAGATGGCGCAGATCACGCCGCCCGTCGGTTTCAATCTCTACGTCCTGCAATCACTTACCGGAAAAGACATCTTCAGGCTCGGGCTTTACACGGCGCCGTTCTTCCTGATCATGTGTCTGGCAGCCTTCCTGCTGGCACTGTATCCAGATATTGCGCTCTGGCTGCCGCGCACCATGTTGGAGGCACCACGCTGATGCGCGATTCGTAACGTACGGTGCGCGAGTCCGGAGACGTCATGAGTGCGAAAAGCCTGAACCCCTCCGGCATCGGTCCCATCGTCTCCTCCGCCCATCTGGCGGAGGGGGCGCTGCCGGCCCTGTCGGAGTTCGAATTCGGCCTGATCCTGGCCAGCCACGCCTTTCATCGCTGGATGATGCGCTGCATCGCGGCGGCGGGGGTACCGGATCTCTCACCGCTCGACGTGCTGATCCTGCATACGGTCAACCATCGTGGACGCGCCAAAAGGCTGGCGGATATCTGCCTCGTTCTCTCGATCGAGGAAACCCATCTCGTCAGCTACGGGGTCAAGAAGCTGCAGGGCGCAGGCCTCGTCACTTCCGGTCGCGCCGGCAAGGAAAAGACCGTCGAGATCACCGAGAGAGGCCGGGAGATCTGCAGGAAATACCGCGAGATTCGCGACAAGCTCCTGATCGGCCCCTTGAGCACCACCACGCTCGACAGGGAACAGCTCTCCGAAATCGCAGCAATGATGCGTGCGCTCTCGGGTCATTACGACCAGGCCGCCAGGGCCGCAGCCTCCCTGTAGCCCCCTCAGGCGCAACCTGTGAAACGCCCGTGACGATTTTCCGCTTCCTTGATCATGCCATGCGGGCCTAGCCTGACCGGGTCTCTCTCCCGATGAAGGTGATCCCCGTGTCCGCAGCCCCCGCCCCCGCCGATCAGGTTTCCGACTGGCTCGCCGAGCAGCAGCCCGCCATGCTCGCCCTGCTGGAGGAGGTCGTGAATATCGATTCCGGCTCCTATGACAAGGCTGGCGTCGATGCGGTGGGGGAGCGCTTCAAGCGTTTCTTCGCCGAACACGGCATCGCGACCACGACCATCCCCGATGAGACCTATGGCGAGGCGATCAAGGCGCATGTGGCCGGCTCCGGCGGTGCCAACAAACCGATCCTGCTGATGGGCCATCGCGACACGGTCTTCCCCAGAGGCGAAGTCGCCCGCCGCCCCTTCCGCATCGAGAATGGCCGCGCCTACGGGCCGGGTGTCTGCGACATGAAAGCCGGGCTCGTGATCAACGCCTTCGTCCTCGCCGCCTATCACAAGTTCGGCGGCGCGCCGGCGCCGCTGCTCGGCCTGATCACCAGCGACGAGGAGATCGGCTCCCCCGCCTGCCGCCCGATCATCGAGGAGACCGCGCGCGAGGCGCGTGCCGTGTTCAATTCCGAGCCGGGGCGCCCGTCGGGCAATATCGTGACCGGGCGCAAGGGCGGCGTGTTCATGCAGATGAATATCCACGGCAAGGCGGCCCATTCCGGCGGCAACTTCGCGCAGGGCGCCTCCGCCATCGGCGCGCTCGCCCACAAGATCATCGCCCTGCATGCGATCACCGATATCGAGGCTGGCATCACCGTGAATGTCGGGCTGATCCGGGGCGGACAATCGGTGAATACGGTGGCCCCGCTTGCCGAATGCGAGATCGATCTGCGCTATATCACCCCCGACCAGCGCGAGGCGGCGATGGCGCGCATCGCGCAGATCGTTGCTGCCGAAGATGTCGCGGGCACGCGCGCGGAACTCATGATCAAGGGCGAATTCCACCCGCTGGTGCAGGATGACGGCTCGAAGGAACTTTTCGGGATTTATCGGAAGGCCATGGCGGAGAACGGCGTCGCCATCGAGGGCGAATTCGCCGGCGGCTGCGCCGATTCCGGCTTTACCGCAAGCGTCGGCTGCCCCACCCTGTGCGCCACCGGCCCCGTGGGCGGCAAGGCCCATTCGCCGGAGGAATACATGGAAGTCGAGACCATGGTGCCGCGTGCGCAGGGTATCGCCCGCGCGATCGCGGGGCTGGGGGCGCGCGGTTGAGTTTTGCGCAGGCCCGGGAACCTGAAGCGCGGCTATTGCGTTTCGACAGGATCGCGTCATGTCGCGCTTTCGCCGTTGCAACCCGTTCGCCGTGATAGTGAGAGTAACCGCGCCTTGAAAAAGAAGAGACTCGGCCTCTTTCAGATCACGGCCCGTACACCGCGTGCCCTGATCTTCCCCGCCATCGTGGTGATCGCCGGGATCGCGGCGACGTTCTTTCTCAGCCAGCAATACGAACGCCTCGCGCGCGAACGCGACGAGGAGCGTTTCGTGGCCCTGGTGGAAGAGCGCGCGGCTGCAGTGCAGCAGCGCATGGAGGATTACGTCGCCCTTCTGCGTGGCACGGCCGCGCTGATGGCGAGCCGCCCCGCCGGCGCGGTCAGCCAGCCGGAATTTCGCCGCTATGTCGCCCGCCTGCGTATCGCGGAGCTCTATCCCGGCGTGCAGGGGATCGGCTTTGCCAGGGCCGTCGAGGCCTCCGATCTGCCGGCTATCGAGGCGCGGATGCGTCAGTATCACTCGGATTTCCGGGTCTGGCCCGAGGGCGATCGTGACGCCTATACGGCTATTGTCTATCTTGAACCGCAGGACGCGCGAAACCGCGCCGCGCTCGGCTACGACATGTTCTCCGAAGCGATCCGGCGCGACGCGATGGAGCGCGCCCGCGATCGTGGCCAGCGCGCCACATCCGCACGCGTGGAACTCGTCCAGGAGATCGAGGAAGACGATCTGCAACCGGGTTTTCTGATCTACCTGCCGATCTATGGCGGCGCACGCATCCCCGAAACGGTCGAGAATCGACGCGAGAGGCTGATCGGCTGGGTCTACAGCCCGTTTCGCGCAGGTGACCTTTTCGACCACTCTTTCGAACTGCGCGAGCGCCCATCGGAAATCGCCTTCTCCGTCTTCGACGGGGAATCGACCGATGAGGCCGATCTGCTCTATCGCTCAGCGCGCAGCGAAACCGACCCGGCCATCGCGCTTCGCGACGAGCGGGTGATCCAGATCGGCGACCGCCCCTGGACCTTGCAGATCGAGACGACGCCGTCCTTCGCCGCCGATTCCGCCCGCGCGCTCTCTCCCTGGCTCATGGGGATCGGCTTCTTCGCCACGCTGCTGCTGGGGCTCGCCGCCCTCGGCCAGGCCCGGGCGACGGAGGAAGCCGAGGAGGCCAATACCGCCCTCGAAGAGATGAACGAGACCCTGGAACATCGCGTCGAGAAGCGCACCGCCCAGCTGGAGCGCGCCCGCGCCAAACTCGCCGGGCTGATTGCCAATCTCGAACATGCGGTGGCTGCGCGCACCGCCGATCTGACCGAGGCCAACGAGGAAATCCAGCGCTTCGCCTATATCGTCAGCCATGATCTACGCGCACCGCTTGTCAACGTCATGGGCTTTACCGCCGAGCTCGAAGCGGTGCGCAAGGAGGTCGAGGCCTTTATTGCGCAGGTCGCGGAGAAAGCGCCGGAACTCGTCACCGATGACGCCCGCATGGCGGTCGAGACCGATCTGCCCGAGGCGCTCGACTTCATCCGCTCCTCCACCCAGCGCATGGACCGTCTCATCGCCGCGATCCTCAAGCTCTCCCGCGAGGGCCGCCGGGTGCTGACGCCCGAACCGATCGTGATGCGCGACGTGATCGCGCAGCTCGTGCAGAACATCACCCATCAGCTTGAGGAAGAGGGCGCGGAAATCGTGATCGAGGACATGCCCGATCTGGTCTCCGACCGGGTGGCGCTGGAGCAGATCTTTGGCAATCTGATCGAGAACGCGGTGAAATATCTCGATCCGACCCGCCCGGGGCGGATCACCGTGCGCGGCCATGCCGAGCCGGATCACCGCCTGCGCTACGAGATCGCGGATAACGGGCGCGGCATCGATTCCAGGGATCACCAGCGGGTCTTCGATCTTTTCCGCCGCGCCGGCGCGCAGGATCAGACCGGCGAGGGGATCGGGCTTGCCCATGTGCGTGCCCTCGTGCGCCGCCTCGGCGGAGCGATCCATGTCGAGTCGGAGCCCGGCAAGGGCTCGACTTTCATCGTGATCTTGCCCAAAACTCTCAAACCGGATGAACATCAGGAAGACGCATGAGTGCCCTGCCCGTGACCATCATCATGATCGAGGACGACGAAGGCCACGCGCGCCTGATCGAGAAGAACGTGCGCCGTGCCGGCGTCAACAACGAGATCCTGCATTTCCTCGACGGAACCAGCGCCTTGCAGCATCTGGAGACACCGGAAACACGCGGCCAGGGGCCACTTCTGGTGCTGCTCGATCTCAACCTGCCCGACATGAGCGGCACGGATATTCTGGCGCGCATCAAGCAGAACGAGTCGACCAGACGTGCGCCGGTGATCGTGCTCACCACCACCGACGACCAGACCGAGATCCAGCGCTGCTACGATCTGGGCTGCAACGTCTATATCACCAAGCCGGTGGAATACGACACCTTCGCGACGGCGATCCGCCAGCTCGGCCTTTTCCTCTCCGTCATGCAGGTGCCGGAGGGCTGACGGCATGGGCGCCGACAAGACGGTCCGAGTGCTCTATATCGATGACGATCCCGCCTTCGGGCGCCTCGTCGCGCGCGCCCTGACGCGCCAGGGGATGGAGGTCACCTATGCCGAAGGCGGGGATGCGGGTCTGGCGCAGCTGGCGCAGGACCGCTTCGACGTCGTCGCCCTGGATCATTTCATGCCCGGCAAGGAAGGACTCGAGGTTCTCCGGGAAATCCGCGCCATGCCGGCCCCGGCGCCGGTGATCTACGTCACCGGGGCGGATGAGGGCCGTATCGCCGTGGCGGCGCTGAAGAGCGGCGCGGCGGATTACATCGTCAAGGATGTCGGCGGCGCCTTCTTCGATCTGCTTGGCGCCTCGATCCGCCAGGCGCTGGAGCAGGAATGCGTGCGCCGCGCCAAGGAACGCGCCGAAAGGGAAGTGCGCGAGCAGCGCGACCGCGCCGAGATGCTCCTGCGCGAGGTCAATCACCGGGTGGCGAATTCGCTGCAGCTGGTGGCTTCCCTCGTCACCATGCAGAAGGGCATTGTGCCCGAAGGTCCCGCCCGCGATGCGCTGGTCGAGACGCAAACCCGCATCGCCGCGATCTCGCAGGTCCACCGGCGGCTCTATACGTCGCGGGATGTACGCCGCGTCGAGCTCGATGCCTATCTCACCGGCCTGATCGAGGAGCTGGGCCAGGCCATGCGGGCATCGGGCACGCATGAGACCCTGCGCGTGACGGCAGAGCCGATCGAGGCACCGACCGATCAGGCGATTTCGCTCGGGGTGATCGTGGTGGAACTCGTCACCAATGCCACCAAATACGCCTATCCGGAAGATGCCCCCGGCGAAATCCGGGTCTTCCTGCGGCGCGAGGACGAAGCGCGCATCCGCCTTGTCGTCGAGGATGACGGGGTCGGTTTCGACATCGCCGGCGCGCCGCAGGGCAGCGGACTGGGAACCCGGATCGTCAAGGCAATGGCGGCCAATCTCAAGACCGAGATCCGGTACGACCCCACCCATCCCGGCACCCGCGCCACGCTCAGCTTCGACGTTCCGCAAGAGGCCACGGGATCAGGCGCAGACGCGGCGCCGGCGGCCTGAGGGCGCTTCGGCCGCTTTTGCTGCACGGCCATCCGCGTGACATCGCTGCGTTCGAGACGACTGCGATACTGTCACGGGATCTGCATGGCGCGCTTTTCATCAATGCTTGCGCCCTGACACAGACGGGCCACATCCCGGCGATTCAATGGTCTGAACCATCGACCGACCCGGCAGCGGTTCCCCTCTCAGAACAGCGCGCGCGGGAGCCAGGTGGCCAGCGCTGGCGCCAGCCAGATCAGGAGGATCGCCAGCGCCTGGAGCAGGATGAAGGGGGCGACGCCCTGATAGATCATCCCCGTGGTCACCTCCTTCGGCGCCGCGCCGCGCAGGTAGAACAGCGAGAAGCCGAAGGGCGGGGTGAGGAACGAGGTCTGCAGGTTGATCGCGATCAGCACCGCCAGCCAGATCGGATCGTGCCCCATCAGGATCAGCGGCGGGATCAGGAGCGGCAGCAGGATCACCGAGATCTCGACGAAATCGAGGAAGAATCCGAGCACGAAGATGAACAGCATGGCAAAGATCAAGGCGCCGGTCGGCCCGCCCGGAAGGCTCTCCAGAATCGTGGCGACCCGGTGCTCGCCACCAAGTCCTACGAAGACGAGGCTGAAGAAGGACGCCATCAGGATGGTGGCGAAGATCATCGCCGTCACGACCAGCGTCTGCCGCATGGCAGCCACGATGATGCGTTGGCGCATGAGGCTCTGCAGGGCGACGATTACCGCCGCGAGACCGATCAGCACCAGCCCCGCATAGAGCGTGCCGAGCGTATATTCGAGTGCGCCGGCATCCGAACGCTGCAACCGCACCGGCTGCAATCCCGCCGCCACCGCGAGCAGGCCGAGCGCCGCCGCGCCCGTCAGGATCAGCCAGCGCGGCGCGCCCTGTCTGTAGCCCGCGAGCAGGATCGCGCCCACCGCCCCCACGCTCGCCGCCTCATTGGGCGAGGCGATGCCGCCAAGGATCGCCCCCAGCACCGCGATGATCAGCAGGATCGGCGGCGCGACGGCGCCGAGGATCTCGGCATGGCTCACCCGTTTTTCCGGGCGCTGCATGGCCGGCGCGTCGCCCGGGATGAGGAAGGCCCGCCCGAGGATGTAGAGGATGTAGATCACCACCATGATCAGGCCGGGAACGAGCGCTGCGGCGAAGGTCTGGCCCACCGAGATTGTCTCGACGGTAAAGCGCCCCATGGCGAATTGCGCCTGCTGGAAGGCGGAGGACATCACCTCGGCGAGGATGATCAGCAGGGTTGAGGGCGGGATGATCTGGCCGAGTGTCCCCGCCGTGCAGACGGAGCCGGCGGCGAGGCGCGGATTGTAGCCGTTGCGTAGCATGGCCGGCAGCGCGATCAGGCCCATGGCCACGACGGTCGCGCCGACGATTCCCGTCGAGGCGGCGAGCAGCGCGCCCACCAGCATCACCGAGACGCCGAGTCCGCCGCGCACGGCTCCGAACAACCGCCCCATTGTCTCGAGCAGATCCTCCGCGATGCGCGACTTCTCCAGCACCACCCCCATCAGCACGAAGAGCGGAATCGCGGTGAGGACCGGATTGGTCATGACGCCGAAGAAGCGCTGGCCGAGCGCGCCCATCATCCCGATGGAGAAGGCATCGAGCCACCAGCCCAGAAGCGCGAAGGCGGTGGCGACGCCGGCAATGGAAAAGGCGACGGGATAACCAAGCAGGATCACCACGATCAGCGCGGCGAACATGATCAGATCAAGCGGCATCAGGGGCCTCCCGCAGCCGGATCAGATCACGGATCAGGGCGGAGACACCCTGGATCAGCAGCAGCACGCAAAAGGCCGGTATCAGTGATTTCAGAAGGAACGAGGCGGGGATGCCACCGACCGAGATCGGGCCCTCGAGGATCGCCCAGGAGCGGCGCACCATCGGCCAGGACCAGTAGAGCAGGATGACCAGCGCCGGGCCGAGCAGCGCCAGATGGCCGAAGATGTCGATGATCGCCTGCCCGCGCCGGGAGCGCCGGGCATAGAAGATATCGACCCGGACATGCCCCTGGAGCAGCAACGTGTAACCCGCACCCAGCATGAACAGGCCGGCATGCAGATAGAGCACGCCCTCGCCGGCGAAGATCGAGGCGATGCCGAAGACGTAACGCAGGATCACCAGAGCGAATTGCAGGAGCACCATCGCCAGGGCGAACCACATCACGACATTGCCGACGATCCGGTTGATCCAGTCCAGTGCATCGGCGATGCGCGCCATATCCCGTCTCCGCCCTGTCGCAAAGGCGGCGGGTGCCTCGAGAGCACCCGCCGGTCGTGTCGTCAGCGGCCCGAACCGCCATAGGTGAAGTCGAGGTTACGCGCAGCCAGCTGCGCGGCCTCGGAATGGGCCATGTAATCGACCATCAGATTGCGATAGTCGAGGAAGCTCTCGGTGATGCGACGCACCAGTTCGTCCTCGTCTTCGAGCATCTCGTCGAGAACCTCACCCATTGTGTTGCCCATGGCGACGATGATCTCCTCCGGCCACGACATCACCTGCGTACCACCGGCCACGAGCTCGCGCAGGGCGCGGGCATGGTTGGTGTTGTATTCGGTCAGGACCGGATTGTAGAGGCTCTCGGCGGCGAATCCGACGGCCTGCTTGAGATCGTCGGGCAGGCTGTTCCAGCTGTCGAGATTGACCGCGCATTCCTCCGCAGAGGAAGGCTCGCCGACGCCGTTGTCGTAATAGTAATCGGCGACCTGCTGGAAGCCCAGCGTCGAATCGGTCCAGGGGCCGATGAACTCGCCCGCATCCAGCGCGCCCGATTGCAGGGCCTGGAACATGGCCGGACCGGACATCGCCTCGACCGCGACGCCGAGCCGCGACATCACCACCGAATTGAGTCCCGTTGTGCGGTAGCGCAGGCCGCGCAGATCATCGAGGCTGTTGATCTCGTTGCGGAACCAGCCGGCCCATTGCGGACCGGAATTGCCGCACAGGAAGGGCTTGAGATTGAAGCGGCCATACATCTCGTCATAGAGCGCCTGCCCGCCGCCATGCAGCATCCAGCCATGCTGCTCGATCGCGTTCAGCCCCAGCGGCTGGCTGCCGAAGAGCAGGATACCCTGTGATTTCGAGCCCCAGTAGGCCGGCACCGCATGGTAGATATCGGCGGTGCCTTCACCCACCGCGTCGAACACGCCGGGCCCGGGCACGACTTCGCCGGCCGGGAAGAATTCGATCTCGATCCGCCCGCCCGAGAGCGTGACGATGCGGTCGGCCAGCATCTGCGCCGCGACGCCCGGTCCGGGCAGGTTGCGCGGCCAGGCCGAGACCATGCGCCAGCGAATGACGTCCTGGGCGATGGCCGGGGCGGCAAGGGTCGATGCGGCGGCAGCGCCGGCAGCGCCGGTCACGGCCGTCTTGAGAAAAGTCCGTCTTTCCATGGTGTTCTCCTCTGGTTGTTCGATTGGGGCGGTCTCAGTCCTTCAGGATGCCGGGCAGGTCGAGCCCGTGCTCGCGGGCGCAGTCGCGCGCGATCTCGTAGCCCGCATCGGCGTGGCGCATGACGCCGGTGGCGGGGTCGTTCCACAGCACATTGGCGATGCGCCTGTCGGCATCGTGGGAGCCGTCGCAGCAGATCACCATGCCCGAATGCTGGCTGAAGCCCATGCCGACCCCGCCGCCGTGATGCAGGCTCACCCAGGTCGCGCCCGAAGCGCAGTTGAGCAGCGCATTGAGTAGCGGCCAGTCGCTCACAGCATCCGAGCCGTCCAGCATGGATTCCGTCTCGCGGTTGGGCGAGGCGACGGAGCCGGAATCGAGGTGATCGCGCCCGATCACCACGGGCGCCTTCAATTCGCCGTTGCGCACCATCTCGTTGATGGCGAGCCCCGCCCGGTGCCGGTCGCCGAGCCCGATCCACATGATCCGGGCCGGCAGCCCCTGGAAGGCGATGCGCTCGCGGGCCATGTCGAGCCAGCGATGCAGATGTTCGTTCTCGGGGAAGAGCTCCTTCATCTTCGCATCGGTCTTGTAGATATCCTCCGGGTCGCCCGAGAGCGCACACCAGCGGAACGGGCCGACGCCACGGCAGAAGAGCGGACGGATATAGGCCGGCACGAAGCCGGGGAAGGCGAAGGCGTTTTCAAGCCCCTCTTCCTTCGCCACCTGGCGGATATTGTTGCCATAATCGAGTGTGGGCACGCCCTCGTTCCAGAAATCGACCATGGCCGCGACATGCGCCTTCATGCTCGCGCGCGCCGCCGCCTCGACGGCAGCCGGATCGCTCTCCTGCTTCGCGCGCCAGTCGGCCACGCTCCAGCCGATCGGCAGATAGCCGTGGATCGGATCATGCGCCGAGGTCTGGTCGGTGACCATGTCCGGGCGCGGCCCGCCGTCGCGCATGCGGCGCACGAGTTCGGGGAAGATCTCGGCCGCATTGCCGATCAGCGCCACGGATTTCGCCTCGCCGGCTCTGGTCCAGCGCGCGATCATCGCCAGCGCCTCGTCGAGGCTGTGGGTCTTCTCGTCGCAATAGCGGGTGCGGATGCGGAAATCCGCCCGGGTCTCGTCGCATTCCACGGCGAGGCAGCAGGCCCCGGCCATCACGGCGGCGAGCGGCTGGGCGCCGCCCATGCCGCCGAGCCCGGCGGTAAGGATCCAGCGGCCCGCGAGGTCACCGCCGTAATGCTGGCGCCCGGCTTCGGCGAAGGTCTCGTAGGTGCCCTGCACGATGCCCTGCGTGCCGATATAGATCCAGGAGCCCGCCGTCATCTGGCCGTACATGGCGAGACCCTTGCGGTCGAGCTCGTTGAAATGGGCCCAGGTCGCCCAGTGCGGCACCAGGTTGGAATTGGCGATCAGCACGCGCGGCGCGTCCTTGTGGGTGCGGAATACGCCCACCGGCTTGCCCGATTGCACCAGAAGGGTCTGATCCTCGTCGAGCTTGCGCAGGGCGGCGACGATGGCGTCGAAATCCTCCCAGGTGCGGGCGGCGCGCCCGATCCCGCCATAGACGACGAGTTCGTGCGGGTTCTCGGCGACATCGGGATGCAGGTTGTTCATCAGCATCCGCAGAGGTGCTTCCGTGAGCCAGCTCTTCGCGCTGATCTCGGGGCCGGTGGGCGGGAAGACATCGCGGATATTGTGGCGCGGATCGGTCATGCTCGGTCACTCGCAATGGCGTTTTCGGGAGATTTTGTGCGTGATGCCGCCCTTCGCGCGCCGGTGTCGGGAAAGGCGAAGCACGGATCGTGCCATGCCCGTCGCGGGCGGAGGGTTTCGGCCCGGGCCGTCATAGCGGGAAGTCCAGCCCACAAGCGCGCGCAAGGGCGCCGTCACGCACGCGCCGCGTGGCAGCCTCGATATCCGGGGCGAGATAACGGTCGCCGGCGAGGGCCGGGCTGACTTCGCGCAGATCGGCAAGCACGGCGCGCAGCCGGGGCGAGGTTTCGAGCGGCGCGCGAAAACCGATCCCCTGCGCCGCGCACAGCGCCTCGATGCCGAGAATCACGGCGAGATTATCGACCATTCTGCCCAGACGCCGGGCACCATGCGCCGACATCGAGACGTGATCCTCCTGGTTGGCGGAGGTGGGGGTGGAATCGGTGGCGCAGGGATTGGCCAGATGCTTGTTCTCGCTCATCAGCGCCGCCGTCGTGACTTCCGCGATCATCAGACCGGAATTCAGCCCGGGCTCCGGCGTCAGGAAGGGCGGCAGGTCGAAGCTGAGCGTCGGATCGACGATCAGCGCCACCCGGCGCTGCGCGATGGCACCGATCTCGGCGAGTGCGAGCGCGATGATGTCGGCGGCGAAAGCGACGGGTTCGGCATGGAAATTCCCGCCGGAGACGATTCCCTGCGCCGTCACCAGCGGATTGTCGGTGACCGCATTCGCCTCGCGCTCCAGCGTCGATGCCGCAAAGCGCAGGAGATCGACCGCGGCACCGAGCACCTGCGGCTGGCAGCGGATGCAATAGGGGTCCTGCACCCGGGTATCGCCGTCGCGGTGGCTCTCGCGAATGGCCGAGCCTGCCATCAGATCACGCATGGCATGCGCCACAGCGATCTGGCCAGGCTGACCGCGCAGCGCATGGATCTCCGCCTCGAGCGGCGCGGTCGAACCCATGATCGCATCGGTGGAGAGACACGAAATCACCAGGCTTGCCTGCGCCAGCCGCCAGCCCTCGAACAGATTGGCGAGCGCCAGCGCAGTGGAGAATTGCGTGCCGTTGATCAGCGCCAGCCCCTCCTTGGGGCCGAGCGTGACCGGCGCGAGCCCCGCTTGCGCGAGCGCATCGGCGCCATGCATGCGCTGACCGGCGAAGCAGGCCTCCCCCTCCCCGATCATCACCGCGCTCATATGGGCGAGCGGCGCGAGATCGCCGGATGCGCCGACCGAACCCTGGACCGGGACGACCGGTGTCACGCCGCGCGCGAGCATGCCCTCGATCGCCGCGATCACCTCCCAGCGCACGCCGGACGCGCCACGCCCGAGGCTGAGCAGCTTCAACGCCATCATCAGCCGGGTGGTCGCCGCGTCTAGGGGTTCGCCGACGCCGCAGCAATGGGAGAGGATGAGATTGCGCTGCAGCGTGGCGGTATCGCCGGGGGCGATCTTCACCGAGGCGAGCTTGCCGAATCCGGTATTCACCCCGTAGACCGCCTCACCGCCCTCGGCGGCTTCGCGCACCCTCTCCGCCGCAGCCTCGATACCCGGGCGCGCCGTATCCGCGAGCCGTGCCGGCAGGCCCTCGCGCCACAGGCGCTCCAGCATGTCGAGCCCGGTTTCACCGGGTATGAGCGTCAGCATGACACGCCCCCGAAGATCCGCTCATGCAGCGGGTTGAAGCCGATCCGCCAGGCGAGCTCCGCCGGATCATCCACGTCCCAGACCGCGAGATCGGCGCGCAAACCCGGTGCGATGCGCCCGCAATCATCGAGCCCGAGAGCGCGCGCGGCATTCACCGTCACCCCGCGCAAGGCCTCGGCAGGTGTCAGGCGAAACAGGGTGCAGCCCATATTCATGGCGAGCAGGATGGAGGTGAGCGGCGAGGAGCCTGGATTGCAATCGGTCGAGAGCGCCATCGGCACGCCGTGTTCGCGGAAGGCGGCGATTGGCGGCAACTGCTTTTCGTGCAGCGTGTAGAACGCACCCGGCAGGATCACCGCGACGGTGCCCGATTCAGCCATGGCGCGGGCATCGGCCTCAGTGGCGTATTCCACGTGATCGGCCGAGAGTGCGCCATAGCTTGCCGCGAGCGCCGTGCCGCCCTGATGGGTGAGCTGCTCGGCATGAAGCTTCACCGGCAGGCCGAGCGCGCGCGCCGTATCGAAGACCCGCGCGATCTGCTCCGTGTCGAAGGCGATCCCCTCGCAGAATCCGTCGACAGCATCCACCAGCCCCTCCGCATGGGCCGCGCGCAGCGATGGGATGCAGATCTCGTCGATGAAGGCATCCTTGCGGCCCGCATATTGCGGCGGGCAGGCATGGGCGCACAGATGCGTCGTGCGGATGCGCACCTTGCGCTCGTCCGCGAGACGCCGCGCCACGCGCAACATGCGCAGTTCGGTCTCCAGATCGAGCCCGTAGCCGGATTTCACCTCGAGCGTGGTGACGCCCTCAGTGATCAGCGCGTCGAGACGGGGAAGGGCGCGCGCCAGCAGCGTCGCTTCGTCGGCTTCCCGCGTCGCCTTCACGGTGGAGAGGATGCCGCCGCCGGCGCGCGCGATCTCCTCGTAGCTCGCCCCTTCCAGCCGCAGGGCGAATTCGCGCGCCCGGTCACCACCGAAGACCAGATGGGTGTGGCAATCGATCGGGGCCGGCGTGACCAGCCGTCCACCCATATCCCGGCGCGGGATATGGGCATGGGCGGGGGGCAGCGCCGATTCGGGTCCGGCCCAGACGATCCGCTCACCCTCGGTGACGACGGCGCCCGCCGCGACGAGACCGTAGCCATCGCCCGCGAGCGTGGCGAGTTTCGCATTGGCGAGACATTGCTGCGTCACGAAAATTCCCCTGCTGCACGGTGTCTTTTTGGTTTTTTATGTCTGTATCTATCAATAATAAGACTGTACATATTAATCCTGTCAACGCCTTTTGAGACGGTATCGCCATGTCGGCTCCCGATGCGCAACACACCCTGCTCTTCGCCGAACAGGCGCTGCTCGATACGGGCTGGGCCCGCGACGTTCTGATCGCAATCGGCGCCGATGGCCGGATCGCGCGTGTCGAGGCGGGCGCCGCCCCCGCAGGCGCGCGGCACGCGATCCTCCTGCCCGCGCCGGCCAACCTGCATTCGCATGCCTTCCAGCGCGCCATGGCCGGGCTGACCGAGAAGCGCGGGCCCGATCCGCGCGATACGTTCTGGACCTGGCGGCAGCTGATGTTTTGCTTTCTCGACAGGCTCACACCGGATGATGTCGAGGCGATCGCCGCCTTCGTGCAGATGCAGATGCTGGAGGCGGGCTATGCCTGCAACGTCGAATTTCACTATCTGCATCACCAGCCGGGCGGGGTGCCTTACGATGATCTGGCGGAGATGTCGGCGCGCATCGCCGCCGCCGCGCAGACCAGCGGGATCGGACTGACCCTTCTGCCGGTGCTCTACCAGCAGGGCGGCTGTGACGGGCGCCCGCTCGGGCCGGGGCAGATCCGCTTCGGCAATGATCTCGACCGTTTCGCCCGCCTCGTCGAAGGCGCGCGCAAGGCGCTGTCGGCGCTTCCCGCCGATACGCGCCTCGGTCTCGCGCCGCACAGCCTGCGCGCGGTGACGCCGGAAGCGCTGTCCGCCCTGCCCGGCCTGGATGACGGGCCGGTGCACATGCATCTGGCCGAGCAGGTCGGCGAGGTCGAGGAGGTGCTCGCCCATCACGGCGCACGGCCCGTGCGACATCTTCTCGCGACGATGCCCGTCGATCAACGCTGGTGCCTGATCCATTGCACGCAGATGGAGCCGGACGAGACCCGGGCGCTGGCTGCGACCGGGGCCGTGGCGGGGCTCTGCCCGATCACCGAATCCTCACTGGGTGACGGCATCTTCGACGGCGTGCGCTGGCTCGGCGCCGGCGGGCGTTTCGGAATCGGCTCTGACAGCAATATCCGCATCAGCCTCAGCGAGGAATTGCGCACGCTGGAATATACGCAGCGCCTGCGCGACCGCTCCCGCGCCGCGCTCGCCCGCCCCGACGCCTCCACCGGACGGGTGCTGTTCGAGGGTGCGTTGCGCGGCGGTGCGCAGGCGGCGGGGCGCAACAGCGGGACGATCGCGCCGGGTGCCCTCGCCGATCTGACGGCGCTCGACGGCGAGGCTGTCGATCTCGCGGGCAAGGGCGGCGACACGCTGCTCGACGCTTTCATCTTTGCCGGCGACGATCATATGGTCCGCGACGTCTGGTCCGCAGGGCGGCATCTGGTACAAGCGGGACAACATGTGGCGCGCGCGGCAATCACGCGGCGTTACGGACAGACCATGCGGCGGCTCGGTGATGCGATCTGATGAAGTGATGCGATCTGACGAAACCGATCCCCCTTCCCTGCCCGACCTCGCGCCGGGCCATCCGCGCCGGTCGGCCACCACCTGGCAGGCGATCCGCGACGATGTGCTCGCGCGCATCCGGTCGCGCGCCTGGCCGCCGGGCGAGCTGATCCCGCACGAGGCCGAACTCGCCGCCCAATACGGCTGCGCCCGCTCCACCGTGAACCGGGCCCTGCGCGAAGTGGCCGCGACCGGCCTGATCGACCGACGCCGCAAGGCCGGCACGCGCGTCGCGCTCAATCCGCTGCGCCGGGCGACCCTGCACATCCCCGTCATCCGCCAGGAGATCGAGGCACGCGGCGCGCGTTACGATTATGCCCTGATCAGCCGGAACCACGTCGTGGCGCCGCTGGCCGTGCGCAGCCGGATGGGCCTGCCGCCGCAGGCGAGGCTCCTGCATGTGCGCGCCCTGCATCTGGCCGACGGCAGCCCGCACGCCTACGAGGATCGCTGGGTCAATCCGCAAGCCGTGCCGGAGATCCTGGAGGTCGATCTCACGCAGATCAGCGCCAATGCCTGGCTCGTCCAGAACGTGCCCTATACGCGCGGCGAACTCACCCTCGGCGCAGCCTCGGCGGATGCGGATTGCGCCGCCTGCCTGCGCTGTGCACCGGGCGCGCCGATCTTCACCATGGAGCGCGTCACCTGGATCGGCGACGCGCCCGTCACCCTCGTCACCCAGTCCCACCCGCCCGGCTACATCATCACGACGGCGATCTGAGGGGCATTGCGGCGCTGGCTGCCGATGCGTCGGACATATCAGCCGCACGCGCCCGCGGCCTTTGCGCATCACGGGTGAAGCCTGCCGTAAAACGGTCGTCGCGGAATGCGACATGCGCCGCATCCACGTCATCGAACCAGTCAAACCGGTCGATATCCGCCGAACCCTCGAGACGGGGATCCTCGATCTCGAATCCCGCCGGCAGCAGGCCGGCCATCACCACTTGCGAGGGCCAGCGGTTTTCCTCGACGAAGCGCAGCACCACGACGTAACGCGTATTCTGTGCCCTCCGGCGTGGAATAGCGGCGCGTGATTCCGGAACCCGCGCCGCCGACCCGTGCTGGCGCATCATGCCGTCAGGTGGATACCGGCTGACGGGAAAAATGATGGGCCAGACAACGATCTGGAGCGCCCGGCCTGACCCCGTCGGTCTGAGCAGGGTGCGCATGCAGAGGTGAAGCCGGCCCGATCACACACCGAAGGCAAAGATCACGCCGAAACCGGCGGCCAGCGCCGCGATCCGCAGCGGCCAGCCCCTGACCGTCCCGACCACACCGGCGCTGATCAGCGTCAGCCCGGCGAGGATCTTGACCAGGGCCAGGATGGCCAGGGCCGGCGCATCGGCGAGCTGCAGCAGCGAGGGATTGGCGACGAAGGCCATCGGCACGATGAACAGTCCGAGCCCCACCGACATCGAGCGCAGGGCGGTCGCGAACCAGGGCGCGCGCGCAATGCCTGCGGCGATGAAGACGTTGCCGCAAACGGGCGGTGTGATCGTGCACAGGAGCGCGTACCAGAAGACGAACAGATGCGCATAGAGCTCGGGCAGGCCGAGTTCCACGAGAGCGGGGCCGGCGACGGAGACGCAGATCAGATAGGCCGCGGTGGTGGGCAGTTCCATGCCGAGGACGAGGGCGGCGACACCGGTGAGGATCAGCGCCACCCACAGGGAATCACCCGAAGCCGAGAGGATCAGCGCGGTGATCTTGATGCCGAGCCCGGTCATGTTGAACACGCCCACGATCAAGGAGGCACAGATGATGATCGCGGCGATATTGGCCACCTGCGCCGCCGCGTCCTCGCTCGCCGACCAGATCCGCGCCGCCCAGCGCCGCAGCCGGAAGGCACCGGTCGAATCGATGGCGAGAGCCAGGAACATCGCCGCCGCCGCGTAGAAGGCGGCGTAGGGTGCGGTATAGGAAGTGAAGGCGAGGACGTAGACCAGGATGAGAAACGGAACCAGGAAGAAGGGCACCGTCCGCGAGACGAAGAGCCAGCCCGGCAATTCGTCCCGTCGCAGGCCCTTGAGATCGTACTTGATCGCGTATTGATGGATGGCGACCCAGGTCGTGGCGAAGAACAGCAAGGCCGGCAGCGTCGCCGCCAGCATGATCTCGACATAGGGAATGCGCAGCAATTCCGCCATCACGAAAATGCCCGCCCCCATCAGGGGCGGCATGATCTGCCCGCCTGTGGAGGCCACCGCCTCGGTCGCTCCGGCAAGCGTGCGCGGATAGCCGAGCCGGATCATGGCGGGGATGGTGACCATGCCCGTCGATGCGGTATTGGCCGCCGCCACGCCGGAGATCGAGCCGTAGAGCGCTGAGGAGACCACGGCGATCTTCGCCGCGCCGGCGCGCAGGCGCCCGGCGATCTGCGTCGCCAGCGACATGAAGCCGGTCCCGGCCGTGCCGGCGGAAATCAGCGCGCCGAGAATGATGAAGGGGGCGATCGTCTCCGCCGAGATCCCCGTCAGGCTGGACCAGAGCCCACCCTCGGTGATGATCAGGGTTCCGAAGAAATAGGCGTCCGGCAGGCCGGAATGGCCGAAATGGCCGGGGATGTATTCACCGAAATAGCCGTAGAGCAGCACCATGAGGGCCACGAGCGGAAGCACCCATTTGATCGCGCGGCGCGCCATTTCCAGCACCACGAGGATCAGCCCGATGGCGACGAAGAACTGCACCGGCGTGGACAGCGAGCCGTATTGCCGCGTCAGCGTGGCGTGGTTCCACACGATATAGCCCGCGCAGAACAGGCCCAGCGCGACGAAGACCGGCCCCGACCAGCGCTCGAAACGGTTATTCGCCGGCGCGATCAGGAAGATCCAGGGCAGCGCCAGGATCAGGTGGACCGGACGGGTCACCAGCGCGGGAATGAGCCCGGAAAAGACGAGATAGAGGTGGAAGCCGACACTGGTCAGGGCCAGCGCCAGAATGATCCAGGCACGCAGCGAAACGACCGCGAGCGAACCGGCAAGCGGCGAATCCGCCGGGATGCCGCGCTCCTCGGCGAACATGAGCGTCTTTTCGGACATGAAGGGTAATCGCGGTTGGAGGATGGAATGTTCGCGGGCGCGTCCGTGCCGAATGGACGGGGACAGCGCGCCCGCGAGGCAGCCGGATCAGTCGCGGCTCGGCATGGTCACGCCGATTTCCTCATAGTAGCGCGCTGCGCCGGGATGCACCTCGGCCCACAGATACTGGACCAGCGATTCGTTCACCCCGTCCCACCAGGGTTGGTCACCGGCGAGCCGGTCCTTGTTTTCCCAGAAGGTCTTGACGATGGCATAGGCCGCATCGTCCGACATGTTTTCCGTGCCATAGGCGCCCACGGGCACACCCACGGTATGAACATCCTCGTCCTGGCCATTATAGGTGCCGGCGGCGATGGTGATCGGGCCGGAGCTCGCATCGAGCGCCAGGATCTGCTCGCGCTCCTCCTCGGAGAAGGAGATGATCTTCACATCCGTGGTCGTGGCCAGTTCGACGAGGCCGGGAACCGGATGTGCCGAGCAGGTGGAATAGGCATCGATGCGCTGATTGCGCATGGCATTGGCCGCAGCCGACAATTCGATATCGGCAGTGTCGATCGCGTCCGTCAGATCGAGCGCATCGAGCACGGCGCGGGTCCGGCCTTCACAGAAGGTACCGGTGCCGCCGGGCACGACGGTCTTGCCGGCGAGATCGGAGACGGTCTCGATGCCGCTATCGGCCCGCGCCACGATCTGCAGCGTGACATAGGGCATCACGAACAGCGTGCGGGCGGTCTCGAAGGCCTGATCCTCGAACGGCCCCGTGCCGGCGGCGGCGGCGCGCAGCAGGCTCGGCGGCGTCGTGAACAGGAAATTGCCCTGCCGCATGCGCGATTCCATCACGTTCTGGACCGAGCCCTGGCTTTCCTCGACGGTGGGCGAGAAATCCCCTGTCTCGCGCAGCAATTCGGCAAGTTGCACCATCATCACATAGTAGGACGATGTCGAGGATGCCGATTTCAGCGTGATGCGCTCCTGCGCCTGGACATCCGCCGCGCCCACGGCAAGGACGGTTGCGACGGCACCCAGAAGCGCCATGCGGATCGATTTCATTGTGTTCCTCCCGGAAATTCTTGTGCGTTTTCGCGACGCCGAAGCGCCAGCGCGGCATCTTGGCCGTGATGCCGGGGAATGCCAACGGCTTTTTTGAAGCCCGGCCCTGGTGAACCTGCCATGCGCTGCGCAAGGGACGCTACCCTTCGGATGCGATGGAGGTTGCGCCGCAACCGCACCCAGGCAAGCCGCTTCAGACCGTTTTGAGGTGGACCCGCCACGTCGCATGGGCTTGCGGCTGCGTTCGACTTCGGCCGCTACCTTCTGAAAGCCCAATTTCCTGTTGCATGCCCAATTGATTGACGCCAGCAGGATATGCGGTTGATCGATCGGACCATACCCTAGTCCACGATGAAGAGCCTGGCGCCGGTCGTGGTCGAGGAGCGATGGGGGGCATCGCCGAAATCCGAGACCTGATAGCTCATGCCTGGCGTCAGCCTGTAGGTTCGACCGTCCCGCAACTCCGTCTTGAGCTCACCTTCCAGAACAAACAGCACATGGCCGCGATCGCACCAGTGGTCAGCGAGGTAGCCCGGGCTGTAATCGACCATGCGGATTCTGAGATCGCCGACATTGAAAGTCCGCCAGAACGCCGTTCCGGTCTCGCCGGCATGCTCGGTGACGGGTACGTCGCTCCAGTCGGTGACGGTGAAGGGGAGCATCGGGATCTGCATGAAGCCTCCTTGGCCTGAGAGCGCGTTGCGACCTGACGGAGTCAGGCCGGGGGCTCCAGAACGAAACGCGCGACCACCGGGCCTGGTGTCGGCTCTTGAGACACGGTCGGACGCGGGACGTGCGGAGTTCCCGCAGCTGTGTTTTCAACGGCGAGCGCATCACGGACGGGACAGCGCTCAATGCGCTCAGGCGGACGCAGCCCTTCGATTGGACAGGCCGCTCCCTATTCCCTTGGCGCGAGCGCCGCCAGCGGGGTGATGCGCAGCGAGGTGATGCGGTTGCGGGCCTTGCGCAGGACCTGGAAGCGGAAGCCGTGGAAGGTGAAGGCCTGGCCGGCATCGGGGATGAGCTGGGCCTCGTGGATGACGAGGCCGGCAATGGTGGTGGCCTCCTCGTCGGGCAGGGTCCAGTCCATCACCCGGTTGAGATCGCGGATCGGCACCGAGCCCTCCGCATGCACGGAGCCGTCCGGCTGGACGCGCACACCCTGCACCGAGAGATCATGCTCGTCCTTGATGTCGCCGACGATCTCCTCGAGAATGTCCTCGAGCGTCACCAGCCCCTCCACCTCGCCGTATTCGTCAACGACGAGGGCGAAGTGGGTCTTCTTGGAGAGGAAGGCGCGCAGCTGGTCGCGCAGGCTGGTCATGTCGGGCACGAACCAGGGTTCGTAGGATATCTGCGCGATCTTCAGCTTCTCCGCGTCGCCGCCCACCGCATCGAGGGCGCGCAGCAGATCCTTGGCATGCAGGATCCCGACAATGTTCTCGTGCTTGTCGCGCCATAGCGGCATGCGCGTATAGGGCGAGGCGAGCACCTCGCGCACGATCTCGGCGGCGGAGAGATCGGCATTGATGGTGCGCATCTTGGTGCGGTGGACCATGACGTCGGCCACCGACAATTCATGCAGATCGAGCAACCCGCCGAGCATGTCGCGCTCGGTCTTGGCGACACCGCCCTCCTTGTGCAGCAGATCGACCTGACCGCGCAGCTCTTCGGTCGCGGAGAGCACGTTGCTCATGGAGCCGAGATCGAGCCCGAAGCGGCGCAAGAGCCAGCGAATGAAAAATTCGATCGCCATGGTGAGCGGGCCGAACAGGCGCACGATCACGGAGATCGGACGCGCCACGAACAAGGCCACCTTGTCCGGCGAATTGATCGCCACGGTCTTCGGCAGGATTTCCGAGAAAATGATCACGAAGGCGGAGACCGCGAGCGTCGCGTAGATGATACCCACCTCGCCGAACAGGGTCAGCAGCACACCGGTCGTCAGCGAAGCGGCCAGGGTATTGACCACGTTGTTGCCGATCAGGATGCCACCGATCAGCCGCTCGCGCGCCGCGAGCATCCGGTTGACGATGCCCGCACGCCTGTCGCCGCTGCGCTCCAGCGCCAGCATCCGCGCCCGCGACGAGGCCGTCAGCGCGGTCTCGCTGCCGGAGAAGAAGCCGGACAGGATAAAACAAACGAATATCGCAAGCAGCGAAATCCACGCAGAGGTTTCCATGACATCACGCTCCGTTCAACCCGGCCAGTTCCTGCACGAGGAAGCCACGCACGTCATCGGCTGCAACATCCCTGGCAATGAAGCTCTGGCCGATCCCCCCCGCGAGGATGAAAGTCAACGCGCCGCCCACCACCTTCTTGTCCTGCGCCATGGCGCCCAGAAGGTCATCGACGCTGCCGACGCCGCCAGGAATATCGGCAAGCCGCGTCGGCAGGCCGGCCTCACGCAGATGCGCCTCGACACGGACCGCATCCTGCCCGCTGCACAGGCCCTGCGCCACCGAGAAGCGAAAGGCCTGCGCCATGCCCAGAGCCACCGCCTCGCCATGAATCAAACGGCTGGATTCATAGCCCGTGACGCGCTCCAGGGCATGGCCGAAAGTGTGGCCGAGATTGAGCAGCGCCCGCTCGCCGGTCTCGCGCTCGTCGCGCGCCACGATCGCCGCCTTGGCCCGGCAGGCGATTTCCACGGCGTGCTCGCGCTCGGGCCCGCCACCATAGATCCCCGGCCAGTTGGCCTCGCACCAGGCAAAGAAGCCGGGATCACTGATCAGGCCGTATTTCACCGTCTCGGCGTAACCGGCGCGGATTTCGCGCAGGGGCAGCGTATCGAGCAGGCCGGTATCGGCGAGCACCAGGCTCGGCTGGTGGAAGGCGCCGATCAGATTCTTGCCCTGCGGCGCGTTGATCCCGGTCTTGCCGCCGACGGAGGAATCGACCTGGGCGAGCAGGCTCGTCGGCACCTGGACGAAGCGGATGCCACGCCGCACGATCGCAGCCGCAAATCCGGCGAGATCGCCCACGACACCCCCGCCCAGGGCGACGACGAGATCGCCACGCTCGATGCGCGCATCGAGAATGGCGCCGCAGATCCGTTCCAGCGTCGCAAAGGCTTTCGAGGCTTCGCCGGGGCTGACGCTGATGGTCGTTACCCGCAGACCGGCCTGCGCCAGCATGGCGGCGAGGGCGGGTGCATGCAGATTGCCGACGTGATCATCGGTGATGATCGCCGCCGCGCGCGCGCCGAGGCCAGCCATGCGCGCCCGGGATCGCGCGAGCAACGCCCTGCCGATGACGATCTCGTAGCTGCGATCGCCCAGTGCCACCTGCACGATCCGGTGCCCCTGCTCCGCTTCACCCATCGTCATGCCCATCGTCCTGCCCATCTCCTGATCGGTGCCCTTCATCGCCATGATCCGCGCCGGATCCCGCGAGATGCGCGTCGAGTGCGGCGATGATGGCCTCGACCACCTTCTCATGCGGCCCTTCGCGGGATTCCACAACCACATCCGCCTCCGCATAGACCGGGTATCGCGCGTCCATCAGCCGACGCATGACGCCTTCCGGATCGGCATTCTGCAGAAGCGGACGGTTGGAACGCTTGCGGACCCGGCGCATCAGCGTGTCCAGATCGGCCCGCAGCCAGACCGAAACGGCGTGCGCGCGAATGCGCGCGCGGGTCGTTTCATCCATATAGGCTCCGCCACCGGTGGCGAGCACCATTCTTTCCTCGTGAAGCAGCCTTTCGATCACCCGCCGCTCGCCATCACGGAAATGCGCTTCGCCATAGACGGCGAAGATGTCGGGTATCGACATCCCGGCAGCCGCCTCGATTTCGTTGTCGGCATCACGAAAAACCATGCCCAATCGCGCCGCCAGCCGGCGCCCGACCGTGCTCTTGCCGGCGCCCATCAGACCGACGAGGACAATGGGGCGCCCGGCCAGCGCCTGCCGGACACGCCCCTCGGCATGCGCCCGGCACTGCGCCGATTCGCTATCAGCAGGATTGGCAGGGTCTTTGCGGGCGCGCACTCTGCGCCTGATGGGCCGGGCTTCACTCATGGTTCGATGTCGATACCACCAAGCCGCCCGGCTGTCATCGCCTGCAATCGCCCGCATTCACCGGCAGGCACCCGCGCGAACCAACCCGACCGGATGGCGACCCCGGGTCGCATGCCATTTGCCGGGATTTTGCCGTATTGCGATGCGAATTCGGCTGGTGCAAACAGGCATTGCGGGCCGGGCGGATTGCGGATGCGCCGTCAGGTCTGCAGGTCGCCCCGTCTCAGCTGTGTGCCACCATCATCGAGGAAGATCATGTCAGAACGTGCCCGCCGCATCGCCATCCCGCTGGTCGCCTTTCTGTTCGGGCTGGTTTCACTTGGCGTGGTCGCCGTCATGACGCTGACACCCGGCGGGCGCGAGGTGGCGACGTCGGATGTCGGCGGACCATTCACGCTGACCGATCACGACGGCAACCAGGTGACGCAGGACGATTTCCTCGGCGAGCCGCATCTGCTCTTCTTCGGCTTCACGCATTGCCCGGATGTCTGCCCGACCAAGCTGTTCGAGATTTCGGAAGTGCTGCGCGCCACCGCCGAGGAAGGCCGCGAACTGAATGCCCTGTTCATCACCGTCGATCCCGAGCGCGACACGCCCGAAAGCATGCGTCTCTATGTCCAGAGTTTCGATGACCGCATCATCGGGCTGACCGGCTCGGATGAGGAGATCGACGCGGTGGTGCGCAGCTTCCGGGCCTACAAGCGCCGGGTCCCGCTCGATGATGGGGACTACACCATGGACCATACGGCGCTCGTCTACATCATGGACGATCAGGGCCGGTTTGTCGCTTCGCTGAACACCACGCAGGATCCGCAGGCCGCGGCGCAGGAATTGCTGGGTCGGATCTGAACGAAGACACACGCATCCCCCGCATTGCGGCGGCCACAGGCTGCATGACCGGCGGCGGAATATCGGGGATCAGCGCAATCTGCGCTGAGAACAGGTGTCATGTCTTCAAAGGTTGCGACGATGAATTTCGTTCGTGTCGCAATACAGCCCTCTATCGCAGAGAGCGCCGCAACCTGACACAACCCATGCGCTATATTTCCAAATACTGCTGCATCTATTATACAGAAGCAGGGCTATCGGCAAAGGTCCAGTTCACATCAGCCCGCTCATCGGAACCCGCTTATGCGTGACGACGCGTTTTATTCGGTACTGGAACGGATCGAGGACGCGCAATCGCTGCCCGAACTCGAGCGGGCGATCATGGGGCTGATCGACATTTACGGCTTTGCCCATGCGGGCTACCACGCCCTGCGCCTGCCCAATGATCCGCGCGAAAATCCCGTCGTGATCCATTCCTATCCCGAGCAATGGATCAGCCGGTATCGTTCGCAGCGCTATTTCGAGATCGATCCGGTCGTGCTTCAGGCCGCGCGCAGCATCCTGCCTGTCGATTGGGACCGGTTGAGCGTGCCGGAAGGGACGCCGCAACTGCTCTTTCGCGAAGCGCTGGATTTCGGTATCGGGCGGAAGGGACTGACCGTGCCGATCCGTGGCGCACGCGGAGATCTCGCCGTCTTCACCGTAGTCTCCGCCCTGCCCGATCACGAATGGCAGAGCCTGAAACTGGCCCAGACACGCGATATCCAGCTGATCGGCAATTACGTGCACCACCGCGTGCTGGCCCTGTGCTGCGACGATGACGAGGCGCCGATCCAGCTTTCGCGGCGTGAGCGCGAATGCCTGCAATGGGCTGCAGCAGGTGCGACGATCGCGGGCACCGCCGAACGGCTGCACGTCTCGGAGCGCGCCGTGCGCGGCTATCTCGATTCCGCCCGCCACAAACTCTCCAGCCTGACCAAGGCCCAGGCGGTCGCGCGTGCGATCGCGCTCGGTATCGTCGAACACTGAGCGGCAGCGCGATCGGGCGCCGCCGCTGGAGAGCAGTCCCACCTGATTGCAATTTCAAATATCTGGCGCTGTGAACAGCAACCCCGCAAAAGCGGCAATCAACAAGTGCTTTTCTAAGATTTTACACTATTTACCTTACGAAAGGTCAAATTTGACGGATTGCGAAACCTTGTAAAACACCGATTCTGGGTTCTGCCATCAAGGAAAGGACCCGAGATGATTACCCTGATCAACGGACACGAAGCAGATCGTCACGCCGGGATCGTCGATGCCATGTTCCGTGGAAGGGCCGCGATCTTCCGCGACAAGCTCGGCTGGGACGTTCATGTTGATAACGGGCGCGAAAGCGACCCTTACGACGCGCTCAACCCGCTCTATGTCATCGCCCTCGACGACGAGACAGGCGCGGTGGTCGGATCGATCCGGCTGATGCCGACGACCGGCCCGACCCTGCAGCGCGATATCTTCGCCCAGGCTTTCGACGATGACGTGGATCTCGTCAGCGCCACGATCTGGGAAGCGACGCGGTTCTGCGTGCATCCCGGGAATCCGCGCAGACTGACGCCGACACGGCTCGACCGTGCCACCTGCGAAATCGCGATCGCCATGTGCGAGATCGGCCTGAAGGCCGGACTCACCCAGTATATCGGGATTTTCGAGCCGCATATGCAGCGCATCTACCGCCGGATCGGCTGGGCACCGGACGTGCTCGCGCGCTCCACAGCGTTCGGCACCGGCCCGATCGCGGTGGGGCTGTGGGACGTGACCGAAGAAGCCCTCGCCGATATTCGCGGGCGGGCGGGCATTCACGAAGACATCATCATCGACGGCGCGCGCGAACGTGTCCGTTTTCTCGCAAGAGCAGCTTGAACAAATAACAAAGAGGGGCACGGACATGCATATCCAGTACGAGGACAACAAGGACAATCTCGATGACGTCGCCGAGCGCATCGGTGAACTCGCCAGCGTGGTGCGCGAAGAGGGCGATCCCGTCCTCGCGCATCTGCTCGACAACGTGTATGCCGCGATCTATTACGTCGCGGCCAAGCGGATCTCGAAAAATCATCAGAACATGCGTCACCGGCTTTCCTGAGGCCGGCTTGCGGGCAGAGCCGGTCTGCACCGGCGACTGCCCGCGCCGTGCGGCGTCTTGTGCCAGCCGGAGCTGTCCGTGAACAATTCCCGCAGCGCGCACCAGGCGGCGGCGCTGACGAGCAGGTAATAGAACGGCAGCAACGGAAGCCGGGCCAGCAGCCCCGCTCTCCGGCGTCGGACCACACCGATCAGCGCCGGCACCAGCGTGGCCGCGACGCCGAGGCAGAAGGTGACCCCGGCCACGGTGAAGATCAGCAATCCGTAAGGGGCCGTCACGCCCTTGTGGAACCAGTCCAGCCAGAAAGGAGCATGGCCGAACGTCACGGAAACCGGGGTGGCGAGCGCGGCGAGCCCGGTCAGGAAGAACAACGGATAGGCCATGGCCGAAAGGACGGCCCCGAAGGTACAGGCCAGCACGACCAGATAGCGCATCCCCCCCATGGCCTGTGCGGCCCGCAAGGGATCGCGTGTATGCGTGATCGCTGTTTGCAGAAAGCCCTTCATCCAGCGTTTGCGCTGCGCATGCCATGCCCGAAGACCCACCGGCGCCTCTTCCCAGGTCGTCGCAGGGAGATCTGCCGTGAAAAGCCGCATATGCGCGAGCCGCAAGCCCAGATCGGCATCCTCGGTCACGTTCCAGGCATCCCAGCCGCAGGCACCGCGCAGGGCCGCAATCCGGAAATGGTTGGACGTCCCCCCGAGCGGGACCGGCAGCCCCAGTCGCAGGAAACCGGGATTGATCACGTCGAAGAGGGCGGCATATTCGACCGCGAAACAGCCGGGGAGGAAGCCGTCGGAATCATTGTCGATGGCCAGCCTTGCCTGCAGGCAAACGGTCTCCGGACCAAGCACCGCAAAGGTTTCCGCCGCAAGGCGCAACTGGCCCGGCTCGGGGATATCCTCGGCATCATAGATCACCAGATGCGTGCCACGCGCGAATGGCAGCGCCGCGTTGAGGGCGCGCGGCTTGGTGCGCGGCCTGCCGTCGGGCGCGACGAGTATGCGGTAGCCGTGGCGCTGTGCGTGCGGGCGCAGCGCGGCATGGGTCCGGGAATCGTCGGACTCGATCACGAAGATCACGTCACGTTTTGACGCGGGGTAATCGATGGCTGCGATCGCATCACAGAGTTGCTCCGCTACCGCCTCCTCCCGGTAGAGCGCGACGACGATGCTGTAATGCGGCAGATGGGCATCGTCGAGCGCCGGCGGGCGGATCTTCGGGGTAATGCCGGCGATTTCCCGACAGGTGGTGATGCGCAAGAGCGCGAGAAAGGCGCTCACGAGGCAGATCAGGACGCTGACCAGGGCGAAAGCCAGATCCACAGGCAAACTCAGCGGCAGCAGCGCAAATGCCGCCATTCCCCCAAACAGCGCACGGCGCTGCCAGGGCCGTGCGCCGCCGAGATGGCTGAAGCGCGGATGCCGGTCGGGGAGCGCGTGGGCCGCCTGATAGGCGATGCGCGGCGCATCGGCCGCGATCGCCGCCGCCTCGAACCGCGCGGGATCCGTCAAGGCGAGGCCTGGGGGAAAGCCACTCCCCTGAAGGCGTAGCATGCCGCTCGCATCACGATGCCGTGATGCCTGTTCGACGAGATATGCCAGCGCGGCACCGCGCGGTGCGCTCACCATGCGCAGATCCCCGCCATGCCGGGCCGGCGCGAGCGGTGCATGGCCGGCTGCGATCGCGACATCCGACGGTATGCCTTCGACGATGACCGGATCGGCGAGGAAGGGCAGGCCGAGATGCCGCGCCAGCGCGCGGTAATAGCGCGTCGTGTCCAGACCGCCGCCCGCAAGCAGCACGGCGACCGGGCACTCCCCCAACCGGTGGGCCTCCTCGGCGGCGGCGCGCAACTCCGCCCCCGGAACGCCGGCCTCCATGAGGAAGGCCAGTGTCGCCGGCAATGGCTGGCTACAGGCGAGGCGGCTGCGCTCCGGTTGCGCAGGCATCGTCGCGGCGCGGGGCGTGACGTCACGATTGCCGGCCCGGGAGACCGTTTCAGCCACTGACGATGCGTCTGCCTTGGCGGCGATGCCATGCAGGTTGGCAATATCAGGGTCATCGGCGATGCCCGAGCCCCCGGCGCCCCCCGCCGACATGCCCGAAGCCCTTTGCCCATATGGCGGGCGCTCATCGCCCGCTTGACCCTGCATACCCGTCAAGGCTAACCCCGATTGGTGTTCGACGCATGAACCGCACGGCAAAGCCGCTCCCGCGATCTTAAAGTGCAAAATATGACAAAATGCAATTCAAAATCGCTTTTTCGCCGATGGGTTGTGTATTTCTCAAAAACCGTCATTTCGAGATTGCATCCGGGCGTCGCCCGCATCGCGCCGATCCTCGCGCTCGGCCTTGCCCTGTTCGTGTTCCCGCATTCGCTGTCGGCAGCGCAAGCCCAGCCCGAAGGCGCGGCACCAGCCCCCCTGCCCCCTGCCTTCACCGCCACCGGCATTCCCGGCTTCTGGGATCCGCGCGCACGGGTCGAGCCCGTCGATATCCCCTCCGGGCGCAGCCTGCGGATCCTCACCTCCGACGATTTTCCACCGCTGCATTTCGGCGGGCCGGACGCCGTTCCGACGGGGTTCTCGGTCGAGCTTGCCCGGCTCGTCTGCGAGACGCTGCAAGTGCCCTGCACCATTCAGGTGCGCAGTTTCTCGACCTTGCTCGATGCGCTGGAATCGGGGGAGGGCGATGTCGTGGCCGCAGCGTTTGCCGGCAATCCGCGACTGCATGAGCGTTTTGCCGTCACGCTGCCCTATTTTCGCTTTCCCGCGCGTTTCATTGCCCGGGCCGAGGACGCACCCGTCGCGATCACGGCGGCGGATCTCGCCAACCGGCGCATCGGCGTGGTGTCGCAGACCGCTCATGCCGCCTGGCTCGAACGCTACTTTCCCGATGCCGTCCCCGTACCCGCACCCAATGCCGCGATCGCACGCAGTGATCTGCAGCGCGGAGCGAGCGATCTCCTGTTCGGCGACGGCTTGTCGCTGGCCCTCTGGCTCGGCGGACGCGCTTCGCAGGAATGTTGCGTCTTCGTCGGCGAGCCCTATTTCGATGATCGCTACTTCGGCGAGGGGATTGGTTTCGTCATGCGCGACGAGGATGCACGTCTGGCGCGTGCTTTCGACCATGCCCTGCACCGGATCTGGGAAGACGGCGCCTATGCGCGCACCTGGCTCGCCTTCTTTCCGATCAGTCCGCTCGAACCCGCACGCGCCTTCCTGCGCTGAGAAACGGGTGAGTTGACGCACGCCCCGCGAGGGCGCAAAAGCGTGGCGCGCGCAGACCCTGCGGCGATGCCGCATCCGCGGGCATCGTGCTGCCGTTTCGCTTTCGATGTGCGCGGATCCCGCCGACAACAGATGAGAGAGACCTGAAGATGTTCGATCCCGCGCTGCTTGCCGCCGCCAATGCCTGGCCTTTCGAGGAGGCGCGCAAACTCGTCGCGCGGGTGGAGCGGCTTGGCAAGACGGAGGTCGTGTTCGAAACCGGCTACGGCCCTTCAGGCCTGCCGCATATCGGCACCTTCGGCGAGGTGGCCCGCACCACCATGGTGCGCCATGCTTTCGAAGTGCTCACCGGCGGTTCGATCCCGACCCGGCTGATCGCCTTCTCCGACGATATGGACGGGCTGCGCAAGGTCCCCGACAACGTGCCCAATCAGGATCTGCTGAAGGCCGCGCTCAACCAGCCCCTGACGAAGGTGCCCGACCCGTTCGGCACGCACGAATCCTTCGGCCACCATAACAATGCCCGCCTGCGCGCCTTCCTCGACGCGTTCGGCTTCGACTACGAGTTCCTCTCCGCCACCGATTGCTACAGGTCGGGCCGGTTCGACGAAACGCTGATGCGCATGCTCGCGCGCTATGACGCGGTGATGGAAGTGATGCTGCCCTCCCTGCGCGCGGAGCGCCGGCAGACCTATTCGCCTTTCCTGCCGCTGCATCCGGTCACCGGCGCGGTGATGCAGGTCCCGGTCGAGGAACATGATGCTGCGCGCGGCACCATCGTCTGGCGCGATCCCGCAAGCGGCGAGCGCTATGAGACCCCGGTCACCGGCGGGCATTGCAAGATGCAGTGGAAGCCCGACTGGGCCATGCGCTGGGTGGCGCTCGGGGTGGATTACGAAATGGCGGGCAAGGATCTGATCGATTCCGTGAAGCTGTCGGGGCAGATCGCACAGGCAATTGACGGCGCGCCGCCCGAGGGCTTCAATTATGAGCTCTTCCTCGATGAGAACGGCCAGAAGATCTCCAAGTCGAAGGGCAACGGCCTGACCATCGACGAATGGCTGCGCTACGGCACGCAGGAGAGCCTGTCGCTCTACATGTTCCACAAGCCGCGCGAGGCCAAACGGCTGTATTTCGACGTGATCCCGCGTTTCGTCGACGATTATCTCACCTTCCTCGAGAAATACCCGCAGCAGGAAGACAAGCAGAAGCTCGCCAACCCGGTCTGGCACATCCATTCCGGCGCGCCACCGGCGCCGGAGCTGATCGGCGGCGATGCGGTGAGCGGGGGCACGACCCTGTCCTTCTCGATGCTGCTCAATCTCGTCGCGGTGGCCAATTCCGAGGATCCGGCGGTGATGTGGGGCTTCATCCGCCGCTACGCGCCGGGCGTTTCACCACAGACGCATCCGCGCCTCGATGCGCTGGTGGCGCGCGCGCTGGCCTATTTCCGCGACTTCGTGCGCCCGGCCAAGCAATACCGCATGCCCGACGAGAATGAGCGCGCAGCTTTGCAGGAGCTGCACGACAGGCTCGGCGAGGCTGTCGGCTCCACTGATGCGGGGGCGCTGCAGGATATCGTCTACGATGTCGGGCGCACGCATTTCCCCGATCTCTCGGGCAAGTCGAAGAGCCCGGACGGGCGCCCCGGCGTGGCACGCGGCTGGTTCGAGACGATCTACCAGATCCTGCTCGGCCAGAGCCGCGGCCCCCGCTTCGGCTCCTTCATCGCGCTCTACGGCGTCGAAGAGACCCGCGCCCTGATCGCCAAGGCGCTTGCCGGTGAACTCATGGCCGAGCACGAGGCGTTCCTGGCATCACGCGGACAGGCCAAGATGCAGGGCTGAAGGCGCGCGCCGGCAGATGATTGCTTTTGGCAGTCATCCAACCACCGCGATGGCGCGTAGATGAGAAGGTCGTCGCTGCGGCGCAACCGGAAGCGTTGAACAACCAGAAAGCAAAAGTCAGTATGCGGATAGCCATCATCGGTACGGGAATCGCCGGCCTGTCAGCGGCATGGTTGCTCAATCAACGTCACGACATCACCGTATACGAAGCCGATGACCGGATCGGCGGTCATTCGAACACCGTCGATGCGCCCATCGGCGATCGGTCGATTCCCGTCGATACCGGGTTCATCGTCTTCAATGATCGCACCTATCCCAATCTGAACGCCCTGTTCGCGGCACTCGATGTGCCTTTCAAGCCGAGTTCCATGTCGTTTTCCGTCAGCGTCGGCGGGGGCGCGCTCGAATATGCCGGCGACCGGATCGCCAGCCTGTTCGCGCAGCGCCGCAATCTGTTTCGCCCGGCCCATTACCGGATGATCGCGGATATCCTGCGCTTCTATCGCGAATCCGTCGCCATGGTCGCCGCCGACCGGATTCCCGATCACACGCTGGGCCGCCTGCTCGCCGATGGCGGTTACGGGCGCGCTTTCATCTACGATCACATCCTGCCGATGGGATCGGCGATCTGGTCAGCCGATATCCGCGAGATGCTGGATTTTCCAGCCAGCACCTTCCTGCGTTTCTTCTCCAATCACGGCCTGCTCACCGTCAATGACCAGCCGCAATGGCTGACCGTCGAGGGCGGCTCGCGGGTCTATGTCGAGCGGCTCTCGGCGCCTTTCCGCTCCCGGATTCGCACGGGGACGCCCGTGCGCGCCGTCAGCCGCAGCGAAGACGGCGTGATCGTCGCGACCGACGGCCATGAACCGGAGCATTTCGACCAGGTGGTCTTTGCCACCCATGCCGACACGACGCTGGCCCTGCTCGCGGATGCCGATCCCGAAGAAGAAGCCGTGCTGGGGCAGTTTCCGTTCCAGCCCAACACCGCCATCCTGCATACCGACCCGGCGCTGATGCCCCGGCGTCGCCGGGCCTGGGCCAGCTGGAACTACATGTCGCCCGCATCCGTCTCGGCCGGCAGCCCCGTCTCGGTGACCTACTGGATGAACCGGCTGCAATCCCTGCCCTGCGCAGAGGATGTCTTCGTCTCCGTCAACCCCACGCGCGCGCCCGATCCCGCGCGGGTTCTGGGGACCTTCGCCTACGATCATCCCGTCTTCAATGCCGGCGCCATTGCAGCGCAGACGCAAATCGGCGATATTCAGGGACGGCGCGGGATCTGGGTCTGCGGGGCATGGACGGGTTACGGCTTCCACGAAGACGGGCTTTCTTCGGCGCTGGAAGTGGCTCAGGCGCTCGGCGTGCCGCGCCCCTGGCAGGTGCGCGAATCGAGCACGGCGGCAGACAATTGCCGGCCTGCACGCCCGGCACCGGCAACCATGGCGGAGGCGGCTGACGGTTACGGCCTCGCCGCAGCGGAATGAATCTGGCAAAAGCGCGCGATACATCCAACCGGCTTTATCCGCGACCGGCCCGTGAGCCGGCCGCCACGCTCTATGTCGGGCGCGTGATGCATCGCCGGTTGCGCCCCTTCGGTCATCGTTTCGCTTATCGCGTGTTCTCGCTGCTGATCGATATCGACCGGATCGACGAGGTTGCGGCCAGGAGCCGGCTGTTTTCCCACAACCGCTTCAATCTCTTCGGCTATCACGACCGCGACCACGGACCGCGCGAGAATGTTGCGCGCGAGAACGCCTCCCGGGATGCCGGTGCTGCGGGGCACGCGGGCCTGCGCCCCTGGCTGGAGCGCCATCTCGACGCCGCCGGCATCGATATCGGCCATGGCCGCATCCGGCTCCTCTGCTTCCCGCGCGTGCTCGGCTACACCTTCAACCCGCTGAGCATCTTCTTCTGCCACGATGCGGCGGGGCGGCTCGCGGCGATCATCTACGAGGTGCACAATACCTTCGGTGAACGTCACGTCTATCTGTTCCGGATCGCGGATGGCGATCGGGCGAGCGCCGCGCGGTCGGCGGTCCTGACCCATGCCACCGACAAGACCTTCCACGTCTCGCCCTTCATCGACATGACACCGCGCTATCGCTTCCGCCTGCGCGAACCGGGCGAGACATTGTCGATCCTGATCCGCGAGGCGGATTCGCAAGGCGATCTGCTGCTGGCGACCCTGCATGGCGAAGCCGTGGCCTTCAACGATGGCAATCTGGCGAAACTGTTCGTCACCCACCCGCTGATGACGCTGAAGGTGGTTGCGGCGATCCACTGGGAGGCACTCCGGCTCTGGTGGAAGGGAGCGCGCTATCATCCGCGCCCCGAACCGCCGCCCCACGGCATGAGCCCGCGCTGAATGGCCGGGGACAGCGAGCCGATATCCGTTCGAGACCCGGCGCCGGCACAGCCCTTGTCGAGCCGCGTGCTGGCCGCCTATGGCGCCCCGGCCCTGCCGCTCGCGGCACTCGGCCTGCCGGTCTTCATCCATCTGCCGACATTCTATGCCACCGCGATGGGGCTGGGTTTCGCCACCGTGGGCGCCATCCTGCTCTTCGCCCGGCTGTGGGACGTGATCACCGATCCCCTGATCGGCTTTCTGAGCGATCGCACCATGGGGCGCTTCGGGCGCCGGCGCCCCTGGATCGTGGCCGGATTGCCGCTGGTTCTGGCCGCGACCTGGGCGTTGTTCGTGCCGCCGGACGGCGCCGGCGCCTGGCATCTGCTGCTCTGGTCGCTCGCCCTCTATCTCGGCTGGACCATGATGATCCTGCCGCTGAGCGCCTGGGGGGCCGAACTCTCGCCCGATTATCACGAGCGCTCGCGGATCGCGGCCTATCGCGAGGGTTTTCTCGTCCTCGGCACGATGCTGGCACTGGGACTGCCCGTTGCCTTCGGCCATGTCGATGCGGATGATGCCGGGGAGGCGCTCACCGTGATCGCGATCATGATCATCGTGGCGCTGCCGCTCGCGGTGATCCTGCTTCTGGCCGCCACCCCGGATTCGCGCCTGCGCGCCATGCAGGGCGCCATCGGCCCGATCAGGGGGCTGCGGGTGCTCTCGCGCAATGAGGGGTTCCGCCGGCTGATCATCGCCTATCTGATCAACGGCATCGCCAACGGGCTTCCCGCAACACTCTTCCTGCTCTTCGTCACCCATCGCCTCGCCATTCCCGAACAGGCCGGCGCCCTGCTGGCCATCTATTTTCTGTGCGGGGTTCTGGCCGTGCCCGTCTGGCTGAAGCTGAGTTATCGTTTCGGCAAGCACCGGGTATGGTGCGCGGCCATGGTCTGGGCCTGCCTCTGGTTCGCCATGGTGCCGCTGCTCGGCCCGGGCGACTTCTGGCCCTTCCTCGCGATCTGCGTCCTGACCGGCATCGCGCTGGGAGCGGATCTGGTGCTGCCCGCCTCGATGCAGGCCGATGTCATCGATGCCGATACGGTGCAAACCGGCGAGCGCCGTGCGGGGTTGTTCTTCGCGCTCTGGGGCATGGCCACGAAGCTGGCCCTCGCGCTGGCCGTCGGCCTGGCCTTCCCGATCCTGAGTTTCGCCGGTTTCGACGCCGAGGGCGACAATCCGCAAGCGGCGCTCGTGACGCTGGTGGTACTTTATTCGCTGGTTCCGGTGATCTTCAAGGGCGCGGCCATCGTATTCATGATTGGATTTCCGATTACGGCCGAGCGCCAGCATGAAATGCGACTGCGCATAGAGCAGTCGGGCATCGAGGAGCGGGACAATGCGAACACGTCCGCGTAAGTGGGCCGGATCCGGCCTGCTCTCCCGCCTCCGGACCCTCGTGATCGTCGGTCTGACCACCATCGCGATGACAGGATGCAGCAGTATGAAACCAGAGGATTTTGCCGGGACCGAGCCGCAATTTCGCCTCGAGGAATTCTTCGAAGGCCAGACCAGGGCCTGGGGAATCTTCGAGGACCGCTTCTCGAATCTGCGCCGGCAGTTCACGGTCGATATCGACGGCACCTGGGACGGTGAGACGCTGACTCTCGTCGAGGATTTCGTCTATGAAGACGGCGAGGAAGAGCGCCGCATCTGGGTGATCCGGCCCGATGGCGAGGGTGGCTATACCGGCGAGGCTGACGGTGTCATCGGCACCGCGAGCGGGGTCGCGCGGGGCAATGCCGTGAACTGGCAATACCATTTCGATCTCGAGGTCGGCACCCGCAGCTTCAAGGTTCATTTCAACGACTGGATGTTCCTGCAGCCCGATGGCGAGACCATGATCAACCGGGCCTATGTCACCAAATGGGGTTTCCGGGTTGGCACCGCGTCGATCTTTTTCCGCAGGATCGATGGCGAGGATGGGCAGGCAAGCCATGCTGTCGGAAATGGAACCGTGGCGCAGTGATGCACCCGGCCTCATCCGGCGAGCTTGCGCCGGATGAAGGCGATGATCCGGCCCAGCACCGGGACATGCAGATAGACCTGGCTGCCTGAATCCCAATGGTCGAGGTGTTCGCTCACCAGACCGTCTGCGCCGAAATGAACTTCGCTCATCCCCGCAATGCGGAAGGCGCGACCGCGATAGAAGAATGTGAAATCCCAGCGCAGATAGGCTGCATGCTGCGCGCCGATTGCGATATCCGTCACCGTAAAGGAAGGCTGCGACAATCCCTCGAACATGTGCCGGAACACGGCGGCCAGCCGCTCGCGCCCCGCGAAATCGCTGAACGGATCGCGAAACCGCACATCCGGCGCGACCAGCGCACAAAGCGCGGCGATGGTATCAGGCGCGAGCGCCTCATAGGCATCGGCATAGCGGCGTGCGAGAACCCGAACCGGCTCGCCTGGCTGGTCGCGTGCGCCCGTCATTGCCCGGTGATCCGCCGGATGATCGGGAAATAGAGGCTGTAGGGCAGGCAGCGCATGATCTTCAGCATGAAGGTGAAACGCCGCGGGAACGTGACCTCGAACCGCCGCGAGGCAAGTGCTCCGACCATGCGGTCGGCGGCTTTCTCGGCCGTGATCAGAAACGGCATGGGAAACTCGTTCTTCTCGGTCAGCGGTGTCTTCACGAAGCCGGGATTGACCAGTTGCAGCGTCAGGCCGAAACGGTCGAAATCGAGCTTCAGGCTCTCCGCCATGTTGATCAGCGCCGCCTTGCTCGCCCCGTAGGAGACGGCATTGGGCAGGCCGCGATAACCGCTGACCGAGGCGACGACCTGCACATGCCCCCGACCGGCTTCCCGCATCGGCGCGAGCGCCGCTTTCAGGCAGGTCGCTACCGACAGAAGATTGAGATCGATCGTCGGAGGCAGCGTTTCGTCGGACAAGCTCTCGGCATCGTCCGCCAGATAGGTTCCGGCATTGAGAATGGCGAGCGCGATGGGGCCATGCTCTGCGGTGATCGCGCGGACGGCGCCCTCCACCGCAGCATTATCGGTGACGTCCAGAGCCTGCGCGACGATGCGCCCGGACAGGCCCTCGGCGCGTTCGGCCAAAGCTGCGAGCTTGTCGGCGGAACGCGCGCTCGCCATCACCGTCCAGCCGTCCCTGGCCAGTCGCAGGCACACGGCCTCTCCGATGCCCTGGCTCGCACCGGTGACCCAGGCGACACCGTCTGATGGGGTTACGGGCATGAATGATCTCCGGGAACGGATTGCAAAAACCCGCATCATGCGGCGATGTCGGGCGGGATTGTCATCCGGCATGAAGAACAGACCCGGCGGTCCCTCTCGGCACCGCCGCGTCCGGCAACATTGCCTCATGATACGAGCGCCGGCGACGTTCGGATCGACGATTGACAACGATCCTAGCGTATCATTCCGTCAGGTGGATACCGGCTGACGGGAAAATGATACGTTGAACAATGATCTGGAACGCCCGGCCTGACCCCGTCAGGTCGAAGCGCGCTCTGGCGGGATGGCCGTTCCGCGTCAGCCCCTATCCGTGGCTTCGCGCCCGGTCCGGGCTGGCCCCGGCCGGGTCGAAGCGGTAAAGATGACACGGATACGCCCATGGTGGCACTTAGCTGCGTGCCGGTCGATGCCGACCCGGCACGAAAGCTCTGACATGGGTGCGGATCGGGTGAGGCGCGAATGAACATGGATCCGGAAACCATCGCGGCGGCGGCTTTCGTCCTGTCGTTGCGCGAGCGCGGCCTGCGCGACAAGGCGGTGCTCGGCGCCATGGAGCGGGTGCCGCGCGAATTGTTCGCACCCCGCCGTTTCGCGGATCTCTCGCGCCGTGACGTCGCGCTGCCGCTGCCGCTCGGCCAGACCATGACGGCGCCGTTCTCCGTCGCCGTCATGCTGACGGCTCTCGCGGTACGGCCAGGCGACAGCGTGCTCGAGATCGGCGCAGGCTCGGGATATGTCTCGGCGCTGCTGGCACGGCTCGGCGCGCAGGTGGTGAGCGTGGAGCGCTACGCCGCCCTGGCCGACGGTGCCGCCATGCGATTCGCGGAGCTGGGCATCACTGACGCGATCGAGATCAGCGTGCGCGACGGGTTGACCATGCGCACGAGCGAGCGCTTTGAGCGCATCCTGCTCAACGGCGCCCTGCCCGCCCTGCCCGACGACGTCACCCGCCTGCTCGCCCCGGGAGGCCGGCTTGTCGGCGCGCTCAACGGCGAGACCGGGCCGCAGCTCGTCACCGTCGATGCGGATCTGCAGGGAAAGCTGCGCGCGGCAAGCGGGGCGGATCTGCGCATCGCGCCGCTGGTTCAGGCCGAGACCGCCGTGCCGACGGCGCGGCTCAGAAGCGCATCCCCGGCGGCAGCGGCGGGGCCTCGTTCAGCAGGGTGATGGTCACCCGGCGGTTGGGCGCGATATAAGGGTTGTCGGGGAACATCGGATCGGTGTCACCCTTGCCGACCACCGAGGCGAAACGCCCGTTCGGCAACCCGTTGGCCGCGAGGATGTCACGCACCACGACGGCGCGTCCCGAGGTGATCGCCCAGATATCCTCCACGGTGACGGCCCCGGGCCGCGGCACGGCGGTATGGCCGGAGACGCGCACCCGATTGGGCATACGCCGCAATACCGGCGCGATCACCTCCAGCAGGCGGCGGGTTCGCTCATGGGGCTGCACTTCGCCTTCCGCGAACATGGACCGGCCATCCTGGTCGATCAGGGAGATGTCGAGGCCTTCTTCCGTGTGCTCGATAATGACGTTGCGCGAGACTTCGAGGATCTCGGGCATGTCCTGAAGCGCCTGGCGCAGGGAGGCCGTGGCCAGCGCGAATCCGTGATCCTGCGGCAATTCCGGCAGGCCTTCCTCGCGATGCTCGTATTCGTTGGGCGTGGTATAATCCGTCGCCTCCTCCGGGGGCACGTCGCGCAGATTCTGCACATGGGTGGCGGTCGGGATGCCCTCCACCTCGATGATGCCGGAGAAGCGCGATTCGGGATTGACGCCGAAAGCATCGCGCATCGAACCCGCGACGACCTGCAGCTTGCGCTGATCCTGGGTGGAAAAGGCGACGACCATGACGAAGAAGGCCATGAGCACGGCCATCAGATCGGCGAAGGTGACCATCCACATCGGGGCACCTGCAGGGGGGGCAGCCTTGCGTCTCGCCATGACCGTATTCCTTTCCGCCTGGAGCGCGTCCCGACCTGACAAAGTCAGACCGGGCGCTCCAGGCCATTATCTGGCGCATCATTTTTCCCGTCAGCCGGTATCCACCTGACGGCATGATGCTCTGGAGCGCGTCCCGACCTGACAAAGTCAGACCGGGCGCTCCAGGTCATTATCTGGCGCATCATTTTTCCCGTCAGCCGGTATCCACCTGACGGCATGATGCTCTGGAGCGCGTCCCGACCTGACAAAGTCAGACCGGGCGCTCCAGGTCATTATCTGGCGCATCATTTTTCCCGTCAGCCGGTATCCACCTGACGGCATGATGCTCTGGAGCGCGTCCCGACCTGACAGAGTCAGACCGGGCGCTCCAGGTCATTATCTGGCGCATCATTTTTCCCGTCAGCCGGTATCCACCTGACGGCATGATGCTCTAGGCCTCTGCGGCATAGGCCTCGCGGTGCTGATCAGGCAGATAGGCGACCAGCATCTCGCGCACGATGGCGGGACTGCGCGAATCCCGGATCTGCAGGATTCCGTCGATGATCATCGAGCGTGAGATGTCCTCATCCTCGAACTTCAATTGCAGCTTGTCGGCGATGGGCAGACAGAACAGATTGGCGATCAGCGCACCGTAGAGCGTGGTCAGGAGCGCGATCGACATGGCCGGGCCGAGCTTGGCCGGGTCGTTCATGTTCGCGAGCATGATGACGATCCCGAGAATCGTGCCGATCATGCCCCATGCCGGCGCCGCATCACCCATCTGGCGATAAATCTTCTGCCCCGCATCGACACGCTGGAGGAAATTGTCGCGATCCTTTTCGAGGGTCTCGCGGATGAATTCCTTGTCGTAACCGTCGGCGATATAGCGCAGCCCCTGGGCGAGGAAGGTATTTTCCGTCTGGACGTTTTCCAGCGCGATCGGCCCGCTCTGGCGCACGACTTCGGCAATGCGGGAGAATTCGTCGATCAGATCGCGTGGTGTTTCCGATTTCATCTGGAAGGCGTAACGCACGCCAATCGGAAGGCCCTGGATCATCGTGGCCAGGGGAAAGCGGATCATGGTCGAAGCCACGGTACCGCAGATCACCAGCACGAACCCCTTCGAATCGAAATAGGCGCCGAAATTGCCGCCATCGAGCATGATCACGCCGACCAGCGTGCCGATACCCGCAACGAGCCCGATACCAGTGGCCAGATCCATCTTTGCCTCGAAAGCAGATGCAACATCGGGATGAACCGGCAGGCCGGTTTCGTCTCCCGCAAGGTCACTCTAGCGACGCTGCGCTGAAGATAGGGTTAACCCCGCTGCGCCCCGGCCTCCTGCAACAGACCATCCGTCGCCGTCTCGATCCGGGCCTGCAGATCCTCGAAGAACCTGCCGCGCGGCATGCCGGGACCGATCGGATCGAGGATTTGCACCACGATCGTACCCGGATGGCGGATGAATTTGCGGCGCGGCCAGTACAAGCCGGAATTCAGCGCCACCGGCAGGCAGGGGGCACGGAGTTTCGCGTAGAGATGCGCCACGCCGAATTTGTAGGCGGACGGCGCGCCGGGCGGACGGCGGGTGCCTTCAGGAAAGATGATGATCTGCCGCCCGGCGGCGATCTCCTCACGCGCGCGCGTGATCATCGCCTTGAGCGCCTGCGCACCGCCCTTGCGATCAACGGGCACCGAGCGCGCCTTCCAGGCATACCAGCCGAAAACGGGAATCCACATCAATTCGCGTTTGAGCACATAGGCCGGATCGTCGAGGATGACGAGCAGGGCAAAGGTCTCCCAAAGCGACTGGTGCTTGGAGGCGACGATCATGCCTCCGGCAGGGATCTTCTCCAGCCCGCGAAAATCCGCCCTGGTTCCCGCGATCACCCTCAGAAGCCAGAGCGAGGAGCGGGCCCAGAGCCGCGCCACACGCATGAAGACCCGGCGCGGAGCCGCCAGAACCGGCAGGCACAGGATCATCCAGACGACGAGGTTGAGATAATAAGCCAGATTGAAGGCGAGGGAACGCAGGATCAGCATGGTTCATGAACCGTGAGCGGCGTGCCGGACGCCGGAAGCAGGGCAACGGGATATCCCTCCTAACCGCCCGGGCCGGCTTTGTGAATGGCAAAGCCGCCTCATTCCGCTCCGGATACCTCGCCCGATGCCTCTCCCGGAGCCGCTTCGGCGCCGCCATGGGAATGTGGTTGCCGGCTGAGAATCTCGGCAAGCCGCGAGAGTTCCGGATCGTTCTCGAATTGCGTGCGCGCCCAGACCATCAGGAACTTGAGATATTCCTGCCCGAGCAGGCGAAAGGTCGAGCCGTCGCGCCACCAGCGCGACACCTCCATATCCGTCGGCGAAACCGCATGCGCGTATTTGGCGACATCGGGCATCGCATTGTCGAGTTCGAGCATGGTGCGCGGCATGTGGTAATTCGAGGTCACCACGATGATCGCCTCGAACCCCCGCTCCGTGACCCAGCGCCGCGTCTCGATGGCATTGCCGATCGTGTTGCGGGCGCGGTGGTCGAGATCGACGCAGCATTCCAGCCAATCCTTCTGACCGGGATTGAGCCGGGCGATCTGTGAACGGGTGGTGCGCTCGTTCACGCCGGAAATCAGCAACCTGTCGGCAAAGCCGCGCGAAAGCAGCGCGATCGCATCGGCGACACGCTGCGAACCGCCGGTGAGCGCCACGATGCCCTGGACACGCGGCGGATCACCCGCATGGCGGTAGCCGTCGAGCGTATCCACGAAGATCAGAAAGCCGCCGGCGAGCAGCAGCGCCGCGATCAGCGGCAGGGCGAGCATGGCGCGCAGGACGAGCCGCAACCGACCCGCCCGCTTGCGCGCCGGCCCGGCGGCATGCTGCCGCCATGCTCGATTTTCTTCATCTGCGGCCATGTTACGGCCGTCTCCCGCCGCCACTCGCGATCCGTTCCTTATCGCGCTCCCGGTTGCGCACGGCAATCCGTAAAGCGCCCAGCGGGGCAGATTGCCGGGCGATTACGGCCTCAGCGGGGCAGCTTCGCGCGTGACGCCCGTTCACGGCATGCGCTGCAGGAAACGGCGCACCGACAGATCCGACATCGCCGCCGTCACCAGCGCGGCGACGAGCGCCGTGCCGGCCATGACCAGATAACCGCGTGCATCGATCTCGAAGGCCCCGAACAGCGCTTCCAGCTGATCGCCCGCCGGCGAAGCCCGCCAGGAGGCGGAAATCCAGCCGAGCGCCACGAAGATCGTGATCGCCGCGACCCCCCCGATCGCACCGCCCTCCAGCCCCAGACGCAGGAAGCGCCGGCGGAATTCGCGGGCGATATAGGCGTCGTGCGCGCCCACGTAATGCAGCACCTCGATGATGTCGCGATTGCCGGCCATGGCACCGCGCGTGGCAAAGGCGACGGCGAGGCCGGTGGCGATCAGCACCAGCAGCACGAGGGCGATCCCCACCCCGACGATGGTCTGCGCCATGTTCGACAGCCGCGCCAGCCATTGCGCATGATCATCGAGACTCGCTCCCGGCACCGCCTCGCGCAGCTGGGTGCGCAGGGAGGCGAGATCGGGCGGGCTTTGCGGGTCGAGCCGTAATTCGATCAGGCGCGGCACCGGCAGTTCAGCGAGATCGAGACCGCTGCCGAGCCAGGGCTCGAGCAGGCGCTCCGACTGGCCCAGACTGAAGGGCTCCACGGCCAGGATACCGGGCGTATCGCGCGCCATCCGCGCCGCCTGCGCGACCAGTTCCTCCATGTCAGCCTGGGGCTGCGGACGGATCTGGATGGTCGCCTCCGCCCCCACTGCGGCGCGCCATTGCGCCGAATTCGTCGCGACGAGTTCCGCCGCGCCGGCACACAGGGCCGCGAGAAAGGTGAGGATCGCGATCACGGCCACGAGGGCGCGCGCCGCCGCCGAATCGACGGGGACGAGCGGCGTCTGGCGCGCGAGCAGCCGGGCGATCACGGCGCGCCCGGGCAACGGTCGGCGCGGGCGATGCCCGGCGCGCGCTTCGTCTGGCGCGCCGTGTTGTGCTTCACCCTGCCCATCATCTTGCGCGTGATTCGTGGTTCCCGGCACCCGGCCCCCCTTTGGCATTGTCCCTGCACTTCTCAGGCATCGATATGCAGATGGCCGTCGGCAAGAAGCAGCCGGCGGGCATCGTAGAGATCCATCAAGGCCAGATCATGGGTGGCGATCAGGACCGCCGTGCCCAGCCGGTGCAATTCGACGAACAGCCGCAACAGCCGCCGCGCCAGACCGGGATCGACATTGCCGGTCGGCTCGTCGGCCAGAAGCAGGTCGGGACGCGTGATCAGCGCCCGGGCGATCGCCGCACGCTGTTTCTCGCCGCCGGAAAGCACCGGCGGCAGCACATGCATGCGCTCGCCCAGCCCCACCCAGGCGAGCAGTTCCGTCACCTCCGCCCGGTAGCGCGCCTCCTCCATTTCCTGGACACGCAGGGGCAGGGCGACGTTTTCGTACAGGGTGAGATGGTCGAGCAGGCGAAAATCCTGGAACACCACCCCCATGCGCCGGCGCAGATCAGCCAGGCGGCGCTGGTCGATGCGGCTGACCTCCTCGCCGAACAGCGTCATAACCCCGCGCGTGGGCCGCACCGACATCAGGATCAGCCGCAAGAGCGTGGTCTTTCCCGCGCCGGACGGACCGGAGAGAAACTGGAACGAATGCGGCTCGATCGAGAAGGTGAGATCGCGCAGCACTTCGGGGCCGAGGCCATATCGGACCCCGACATTCTCGAAATGCACGACGGGAATGTCGCTGAAATCAGGAGCGAAAGCGAAGTCCTTCACGGGTCCTTAACCAAAATGATTCCCCAATACCGGAACGGGTCCGGCAACCAGCCTACCTGTCGACACGTGATTCGCCCATGCTGATCGTATGCCCGTCTTGTGAAAGTGAATTCGCAATCGATCCGGCGCTGCTGCGTCCGAACGGGCGCAAGTTGCGCTGCGCGAGTTGCCGCGAGGTGTTCTTCATCGATGCGCCCGATGACGAGGAGGCTTTCGACGCGGATGATCCCGTGGCGGCCAGCCTGGCGCGGCGCATGCGCGGCGAAGAGGAGGCGGGCCCGGAAATCGCGGTGGATGCGCGCAACCTGCGCCCGACCGCCCATGACGCGTCCGGCCAGCGCGCGGGCGGCCTGCTGCGGCGGCTGACGGGCGCCGTCACGGGCCTCGCATACGGCATCTGCGGCGCGCTGCGGCGGCTTCCGCTGACGCCGATCTTCGCCATGCTGCTGCTGGGCATGGTGATCGGCGGGCTGATCGGCCGCGAAAGCGTGGTCCGTCAGCTTCCGGCCACGGCGCAGCTCTATGAAATGGCAGGCATGCCCGTCAATCTGCGCGGCCTCGAACTCATGGAAGTGCGTTCCGAGCGCACCCGCGAGGATGACGGGGAATATCTCACCGTCCACGGCACCATCGTCAACCGCACCGATCGCAGCCACATGGTGCCGCCGGTCGCGGTGATTCTGCGGGCCGAGACCGGACAGCCGGTCTATTCCTGGAATGTGGAGGCGGATCGCCGCACGCTGCATCCGGGGGAAAATGTCGGTTTTCGCGCGCGCCTGGTTGCGCCGCCGGCGGAAGCGAGGCAGGTTCTGGTACGCTTCGCCGCAAATGCCGAAATTGCCGGCAGTCGCGACTGAAGCGTCGCTCCGTTTGTTTCGAGAGGCTCGAAATGGTCCAGTCGCGCGTGCGCGTTCTCTATGATGAAGACACCATCGCCCGGCGTTGCGAGGAACTCGCCGCCGCGATCAGACAGGCCGAGCCGAAGGACCTGCTCGTCGTTGCGGTCCTCAAGGGCAGCTTCATGTTCGCCGCCGACCTGATTCGCGCCCTGCACCGGGTCGGCCTCGCGCCGCAGGTGGAATTCGTGCATCTGTCGAGCTACCGCTCGGGCACAACCTCCTCCGGCCAGGTCGAGATCCTGCGCGATGTGGAGAGCGCGGTCGAGGGCCGCGACGTGCTCCTGATCGACGACATTCTCGAATCAGGGCGCACCATCGTCTTCGCCAAGGATCTGATCGCCGCGCGCGGCGCGCGCCGCGTACTCTCGGCGGTCCTGCTGGAAAAGCCCGGCAAGCGCGCCGTGCAGATCGAGGCAGATTTCGTCGGATTCACCTGCCCGGACGTCTTCGTCGTCGGCTACGGCATGGATGTGGCGCATTCCTATCGGCAATTGCCCTTCGTCGGTGTGATCGATACCGGCGATACCGATCCCGATCTGTTCGAACCCGCGAGCGCGGCGTCGGATGCAGCCGGGCCGGGAGTCTGACGCCGATGGCCAGGATCCTGCTCGTCGATGACGAAGAACCGGTGCGCGGCTTCCTCAGTCGTGGCCTCCAGCTCGACGGTCACGAGGTCGTCACTGCCGAGGACGGGGCCGAGGGGCTCGATGCGCTCGGGGAGGCGGATACCCCCTTCGATCTGCTGCTCACCGATATCCGCATGCCGATCATGGACGGGATCGCGCTCGCGCTCGCGGCAAAGCGTGATTTTCCCGACCTGACCATCCTTCTGATGACGGGCTTTGCCGATCAGCGCGAGCGCGCCCGCGGGCTCGATGCCATCGTCGCGGACGTGCTCACCAAGCCCTTCTCCCTCGACGACATGCGCGCCGCCGTCAGCCGCGCGCTGGCGCAGACCGGCTGAGGCGACGCTTTCCCCGCATGCCTCGCGCAAGGCTCGGGCGCTATTCCTGATGCTGCGATCACGGCAGTTCGGGAGTGCAAGCCTTGCTCATCATCATCGGCATCATCATAACGATGGCCTCGCTGCTCGGCGGGTTCTGGGCGATGGGGGGCCATGTGCCGGTCATCTGGCAGCCCTGGGAATTCGTCATCATTGGCGGCACGGCCTTCGGCACCTATATCGTCGCCAATTCGCCCAGCGCCATCAAGGATACCGGACGCGCCTGTCTCGAGGCGGGCATGGGAAAGGTCCCGCGGCAGCGCGATTATCTCGACGTGCTCGGCCTGCTCTACATGCTCATGCGCGATATTCGCGCCAAGGGCCGCAACGAGGTCGAGCCGCATATCGACGATCCCCATAATTCCGAGATCTTCCAGCGCTTCCCGCTGGTGATGAAGCGCCCCGAATTGCTGCAGTTCATCTGCGACTACATGCGCCTGCTCGTCATCGGCAATGCCCGTTCGCACGAGATCGAATCGCTGATGGACGAGGAGATCGAGACCATCCGGCGCGAGCGGCTCAAACCCTACAACGCCATGATGATCCTGGCCGAAGCCTTGCCCGCGCTGGGTATCGTCGCCGCCGTACTCGGCGTGATCAAGGCCATGGGCGCCCTCGACCAGTCGCCGCAGCTGCTGGGCAGCCTGATCGGCGCGGCGCTTGTGGGCACCTTCACCGGCATCTTCGCCTCCTACGGGCTGGTCGCGCCGATGGCCTACAAGATCAAGGCCACCCGCGAACACCAGATGCGCCTCTACACCATCACCAAGCAGACCATCCTCGCCTTCATGAACGGGGCCCTGCCGCAGATCGCCCTCGAACACGGACGCAAGGCGATTTCCTCCTATGACCGCCCCTCCATCGACGATGTCGAGAACGAAACCCTCGCGGCTGCCGGCCGCCCCGCCAATGACCGCGTGCCCAGCCAGGGAGCCGCATGATGATCGATTTCGATGATCTCGACGAAGACGGCAACATCAAGCCGGCCTCGGAGCGCGCCGCAGCGCGCACCGGAAACGCAATTTCCGACAAGCTGCTCGATGCTGCCGGCATCACCGTCGACCGCCTGCCGATGCTGCATGTGATCTTCGACCGGGTGGCGACCTATTGCGCCGACGGGCTGCGCCACATGTCGGCCTCGCCCTCCTATTTCTCGGTGAGCAATATCGAGAGCGGGCGCATCGGCGACATTCTCGAATTCTACGAGTCAAACGCCATCGCCGCCATGTTCCACGCCACCGAATGGGACACGCGGATTCTGGTGGGATTCGATCGCGATTTCATCTTCACCATGGTGGAGGTCCTGTTCGGCTCCGACGGAACCGAGCCGCCGGTCGACGAGGAGCGCGGCTTCTCCAATATCGAGACCCGCGTGGCGCAGACCCTGTTCGAGGAGGCCGGCAAGGCGCTCGCCACCGCCTTCGGCCCCGTGGCCCGGACCGGCTTCAAGCTGGAGCGCATGGAAACGCGCATGGATTTCGCCATTATCGGCCGACGCAACAATCTCTCCGTGGTCGCCAAGCTGCTGATCCAGGCGCTGGGGCGCGGCGGCGAGATGTTCGTCATCATCCCGCAATCGGCCCTGTCGCCGATGCGCCAGAACCTCGCCCATGTGCTCTCCGGCGACGGCGCCGGCGCCGATCCGCGCTGGACGCAGCAGATGCAGGCGGAGGTGCAGCGCACCCGGGTCTCGCTCGAGGCGATTCTCGAGGAGCGCATGATCACCCTGGGTGACGTGGCGCAGTTCCAGGTCGGCCAGGTGCTCGATCTGCAGGCCGGGCCGAAGACGCCGGTACGGCTGCAATGCAATGGCCAGGCGCTGTTCTCATGCGCGCTCGGCCAGTCGAACGGCGCCTATACGCTGAAAATCGAAGACGAGATCGATCAGCAACAGGAGTTCATCGATGCCCTCCACAGCCATTGACATCGCGCTCCTGGTGGCGCTGGTCTTCACCTGCGGCTTCTCCTTCGCCATGCTGCGCGAATTCCGCCGCTTCAAGGCCCATGCCGGCGAATATGGGCTTGCCCTGCACGAGGCGTCACAGGCCATGGCGCGGGTCGATGAGGCGCTGGCACGCACCCATGACGAGGGGGCCCGCACGGCCATCACCCTGGGCGAACGGCTTGAGGCCGCGCAGGGCACCCTTGATGCGCTGAAAGCGACCGAGGCCGCCGCATCGGCGCAGCTCCTGCGCCTGCGCGAACGCATCCACGAGGCCCGCGATGCCGCCGCACGCGCCGAAGCCGCGATCCGCAGGCCGGACGACCCGCAGGGCGGGTCGAGCGCCCAGATGAAGGGTAAAGCAAGCGGGACCGGGCGGCGCAAGGCAGCCGGCAGCAAGGCGTCGCACAAGAGCGCGGCTGCCCCCGGGATCGAATCCGTCGCGGCAGATGACTCCGCCGTGGCCATGCATCAAAACGAAGCCGCCCAGCCCGCCGCCGTGACGGAGAATCGTGGCACGCTGGCACTCGCTCCCCCGAGGAAGCGGCGCAAAACGCCCCGCGCACCCGCAAGATCCTCTCCTGGCCCGTCATCCGCAGCACCGGAATCGCAGCCGGCGCCTGAGCGCGGATCCCCAACATTCCAGAGGTAGAATTCGATGACCCAGAAAAGCACCACCGCGAACAAGTCCCGCAATGCCGGGCGGAAAGCCGAAGCCCCGGACAATGCGGCGGCGCTGCATGAGGCCGGCGCCACAGAGCAGGTGACGGCGCAGCAATTCACCGCCAAGGCCGCCGCGAGCGTCGCCGATCTCGCCGATGAAATCGCGCGCGATCCCCATGCCGCCGGCTTCGCCGACGAGGCCGAGGAGACGCTGCATGATGCGCATGCGGGTTACAATCTCGATTCGATCATGCGCATCCCCGTCTCGATCCAGGTCGTGCTCGGCTCGGCCTCGATGCCGGTGGCCAATCTGATGAAGCTCGGGCGCGGCGCCGTGGTGCCGCTCGATCACCGGGTCGGTGAACCGGTCGATGTGGTCGTGAACGGGCGCGTCGTGGCGCGCGGGGAGGTAGTCGTTGTCGAGGATGACAATTCCCGCTTCGGGGTCTCGCTGACCGAGATCGTCACGGCACAGAGCGCCTCCGCCGGTTTCTGAAGCTGCGCGGCAGACAGTTTCGCCAATCGGGGAATGATACGAGATGACAGCGCTTGCGGCCTATGAGGCCACCCTGCCCAAACCGCGTGAACTGGAAGGCGCCGACAAGGTCGCCGCCCTGATGCTCGCTCTCGATCCGGAGATCGCGCGACGCCTGATGGGGCGCTTCGAACCGCCCGAGCTCAAGCGCATCTCGCGGGCCGCCGCCGATCTCGGCGTGGTCAGCGCGGCCGAGCTGGAGACGGTGATCGAGGAATTCGCGCTGGAATTCTCCTCGGGAACCTCGCTTTTCGGCACCGCCAACGAGGTCGAGCGGCTGCTCTCGGGCATCCTGCCGCCCGAGCAGGTCAGCGAGATCATGCAGGAGGTGATCGGCAATACCAACCGCTCGATCTGGGAGCGGATCTCCGGTGTCTCGGAGGGCATTCTCGCGGCCTATCTGCAGAAGGAGCACCCCCAGACGGCGGCGCTCATCCTCTCCAAGGTGAAGCCCTCCTGCGCGGCCAAGGTGATGAGCCAGATGCCCAAGGACATGCGCAACTCGCTGATGCGGCGCATGCTCTCCTTCAAGCCTGTGGTCGAGGAAACCATGCGCATCGTCGAGAAGACGCTGCACGAGGATTTCATGCTCAATTTCGCCCGCAATATGGGCGTCGACACGCATTCGCGCATGGCCGACATCATCAATAAAATGGAACGCGACCAGATGGAGGACGTGCTCGACAGCCTGGCCGAGGCGCGCCCGAAGGCGGCGGAGATCCTCAAGGGCCTGCTCTTTACCTTCGAGGACGTCATCAACCTGGTGCCGCGTGCGCGCGCGGCGATCCTCGACCAGATTCCCACCGAACGCCTCGTCATCGCCCTCAAGGGCACCGAGCCCGATTTCCGCGACGCCATCCTCTCTTCGCTGGGCACCCGCGCGCGGCGCATGGTGGAGAACGAACTCGCCTCGGGCGAGGCCGTGGCGCAGAAGGATGTCGTCGAGGCGCGGCGCATGGTCACCGATCTGGCCCTCGAAATGGCAGGACGGGGCGAAATCGAACTCAACCCGGACCAGGACGAAGGTGCCTATATCCGCTGATTCCGATCCACTGCCACTGACGGAGAGAGACGGTGTCGGAGGAGCAGGACCGCGCCAGCAAGACCGAGGAGCCGACGGAAAAGAAGATCCAGGATGCGCTCGAAAAAGGGAATGTCCCGGTCTCGAAGGAGGCCCTGACCTTTTCTTCGATCGTCTCGATCCTCGCCATCTGCTTCCTCCATATCAGCCACGGCGTCACGGGTCTCGCGGGCGCGCTCGAGCGGTTCATCGACGATCCGGCCGGGATTGCGCTGCATGACGGATCGGATGCGACCAGCCTCATGCATGCCATCGCCGCAGCCAGCGGCTGGTTCCTCCTGCCGCTCGTGGCGCTCCTCGCCGTGGGCGGGCTTTCGGCCTCCTTCCTGCAGAACCGGCCCCGGCTCGTGGGGGAACGCATCAAGCCCAAGCTCAACCGGATCTCGCCGAAATCCGGCTTCAGGCGTCTCTTCGGCGAGCAGGGCTGGATGGAATTCGGCAAGGCGATCTTCAAACTGGCGATCATCGGCTTCGTCATCGCTGCCCTGTTCTTCTTCGATGCGCATCGGGTGGTGAGTGCGATGTATTCCGACCCCTCCGCCCTGCCCGAACTTCTTCTGGCCCTGACGGTGCGGCTGCTGACGGCGGTGTGTATCGCCACGATCCTGCTCGTCATCGTCGATATCATCTTCTCGCGCAGCCACTGGCGCAAGGAACTGCGCATGACGCGGCAGGAGGTGAAGGACGAGCACAAGCAGATGGAGGGCGATCCCCAAATGAAGGCGAAGATGCGCTCGCTGGCCCGCGACCGTGCGCGCCGGCGCATGATCGCCGATGTGCCGCGCGCCACCATCGTCATCGCCAACCCCACCCATTACGCCATCGCCCTGCGCTACGTGCTGGAAGAAGGTGGCGCGCCCGTGGTCGTGGCCAAGGGCAAGGATCTCGTGGCGCTCAAGATCAGGGAAGTGGCCGAGATCAATGCAATTCCCGTGATCGAGGACAAACCGCTCGTACGATCGATGTACGACAAGGTCGAGCTGGATTATCCGATCCCGCCCGAATTCTATCAGGTCGTTGCCGAATTGCTTTACCTCTTTCACTATAATAGAAACAATCCGGTCGGTTCGAGCGCCGGGTCGGGCCTGTCCTGAGGCCTGGCAGGCATGGATAAGCTGCGATGAAGAAAGAAAAGCATCTTCCCGGCATTCTCGAAAGGGAAAGGCTCATCGGCGACGCCGTCAAGTCGGTGGCAGCAGAGCTGCGCCTCGTCGATCTCGATATTCTCGCGCGGTTCATCTATCTCGAACAGCATGCCAATATCGCTGATCTCGTCGCGTCGTCATGCGAAATGTTCTTCAAGGAGAATACGCTGATCTATGGCTCGCGCGCCGATATCGAGCTGAAATGGGGCGAGATTCCGAATATCGTGCTCGATCTGGAATTCCACCATCAGGGCGTGCAGGTCTTCTTCGCCCTCGCCCTGCGCCCGCTGGTCGCCGCCGTCGATGTCCATGCCATCAGCTTCGAGGGTGACGGCCATACACCGGCGCAAAACACGGCCCGCCTGATCGCCGCCCTCGACGATGCCCGGATCGGCAACGACAACCGCCTTGCCGCCGCCGGCATCGCTGTCGAGGCGCAGCGCCACCAATGATGCCCGCGCTTGCCCTCGCGCATCGCAATCTCTAGGCTGAACCGAACTCAGCGAGAGTAGAGGGCGTCGCGTGATGGATGTTTCGCTTGAGGGAGCGATCGGCAAGCTCGAAAACGCATTGGGTATGCTGGAAGCCGCCGTGAACCGGCGAATCGCCGTGGATCACGCCCGCGCTGATCTCGAAACCGAATTGCAGATCATGCAGGACGATCGCGCCAGGCTCGCCGTCGAACTCGACAGCGCCAGCAACCGGCTCGGCAGCGTCGAAGCCGCAACGCAGGATGTCTCACGGCGCGTGGCGCGCGCCATTGCCACGATCGAAGAGGTGCTCGCCAACCAGGAGCCCGAAGCGGGCGATACGGAGCATCACTAGCGCATCATTCCCCCGGGTGGATACCGGCTGACGGAATGATGCGTCAATCAATGACCTGGAGCGCCGAACTGACTCCGTCAGCTTGGCGCTCCGGAGGGGTTTCGCCGCAATTCGCGGGGAGTGAACCGGGGAGAGCAAGGTGCCGCAGGTCACGGTCAATATCGCGGGCAAGAGCTATCGCATGGCCTGTGCCGATGGCGAAGAGACCCATCTCGACGGCCTCGCCCGGCTTCTCGACGGGCGTATCGCGCAGATGCGGGAGGCTTTCGGCGAAATTGGCGACATGCGCCTTCAGGTCATGGCGGCGCTCACCCTCGCCGACGAACTCGGCGAAGCGCGCAGCAGGACCGCACGGCTCGAGGCCGAGATCGCGGAGCTGAAGGGGATCGTGGCCAATGGCGATGCGCGCGCCCATGACAGCGAAGCGCGTCTTGCGGGCGCCATCCTCGAGGCCAGCGCGCGCATCGAACGTCTCGCCCGCAGCCTGAATGCCGCGAGCAGCGCGGCCATGCCGGGGCAGAATTCGCTGCCGGGCAAGGGGGTGCCGGGCAAGGAGCTGTCGGGCAAGGAACAGGTTTCACGGAATCAGGATGACAGCGGCGGTTACGACGATTCGGAACCCGGCTGACGCGGCCCGCAAATCTTCACAAATCGCCGGAGGGCGGAACCGTCTTGCCGTTCTGCAACGGCTCGCGGCGGGTACGACGGCGCGCCCGTGCGCGCTGCATGCTGACCACGAAGCTGCGTACGGCAAGATAGGAGATCGCGAAGGTCATGATGCCAAGCGGCACGGCCCCCACCGTCATGGTGGTCAGCACGGGCCAGAGCTGGTCGAGATCGATGGAGAACAGGCCGCGTTCGATCAGCTGCTCGCTTTGTGATTCGACCGTATCCGAATCCGGCATCTTTTCGTCGTCGAGGAAGGAATAGATCCAGCGCCCCGTCTCGTAGGTGGCGGCGAAGATGAAGGGGAAGGTGAGCGGATTGCCCACGATCGTCCCCAGGGCCGCGGCCAGCATGTTGCCACGCGTGATGAAGGCGACGACGAAGCTCAGGATGAAATGGAATCCGAGCAGCGGCGTGAAGGAGCAGGCCGCGCCCGAGGCAAAACCGGCTGCGATCGCATGCGGTGTCGCCGAAAGCCGGGGCAGGCGCTTGGCGAGATAGATGAAAGGACGCGTGATACCGCGCTTCGGCCAGAGTGCGCCGCGCAGCTTTTCACGCCAGTTCGGGGTCTTGCGCCGTCCAAACAGCATTCTGTCGCGCTTCTCCTGCCAGTCGCGTCAGGCCCGGTGCACCACGTCACAGGCGAGCCCGACGGAAAAGCCCTTTTCAGGGTCCGAGCCATTACTGCGAAAACGGCTCACCCCGAGGCATGCGATTGACCACGCGCCGCGCGGTACAGATCGGGTCCGGATGAATGGCCCGGCATGTTCCTGTAACGGAAATGCCGCTGCCCGCATAGTGCAATGGCCATCCTGATCACCAGCCTCATGTCGGGACGCGGGCAGCGGCAGACAAGGGCAGCGGCAGACAAGGGCGGTGGCAGACAAGGGCATTGCCTCAGGATGCGGCGCAGCAACGGATGCATGCAGCCATATTCGAAATTCCATCGGGTTTCCGCCCCATTTCGCATCAGATGTCAGCCTTGCAGAAAGGCGTGAACATCGCGTTGACACGACAGACCAAACGGGCCGCGAGGCTGCCGGGACGCAGCCCGGATCGGACTTGCGTAAAGGAAGATCGGTCCCAACCTCTCATGCAAAGGCACTATGCTCGCCGCGAAGACGAATCGAGCGACGGAGGACATCATGCTGCGCGACGACGCCACCCTCGACAACAGCCTCACCGCCTGGGACCGCGATCATTTCTTCCATCCCTCGACCCATATGGGCGGCCATGCGCGCGGCGAGACGCCCACCCGCATCGTCGCCGGGGGTGAGGGCTGCCACATCGTCGATCGCGATGGCCGCACCAGCCTCGACGCCTTCGCCGGTCTGTATTGCGTCAATGTCGGCTATGGCCGCGCGAAGATCGCGGATGCGATCGCGCAGCAGGCCTCGCAGCTGGCCTATTATCACGCCTATGCCGGTCATGGCAGCGAGGCGGCGATCACGCTGTCGAAGATGATCATCGACCGCGCACCCGCAGGCATGAGCCGGGTCTATTACGGCCTCTCCGGCTCGGATGCCAACGAGACCAACATCAAGCTGGTCTGGTACTACAACAACATCCTCGGGCGCCCGGAGAAGAAGAAGATCATCTCGCGCTGGCGCGGCTATCACGGCTCCGGCGTGATGACGGGCAGCCTCACGGGGCTGGAACTGTTCCATAATGCCTTCGACCTGCCGCGTGCCCCGATCCTGCACACGCAGGCGCCGTATTTCTACCGCCGCCCGGATCGCTCCATGGACGAGGAGGCCTTCAGCCGCTTCTGCGCGCAGGAGCTTGAAGACCTGATCGAGGCGGAAGGGCCGGAAACCATCGCCGCCTTCATCGGCGAGCCGCTGCTCGGCACCGGCGGTATCGTGCCCCCGCCAAAGGGCTACTGGGCCGCGATCCAGACCGTGCTCGACAAATACGACATCCTGCTCATCGCCGACGAGGTGGTGACCGGTTTCGGGCGCCTGGGCACCATGTTCGGCTCCGACCATTACGGCATGAAGCCGGATCTGATCACCATCGCCAAGGGCCTCACCTCGGCCTATGCGCCGCTTTCCGGCGTGATCGTCGGCGAGAAGGTCTGGGAAGGCCTCGTCAAGGGCTCCGACATGATGGGGCCGATCGGCCATGGCTGGACCTATTCGGCGCATCCGCTGTGTGCGGCAGCCGGCGTGGCCAATCTGGAGCTGATCGACGAGCTCGGCCTCGTGGAGAATGCCGGCAAGGTCGGCGCCTATCTCAATGCCGGCCTGCGCGATGCGCTGGCCGATCACCGCCATGTCGGCGAGGTGCGCGGTGAGGGCATGATCGCCGCCGTGGAATTCGTCGCTGATCGCGATGACCGCGTCTTCTTCGATCCCGCACGCAAGATCGGGGTGCAGCTCGCCGCCGCGATGCTGGAGCGCGGCGTGATCGCCCGCGCCATGCCGCAGGGCGACATCCTCGGTTTTGCCCCTCCGCTTTGCCTGACCGAGGCGGAAGCCGATACCGTCATCGCCGCCGCCGCAGGCGCCGTGGAAGCGGTATTCGATCGCTGACGAAGGCGAGCGGGCCGGCGTCGGGGCCGAACCGGGGCCGGCCCTTCGCCAGCGCTAGCCCAGATTGAGCTCGCGGAAGAAGTCGTTGCCCTTGTCGTCGATGACGATGAAGGCGGGGAAATCCTCGACCTCGATCTTCCAGATCGCCTCCATGCCGAGTTCGGGATATTCGAGAACCTCGACCTTCCTGATGCAATCCTGCGCCAGACGCGCTGCCGGGCCGCCGATCGAGCCAAGATAGAAGCCGCCATGGGCCTGGCAGGCCTGGCGCACCTGTGAGGAGCGGTTGCCCTTGGCCAGCATCACCATGGAGCCGCCGGCAGCCTGGAACTGGTCGACGAAGGAATCCATCCGCCCCGCCGTGGTCGGTCCGAAGGAGCCCGAGGCGTAACCTTCCGGCGTCTTGGCCGGGCCGGCATAATAGACCGGGTGGTTCTTGAGATAATCCGGCATCGGTTCGCCACGATCGAGCCGCTCGCGGATCTTGGCATGGGCGAGATCGCGCGCCACGATCATCGGCCCCGAGAGCGAGACCCGGGTGCGGATCGGATGCTTTGACAGCGCGCCGAGAATCTCCGACATCGGCTGGTTGAGATCGATCCGGACCACGTCGCCACCGAGGCTCGATTCGTCCACCTCGGGCAGGTAATCCGCCGGATGCGCTTCGAGCTGCTCGAGAAAGACGCCCTCGCGGGTGATCTTGCCGAGCGCCTGGCGATCCGCCGAGCAGGAGACGCCGAGCCCGATCGGCAGCGAGGCGCCGTGGCGCGGCAGGCGGATGACGCGCACGTCATGGCAGAAATACTTGCCGCCGAACTGTGCCCCGACGCCGAGTTGCTGCGTCATCTTGTGGACTTCCTCCTCCATCGCGAGATCGCGGAAGGCGTGGCCGTCCTCGCTGCCCTCGGTGGGCAGGGCGTCGAGATAGCGGGTGGAGGCGAGCTTCACGGTCTTCAGATTGAGCTCGGCGCTGGTGCCGCCGATGACGATGGCGAGGTGATAGGGCGGACAGGCGGCGGTGCCGAGCGTCAGGATCTTCTCCTTGAGGAAGGCCATCAGCCGGTCCTTCGTCAGCACCGAGGGCGTCGCCTGGTAGAGGAAGGTTTTATTGGCCGAGCCACCACCCTTGGCCACGAACAGGAACTTGTAGGCATCCTCGCCCTCCGCATAGAGCTCGATCTGGGCGGGAAGGTTGTTTCTGGTATTCTTCTCCTCGAACATGGAGAGCGCCGCGAGCTGGGAATAGCGCAGGTTCTTTTTATCATAGGCGTCGCGGATGCCCTGGGCGATGGCGTCCTCGTCGCCGCCATCGGTCCAGACGAAGCGGCCCTTCTTGCCCATGACGATGGCGGTACCGGTATCCTGGCACATGGGCAGCACGCCGCCGGCTGCGATATTGGCGTTCTTGAGCAGATCATAGGCCACGAAACGGTCATTTGCCGTGGCTTCGGGATCTTCCAGGATCTTGCGCAGCTGGGCCAGATGCCCGGGGCGCAGGAGATGGTTGATATCCATCATCGCCTGCTCGGCGAGCAGCCGCATGGCCTCGGGCTCCACCACGATCATCTCGCGCTCACCCATCTTCTCCACCGTGACGCCCTCGCCGGTGAGCTTGCGATAGGGGGTGGTGTCGGGACCGAGGGGGAAGAGCGCGTGTCGGGTATGAGCCATGATCGTCTCTCTTGGATGGCGGCGGATTGCGCCGTGAGGGAAGAGCGCGTCGCGTGACGCGGCAATGCCGCGCTGTTTAAGGCTTTTGTGGAGACATTCCAAGGCAGGATTCGCCAAGGCAGGATTCGCCAAGGCAGGATTCGCCAAGGCAGGATTCGCCGAGGGAGCATTTGGCGAGGGAGCATTTGGCGAGGAAGGATTCGCCAAGTGGGATTACAGTGCATGAACGCGCGGGGCGGAGCGAAGAAACCGCAATGACCATCTTGCCGGCAAGCCATCAGCTGCCATCTTGCCAGCAATAATCGCCGATGATATGGTTCGACCAATCGAAACAGGAGGATATCGTGGCCGAACCGCAACTCTCCGTACGCAGCGCCAGAGCACGCGATCTCGCACGCCGGCTCGCCCGGCGCGAAAATCGCTCCATTGCCGATATCGTCGAGCGGGCGCTCGAATCCTACGAGATTCGCGCGACCGGGCGCGAGCCTGCCTCTCGCTTCTATGAGCGTATTTCCGCGACCTGCGGAACCGATATCGATCTGGAGGCTGTCATCCGCGAGAATCGAAAGGCCCATACAGGGCCTGAACTATGATCTTCATCGATACGAACGTCATCTCGGAAACCTTGAAGAAGGCGCCTGACCCCGCCGTCATGGCATGGCTGGTCAGGCACGATTCCGAATTGGCGCTACCGAGCGTCGCCATCGCCGAAATAGCGTTCGGCATCCAGAAAATCCGCCCTGATCAACGCGCCAATCGACTGGAACAGGGGCTTTCCGACTGGCGGGAGCGGTTTTCCGATCGGATTTTCGGGCTGAATGAAGCTGCGGCGCTGTCATACGGAGAGATCATGGGCACCGCCATGCGTCAGGGGCGGACAATGTCGGCACCGGACGGGATGATCGGGGCCATCGCCGCCGTGAACGGCGGTCGGCTTGCAACCCGAAACCTCGCCGATTTCGCCACAGCGGATCTCGAACTCATTAACCCGTGGGACTTCTGAAATCTATCCGGTTCGTCCGGTTCGGTTTACACTCTGACAGATCGATTGAGCGCACCCCGCCCCCCTCAGACGCTGCCCACCGTCTGCAGGCGCGTGCGGGTGTGGATCTCGCCCTGGCTCATCACCGGCGTCTCGCGGCGGAAGCGCTCGATGATGGAGCGCACGAAGGGCCGTGTCTGGATCGAGGTGACGAGCACCGGCATCTGACCCTGCTGGGCGGCCTGTTCGAAAGCGTCGCGCACGGCGGCGACGAATTCCGAGAGCTTCGACGGCTGCATGGCCAGATGCCGGTCCTCGCCCTGGCCGACAATGGCATCCATGAAGGCCTGCTCCCAGGCCGGCGACAGGGTGACAATGGGCAATTGCCCGTTGGGGCCGATATGTTGCGCGCAGATCTGGCGACCCAGCCGCATGCGCACGTGCTCGACGATGTCGCGCGGATTCTTGACGCTGCCCACCACCTCGGAAACCGCTTCCAGAATCGCGCCGAGATCGCGGATCGACACGCGTTCGGCGAGGAGCAGCTGCAGGACGCGCTGGATGCCGGTCGTCGTGATCTGGCTCGGCACGATCTCCTTGAGCAGATCGGCGTGATCCTTGGGCAATTCGGTGAGCAGCTTCTGCACCTCGATATGGGTGAGCAGTTCCGGCATATGCGCCTTGATTACCTCGGTGAGATGGGTCGAGAGCACGGTCGCGGCATCGACCACGGTATAGCTGCGCAGCTGCGCCTGCTCGCGCAGGCCCGCATCGATCCAGGTCGCGGGCAGGCCGAAGGTCGGTTCGAGCATGTGCTGGCCCGGCAGCTGCACCTGCCCGCCCATCGGATCGATCGCCATGAACAGGCCGGGGAAGATCTTCCCGGTGCCCGCCTCGATCTCCTTGACGCGGATGACGTAATCGTTGGCCTCGAGCTGGACGTTGTCAAGGATGCGCACGCTGGGCATGACGAAGCCCATCTCGGCGGCGAGCTGCCGGCGCAGCGCCTTGATCTGGTCGGTCAGGCGTTCGCCCTCGTTGCTGCCATTGACCAGCGGCAGAAGCGCATAACCGATCTCGACCTTGAGGTCGTCGATCTTGAGCACCTCCGAAATCGGCTCTTCGGCCGGCTCCTCCGACTCCTTCGACGCGCGCGGCTTGCCCTGGGCGTCGAGGTTGTTCACCTCATGCTCGCGCGCCTTCGCCTGCTTGCCGACATAATAGGCGAGCGTCCCGGCACCGGCGGCGAGTGCGAGGAAGGGCAGCATCGGGATGCCCGGCAGGAGCGCAAGCGCCACCATCACCATGGCCGACATGCCGAGCGCTTTCGGGTAATGCGCGAGCTGCTGGCCAAGCGCCTTGTCGGCGGCGCCCTTGACACCGGATTTGGAGACGAGCAGGCCCGCCGCCGTCGAGACGATCAGGGCCGGGATCTGCGAGACCAGCCCGTCGCCGACGGTAAGCATGGTATAGCTCGCCGCCGCATCGCCGAAGCTCATCCCCATCTGCGCCACGCCGATGATGATGCCGCCGATGACGTTGATGAAGACGACCAGAAGACCGGCAATGGCATCGCCGCGCACGAATTTCGAGGCACCATCCATCGAACCGAAGAACGAGCTCTCATCCTCCAGCTTGGTGCGCCGGCGCCGCGCCTCGTCCTCGTCGATCAGGCCGGCGGAGAGATCGGCATCGATCGCCATCTGCTTGCCGGGCATGGCGTCGAGGGTGAACCGCGCCGCGACCTCCGCGATACGGCCCGAGCCCTTGGTGATGACGACGAAATTCACCAGGACGAGGATGGCGAAGACGATCACCCCGATGACGAAATTCCCGCCCATGACGAAGCCGCCGAAGGCTTCGATCACGTAGCCCGCCGCATCCGTCCCCTCATGGCCATAGCTGAGGATCAGCCGGGTCGAGGCCAGATTGAGCGACAGCCGCAGCATGGTCGCGATCAGCAGAACCGTCGGAAAGGACGAGAATTCCAGCGGCTCCTCGATGAACAGCGCCGTCATCATGATCAGCACCGAGAAGATGATCGAGACTGCCAGCAGCAGATCGAGGACCGGCGCCGGCATGGGAAAGATCAAGACGACCAGGATGCCGATCACGCCGAAGGCGAGCAGCAGATCGGTGCGCCGCGTATAGGTCGCGAGCCCGCGCAGGCCGGGCAGGCTGACACCATCCGTGGCGCTCAGCCCGGCAGCGCTCTGGGCCGGGCCGCTGGCCGTCACCGCATTCGCCGAATCGTTCATCAAACCCCTCACCGAACCACCCGGCAAGTTTTGCCGGGTGTATGGTTACCGAAGGGTTAAGACCGCTGTGATCAGGCGCCGCGCGCCTTGTGGACGATCAGGCGCCGCGCGCCCTGGAGAGATCGATCGGCAGCGCGCGTATGCGCAGGCCCGTGGCGGCATGGACGGCATTGCAGATCGCAGGCGCCAGCGGCGGAACGCCGGGCTCGCCCATTCCCGTGGGCAGCGCATCCGATTCGACGAGATGTACCTCGACGCGCGGCATCTCGGTGAAGCGCGTCGGTTCGAACGTGTCGAAATTGCCTTCGACCACGCGGCCCTCATCCAGCGTGACGGCGTTGCGCAGGACGGAGGAGAGCGCGAAGCCGATGGCGCCCTCGACCTGGGCGCGGACATTGTCGGGATTGATCACGATGCCGCAATCCACCGCCGCGACGATACGCTCGACGCGGAGATCGTCGCCTTCGACGGCGACTTCCGCCACCATCGCGACATGAGAGCCGAAGGAGCGATGCACCGCGACGCCGCGCCCGCGCCGGATGCCATTGCCCGCCGGCATCTCGCCGCCCCATCCGGACCTGTCCGCAGCGAGCCGCAAGACGGTCGCATCGCGCGGTGATTGCCCAAGAAAGTACAACCGATAAGCGACGGGATCGGCACCTGCGATGGCCGCGAGCTCATCCATCATGGTCTCGGTCACCTGCGCCGTATGGGTATGCCCCACCGATCGCCACCACAGCACGGGAACCTGTTCGCGGGTATTGTGGATCTCGAGCCGGAAATCATCGAGCGCATAGATCGGATCATCAGCGCCCTCCACCGTCTGGTGTTCGATGCCGGAGAGGTCCATTGCTTCGAAGGCGCTGCCGGCCAGGATCGGCTTGCCCACGATGCGCTGCACCCAGGAGCGCGGCAGATTGTCGGCGCCCAGCCCCACCAGCACGCGGTGATGCACCATCGGGCGATAATAGCCGGCGCGCATATCGTCCTCACGCGTCCAGACCAGATGAATCGGCGCGCGCTCTCCCGTCGCCTTGAGAACATGAGCGGCTTCGGCGATCCAGTCGGAAGTCGTCGCGCCCCGGCGCCCGAAGGAGCCGCCCGCAAACAGCGTGTTCAGCGTCACCCGGTCCGCCGTGACGCCCATGATCCGTGCGATCACCGCCTGGTCGAGCGTCTGCATCTGAAAGGCGCCCCAGGCCGCGTAGCCGCCATCCGCCTTGCGTTCGACCACACCATTCAGAGGCTCCATGGCCGCATGGGCGAGATAGGGAAAGTCGTATGCCGCCTCGATGATGCGCACGGCATTGCGCATACCGGCATTCGCGTCGCCCCGAAAGGCCGCACGCCGTCCCGGCTCGAGGCCGAGCGCGTGGAATTCCGCGCGCAGATCGTCGCTGGAGCGCGTCTCCGCGCGGCTCTCGTCCCAGCGCACGGAAAGCGCCTCGCGCCCCTTCATCGCCGACCAGGTATCGCGCGCGACCACGGCGACGCCGGTCGGGATGGCCACGACATCGACTACGCCGGGCACCGCCCGTGCGGCCGTATCGTCGAAGCCTGCGAGCCGCGCACCGAAGCGCGGCGGATGCGCCACCATGGCAGTGAGCTGGCCCGGACGGCGGATATCGAGGGAATAGACCGCTTCCCCGCGCGCCTTCGCCGCACCGTCGAGACGCGGGCGGTGCTTGCCGACATGGACGAAATCCGCACGGGTCTTCAGGATCGGATCAGCGGGAATCGCGCGCGCAGCCGCAGCGGCGGCAAAAGCGCCGAAACCGGATTCGCGTCCGCTCGCCTGATGGCGGATACGCCCGTTCGCGACGGTGACATCGCCCGGCGCGACACCCCATTCCTGCGCAGCGGCGCCAATCAGCATGGCGCGTGCCGCAGCACCGGCCTTGCGCAGCTGCATCCAGGAATTGGGTATGCCGGTGGAAGCGCCCGTTCCCTGCACGGGTCCGAAGCTGAGATTGTTGTACAGGCGATGATCGGCAGGGGCGAAGGCAAAGCGCATCTGCTCCCAATCCGCATCAAGCTCCTCGGCGACGATGGTGGTGAGCCCCGTCGCGATGCCCTGCCCCATATCGAGATGCTTGATCAGCACCGTCACCGTGTCGTCGGCATCGATGCGGATGAAGGCGTCCGGACGCGCCGGCGGGTCGAATTCGGGCGCGTCCGCAGCCGCGCCGGCACGGCGCGCCCCGAACCCGGTCGCGACACCGACGACCAGGGCGCCGGTCAACGCCGCACCGCCCTTCAGCAGGCTGCGGCGGGAGGGCCGGGAGATCTCCGTGAGCGGGCGGAAAAGCATGATGATCTCCCTCAGGCCAGCGCGATGGCGGCATCGCGCACGGCGTCGCGGATGCGTTGATAGGCCCCGCAACGGCACAGATTGGCGTCCATCGCCTGCGCGATATCGTCATCGCTCGGATCGCTGTTTTGCGCCAGAAGCTCTATGGCGCGGATGATCTGGCCGGGCTGGCAATAGCCGCATTGCGAGACATCGCGGTCGATCCAGGCTCCGATCACCGCATCGGCGACGCGCCCCTTCGCCCCCTCGATCGTGGTGATCGTCGCGCCGTCGACATCCTCCAGCGGCACCACGCAGGCCGGCATGGCCATGTCGTTGACGAGGACGAGGCAGGCGCCGCATTGCGCGATGCCGCAGCTGTATTTCGCGCCGGTCAGCCCGAGATGATCACGCAGGGCCCAGAGCAACGGCATCTGCGGATCGAGATCGAGCTCATGGCTCTCGCCGTTGACCGTCAGACTGATCATCACCCGCTCCCGCCTTGCCTGTCCGTCACCCGTAAATTTCTCACCTACAAGGTAGGAAGGCTAACACGCGCCGCCACCCGGGCAAGTACGAACCGCCCGAAAATCGGGCAAGTGCGGCGGCGCAAAGCCGCATCCGCAGCCTTCGCCTTGTCAGGCGTCGTTTTCTGATCGAACGTCTCGCGGAAGCGGAGGGTTGCGTCGCATGCAGGATCAGGAGCCCCGGGCCGCCGGGACATTCGATTACATCGTGGTGGGCGGCGGCACGGCGGGGTGCGTTCTCGCCAACCGGCTGAGCGCGGATCCGCGCAACAGCGTGCTCGTGATCGAGGCCGGTGGCGTGCCCCGCTCACCCTGGATCGACATTCCCGCCGCTTTCGGCAAGACCTGGAAGGATCCACGCTACAACTGGAACTTCGCCACCCATCCCGAGCCCGGCACCGGCGATCGGGCGATCCCCGTGCCGCGCGGACGCAGCCTCGGCGGATCGAGCCTGATCAATGGCAGCATCTATGTGCGCGGCCAGCGCGAGGATTACGATCTGTGGGCGCAATCCGGAGCGCGCGGCTGGAGCTTCGCCGATGTGCTGCCCTATTTCCGCAAGCTGGAGCGCTTTGCCGACGATACCCCGGATGCCGGGCTGCGCGGTACAGACGGGCCGATGGACGTGATCCGCGTGCCCGAGCGCCATCCCCTGCTCGACGCCTTCATCGCCTCCGGGCAGGCAGCGGGGCATCCGCTCAACCCCGATTACAACGGCAGCCGCCAGGACGGTTTCGGCTATTATCAGGTGATGCAGCGCAAGGGACGGCGCTGGAGCGCCTATCGCGCCTGGCTCGAACCCGCCATGCGCCGGCCCAACCTCACCCTGCGCACCGGATGCACCGCCACGTGCCTGACCTTGGCTGATGGCCGCGCACAGGGCATCCGCTACCGCCGTGCCGGCATCGCGGAACACGCGCAGGCGCGCGGGGAGGTCATCCTGACCGCCGGCGCGATCCAGAGCCCGCATCTGATGGAGCTCTCCGGCATCGGCGATCCGCAGGTGCTCGCGCAGGCGGGCCTGCCGGTGAACCATGCCCTGCCGGGGGTGGGGGCGAATTACCAGGATCACTACGCCACCCGCATGAACTGGCGCGTCACGCAGCCGGTCACCCTCAACGAGCAGACCCGTGGCTGGCGCCTCCTGCGGGCCGTCGCGCAGTATCTGCTGACCCGGCGCGGCATCCTCACCCTCGCCACCGGAATGGCCCATGGCTTCGTGCGTACGCGTCCGGAGCTGGAAACGCCGGACGTACAATATTTCTTCGTGCATGCGAGCTACGCGAACGCCGCCGACCGGGTGCTCGACAAGCGTCCCGGCATGACCATCGGCGTCACCCAGCTGCGGCCCCGTTCGCGTGGTCATATCCATGCCGTGAGCCCCGACCCGCTGACGCCGCCGCGGATCAGCCCGCGCTTTCTCACCGACGATATCGATTGCGAGACCTTCGCGGCGGGCATGCGCATGGCGCGTGAAATCATGGCGCAGGCCCCGATGCGGGCTTATCTGGGCGAGGAGATGAATCCCGGCCCCGATTGCAGATCGGATGCGGATCTCATCGCCTTTGCCCGCGCGACCGGCCAGACGATCTATCACCCTGTCGGTACCTGCGCCATGGGCGAGGGCCCCGGCGCCGTGGTCGATCCGCGCCTGCGGGTACATGGCGTGGCCGGATTGCGCGTCGCCGATGCTTCCGTGATGCCGCATCTCGTCTCGGCCAATACGCAGGCGGCGGTGATGATGATCGCGGAGAAAGCCGCCGACATGATCCTCGCGGATGCGCCCAGCAGCTGAGGCAGGCGCCCCGTCATATTGTGCCGGGTCACAAAATCTTGACTTGGCCAGCGCTTGCGGTCAGTGTCCGCGCCCGCACGCCTCGCCTTCCGCGCGGCGGCTTTGATGGTCTATCAGCGGAACCGCATGCGTACTTATCTGGATTTCGAAAAGCCCGTTGCCGAGCTCGAGGGCAAGGTCGAGGAACTGCGTCGGATGGGCGAGGCCGACGATGCGGTGGCGATCTCCGACGACGTCACGCGCCTCGAGGACAAGGCCTCGCAGGCACTTTCGGAGATCTATGCCGCGCTCACGCCCTGGCAGAAGACGCAGGTCGCGCGCCATCCCCAGCGCCCGCATTTCCGCGATTTCTGCGAGGGGCTGATCAGCGATTTCACGCCGCTGGCCGGAGATCGCAAATTCGGTGAGGACGAAGCCGTGATGGGCGGTTTCGGGCGGTTTCGCGGTGAACCGGTCTGCGTGATCGGTCAGGAGAAGGGCTCGGACACGCAGGCGCGCATCCGCCACAATTTCGGCATGGCCCGGCCCGAGGGCTACCGCAAGGCCGTGCGGCTGATGGAACTCGCCGACCGTTTCGGCCTGCCGGTGCTCAGCTTCGTCGATACGGCGGGCGCCTATCCGGGCATCGAGGCGGAAGAGCGCGGCCAGGCCGAGGCGATCGCCCGCTCGACGGAAGCCTGCCTCGGACTGGGCACGCCCAGCGTGGCCCTGGTGATCGGCGAGGGCGGCTCCGGCGGGGCCATCGCCATCGCCACCGCCAGCAAGGTGCTGATGCTCGAACACGCCATCTACAGCGTGATCTCGCCGGAAGGCGCGGCCTCGATCCTGTGGCGTGATTCCGCGCGCGCCCAGGATGCAGCGACCAACATGAAGATCACGGCGCAGGATCTGCTCAAGCTTGGCGTGATCGACCGCATCGTGAAGGAGCCGATCGGCGGCGCCCATCGTGACCCGCAGGCGGTGATCGAATCCGCCGGCGATGCGATCGCCTCCGCCTTGTCCGATCTGGCCGGCAAGGATCCCGATGCCCTGCGCGCCCACCGTGCCGACAAGTTCCTCGCCATCGGGCGCAATCTCTGAGCGTGCCCTGCCGGAGCGCTCAGGCACTCCCGGCAGCGCCGGATGCGAGGCGGATCAAGCATTTGTTAACCACGTTCACCCGCTCTACCCCCTCACTACCCCCTTGCGGTAACGCTTCGCTAACGGTAACGATCATACTCAGATGGGTCACCGTCGTAAGCGGTCGCGTCCGTGCGGGTCGAAATGATCGACCGGCGCGCGTTGCGGATACGGGGGTGAAAACGCATTCTGGAGCGGGGACCCCATGTTGAAGCGTTTGATGCTCGTGGCCGGCATCACGATCGCCCTCGGCGCCTGCAACGCCGATCGTACCGTTTCGTCGAACCGGCACCTCCAGCCCATCCCGCCGGAGACGGTGGCGCTGATGCAGCGCAACGGCGTGGCGCCCGAAGACCCGATCATGATGCGCATCTTCAAGAAGGAAGCCGAGCTCGAGATCTGGAAGGAAGGTCCCGACGGGCGCTACGCGCATCTCAAGACCTACCCGATCTGCCGCTGGTCCGGCCAGCTCGGCCCCAAGCACCGCGAGGGTGACCGGCAGGCGCCGGAAGGATTCTATACGGTCACGCCGGATCTGATGAATCCGAATTCGGCCTACTACCTCTCCTTCAATCTGGGCTACCCCAACCGTTTCGACCGCGAGCACGGACGCACCGGAAAGCACCTGATGGTGCATGGCTCGTGCACCTCCGCCGGCTGCTTCGCCATGACCGATGAAACCGTGGCCGAGATCTACGCCATCGCCCGTGAGGCCTTTGCCGGCGGGCAGCGCGGTTTCCAGGTCCAGTCCCTGCCCTTCCGGATGAACCCGGAGAATCTGGCGCAAAAGCGTTACGACGAGAACATCGCCTTCTGGCGCAATCTCAAGGAAGGGCACGATCATTTCAAGGTGACCCAGCGCCCGCCGCAGGTCGAAGTCTGCAATGGACGCTATTCCTTCAACACCCAGGGATGCGCGCCGACGGACGAGCGCGTCACGCAGGCCGTGGCCGAGCGTCGCAGCCGTGACGAGACCCGTATCGCGCAATTGATCGAGCGCGGCACGCAGGCCGTGCGGCTCGTCTATCAGGATGGTGGCAGCCACCCCTCCTTCCAGAATCAGGCCGTGGCCTTCGCCAGCGCCACCGATGCATCACAGCTGTCGCGTCGCGCGCAGCGCCTCGGCCAGGTCTCGCGCCCGGATGCGATCGCGAGCGGCCCGCGGACGATTCCCGTCGGGTCGGATGGTCAGCCCCTGGAATCATCCGCTGCGACGACCTTCGCGCAGAGGCAGACCCCCGCCCCGGGCGCCACATCCGCTGCGGGCACCGCCGAGGCGGGTGACGGCGGCGTCACCAGCGTGGCACGCGAGGATGCGCCGCCGACCCGTCCGCTGCATCAGCGCCTGTTCGGCAACCTGTTTTCGCGTGACCGCCTGTCGGGCGACGAACCGACGCAGCCGGATGCGACAGAACCTCCGACACCGCCGCAACGGGGCGCGCAGATGCTCAATGGCGCGCAGCCGCTCACGCCGCATGGCGATGCCCGCTACACGTCGTTCCGCTGAGTGCGCGAATCGCCACTGATTCGCGGACGCCGACCAACGGTTGCCAGGAATCCTCAACCCTTCCCCTGACAGGCATCATCTCCGTCGGGGGCAGCGTCGCCTTTGCCGGAAGCACGCCTTATGGTCAACGGGATGTTAATTTTAACAATCAATGAATGAGATTTTAACTTCCTGTTTACCCTAACGCGAAAGACTCACCTCACGATGACGGAGAAAGCCGGATCGGCCACGCGGTCGAATCAGCTGATCCCGGATCGGGGTCCGGCGCGAAGGGGCGGCGCCGGAACCGGGTGAACAATCTGTCCCACCGTTCGAGAGCGCAGCGATGCGGCACAACGTCCAGAGCAATACCCCCTGGTATCTGGAGGGACTTGATCCCGATACACGCGATGCCGCTCGTGAAGCGGCGCGTCGCTCGGGCATGAGCCTCGACGAATGGCTCCAGGCAACGATCTCCGATCGCGCAACACGCGCTTTCAGCGAACGTGGCCATCCCGAACGGGGTTACCCGGAGCGCGGCTATCCCGAACGGGGTTACCCGGAGCGGGGCTATCCGGAGCGGGGTTACGCCGAGCGCGAACCGGCCGAGCCCGCACCCACGGTGCGCCGTCGTGCCGCTCCCGCCCGCAGCCAGGCGCCTCAGGGTTACGGCTCGGCTTATGACGAGCTCGACGCCATTGCCGCACGCATCAACAAGGCGACGCGCCAACGCGGCCAGGCTCCCGCCGGCCAGCGCGCGGAAGGGCGCTCCCCCGAAGGACGTGCCGAGGGACGCGCTGCCCAGCACGGCGGCATCGACGCCATCGTCAGCGCCGTTGCCGGCGAGACCGAGCGCCGCAGCCGCGAATCCAATGCCCGCACCGCCGAGGCGCTCGATTCCGTGGTGCGCTGGATCGAGCGCAACGAAGAGCGCATGAACGAGAGCACGCGCACGCTTTCGGAGAGCACGCGTATGGCGCTCGAGCGCCAGGACCACACCGCGAACGTGCTCGGTGAAGCGCTGGCCATGATGACCAAGCGCCTCGACGATATCGAACACAAGGTCGTGGACGGCCAGCAGCCCTCCATCAGCGCCGCCTTGCAGGCCGTGGAGAAGGTCGAGGCGCATCTGGCCCGGCTCAGCGAGAGCCAGGCCCAGACCAAGGCCGAGATCGAAGCCGCCCGCGCAGCCCAGGCCGAACAGACCCGCCGCGATGCCGACCGCGGCAATGCGGCCGAACAGGCCGCACAGGAAGCCGAGCGCCGCGCCCAGGAGGAAGCGCAGGCCCTGCTCGGACGCCAGCAGGAAACCATCGAGAATGCCCTGCGCTCCTTCGAGGATCGCATCGCCGCGATCACGGAGAAGCTCGCCGAAACCAATTCGCGCAGTCAGGAGGCGCAGGCACGCCATCCCGCGCGGGGCGAAGCCACCGACAAATCCGCGCGCGAACGTCCCCGTTCGGGCCTCGCTGCCGAGTTGCAGAGCGCGGTGGCCGAAATCCGCGCCCGCCAGAGCGCGCTCGATGCCGAGGACCAGAATACCAGCCGGCGCAATACGGAGGAGATGCTCTCCACCCTGCGCGGTGACGTGGCCCGCCTCGGCGCCCAGTTGCAGGCGGTGAAGGAAACCGGAAGCCGCGAGGGCGAGCAGAGCCGGCGTGCCGTTGCCGATATCGGCAAGGACGTTCGCAATGATCTCGATGCCCTGTCGCAGAAACTCGAAGGCCTCGCGCGCAACGACGAACTCGCCGATCTCGAGGAATCCCTGTCCGAACTGACCCGCGAGGCCATCCGCGCCGCCGATGCCGGCCGCGACAAGGAGCTCGCGCGTATCAACGGTCTGATCGAGCGCGTCCAGACCGAGATCGCCGGCATTGCCGAGGCCACTGCCGAAGGCGTCCATGCCAGGATCGCCGAGGATTACCGCAAGCTCTCGGCCCAGATCGAGACGCTGGGCAGTTCCGATCGTGAACTCGCCGCGACGCTCACCCGCGAACTGGAAGCGATGCGCAGCCTCTATGGCCAGCTCGCCGATCCGAGCCGGGTGGACGAGCTGAACGCACAGCTGCGGGAATTGTCACATCGGGTCGGCCACATGGCGCGCGGCCAGATCGACGCGGTGGAATTCGCCACGCTTCGCAGCGCCGTCGACGACATTCGCGGCGCGGTCAAGGCGTCGCGGGCGACACAGGCCGATGCCGATCAGATCCGCGAGCAGTTCGGCAATCTGTCCGGCAAGCTCGATACGCTCTCCGAGCGCATGCCGCAGGTCGACCTCTCCCTGCTCGGGCGTCAATACGAGGACCTGGCCGGGCGGATTTCGCAAATTGCGGCCAATGACAGCCGCGCGGAGATCACATCGCTCGGCGAGCGGGTCGAGAGCATGGCCGGACGGCTCGAGGAGCTCGCCGGACGGCTGAGCGGCAAGCAGGCCGAGGCGATGGCGCGCGAAGTCGCGGCGATGTCGGCGGATCTGCAGAACCTGCCCCAGGCCGGCAGTGCGGAACTCGGCGCGCTGGCCCGGCAATTCGAAAGCCTCAACACCAAGATCGACGAGCTCGCCGCCCGCCCGGCCAATGCGGATCTCAGCCCCGTGGCGCGTCAGATCGAAGCGCTCGAGCGCAAGCTCGACGAGACCTGGCAGGCCCGCACCACTGCTCCGGAAGTGCCGGCGGAAGTGCTCGCCCGGCTGGACGAGCTCGCCGCCCGGATCGATCGTATCGGCAATGCCGAACGCCCGGATTTCGAGCGTGAGTTCAAGCAGCTTCAGAGCAACCTCGAAGCGGCCATGGCCTCGTCGAGCGCCCGGCCCCCGGTCGGTTTCGAGGCGCTGATGGAGCGCATGGACCAGATCGACGAGAATCTGCGCGCCGTCGATCTGCGCAGTGAAGTCCGTCCGCTGGAGGATATGCTCTATCAGCTCGCCGCCCGGCTCGACGCCGCCGAGCAGCCCAATGCGGGCCTTGAAGCGATCGACGCCCTCGAAGCGCAGATCTCCGAGATCGCCAAACGCCTCGAGAGCGAGCGCGATGCCGACGCCGAGCCGAGCCCGCTCGACAAGGCCATGGACGATCTCATGCGCCAGATCGAGAGCATGCGCGAAGGCGCCGTCGAGGCGGCGGAACGCGCGGCCAAGGCCGCCATTGCCGATACGCTGGAGGCCTTGCCGAAGGGCGATTCGCCCGGAGAGATCGACTTCCTCAGCAAGTCTCTGGCCGATCTGAAGGATCTCCAGAATGCTGCGGAACAGCGCAGCATGGACACGCTCGGCAGCGTCCAGGGGACGCTCGACAAGCTGGTCGAGCGGCTGACGCTTCTGGAAAGCAAGGCGCGCGCACCGCAACCTGCCAAAGCCGAACCCGCCAATGCGCAATCCGCCAAGGCCCAACCCGCCAAGGCCCAACCCGCCAAGGCTCAACCCGCGAAGGCCGAACCCGCCAAGGCCCCGGCAGCAGCGCAGGCTGCGGAGCATGCGGACGCGCCGCGCGGACCGATGACGCCGGCCCAGCTTCTCGACCAGCTGAAGGCGCAACGCGGCGCCTCGTCTCAGGCGGTGCAGGCGAATGGCAAGCAGACGAATGGCAAGCACGCGAATGGCCTGAAGCCCTCCGATGCCGCTCAGATCAAGGCGAGTCCCGTCATTGCGGGTGAGGTCAGTGCCCATTTCCGGACGGATGGCTTCGACGATGCCGATCGCCCCTTCGCCACGGTCGGCTCGCTCGGTGACGATACCCTGATCGAGCCCGGTGCCGGGCGCCCCGGTCAGGCGCCCGCAAAATCCGGCGCGCAGGATGCGGAGACGGAATCGGCGGAGATCAAGGCGAACTTCATTGCCGCCGCGCGCCGCGCCGCCCAGAATGCCGCAGCGGAAGCCGCTGCCGCGACCCGCAAGGAATCCTCCCGGGATGTGCGCGACAAGGCACGCGGCGTCGCCGGTGAAGGCAAACTGTCGGCATCGAAGCCGGGCACCGCGCGGAATGCGGGCAACAAGGCCGGTGAGAAGGCCGGCGCCGAGAAGGCGGTCGCCGGATCGCGCCGCCGTCCGCTGCTGATGGCGGCTGCGGCGGTGGTTCTCGCAGCCGGCGCCTTCCAGATCGCCCCGCATCTGATGCAGGGCGATGAGCGCAATCGGATCGCGGAAGTCGTACAGGATGATACCGACGCGGTTCTGGCCGATATCGCGGATGCGCAGACGACGCAGACCGAGGACGCGCGTCCGGACGACGCGCTCCCCGAAGCCGCGCCCATGCTCGAGACGGCGGATGCGGGCATCATCACCGCCGAAACGGATGCGCAACCGGCCGAAACCGCCTCGATCGATGCCGGATCGCCGGCAAACGAGAGCTTCGATCCCGGCGCCCTGCCGAGCATCGTCGGCATGGAAACCCTGCTCAACCGGGGCAATGCGACGCGCAGCGCCGATGGCCAGGTCCCTGTTCTGCCGCCGCGCCGGGATGTCGGGCAAGGTGATTCAGAACAGGCCGGTTCGAAAAATGAGGCCGGCTGGGTGCTCGCACCGGAGAGCGAGCTGCATCCCAATATCGTCTCGGCCGACGAGATCCCCTCCGGGCGCGGTCCGGCGGATATCCGCGAAGCCATGCTGGCCGGCGATGTCACCGCAGTCTACGCCTTCGCCAATATGGCGGTCGACGGCAACGGCATGTCGCGCGATCCCAAGCTCGCGGCCAAATTGTTCGAGCGTGCTGCGGCACATGGGCTTGTGCCGGCGCAGTACCGGATCGGCAATCTCTACGAGAAGGGGATCGGCGTGAGCCGCGACTACGCGCTGGCCAGCCTCTGGTACCAGCGCGCGGCGGAGAACGGCAATGCCCGCGCCATGCACAATCTGGCCGTGCTGATGGCCGAGGGCGTTCAGGGCAACCCGGATTTCGCCGGGGCGCTGGACTGGTTCCGCCAGGCCTCGGAGCTGGGTATCCGCGACAGCCAGTACAACCTCGCCGTTCTCAAGGCGCGCGGCATGGGGACCGAGCAGGATCTGGCGGGTTCCTACAAATGGTTCGCCATCGCCGCCCGGGAGGGTGATTCGGATGCGGCGGAAAAACGAGACGAAGTCGCCGCGAGGCTCGATTCCCGTGAGCTGGCCATGGCCGAAGCCGAAGTCGAGGTCTGGCGCGCCCGCGAGCCGGATCCGGCAGCGAACAACGTGGCGATGCCGATGCGCATGCCGGGGCCGCAATCGTCCCGCCAGGCCATGGTGACCGATCCCGCAAGCTGAAGCGGGCGTCACATCACTGCCATATGGTGGTGAAAAAGCACATCTGCACCGGCGCGGGGCTTGATTCCCGTGCCGGTTCGTCGCGTATGGTGACGATAAAGGTAACGCGCCCGTGCAGATCTATCTTCCCATCGCCGAAATGTCGGTCAGCGTCTTTCTCCTTCTGGGGCTGGGCGCGGCGGTCGGTTTCATATCGGGTTTGTTCGGTATCGGCGGCGGTTTCCTGATGACGCCGTTGCTGATCTTTCTGGGCATACCGCCGGCCATCGCCGTGGCCAGCCAGATGGCGCAGATCGTGGCCTCCTCCACGACGAGCGGACTCGCCGCCTTTCGGCGCAAGGCCCTCGATATCAAACTCGCCTCGTTGCTGACCGTGGGCGGGCTGGTCGGGACCGGGCTCGGTATCTGGTTCTTCGCCGCCGCCCGCGCCGCCGGCCAGCTCGATATCGTGATCGTGGTCTCCTACGTCACCCTGTTCTCGGTGGTCGGCGGGCTGATGCTGGTGGAGAGCCTCAAGGAGTTCTGGTCGAGCCGCAAGGGCAAGGTGCGCTCGCGCAGGCGGGCCGGGGAGCATCCCGCCTATCTCGGTCTGCCGCTGCGCATGCGCTTCCACCGTTCGCAGCTCTATGCCAGCGTGATCCCGCTTCTCGGGGTCGCCTTCTTTGTCGGATTCGCCGGCGCGGTGCTGGGTATCGGCGGCGGCTTCATCATGGTGCCGGCCCTGCTCTATCTCTTCCGCGTGCCGACATCGATGGTGGTGGGCACATCCCAATTCCAGATCCTGTGGGCGAGCACGGCGGCCCTTCTGCTGCACGCCATCGCCAACCAGGCCGTCGATGCCGTGCTCGCCTTCATCCTGATCATCGGCGGTGTGTTCGGGGCGCAATTCGGCGCCCGCGCCAGCCGGCATCTGCGGGCGGACATGTTCCGCTTCCTGCTCGCCTTGCTGATCCTCGGCGTCGGCCTGCGTTTCGCCATCGAACTGGTGCTGCGCCCGACCGAGCTGTTCTCGATCGCGAATGGAGGCTAGAGCGGATGCATCATGATCGCCCCGCCCCCATTCGCCCCGGCGCCGCCGCACGCCTGCTGCATGGTCTGGCTGCTGCCCTGGCGGCGCTCGTCGCGCTGGCAGCGGCGGATACCGCCCGCGGCGAGGGGCTGGTGATTTCCCTGTCGAACCATCAGGTGATGATCACCTCGAACTATACCGGCTCGCAAATCACCGTGTTCGGCGCCGTGCAGCGTGACGAACAGACCATCGCCCGCACGACCGGTTACGATGCCGCCGTGATCGTGCGCGGGCCACGCGTCGATGCGGTGACGGTGCGCCGCAAGGAACGGCTCGGGCCGATCTGGATCAACCGCTCGCAACAGACCTTCATGGACATCCCGCGCTATCTCGCCATCCTCTCCTCGCGACCGCTCGATGAACTGACGAGCGAGATCATGCGGATGCGCCTGCACCTCGATCTGGATCCGACCATCGCCTCCCGCAGCGAATCCGGAGAGTCCGGAGCCCTGCTGTACCCACGTGACGCGCCCCCCGAATATGCCGAAGCGCTGGTCCGGCTGCGCATGCAGGAGGGGCAGTATTTCGAAATCGGACGCGGGGTGACCTTCATCACGCCGACGATCTTCCGCGCCGCGATTCCCCTGCCTGCGGGGGCGCCGCCGGGGAATTACGAGGTCGAGACGCTGCTCTTCTCCGACGGGGTCCAGCTGTCGCGCGACATCACCAATTTCGAGCTGGTCAAGACCGGCTTCGAGCAGCGCGTCGCGGTCTGGGCGGAGACGCGGGCCGCCGCCTACGGGTTTCTCACCGTGCTCATGGCGATTTTCTTCGGCTGGATCGCGAGTGTGATCTTCCGCCGCGACTGAGGGACGCCGCGCCGTTTTCCGACTGCGGCACCGTTACGACACGCCTTTCCCCTTGCAAGCGCGGCGACAGGCGTTAAGTCTCGCCCGGGGGCCAGCGCCCGGGGCGCATGATGACGGCCTTTATCGGATCCGATCAAACCGCCGCGAAGAGATCATGACCACGAGCGCCAAGACCATCCCGCCCTTTCCCCGCATGCTCGGCCTCGCCGGGCTCGCCCCCTTCTGGCTGCTTGCGCTCGCGCTGGTCACCGGCATCGGATTTGGTACCGCTCCCGACAGCCTGCGCTTCGCCCTTGCCGCCTATGGCGCGGTGATCCTCTCCTTCACCGGCGGGATTCGCTGGGGCATCGCCGTGACGATGGAGGAGCAGGCGAATGCCGGGCGCGAATACGTGATCTCGGTGATCCCGGCGCTGCTGGCCTGGGGTGCGCTGCTGCTGCCACCCTCCTGGCAGTTGGGCAGCCTCGCCGCGCTGATCGTGATCGCGGGGCTGATCGATTACGGCATGGTCTGCCGCGAGAATGCACCGGAATGGTTCGGCAATCTGCGCCTGATCCTCGCCGGCGGGGCCGCCGCCGCCCTGATCCTCGCCGCATTGGCGGGGTGATACGGGGTTGATTCCCGCGCCCGGTCCTGCGAAGCCCTTGCGGCGATGACCGCCGCGAGGATGCATTCATGACCAAGCCGCTCTCCCTGTCCAAGGACAAGATCCGGATCCTGCTCCTGGAGAACGTCCATGATTCCGCCGTCACGCTGATCCGCAATGCCGGTTACGGCGCGATCACGCATCTGCCCAAGGCGCTCGATGCCCAGGCCTTGCGCGAGGCTTTGGCCGGGGTGCATATTCTGGGGATCCGCTCGCGGACGCAGATCACGGAAGAGGTTCTGGAGGCCGCCGACAAGCTCATCGCCATCGGCTGTTTCAGCGTCGGCACCAACCAGGTCGATCTCGATGCCGCCACCCGGCGCGGCATACCCGTCTTCAACGCACCGTTTTCCAACACCCGTTCCGTGGCCGAACTGACGCTCGCGGAGATCGTCATGCTGATGCGGCGCACCGTCCCGCGTTCGATCAGCGCCCATGCCGGCGGCTGGGAGAAATCCGCCAATGACAGCCACGAGGTGCGCGGCAAGGTGCTCGGCATTGTCGGCTACGGCAATATCGGCAGCCAGCTCTCGACGCTGGCCGAGAGCTTCGGCATGAAGGTGATCTATTACGATCACACCGAACGCCTGCGCCACGGCAATACCGAGCCGGTCGATTCCCTCGACGCCCTGCTCGCGCAGGCCGATGTGGTCACCCTGCACGTGCCCGAGACGCCGGCGACACGCGACATGATCGGCGCGCGCGAATTGCGCCGCATGAAGCCGGGCGCCTTCCTGATCAACAATGCACGCGGCAGCATCATCGATCTCGACGCGCTCGCGCAGGTCTTGCGCGACGGCCATCTGCGCGGCGCGGCGGTCGACGTGTTCCCTGTCGAACCCGGCTCGAATGCCGAGCCTTTCTCCAGCCCGCTGCAAGGGCTCGACAATGTCATCCTCACCCCGCATGTCGGCGGCTCCACGGTGGAGGCACAGGAGCGGATCGGCGCGGAAGTGGCGCGCAAGCTCGTGGATTACTCCGATATCGGCGCCACGATGGGGGCCGTGAACTTTCCCGAAGTGCAGCTTCCCGCCCGTCCGCACGGGGCGCGTTTCATGCATGTTCACCGCAACACGCCCGGCATTCTCGCGCGGATCATCGATATTTTCGCCGGCAAGGGCTTCAACATCGTCGGGCAGTTCCTGCAGACGCAGGGCGAGCTCGGTTATGTGGTCGTCGAACTCGACGCCGTGCCCCCGGATACACGCGGGCTGCTCGCCGAATTGCGCGCGCTGCACGGCACGATCCGCGCGCGCGTGCTGTATGTGCGCGATTGAGCAGCACGCGGGGTGACTCGAGGATTTCGCGTTAACCCTTGATTCACTTTGTCGGGTCGGGGCAGCGGCGCGCATTGCCTTCCACGCCCCGTGAAGGCAACCTGCAGCGATCACACGTGATCGTGAGGGGTGTGGTTATGCTGCGCGCTTTGCTCGAAGCCCGGCTCCGGCAACCTCGCGGCATGGCCCGCGCGGCGCGGCGTGCCTCATGGCTGGCGCTCCTGTCCCTCAAGCTCTTGGCCCTCGTCGCCGGCCTGACCACGCCCCCGTCGCCGGCAAGAGCCGCGACCTCCGATCCCGATCCCGTCGATGTGGCGCTGGTGCTCGCCGTCGACATCTCCTTCTCGATGACCATGCACGAACTCGCCCTGCAGCGTGACGGCTATGTCGAAGCCTTTCGCGATCCGCGCGTGCATGCCGCCATCGCCGCCGGACCGCATCAGCGCATCGCGGTGAGCTATCTGGAATGGGCCGGGGCCGCGACCCGGGAGGTGATCGCGCCGTGGCGGATCATCGGCGGGCCGGACGATGCTGAAGCCTTTGCCGATTTCCTCGCCGAACAGCCCCTGCGCCGCACCCGCCGCACCTCGATCTCGGCGGCACTCGCCGAGGCGGCTTCGCTTTTCGAGACATTGCCCGCAACGCCCCTGCGCCGGGTGATCGACATGTCCGGCGACGGGCCGAACAATGAGGGACGCATCGTCACCATCGCGCGCAACGAGACGATTGATGCCGGCATCACCATCAACGGGTTGCCGATCATGCTCGCGCGCGGCGGGGCGCTCGATATCCCCGATCTCGACCATTATTACATCGATTGCGTCATCGGTGGCCCCGGCGCCTTCATCGTGCCCTTGCGCGCCCATGACGAGTTTACCGAGGCGATCCGGCGCAAACTGATCCTGGAAATCGCGGATCTGACACCCCCGCGCCCCCTGATCCACCGCGCCGGCGAGCGCCCGGGCGCGGATTGCCTGATCGGCGAACGCATGTTCCAGGATTGGCGCGAGCGCAACCAGATGCGGTGATTCGCGCCCTATTGGCGCAACCGAGCATAAACATCACCCGAATTCGCTTGCGCTGGCAGCGCATCAATGGTGGCTGCGAGGGAATCCGCATCCTGCCAGGTCCCCGTGAGCATCTGGCTCTCGCCGAGTGCGAAATCGAACCTGTAATCGCCCAGCCGCGCGAGCTGGGCGAGGCAGTCGTGCACGATGCCGCGCTGGATCGTGGTGAATTCGAAGGAGAGCGCTGGCAGCGGCTGGCTGAGCCCGGCGAGCACCGCGGCCTCGAACCCCTCCACGTCGACTTTGGCGAAAGCGGGCATGCCGTATTGCGCGATCAGGCTGTCGAGGCTGACCAGCGGGACCGTGATCATGTGATCCCAGGTTTGCCCCTCCCATCCCGGCGCACCGGCGGCGGCCTCCAGAAATTCCGATGAGGCGGTGCTCACGGTTGGATTGGCGCTGTTGACATGCAGGGTGATCTCCCCCGGCTGCGGCCCGACGGCGGCGCGCAGCAGCGTCACATCGGCATCGCGGCCATGGATCAGCCGAAGCGCCCGCATGGCGCCCGGCTGCGGCTCCAGCGCCACCACTTTCGCGCCGAGACGGCGGAAACTCGCGATCCGGTCGCCCACATGGGCACCGATATCGAAGACGAGGTCGCCTGATCCGACAAACCCGGCATAGAGCGCATCCATCTCTGCCGCGCGTTCCCGATCACCGTAATAGACATGCAGCGATCGCCCGATGGCCCGGGCAGTTCCCGGCGGGCGCACAGGGCACAACGTATCAGGGTCAGACATCGGCATATTCTCCGGCGGGCTTTGCGACATCGTGATCATCCTTTTCCCAGGTTCCCGCAGCACGTTGATCTGGCATGCCGGTGGTCTGAAGCGCCTCTGCGCGCGTATTGTTCCCGTTCGCCCGTTGCTGATGAACCCGTAACGCTTGACCTGCGTTAGCAACAGGCACACTTCTTCGCGAACGTCCACGTTTCGCACACGCTCAGGATATTTCAGGATCACAGCGAACTCATGACCGGCAATCCCGACGCGTCAGCGGCCCTGACGGCCCATGCCCTGTATTACGTCGCAAAGCGCCAGGCGGTTTTGCAGGAGACGCCGCTGCCATCGCCGGCGCAGAGCGAGGCGCGGGTGAAAACCCTGTGGAGCGGCATCAGCCGGGGGACCGAACGACTCGTCTTCGAGGGCAATGTGCCCCACGACGAAAGCGAGCGCATGCGCGCGCCCTTTCAGGAGGGGGATTTCCCCTTCCCCGTCAAATACGGCTATTGCGCCGTCGGCGAAGTCGAGGACGGTCCGGCGGAATGGCGCGGGCGCCAGGTTTTCTGCCTGCATCCGCATCAGACCCGCTTCAACGCGCCGCTCGCCATGCTCGCGCCCCTGCCCGAGGGCCTGCCGGCGCGCCGGGCGGTGCTCGCAGCCAATATGGAGACCGCGCTCAACGGTATCTGGGATTCCGGCGTCGGGCCGGGCGCACGCGTCATGGTGGTTGGCGGCGGAGTGGTCGGGCTGATGCTCTGTGCGATCCTCTCGCGCATGCCGGGCGTCGAGACGGTGCTCGTCGACATCGATCCGCAGCGCGCCGCGCTGGCTGCACATTTCGGCATCGGGTTCTCCAAGCCGCTGGATGCGCCGGACGAGATGGATGTCGTCTTTCACGCGTCTGGCGTGCCGGCGGGCCTGTCCTGCGCGCTCGCCTGTGCCGGCACCGAGGCACGGATCGTGGAGATGAGCTGGTACGGGTCGCAGACCGTGCCTGCCCCGCTCGGTCTTGCCTTTCATTCACGCAGGCTGTCGCTGATCTCGAGCCAGGTCGGTTCGGTCGCACCGGCTTATCGCGCCCGCTGGAGCCATGCCCGTCGCCTCGCCAAGGCGCTTGAAATGCTCGCTGATGACAGGCTCGATGCCCTGATCACGGGCGAGATCGCCTTCGCCGATCTGCCGCAGGCCCTGCCCGATCTGCTCGCACCGGGTGCCGCCGGCCTGTGCACCGCCATTCGCTACTGAGTAACCTGAAAAGAGGAGACGCCGCATGTTCGCCGTCGAAGTCCGCGACCACGTCATGATCGCCCACAGCTTCAAGGGAGACCTGTTCGGTCCCGCCCAGAAGCTGCACGGGGCAACCTTCGTCATCGATGTCGCCTTCTTTCGCAAGGAACTCGGGCCGGAAGGCGTCGTGGTCGATATCGGACGCGCGCATGAGGCGCTCAAGGCCACGCTCGGCCCGCTGAATTACCAGAATCTCGACGAGCTGCCGCAATTCGCGGGCCAGAACACCACCACCGAATTCCTCTGCAAGCACATTTTCGACGCGATGGCGCAGGCGGCGACGAGCGGCGCGCTCGGGCCGGGATCGGAGAAAATCGCGAAGATCCGCGTGCTGATCGGCGAATCGCATGTGGCGCGGGCCTGGTACGAAGCCGAGCTCGCCGGCTGATCCGTCATGCGCAAAGCCTGTTTCCTGATCCCGGGCGATCTCGCCGCGCCCACCGGCGGCTATGCCTATGCCCGGCGCATCCTGCCGCTGATGGACGCGGATGGCGTGGATCTGCGCCACGTGGCGCTGCCCGGCGGTTATCCGCATCCGGGGGAGGCCGATCTCGCGGCCACGCGGGAGGCGCTTGCGGATTGCCCGGATGATGCCGTGCTGCTGATCGACGGGCTGGCGCTGGGCGCCATGCCGCCGGACATGGTCGCGCCTTATGGCAGGCGCATCGCCGCGCTGGTGCATCATCCGCTCGGCCTGGAAAGCGGGCTTGACGCGGCGCGTGCCGAGGCCCTGATCGAAAACGAAGCCGCCGTACTCGGCCATTGCAGGCGCATCATCGCCACGAGCCGGCTCACCGGCGAGACGCTGGCGGCGGATTTCGGCGTCATGCCGGAAATGATCACCATTGCCGAGCCGGGCACGGATCCCGCAGCGCCAGCCGAAGGCTCACCTGCCGGCGCGCCGCTCTCGCTCGTCGCCGTCGGTGCCGTCTCGCCGCGCAAGGCCTATCCGCTGCTCGTCGAAGCGCTCGCCGCCTGCGCGGCGCAGAACCCCTGGCATCTCACCATCATCGGCGCGCATGACCGCGATCCGGACGAGGCGGCAAGGTTGCGCGAGACCATCGACCGAAACGGACTCGGCGATCACGTCACGCTTGCCGGCGCGGTGGATGATGTGGCGCTCGCGGCACATTATCACGGCGCGGATATCTTCGTGTCCGCCTCGCTCTATGAAGGCTATGGCATGGTGCTGGCCGAGGCCATGGCGCGCGGCTTGCCGATGGTGATCTCCACCGGCGGCGCGGCGGCGCAGACGGCGCCGGACGATGCCGCGCTGAAAGTACCGCCCGGCGACGGGTCCGCCCTCGCGGGCGCCTTGTCGCGCATCATCGATGACGAAGCTCTGTGCCGCCGTCTCGCCGGCGCTTCAACCCGTGCCGGCGCCGCCCTGCCGCGCTGGCACGATACCGCGCGCATTGTCGCCAACGTTCTCAGGGATATCAGTGCATGACCGGTTTTTCCGCCGATTGGCTCAGCCTGCGCGAGAGCGCCGATCACGCGGCGCGCAACGGCGCTCTCGTGGACAAGCTCGCGGAGCATCTCCGCAGCGCGGGTGGCGCGCGCGACAGCGTCGAGATCATCGATCTCGGCTGCGGCACGGGCTCGAACCTGCGCGCCATCGCCCCGGCGCTGCATCAGCGCCAGCAGAACTGGCGTCTCGTCGATCACGACGCCGGGCTGCTCGTGGCCGCGCGCGAGCACCTCGCCGCCTGGGCCGACGAGGCCTTGCGTGACGGCGATGCGCTCGAACTGGTCAAGGGTGAGCGCAGGCTGCACGTCTCCTTCATCCAGGGCGATCTCGCCCGCGATCTCGACCCGGTGCTCGACCCGCCCCCCGATCTCGTCACGGCGGCGGCCCTGTTCGATCTGTGCGCACGCGACTGGATACGCTTCTTCGCCAATGCCGTGACCCGCCGGCGCTGCGCCTTCTACACGGCGCTCACCTATGATGGCCAGGAGATCTGGCAGCCGCCGCATCCGGCAGATTCCGCCATGCTCGCCGCGTTCCATGCCCATCAGGTCACGGATAAGGGTTTCGGCCGCTCCGCCGGCCCGGAGGCGACGCAGGCCCTGTCGCAATCCTTCGAAAGCCTTGATTACACGGTCGAGACCGCTGGCAGCCCATGGCGGCTCACGCCTGACGATGCGGCACTGATTGCGGCTCTGGCGGAAGGTCAGGCGCAGGCGGTGCGGCAGGCCGGACTGGTCGAGCAAAGACAGGTCGAGGACTGGCGCGCGGCCCGCACCGGATCGGGCGTGACCTGCACCATCGGTCATCAGGACCTGCTGGCGCTGCCAGGCTGAGCGCCAGGCAATGAATTGGAGCGTTCGGCCTGACGCCGTCAGGCCGGAACGCACACTACACCCCTTACCCGGTAACCCGATCGACCTTGGCGATGATGCGTTTGGCACGCAATTCGGCGATGATGCCGTTGAGATGCTTGAGATCCCAGACCGAGAGATTGATCTGGATATCGGTGAAGTCCGGGGTGCGGCGCTTCATGGCGAGGTTGTCGATATTGCCGTCGTGATCGGCGATCGCCTGGGCAATCTGCGCGAGTGATCCCGGCTCGTTGATCGATTGCAGCTGAATCCGCGCGGGAAAGCGCTGCGTCGCGATCGCCTCGACGTCCCAGCGCACATCGACCCAGCGATCGGGCTCGTTGTCGAAGGCTGCCAGCGCCCCGGACTGGATCGGGTAGATGGTGATGCCCTCGCCCGGCGTGATGATGCCGACGATCCGGTCTCCCGGCACGGCCCCGCCCTCCGGGGCGAAGCGGATCGGGAGATCCCCGTCGAGGCCGCGAATCGGGATGGCGTATTCGTCTTCCGGGCCATGCGGGATCTGGATCTTGACGAAACTCTCCTCGGATGGCGCCTCCCCGTCGGCGGTTTCACGCAGGGAGGCAGCGCTGCGGCGCTCATCCGTATAATCCGGATAGACCGCCCGGACCACATCCCCGGAAAACATCTCGCCGCGTCCGACGGCGGCCATCACATCCTCGATCGAACCTCGCGCGAGACGCGGCAGGGCCGCGGCGATCTTCTCGTTGGAAAAGGCCTTGCCGGCACGCTCGAAGGCCCGCTCCAGGATCTGGGAGCCGAGCCCGGCATATTGCTTGCGGACAGCGGTGCGCGTGGCGCGGCGGATGGCGGCGCGCGCCTTGCCCGTCCTCACCAGCGATTCCCATGCCGCCGGCGGCGTCTGCGTCGTGGCGCGGACGATCTCGACCTCGTCGCCATTGGCGAGTTCGGTCAGAAGCGGTGCCATGCGTCCGTTGATCTTGCAGCCGACCGCCGTGTTGCCGACATCGGTATGCACGGCATAGGCGAAATCGATCGGCGTGGCCCCGCGCGGCAGCGCGATCAGCCGGCCCTTGGGGGTGAAGCAGAAAACCTGATCGTGGAAGAGTTCGAGCTTGGTATGCTCGAGAAACTCTTCCGGATTATCGCCCTCGGCCAGAAGATCGATGGTGCGGCGCAGCCATTGATAGGCGCGGCTTTCGGCCACGAAACGCGCGATATCCGCGCCTTCCTTGTAGAGCGCATGCGCCGCGATGCCGTATTCCGCGATCTCGTCCATCTGGCGCGTGCGAATCTGCAATTCGACGCGCTGCTTGCCAGGGCCAACCACGGTGGTATGCAGCGAACGATAGTCGTTCTGCTTGGGGGTGGAGACGTAATCCTTGTAGCGCCCCGGCACCATCGGCCAGGTGGTGTGCACCACGCCGAGCGCCCGGTAGCAATCGTCGATCTCGTCGACGATGATGCGGAAGCCGAAAATATCGGATAATTGCTCGAAGGCGACGGACTTGCTCTCCATCTTCTTCCAGATCGAATAGGGCCGCTTGCGGCGCCCGTGCACCTGTGCCGTGAGCCCCTTGGCGGCGAGCAGCGAACCGAGAATGCGTTCGATCTCTTCGACGAGACGTTCGTTTTTCTGCGAGACGTCTTCGAGGCGCTTGCTGATGGTCTGCCAGGCTTCGGGGCGCAGGTGCTGGAAAGCCAGCTCCTCCAGCTCCTCGCGCAATTCCTGCATGCCCATGCGGCCCGCGAGCGGCGCGTAGATCTCGAGGGTTTCCTCGGCAATGCGGGGGCGCTTCGCTTCGGGCATGAAGCCCAGTGTGCGCATGTTGTGCAGCCGGTCGGCGAGCTTGACGAGCAACACACGCACATCCTCGGCGATGGCGAGCAGCAGCTTGCGGAAGTTCTCCCCCTGCGCTGCGCGCTTCGAAACGAGGTCGAGCCGCTTGATCTTGGTGAGCCCGTCGACGAGGGCGCCGATTTCCGGATTGAACAGCCGGGTGATCTCTTCCAGCGTGGCCTCGGTATCCTCGATCGTGTCGTGCAGCACGGCGGCGATGATGGTGGCATCGTCGAGGCGCAGATCCGTGAGGATCGCCGCGACCTCGAGAGGATGGGCAAAGAACGGGTCGCCGGAGGCGCGCTTTTGTGAGCCATGCGCCTGCATGGCGTAGATATAGGCCTTGTTGAGCAGAGCCTCGTCGGCCTGCGGGTTGTAGCGCTTCACCCGCTCGACGAGCTCGTATTGCCGCATCATGCGCAGCACACTCCGTTACCCTCGCATTCACGCGCCCGCCACGGGCGCGCAATACCATCACTCCGGCATTCTGTCGCAATGATGCGCACCGGTCTGTTTCATGGCTTAGTCATGATGCGCGCATCTGGCAATGCGCGCGGTCGCCTCAGCGGGGGCGCAGGACGCAAAAACCGCTCCATGATGATCATGAAGCGGCTTCGCAGCACCGACAGGCGGCCCGGACGCGGCGATCAGCCCTGATCGTCCTCATCGCGCTTGGCCGGGGGCTGCAGACCTTCGAGACCCCGCAACAGGTCTTCCTCGCTCATGCGATCGAAAGATACGTCCGAATCGTCACCACCGCCGGCGGTGGCGGCCGTGTCGACCGCGCCTTCACCCGCCTGCGGCGCGTTGAGCATTGGCACCGTTTCGGCTTCCGGTTCGTCCACCTCGACATAGCTCTGCATCGAATGGATCAGCTGCTCACGCAGGTCTTCCGGCGAAATCGTCTCGTCGGCCACTTCGCGCAGGGCGACGACCGGGTTCTTGTCGCGATCGCGGTCCACGGTGAGCGGCGCGCCGGAGGAGATCATCCGGGCCCGGTGCCCGGCCAGCAGGATCAGTTCGAAACGGTTTTCGACCTTGTCGACGCAATCTTCGACAGTCACGCGAGCCATGGGCGGCTCCTCTCATTCGGGGAAAGATCTTTCAACCCGGCTCCATACAGGCTCTCACGCTCCGAGACAAGGGGCTGGCGCACGAAAACGCAGGCGCGGGGCGCGCGCAGCGCCTCACTGGCCGGCCATCACCTCGATATCGCGGTCGAGACCGGTAACGACGGAGAAATCGCGGGTATAGACCGCGCCGTCATGCCGGGCGATCACGACGTAATCACCCTCGGCCAGCGTGACGCTGGGAAAGGCGCCGATCGCCTCGCGGACCACGTCCCCCCCTGGCGTCAGCACGCTGAAGGCCGTACCGGCGAAGGCTTCGCCGCCGGCATAGCCGACGAGTTTCAAGGTCACGGTGGCGGCGCGGTGGTTGAGCGTCGCCTCGGTGATCTGCCCGGTTTCGACATCGACATCGGTGCGCATGATGGAATTGGCCTCGCCGAAGGTCGAGACCACGTGATAGCTGCCCGCAGGCAGGCGCACCATCTCGTCACCACGCACATTCGCGGCGACGAGGCGCCCCTCCTCATCCTCGCCGACGGGGACGAAGACCGAATAGCTGATCTGCTCAGGCGGGACCGGGTTATCCGACACGATTCCGCGCACCGCCAGTGCGCCGGCACTGACCCGCAGAACCTCCGCCACGTCGCTCCATTGCATCGTGATGCGCCGCGTCGCTGAGGCATAGCCGTAGGAGACATGCACGGTGTAATTGCCCGGTATCAGCCGGAATTCCGGTCGCGGATCATCGCTGCGCGCCACGAGCACCGGCCGGTCCTCGCCGAACCGGTCCTCGAAGACGCGCCAGATCAGACCCGAGGCAATCGGTGTACTGGTCTCTCCGAATACGGCTTCGAGGCGCATCGTCCCTGTCTGTGGCAGCAATTGCCGCTGCAGGATCGGATCGCCGCCGGGCTGGCCGAGCCCTTCGAACATGAAGCGCGTGCCGCTCTCCCCGCTCTGGGTCTGGGCCAAAGCGACGCCCGCCGGCATCCCGGAGCCGGGAAGAAAAGGTGCCGTCAGGCTGAGCATGACCGTCATGATCACCACACCCAAAGCCCGCATCGCCCGATACTCCCCCTGGTTTCCCCGCATCTGCCCGGCGCGCCGCCGGGCACGTCACGCAATCCATCCGATGCCTGCATCATGGGCGGGACGAAAATGAGGCGGATCACCCGCGAGAGCAAGTCGTGATATCGCGCACGTCGCGATCCCGGACCGGTCCCGGTTGCCGGTCATGCCAAACCCGTTTATGGCGCAGCCGCGATTGACGTGCGCGCGGCCGGCGTCACAATCAAGCCGATTCTTCAACGCATCCTGAGGATGAGCCCCAATGGCGCTTCGCCGCTTCTTCGAGGATTTCACCCGCGGCACCACGGAGATCCACGGGCCCCTGAGCGTCGATCAGGCGGCGATCATCGCCTTCGCGCGGGAATTCGATCCCCAGCCCTTTCATCTGGATGGGCATGCGGCCCGCGAGAGTTTCGTCGGCGAACTGATCGCCTCCGGCTGGCACAGCTGTGCGCTGATGATGCGGCTTCTGGCCGACGGGATCCTGCAGGACGCCGCTTCGATGGGCGCGCCGGGCATCGAGGCGGTACGCTGGCTGCGCCCCCTGCGCCCCGGCGATGCCGTGCGGCTGCGCGCCAGCGTGCTGGAAGCCCGGCGTTCCGAAAAGCGTCCCGGCATGGGCCGCATCCGCTTTCGCTTCGAACTGGTCGCCGCCGATGATACCGTCCTCGTCGACCAGACCAACTGGATCATGTTCGGCACCCGCGATGCGCAAGCCGCCGCCCCCATCCGTTACGGCAAGGGGCCGCAGGCCGCCGATCCTGACGGCGCCTCTCCCGTGTCCGAGGGCGCCGGCGGCGATCACCCGCCTGCCGATGCGGCGCAGACGCCGCCGATGCCGTTCTGCGAGGATCTCGTGATCGGTGAAGAGGCCGCGCTCGGTTCCTACGTCTTCACCCCGGACAACATCATCTCCTTCGCCCGCAAATTCGACCCGCAGCCGTTTCACCTCGACGAGGCGGCCGCGCGCGAAAGCGCCTTCGGCGGGCTCTGCGCCTCGGGCTGGCATACGGCGGCGGCCTGGATGAAATGCATGGTCGGGCATCGCGAGCGCGGGCGTGAAGCCGCCTTGCGTGCCGGGTTGCCGGTGCCCGAACTCGGGCCCTCGCCGGGATTTACCGATCTCGTCTGGCGACGCCCGGTCTATGCCGGCGATGTGATCCGCTATCACAGCCGCATCACCGATTGCCGGCCCTCGCGTTCGCGTCCCGGCTGGGGTCTGGTTTTCTCGCACAATACCGGGATCAACGCGGCGGGCGAGACCGTTTTCGCCTTCGCTGGCTGCGTCTTCTGGAAGGCCCGCAGCTGAAGGCGATTGCGGGGCGCGCGAGCATGGACTACACACCCGGATCGGGCTAGACACCGGACGGGCGGGGTTTTCTCGAGGATGTTGCGCGACCGCTGCGGTGCGCGCCTGCGGCGATGTGGACGAAAGCGTGAGCGAAAAACCCAAAAACAAGCCGGCCAAGGACGAGAATTCCGTTTATGAATCCGTCAAGGTCATCATCCAGGCGCTTCTCATCGCGGTGGTGATCCGCACGCTGCTGTTCCAGCCCTTCAACATTCCGTCGGGATCGCTGATTCCGACCCTGCTCGTGGGCGACTATCTGTTCGTCTCGAAATATTCCTACGGCTATTCGCGCCATTCCCTGCCCTTCAGCCCGCCACTCTTCGAAGGCCGGATCTTCTCCTCCGAGCCCGAGCGCGGCGATATCGCCGTCTTCAAGCTGCCCACGGACAACAGCACCGATTACATCAAGCGCGTGATCGGTCTGCCCGGAGATACGGTGCAGATGATCGATGGCCGGCTGCATATCAACGGCGAGATGGTGGCGCGCGAGCCGGCGGGTACCTATCGCGCGCGCGATGCGTTCGGGCGCACCACCGAGGCGACGCGCTATCGCGAGACTTTGCCCAATGGGGTGTCGTATTTCATCATCGAGCGCGAAAACGATCGCGGCTTCTGGGACAATACCGAACTCTATGAAGTGCCCGAGGGCCATTTCTTCATGATGGGCGACAACCGCGACAATTCCACCGATTCGCGTGAATTGCGCGCGGTGGGCTATGTTCCGCTCGAGAATTTCGTGGGCCGCGCGGAGATCATCTTCTTCTCGCTGGAGGAGGGCGCTTCCGGCTGGCGGGTGTGGGAATGGCCTCTCACCGTGCGCTGGGACCGCCTGTTCACCGGGATCGAATGAGACCGGCTGTGCGGGGGGCGAACCGGGAGCGTCAGACGAGGAAGCCATCATGACGAGGCGCAGCGGCAGAACCGATCTCTCCGGGCTCGAAACCCGCATCGGCCACCAATTCGCCGACATCGCCCTGCTTGAAGAGGCGCTGACGCATACCAGCGTGGCCCGCACTGCAGATGGGCGGATGGTGAACTACCAGCGCCTGGAGTTCCTGGGCGACCGCGTCCTCGGTCTGATGATCGCCGATATCCTGTTCCACCGCTTCCCCGAGAGCAAGGAAGGTGAGCTTTCGCGCCGGCTCTCGGAACTCGTGCGCCGCGAGACCTGTGCACAGGTGGCAGAGAACTGGGATGTGGGGCCGCATATCGTCTTCGGACCCGGTGTGGCGCGCACGGCCAGCCGCGCCAACCGCTCGATCCTCGCCGATATCTGCGAATCGGTGATCGGAGCGGTCTATGTCGATGGAGGCTTCGCCTGCGCGCGGGCGGTGGTGCAAAACGGCTTCAGCGACGCTCTCGAGGGCTCGGCCCGCACACGCCGCGACCCGAAGACCGCGCTGCAGGAATGGATTCAGGGACGTGGCGGCGAACCGCCGCGTTATGCACTCGTGGAGCGCAGCGGGCCGGAACACGCCCCCAGCTTCACCATCGAGGTCATCGGCGACGGGGTGACCCCCGTGCGCGGCACCGGCACCAGCAAGCGCGCCGCCGAACAGGATGCGGCGGAGAAAGCTCTGGTTTCGCTCGGTCTGAGAAAGGAAGAGGCGCGTGTCTGACACCCCCACCCGCGCTGGTTTCGTCGCCCTGATCGGCGCGCCGAATGCCGGCAAGTCGACACTCCTGAACCAGCTTGTCGGCTCCAAGGTCTCGATCGTCTCGCGCAAGGTGCAGACCACCCGCGCACTGGTGCGCGGCATCGCCATGGCCGGGCAGGCGCAGATCATCTTCGTCGATACGCCGGGCATCTTCAAGCCGCGCCGGCGGCTCGACCGGGCGATGGTCACCTCCGCCTGGGGCGGTGCGGCGGATGCGGATGTGGTCTGCCTGCTGATCGATGCACGACGCGGCATCGACGCGGAGGCGGAGGCGATCCTGGAAAAGCTCGGTGAAGTCCGCCAGCCGAAGATCCTGATCCTCAATAAAATCGATCTGGTGGCCCGCGACAGCCTGCTGGCGCTTGCGGCCGCGGCCAACGAGAAAGCCGGTTTCGACCATACCTTCATGATCTCCGCCCTGCGCGGCGACGGCGTGGACGATCTCAACACCACACTCGCCGGCCTGATGCCGGAAGGGCCTTGGCTCTATCCCGAGGATCAGGTCTCGGAGGCCCCCCTGCGCGTGCTGGCCGCCGAGATCACCCGCGAGAAGATCTACGACCGGCTGCATCAGGAACTGCCCTATGACGCGCATGTCGTTACCGAGAGCTGGGAGAACCGCAAGGATGGCTCGGTACGCATCGAGCAGACCGTCTTCGTGGCCCGGGAAAGCCAGCGCAAGATCGTGCTCGGCAAGGGCGGACAGACCATCCGCGCCATCGGCCAGGCCGCCCGCGTCGAGATCGCCGAAGCGGCGGAATGCCCCGTCCATCTCTTCCTCTTCGTGAAAGTCCGCGAGAACTGGGCGGACGATCCCGAGCGCTACCGCGAAATGGGGCTCGAATTCCCCAAAGGGGCGTATTGAACCCGGCATGCCGGGCCCTTCCTGCTCCAGGCAAAGCCCATCCTGCTTCAGGCGAAGGCGCGCGCCGCCACCCGCCGGACGGCGCGCCAGCCGTCCCAGAGCCTGCGATTCTGCTTAAAGGCACGCTTCCCGTCGCGTGAAAAGCGCAGGGCGCGATCGTAGATGCGACCGCGCGCCGTGATCGCCGTGCTGCTCTCACAAAGCGTGATCGGGTCGCACCAGGCCTGCTTGTAACGCTCGTCACCGACGCCGAGGTCGAGCCCGGTCAGGCCCTCGGCACAGGCATGCGCGATCAGATCGTGCAGGGCGAGATCGCCGGGGCTGAATTTCTCGTAGGCCATATCGAAGGAATTCGTGAAGCAGCTGAAATCGCCGTTCAGGCATACGCCGAAATAGGTCGCGATGATGTCGTCGCCGGCGAGGAGATGGAAAGCGCTCATGGGCGCGTCACGGATGGTCTTTTCGCAGCCGGCTTCGAGGAGTTCCTGCATGAAGGCCGCCGCTCCCGGCCTGTCGAAAAAGCTCGGAATCCCGCAGGCCTGCTTGCGCGCATCCCGCTGCGCTATTGCCGCGAGGAGCACCCGCCGGCACGTGGCGATATCCCGGGCGCGCCTGAACTGTACGGGCCCGGCGGCATTCTCCAGGTGGGCACGCTTGCGTCGCAGCAGTTTCAGGGCCTTGCGCGAGCGGCGCGCCAGAGCCAGGGCCTCGAAATCGGGCTGCAGATCGAGGCGGTAGCTCGCGCTCGGGCTGGGTGTCGCACCGGGGGCGAGGAAGGGATTCTCCCGCCCGCTCCATGTTTCGGGCATGTTCGGATAGACGATGGTATCCGCGCTGATGACCGCGCCGATGCGCTGCATCAGATGGTCACGCTCGAGCGCCGTCAACCGCGCCACGCTCACGGAATTCCACAGCGGGATCTGCCAGTTGAAATGCCGGGCACCGACGGGATAGGCCACGTTCAGCCCGAGGCTGCGCTCCAGCACGAGCGGCATCACCGCCAGCGGCGTGCCCTCGCGGAAAAGACTGACGATACGCAGATTGCCGCGATTGCGCGCTTCACAATGCGCCCACCAGGCCCGCGTCCAGCAGTGCCTTTGATAGGGTGAAGCCACGGCACCGTTCTGGAGATCGTGCCACCAGGCGCTGCAGGCCTCGAAGTCACCGTCCACCCGGATCTCGATAGGCTCCTGCGAAGTAGGGCTGTCCATTGTTGCGCCGGTCCGAGGTCTGAACACACGAATCCCGCAATGCGCCTGACGCTGCGGAAGACATCAATGTTAGACGCAAAAGATTGACGCTTCCTTTGCTTGCACGCACAAGACCGTCGCCACCACCTCAAGCTGCTGCGCGGCGGATGATTCTGAGCAGTTCGCGCTGGATCGTCTCGTTGCCGCACAGCACCGAGCCCTTGGTCAGCATGTCGGCGCCGCCCTCGGTATCGCTGACATAGCCGCCCGCCTCACGCACCAGGATCAGTCCTGCGGCGATGTCATGGCTGGCGAGATGGCGCTCCCAGTAGCCGTCATAGCGCCCTGCCGCCACATAGGCGAGGTCGAGCGCGGCAGAGCCCATGCGGCGCACACCGGCTGTCGCGGCCATCACGGCGCCGAGTTCGGCGAGGAACTGGGGATGGTTGCCGCGCCCGATGAAGGGGATGCCGCAGGCGATCACGGCCTCGATCATCTCCTGGCGCGCGGCGACACGCAGCCGCCGGTTGTTCATGAACGCGCCCTGGCCCTTTTCCGCAGCAAAGATCTCGTCCTTGATCGGATCGTAGATCACCCCTGCCACGATCTGGCCCTCGCGCTCGAGGCCGACGGAAATCGCGAAATGCGGGATTCCGTGCAGGAAATTCGTCGTGCCGTCGAGAGGATCGACATGCCAGACATGGCTTTTGTCGGTGCCTTCGACGACACCGGCCTCCTCGAGCTTGAAGCCGTAGCCGGGCCGCGCCTTCTCGAGCGCCTCGCGCAGGGTCTTCTCGGCGCGGTGATCGGCGACGGAGACGAAGTCCCCCGGCCCCTTGCGGGAGACCTGGAGATTCTCGACCTCGCCGAAATCGCGCTTGAGATTGCGCGAGGCCTTCATCACGGCATCGAGCATCACGGTCATCAGGGGGGAGCGGATCATGGCGGGAACTTTGCTTTCTCGGATGGTCAGCCGACCGGGCACGCCGGCATTGGCCGGATCGGCAGGCGGGAATGCGCGAAACCCATGTCGAAAACCACGCCGCGCCGGGCGCGTCAAGGGTTTCGCGCGCAGCCGGCTCAGGGGCGGCTCGGATGCGGGTCGATGGCGCGGCTGTAGAAGACAAGGGCCAGCGCCAGCGCGCCGGCAAGTGCGAGGAAGACCGCATGATAGGCCTGGGCCGGATAACCGCCGGCCGGATCGGGGGAAAACTGCGCGACGAGCAACCCGGTCAGGGCTTGTGAGACGAAGACGCCGCCCATCGTGGCGATGTTCATGAGGGTGATGCCGCGCCCGGTCAGCCGTTGCGGGAACAGCGCCTTGCCGTGTGACGTCACGATCGGGACATAGCCGAAGGCGAAACCGAACAGGATCAGCCAGGCCGTCAGAGCAAAGCCTTCGAGCTGCACGAGACCGGCCACGAGCAACAGGCCCGTCGCGATGATGCCGCCGGTGAGGGCCTGGCGCCGGTAGCTTCGAAACCAGCGATCCGCCGCGCCCCAGGCGAAGATCCCGATAATCTGGGCCGCAGCGGCGATCAGGATCAGATTGCCGCGTTCCTGCAGCCCCGCACCATAGACGTCACTCAGCCAGGGGCCCGCCCACAGCCCGACGATGCAGGCGAAAGCGGAATAGGTCGTGGCATGCAGGGCAAAGACCTGCCAGAAGGAGCGCACGCGCAGGGCTTCCCCGACCCCCTTCACGGCCTCGGCCCAGCTCTCGCGCGCCGGCTCCTCGCTGCTGCGCCGGACCGGCAAGGACACCATCACGGCGAGAATGATCAACGCCGTCAGCCCGGCCATGCCGAAAAAGGCGCCGCGCCAGCCGATCCAGGCCGAGACCGCCGCGAGCGGCGCCGTCGCGACCAGCGTGCCGAGCGAACCGGCGCCCAGCGTCAGGCTGGTGAGAATGGCGAAGCGCTCGGGCGGGAAACGGCGCGCATAAATCGCCAGCGGCCCCATGAAGAAACTGGAGCAGCCGAGCCCGATCAGCGCGCGCGCGGCGATCAATCCGGTTCCGGTCTGTGCCATGGCAAACAGCAGACTGCCCGCAAGGGCGATAGCGGCGCTCACGATCAGCGTGGCGCGCGCACCGTATCGGTCGATGGCGATGCCCACGGGAATCTGCGCAAGGGCGAAACTGAGAAAGAAGGCGGATGAGAGAAAGCCGAGCCGGCTGGCATCAAGGGCGAGTTCGCGCGCGAGATCCGGCCCGATCACACCGATGGCGCTGCGCTGGAACTGGCTGATCATATAGGTTGCGATCAGCGCCGCGAGGACGGCAACGACAGTGCCGCGCGTCATCGCCCGCATCCTGCCCGGCGCCGTCTCCGGCCCTGCGCCCGTTCTTCCGACGGGCCTCTCACCCTCGACCATCGCACTCTCCGTTCATCCGCGTCCGGTCAGGGCCATCTGCGGATGTGACATGACGTTCCCCCCTTTACCTTGTCGCGGTTGGGGCAGGCTTCGCGCAAGGGTCATGCAGGGGGCTTGCCGGATGCGCCCCGGTTGGTAAAAGCGCACGGTGGGGCGTGCCGGCGTGCGCTCGAAGAAAGGATGGCCAGCATGAGCCTGATCGAATTTTCCAGTTTCGTGTCCGATCTTGCGACACATTCCGGGCGCGCGATCCTGCCCTTCTTCCGCACGGCGCTGTCGGTCGGCGACAAATCGTCGGGCGCTGATTTCGATCCCGTGACCGAAGCCGATCGCGCCGGCGAATCGGTCATGCGGCACATGATCAGGCAGCATTTTCCGGGTCACGGCATCATCGGCGAGGAATTCGGTTCCGAGAACGACGAGGCCGAATACGTCTGGGTGCTCGATCCGATCGACGGCACCCGCGCCTTCATGTCGGGCCTGCCGCTCTGGGGCACCCTGATCGGGCTGACGCACCATGGCAAGCCCGGTTTCGGGATGATGCACCAGCCATTCATCGGCGAGCGCTTCTCCGGCGATGGCGGTGCAGCGCATTATCAAGGACCGCATGCCTCCCGCACGCTGATCACCCGCGACTGCCCGGATATCGGCGGCGCTACCCTCATGGCGACGACGCCCGACATGTTCACCGGCAATGCGGCCGATGCCTTCGCCCGGGTCCAGGCGAAAGCCCGCCTGACGCGGTTCGGCTGTGATTGCTACGCCTATTGCATGGTGGCTGCCGGGCATGTCGATCTCGTCATCGAAAACGGGCTCAAACCCTATGACATCGTGGCGCTGATCCCGATCATCGAGGGTGCGGGCGGCATCGTTACCAGCTGGGACGGGGGCGATCCGACCAGGGGCGGGGCGATCATCGCAGCCGGTGATCGGCGCGTGCATGAACAGGCGCTGGCACTGCTCGCGGGGCGTTGAGGGTCAGACCGCGCCGACCGCCGGCCCGGCCCGCGCCGGGCTGCTCTCGCCCGGATGCGTGCCGGGAATGAAGGCGTCGAAGGCAGCGAAGAGCTGATCGCGGATCTGATCGCGCTCCATCAGGATCTCGTGGCGCGCGCCGGGTATGACGATCACGCCGCCGCCCTTGAGCCCCTGGCCGAAACGCTCCGTGGCCCGGGTATCGACAATCGCATCGGCTCCGGCGCCGATGATCAGGGTCGGAATGCGGATATCCAGCGCCGCACGCGGTTCCTGCAATTGCGCCATGAGCCTGAAGGCCGCGGCGACCCAGCCGATGGTCGGCTCGCCGATGGCGCCGTCGCCCAGAGCCGATGCAAGATCGGCATTGCGGGCATAGCGCTCGGGATCGCTGGTGAGCGGATTGCCGTCGAAGGGGCGGGTTGTTTGCGAGGTGGCGCCACCGCCGGGAATCCACAAGCGCCCGAGGCCGAGCCCCGCAACCGCCCGCGCCATCACGGCTGTGCGCCGCGGTGAGCCCAGACGCGCGATCCCGAGCATCGGTGCGCAGAGTACCATCCGTTCGAAAGGCGACATGCCCCGCCGCGCCATGTCGAGGGCGATGGCACCGCCCATGGAATGGGCGAGGGCGAAGAACGGGCGCGGACACAGGCGCTCCAGAACGCGCTCCCGGATCGCGAGCATGTCACGGTGGAAGTGCCGGAAACTCCCGATATGGCCCTTCCTGGCCTGGCGCAAGGCCCGGTAGGAGCGCCCCTGGCCCCGCCAGTCGAAGGTGACGACGGCAAAGCCGCGCGCCAGCAGGTCTGCCACGGTCTCGCAATATTTCTCGATGAATTCGGCCCGCCCCTGCAGGATGCAGACCGTGCCCAGCGGCTCCTCGCATCGCGCCGGCCAGTAGACCGCGCGCAAGGGCGCGCCATCGCGCGCGGTCACGCGCATCACCTGCCCGCCATCGGGGATCGTATTCGACGCGGTTTCGACGAGCTGCATCACAACCTCCGTGGACAGGCTTAATCCAGGCCGGCGGCGCGGTCCAGCGGATCGTGGGCAGCCGACCGTCGCGCTCTTGAAATGCGGATTTACGGTTCCCACCTCACGATCAGCGTCGGCCATGATGGCGGCGCGGACAACCGATCCGGCCATTCGGCGGATCATTCAAACGCATGTTGCTCAAGGAGAATGTGCCATGAGACAGTTCGACCTGTCCCCGCTTTATCGCAACACCGTCGGTTTCGACCGGCTGTTTTCCGCCCTCGACCAGTTCGCCGGTGTCGAGAGCGCGCCGACCTATCCGCCCTACAATATCGAGCGCACCAGCGAGAACGATTACCGCATCAGCGTCGCGGTGGCCGGCTTCACGCAGGATGACCTGACCATCGAGGTCAAGGAGCATGTGCTCGCGATCCGTGGCGCGAAGCAGGAAAGCGAGACCACTCGCAAGGCCGAGATGCTGCATCAGGGCATCGCCGCGCGCTCCTTCGAGCGTCGCTTCCAGCTCGCCGACGGCGTTCAGGTGCGGGGTGCCAGCCTCGAAAACGGGCTCCTGCATGTCGATCTCGTCCGCGAGATCCCGGAAGCCAAGAAGCCACGCCTGATCCCGATCGGGGGCGAGACCGGAACGCGCACGATCGACGCGCAGAAGGATGAGGCGCAAGCGGCCTGAGGCCGCGATGCGGCGTCCGACGCCTCAACGCGAGAAAGGTCCGGCTCGTTCACCACGGGCCGGGCTTTTTGTCTGGCGATCTCCGAAATACCGAATCGTCTGATCAGGCCAGCGACCGGGTGGACGCGTGTCTCATCGTAACGTTACCCCCCGGATCCGTTCCGAGCGGCGGCGCAGCAGCTCGATCGTGGTGAGCAGCGCGATCGACAGCGCCACGAGAATTGTCGCCACGGCGAGAATCGTCGGGCTGATCTGCTCGCGGATACCCGACCACATCTCGCGCGGGATGGTGCGCTGCTCGACGCCGGCGACGAAGAGCACGATCACGATCTCGTCGAAAGAGGTGATGAAGGCAAACAGCGCGCCCGAGATCACGCCGGGCAGGATCAGCGGCATGGTGATCTTGAAGAAGGCGTAACTGGGCGAGGCGCCGAGATTCGAGGCCGCCCGCGTGAGGGAATGGTCGAACCCGACCAGCGTCGCCGTCACCGTGATCACCACGAAGGGTGTGCCGAGCGCAGTATGGGCCAGAATCACGCCGGGGAAGGTCTGGGCCAGACCGATCGAGGAGAAGAAGAAGAACATCCCCGCCGCCGAAATGATCAGCGGCACGATCATCGGGGAAATCAGGATCCCCATGATCAGCCCCTTGTAGGGCATGTGCGGACGGCTGAGCCCCAGCGCGGCCAGGGTGCCGAGCGTCGTCGCCAGAATGGTGGAGGCGATGCCGATGAGGAAGGAGTTCTGGATCGAGCGCATCCAGCTCTCCGAGGTGAACAGATCCTCGTACCAGCGCAGGGAATAGCCCGCCGGGTCGAAGGTCAGCATCTCGCGCGAGAACGTGAAATAGGGCTGCGAATTGAAACTCAGCGGGACCATGATGATGATCGGCGCGATCAGGAAGAAGAAGATCAGACCGCAGATGACCCGGAACGTGTAGTACCAGATGCGCTCGCCGCGCGTGGCGTAGGAGGGCAGTGCCATGGCTTCGTCTCCCCTCAGCCGAGTTTCAGGTTGTCGGCGCCGACAAGGCGGTTATAGGCCCAGTAGAGCACCAGAACGCCGAGCAGCAGAATCGTCCCGAGTGCGGCCGCGAGGCCCCAGTTCAGTGATTGCTGCATGTGTCGCGCAATCTCGTTCGAGATCATCCGGCCCGACTGGCCGCCGACGAGGGCGGGGGTGATGTAGTAGCCGATCGAGATGATGAAGACGAGCACCGCGCCGGCACCGATTCCCGGCAGCGTCTGGGGCAGATAGACCTTGCGGAACGCCGTGAATGGCGTGGCCCCGAGGCTCTTGGCCGCGCGCATGTAGGAGGGCGGGATCGTGCGCATCACCGAATAGAGCGGCAGCACCATGAACGGCAGCAGGATATGCGTCATCGCGATGATGGTGCCGAACATGTTGTACATCAGGGAGAATCGCCCGTCCTCACCAATGATGCCGACGGCAATCAGCGATTCGTTGATCACTCCCTGCTGCTGCAGGAGCACGATCCAGGCCGTGGTGCGCACCAGCAGTGAGGTCCAGAACGGCAACAGGACGAAGATCATCAAGAGGTTCGAATAGCGCATCGGCAGGATCGACATGTAATAGGCGATCGGAAAGCCGAGCAGAATCGTCAGCACCGTGATCGTGATCGACAGTCCCAGCGTGCGGATATAGAGATCCGTGTAGATCCGCCGGTTTTCGTCGCGCAGCTCGATTTCGCCCTCGTCATTGAACTGACGGTCGAGCGCGGCGACGTAATAGGCGCTCGTCAGCGGTCGACCCTCGCGCTCGATCACGCGCCAGAGCGCGACATCGCCCCAAAGCCGGTGCGAATCGAGGAAGGCTTCCTTGTAAGGCGGTTCAAAATCGGGAACCTTGCGCACAGTGCGTGCGACAGCGCCGCGGGCAGCGGACAATTCATAATTCAGGCGCACGCCGAGCGGCCCGGAAAACTGATCGCGGCGCGGACGTTCCATGTCACGGCGAAAATCGGCGGCGAGGGCGGCATAGACCTCTTCGCCGGGAAGCTCTTCGCCATCCCACCCCTGAAGCGCCTCGAGCGTCTGCGGTAGCGCGTTGACGACCTGCGGGTTGTCGACGCTGCGCCACATCATCTGACCAATGGGGAAGATGAAGACGACGAGAAGGAAAAGCAGCAGCGGCAAGACCAGAGCGAGGGCCATCAGCTTGCGCTGGCGCTCGGCCCGTTTCAGGCTCAGCTTGAGAGGGACGCCATCCGCCGTGACCATCTGGCCGGAAGCATCCTGCATCAGATCGGCATTTCCTGCATCAGCCTGTGCCATGCATCTCGTCTCCACCGGTCGCATTCATGCGTGCGATCACGCTTGTTCTTGATGGGTGGGGGCGCGCGAACGCCCCCACCTGAAAGTCGGATCGGGCGACAAGCCTTACTGGAGCATCCAGTTGGCGAAACGCTCGCGCAGCTCATCGCCGTAATCGGTCCAGAAATCGTTATCGAGAACGATCGGCGAATAGTAGTTGTCCGGATTGGTCGGCATGTGCTCGTTCATGTCGATCCCGAGATCGGCATGCTCGCCCACGAGAGGTGCGGAAGACGCACGCGCCGGGCCGTAGGAGATGAACTTGGCCTGATCCGCCAGACGCTGCGTGTCGGTGGCGTAATAGAGATAGTCCATCACGGCATCGACGTTATCGCCGTCAGCCGGAACCACCCAGCCGTCCCACTCGACGATCTGGCCGTCCCAGATAATGTCGAAAGGCTGGCCCTCGACCTGCGCGGCATTGAAGATACGGCCATTATAACCGGTCGCCATCACGACTTCCTCGTCAGCGAGGAGCTGGGGAGCCTGGGCACCCTCGGTCCAGAAGACGATGTGTTCCTTGATGGTGTCGAGCTTGGCGAAGGCGCGGTCCTGGCCCTCCGGCGTGGCGAGCACGTCATAGATATCCTCCGGCGCAACGCCATCGGCATAGAGTGCCCATTCGAGGTTCGTGCCCGGACGATCCTGCAGCGCGCGGCGGCCCGGATAGTTCTCGACATCAAACAGCGCCTCGATCGCATCGGGCTGCGCGTCTTCGGGGAACAGGTCGGTGTTATAGGCGAGAATCGTGGAATACACGATCTGCGGGATGAAGCACTCACCCAGCGAGCCCGGGAGGAAATCCTCGCTGGCAGGGGTGCCGTCCGGTGCCGGGGCAAGCATTTCGTCGTGATCGATCGGCAGGATGATACCTTCGTCGCAGGCGAGCTGCGCGTCGGAAGGCAGCATGTCGACGAGATCCCAGGTCACGTTGCCGGCCTGGGACTGGGCACGAAGACCCGCCAATGCATTGGCCGAACCGTCATCATTGATGATCTCGACATTCGGATTTTCTTCCATATAGGGCTCGTGATAGGCGCGCACCTGGCTCTCGGTATAGGCGCCGCCCCAGGAGACGATGGTGAGGTTGACCGGCTCCTGCGCATATGCACCCGCCGAGATCGCCGCCGCAGCGACGCCGCCGGCAAGAATCGAAAGTTTCTTCATGGACATACAGTTTCTCCCAGTCCTGTGTTGGGGAGCGCTTCAGGAGCGCTCCGCGCCGGTACGGCAGTCATCCGCCATCCGGCCTTCCTTGCGGGGCCACGCGAAAGACGCGGGCCGCCTGCCGAGCGGACCCGACGGGCCCGCCTGATCCGCCGCGCGCGCATCAAGCATCCAGCGCGCGGCAATCCTGCGTGATCCAGCCGATACGCACCTTCGCACCACGCGCCAGATCGGGGCTGTGCGAGGAATTCGGCACCTTGACGATGAACTCGTCATTGCCGCAGACCTTCACCCGGGTGCGGATATGGTCGCCGAGATAGATCAGCTCACGCACCTCGGCCTCGAAGACGTTGTCGAGATCGGCGCTGCCCTCCGGCGCGATCACCACGCGCTCGGGACGCAGCGACAGCGTCGTGCGATCCCCCACTGCGCCGACATTGACCCTGAGCGCGGTAACCTTGTCGCCATTGTCGAGCACGACCTTGCAGGTATCCCCGTCGATCGCCTCGACCTTGCCCATGAGCTTGTTGTTTTCGCCGATGAAGGCGGCGACGAAGGCGTTTTCCGGGCGCTCGTAGAGAGCCGGCGGTGATGCCAGCTGCTGCACCACGCCGTCATTGAAGACCGCGATGCGGTTCGACATGGTCAATGCCTCGGTCTGGTCATGGGTGACATAGACCACGGTGACGCCGAGCTGGTCGTGGATATGCTTGATCTCGTATTGCATCTGCTCGCGCAGGTTCTTGTCGAGCGCACCGAGCGGCTCGTCCATCAGGACGAGCTCCGGCTCGAAGACCAGCGCACGGGCCACGGCAACACGCTGCTGCTGGCCACCCGAGAGCTGCGCCGGCATGCGCGCGCCGAAATCCGAGAGCTCGACCATGTCGAGGGCGCGTTGCACCCGCGCTTCGACATCCGCCTTGCCCATCTTGCGAACCCGCAGCGGGAAGGCCAGGTTTTCCGCCACCGTCATATGCGGGAAAAGCGCATAATTCTGGAACACCATGCCGATGCCGCGCTTGTGCGGGGCGACATTGTCGATGCGCTGGCCGTCGAGCCGGATCTCGCCAAAGGTCGCGGATTCGAAGCCCGCGAGCATCATCAGACACGTCGTCTTTCCCGAACCAGACGGCCCGAGCATCGTGAGAAACTCACCGCGCGCAATGTCGAGGTTGAGATTTTTGACGACGAGTGTCTCGCCATCATAGCTTTTCTGCACGTTGTCAAAGCAGACGTGACCCGAACCAGTCACTCCGTCAGCAGTTTTCAGCACTGTGGACACGCTCCCTCTGTTGCCCGACCAATCGAAAACCGGGCTGCGCGTTTCTTGGCCTTATCCTTCACGATCCTCTTCTTTCCCGCAACCCCCGAATTCGATTTTCTTCACCGCAACGTCACACGGGCGCCATGATTCGGCCCTGCATTCCGGCATGCTCGAAAAACAGGCAAATCCATAAATTGCTGAAAATTATCACAAAATCCGAAACCTTCGGCGCCCCACCGGCTTCCGCACGGGCAGTCTGCCGCACCCGACCCGATGTGCAATTTCGCGGATGATTGCACTGCGTTTACGGTTTCGTGCTATAGGCTGCGCCGCGCGCGGCTTGCGGCTCGCAGTGCCGGCGTCAGGTGCGCGGCGCAGCCGGAAGCGAGACAACGAGACCAGAACGGAAGTGACGATGTCCGAACAGATACGCGCCGGCGACATGCTGATGGCGCTGTTTACCGGCGCCGGTTACACGGCGATCGAGCCGCCGGTCCTGCAACCGGCGGAACTGTTTCTCGACCTCTCCGGCGAAGAGATGCGCCGACGCATGTTCGTGACCCTCGACGCCAACGGCAACGAATTGTGCCTGCGGCCCGAATATACCATTCCCGTCTGCCGCGCGCATCTCGCCGCGTCACCCACCGACGCGGCCCCGGCGCAATATTGCTATCGTGGCCCGGTCTTTCGCCTGCGTGCGGGAGAGACCGGAGAGTTCCAGCAGGCCGGGGTGGAATCGATCGGACGCCGGGACATCGCCGCCACCGACGCGGAAATGCTCGGTCTTGCGACCGAGGCGCTCGACCGTCTGGGCATCGCACCGCAACGGATTGCCCTGGGCGATGTCGGCCTGCTCGAAGCTCTGCTCACGGTCCTCGACATACCCGCCGCCGCCAGGGCCCGGCTGATGCGCGCCATCGTCGCCGGCGAGGGTCCCGCCGCACTCGCGGAGCCTGAGGAAACGGATGAGGCCGAGAGCGGCGCGATGCGGCATGCGGGCCTGCTCGCCGCACTCGCCGGGCAGGATCCGGAAGCGGCACGCGCCTTCGTCGAGGACGTGCTCTCGATCGCCGGCATCACCTCCGTCGGCGGGCGCAGCGCCGGGGATATCGCCCGGCGCTTCCTCGCCCGCGCCGGTCGCCATGGCGGCGATATCGCCCCCGAAGCCCGGGCCGTGCTGCGGCGCTATCTCGCCATTGCCGGCAATCCGGATGCGGCGGCTGCGCAAATACGCGCGCTCGCCGCCGATGCGGGACTCGCCATGGATTGTGCACTCGATCTGTTCGAAGAGCGCAACGGTTTCCTGGCCGCGCACGGGATCGATCCTGCGCAACTCGGCTTTCGCGCCGATTTCGCGCGTAATCTCGATTATTATACCGGGTTCATCTTCGATATCGCAGCCGATCCCGACCCGGCGGCCAGACCGCTCGTCGGTGGCGGTCGCTACGACCGGCTGGCGCGCCATCTCGATCCCTGGCAGTCGCTGCCGGCGATCGGCTGCGCGTTCTGGCTCGATCGCATCGCCGCCTGCCGTGCCGGCACTGCTGCGGTCGACGCATCCGTTCAGGGAGAGACAGCATGAGTGCCGCACCGCTCGTCATCGCCGTGCCTTCCAAGGGACGGCTGCAGGAAAACGCCACGGCGTTCTTCGCCCGCGCCGGTCTCGAATTCGCCAAGGCGCGCGGTTCGCGCGGTTATCGCGGCACGGTCAAGGGCATGCCGGAGGTGGAAATCGCCTTTCTCTCGGCCTCCGAAATCGTCGGCCATCTGGTCCGCGGCGAGGTGCATTTCGGCATCACCGGTGAGGATCTGATCCGCGAGCAGGCGTCTGATGCCGATAACGACATCGCGCTGATCACGCCGCTCGGTTTCGGCCACGCCAATGTTGTCGTCGCCGCGCCGCAGGCGTGGATCGACGTCTCGGGCATGGCCGATCTGGATGAGGTCGCTGTCGATCTGCGCAGCCGCCAGGGCCGCAAGATGCGCGTCGCCACCAAATACGTGAACCTGACCCGCAGCTTTTTTGCTCGCCACGGCATCGCCGATTATCGCATCGTCGAATCACTGGGTGCCACGGAGGGCACACCGGCCTCCGGGGCGGCGGAGATCATCGTCGATATCACCACCACCGGCGCGACGCTTGCCGCGAATGCGCTCAAGGTGCTCGATGACGGGGTGATCCTGCGTTCACAGGCCAATCTCGCCGCCTCACTGCGCGCCCCCTGGAGCGAAGCCGCGCGGGCGGCGGCGCGCGCCGTCCTGACCCGGATCGCGGCGCAGGAGGAAGCCCGCCGGGTGCGCGAGGTCCGCACGCTGGTGCCGCAGGAACGGCGCGCCGCCGTTGCCGCCGCAGCGAATGCCTTCGAGGCGCATCTGCTTTCGGCACCTGATGCCGCCGAACTGGTGATGCATTGCGAGGTCGGGCACGTCTTCGCCGTCACCGATGCCCTGGCAGCCGCCGGCGCGCGCGACATGACCGTGCGCAGCCTCGACTATGTCTTTCGCGCGCATAATCCGCTCCAGGCCCGCCTCGACAAGCGACTCCCGGTACTCTGACCACCGCGCGGCTGACCAGTTCCCGGCAAGAAAAAGGCCGCTCCGGGGGAAGGAGCGGCCTCGACAGGGCGATGATCAGATCGGGGGAAGCGATCACCGCTTGGGGAAGAGAAGCCCGCATGTCGCGACCTTCATGCAGGTTACGGCAATCTCATCAGCGCGGATCACACGGAATCGGGAAAAATCGCAAGGGCGCCAAAAAACGCGGAAGCGCCGGCTGTCGAGATTTCGGCGGGAAGCGGCATCGCCCGGGACACCCTGACTTCCGGCATCAGCGGAGCCGGAACGTCGAAGCCCTCACGGGCGGGAGCGGCGGTCTTCGCAGTCATGGCGTAACCGGCGCTGATGCCGACAAGCAGCGCCGTCATCAGCAGCATCCGCATGCGATTGTCGTTGGCCGCCTTGTCGTCGCGGGGAAAGGGTTGAGCCGGCGTGAAAGCCTGCAGATCCGTACCGCCGACGGGGATGATCGCGCCGGAGGGAATCGCCGGCAACACGTTTGCCGCGCCGCGTTCATGCGCAATGTCGGTTGCGGCCCGACGCTGCGGCAACTGCCCACGTGCCCTGGCGAGCGCACGGGCCTGTCGCGCCAGACGCCATGCCCGCCGTGTCGCATCTTCACCGGGATGAGCATCCTCGCCGCCGCCATCGGCCTGTGCCTGGACCGCGCGCGCCATCGCCGCAGCGGCCATTTCGCGCGCACCCAGGGCAAGCACGCAATCGGCATCATCCGTTTGCAAGACGTCTGCGGCCGCTTGCGGAGTGCCTGCGGCCGCTTGCGAAGTGCCTGCGGCCGCTTGCGAAGTGCCTGCGGCCGCTTGCGAAGTGCCTGCGGCCGATCCCAACGGCGGGAATGACCCGCCCGGGGGGATCCCCCGCGTCCCGCTCAGATCGAGCGTCAGCCACCCGACCTGCGAGATGGCCCGCTCATCGATGGCAATGCTGTGCCTTTTGGCATTCTCTCCGGAATCCGGCGTCGAATCGGCAATCACCCGCGCACCCGTAAGGTTAATCAAGCGTTAACGCGGACTATGCGCAGATCGTCGCATCTGCGCCAGTCGCGATTGCCGATTATGGTTAACGGGCGTTAATTGTCTATCCGCACCGGCATGTTTTTTTGGCCGACCACAACCTGTATGCCGCTGCCCTCCATCGCCGCGACGAACCCGTCAGCATCCTGCGCGATGATCGGAAACGAGCCGTAATGGCAGGGAATCGCCACCCTGGCCCGGGAGAAATACCGCTTCATGGCGAGTGCCGCCGTGGTTGCATCCATGGTGAACCGGTCGCCGATCGGGACGATGACCACATCCGGCTGGTGCAATTCGGCGATCAGGGCCATGTCGCCGAAGATATCCGTATCACCCATGTGATAGACGGTCGGCTCGCCCGGCGCCTTGACGACGAGGCCCGCCGAGGGGCCAAGCGGGAAGTTCACATCCGTCTCCACCATGCCGGCGGAATGATCGGCGCGCACCATGGTGACGCGGAAACCGCCCTGATCCGTGGTGCCGCCGAGATTCATCGGGTCGAAGTTCTCGATACCCTGCTTGGCCAGATACATGCACAATTCGAAACTGGTAACGATCTTTGCCCCCGTGCGCTGCGCGATGGCCGGCGCATCGCCGACATGGTCGCCATGGCCATGCGTGATCAGGATGTGGGTGGTGCCCTCGCCCGCCTTCTCGGCATCGCCCTCGAAAGCGGGATTGCCGGTGAAGAAGGGGTCGATCAGGATGTTGTTCTCGCCGAATTCCAGACGAAAGGCCGAATGGCCGTACCAGGTGATCTTCATGGCTCGCATATCCTCCGTGTTTGACTTAAACAAGCGGCGCAACGCCTTTTCCTTTCCGGATCGCACGTGATGCCCGCCCGTATCGACCAGACGCCACCGCACCCTGCGCAACGCCACAGCAAGGCTTGCGTTTCATCCGGCTTCACACGTCCTGATTCGGCGCGTGCGGAGCGGCTCCCATGACAGTGGCGCTCGAAGGGCTCATCGGCAAGCTTCCCCGTTACGGGCGTCTGATCGGCATCGATCTGGGCACGAAGACGATCGGCCTCGCCCTCTCGGATGTCGAGCGGCGCATCGCCTCGCCGCTGGAGACGCTCAAACGCGGCAAGTTCACCCGGGATGCGGCGGAAATCGCCAGGATCGTGACGCGTTTCGATGTGGCGGCCATCGTCGTCGGTCTGCCGCTCAACATGGATGGCAGCGCCGGCCCGCGCGCACAATCGACGCAGAGCTTCATGCGCAATCTCGAAGGCGTGATCGCCTGCCCGATCGTGGGCTGGGACGAGCGGCTCTCCACGATGGCGGTGACGCGCACCCTGCTCGAAGCGGATGCCTCGCGGGCGCGGCGCGGCCAGCTCGTCGACAAGCTCGCCGCCAGCTATATCCTGCAAGGGGCGATCGACCGGCTGAATCTGCTCGAAGATGCCCGCACCCAGGAAGCTGATCGAGCAGCGGATCAGGCGACGAACGTCGACGGCGAGGATCCGGACCGCGAATGAGGCGCAGCGCGCCCTGTTGCGGCCTCAGGCCGCCTGTGACGCAGCGTTCTCCATCAGCACGGCATAGATCGCATCACCATCGGTCGCGGCACGCAGGCGCTCCAGCACGCCGGGATGACGCAGCACGCGGGCGATGCGCGCCAGTGCCTTGAGATGATCCGCACCCGCAGCCTCGGGGGCCAGCAGCAGAAACAGGAAATCCACCGGCATGCCGTCGATCGCCTCGAAATCGATGGGCTTCTCGAGGCGTGCGACGAGACCGAAGAGCTTGTCGATATCGGCCAGCTTGCCATGGGGAATGGCAATGCCCTCCCCGATCCCGGTCGAGCCGAGGCGCTCGCGCTGGAGCAGCGTCTCGAAGATGTCATGCGCATCCAGCCCGGTGAGACGAGCCGCATGGGCGCTGATCTCCTGGAGCGCTTGTTTCTTGCCGTTGGCCTTGAGGGCCGGCATCACGGCTTCGGACGACAGGATCTCAAGAAGCATGACGTTCATCAGGCTCTGTCACGACGGGGGCACGCGCATGACCGCGCAGAAACACGCTTCGCGTCATGAAGAGCCCCCTGATGTTTCGGTGAGGCCGATCACGGCCTCATGAATGCTCCGCCGGGGGATCGATCCAGCCGATCGCCCCGTCGGTGCGGCGGTAGACGATGTTGATCCGCCCGCTTCCTGCATGCTGAAACACCAAACAGGGGGCTCCTGTCAAATCAAGTTCGATCACGGCCTCGCTCACGGACTGATTCTTCAAGGACTTGGTTTCCTCGTGGATGACGACGGGATGGAATTCGCCCTCGGGCTCCTCGAATTCCTGTGAATCGTCGAATGGCGCCTCGATCACCGAATAGCTCGCCTTCATCATCTCGGCGGCCTTGCCGTTCTGCGAATAATCGCGCAGACGGCGCTTGTGGCGGCGCAGGCGCTTTTCGATGCGCTGGGCCGTCTGATCGAAGGCGGCATGGGCATCCATGGCGCTGCCCGTCGATTCGAGGGTGACGCCCGTGGCGAGATGCAGCACGCAATCGGTGCGGTAGCCGCTGCCTTCCGGCTCGATGGTGACATGCCCCGTCACGGCGACATTGCCATCGAAATACTTGGCCAAGGCCGCCTCGACACGCTCTTCGACATGCGCGCGCAGTGCGTCGCCGATATCCATGTTCTTGCCGGAAATACGAAGCGTCATCATGTCCCCCTGTTCTTGCGCGCGGCGGGCCGCCGCACCGGGTCTGGACCTTTAGAGGTAAGCAGCCCTGATCACGGCGTCAATCGACGCGGCGCGCCTTCCGATGCTGCGCTTGCGAAGGCGCCGCATCCGTCATGCCCTGCGCGCGCTGTGATTGACAGGGCTCGCGGCACGGCGGATGCTCAGCACAAAGCAAAAAGCCAACTGCAACAGATGGTTGATGAAAGGTTTCGCTGCTGGCCATTGCGGGAACTGTCGGCCAAGGGAGGGCGTATGACGCAACAGCCGCATCGCGAGCGCGTGCAGGTGGGAATCGTGGGAGCCGGCCCGGCAGGGCTGCTGCTCTCGCATCTGCTGGCGTTGGCGGGAATCGAATCGATCGTCGTCGAGACGAAATCACGCGCCCATCTGGAGCAGCGCATCCGCGCCGGTGTGCTCGAACACGAGACCGCTACCGTCCTGCGCGAGACCGGACTCGGTGCCCGCATGGATGGCGAGGGACTCGCGCATGACGGGCTGTTCCTGCAATTTGCAGGCGCGGCGCATCGCATCGATCTCAAGGCGCTCACCGGCAGGAACGTGATGGTCTACGGCCAGCATGAGGTGGTGAAGGATCTGATTGCCGCGCGGCTTGAAGACGGCGAGGTGATTCGCTTCGATTGCGCGGATGTCGCCGTGCGCGACATCGACACGGATCACCCCGCGATCCATTACAGCCGCGATGGCGCCATGCATGAGATCACCTGCGATTTCATTGCCGGCTGCGACGGGTTCCACGGCATCTGCCGCGCATCGATCCCGCCCGAGGCGCTGACGCTCTATGAGCGGGTCTATCCGTTCGGCTGGCTCGGTGTGCTCGCGCGGATACCGCCGGCTTCGCAAGAACTGATCTATGCCGCCCACGATGACGGATTCGCGCTGCTCTCCATGCGCTCGCCACAGATCAGCCGGCTCTATCTGCAATGCCCCCCGGATGCGGATGCGGCAGATTGGCCCGATGAACGGATCTGGGAGGCGCTCGATGCCCGGCTTGCCCGCTCCGACGGTTTCAGGCTCACCCCCGGCCCGATCCTGCAAAAGAGCGTCACCGCCATGCGCAGCTTCGTCTGCGAGCCGATGCGCTTCGGTCGCCTGCTGCTGGCCGGCGATGCCGCCCATATCGTGCCGCCGACCGGAGCCAAGGGCATGAACCTCGCCGTCGGCGATGTCCGGGTGATGGCCCGTGCGCTGGAGCGCTATTTTGCGCGTGGCGATGAAGAGGCGATCGCGGCCTATGGCCCGGCCTGTCTGCGCCGGATCTGGCGGGTGCAGCGTTTCTCCTGGTGGATGACGCAGATGCTGCATCGCTTCGAGGATGACAGCCCCTTCGACCGCCGCCGCCAGCTGGCCGAGCTCGATTACGTGGTCAATTCGCGCGCCGCCGCAACGACGCTGGCGGAGAATTACGCGGGCCTTCCCATGGATTGGGGAGATGGGCCATGATCGGCGCATGAGCTTTTCGCCCCTCGACAGCGCCCTGACCGGCCCACTCTTCGTCAGCCCCGCCATGCGCGCGGTGTTCGGCGACGAGGCGCGGCTTGCTGCGATGCTCGCCTTCGAGACAGCGCTGGCGCGTGCGCAGGCGGAGGCGGGAATCGCGGATGTCGCGCTCCCCGACGCGCTCTCCGCGATCACGCCAGCTGATTTCGACATGACGTCGCTCGGCGTGGAAACCGCGCTCGCCGGCGTGCCGGTAATCCCCTTCGTCAGACAGTTGCGCGAGATGCTCCCGCCGCCGCTCGCAAGTGATCTGCACAAGGGTGCGACCACGCAGGATGTGCTCGACACCGCCCTCGTCATCCAGATTCGCGACGCGCTCAAAGTGCTGGCGCCCGATCTCAAGGCGCTCGTCGAGGCGCTGCATCTGCGCGCGCAGGAACATGCGCACAGCCTTTGCGCCGGGCGGACTTACGGCCAGCATGCGGCGCCGGTGAGCTTCGGCTTCAAGCTGGCGATCTGGCTGGCCGGCATCTGCGATGCCCTTGATGCGCTCGACGCTGCCCGTCCGCAGGCGCTGCGCCTGTCGCTGGCCGGCCCGGTCGGAACGCTCGCGGGGATGGGGGGGCCCGATCAGGCTTTTGCGATTCGCGCGCGCATGGCGGAGAGCCTCGGCCTCACTGACACGCCGCTGCCCTGGCATGCACGACGGGGCGGGCTTGCGCGGCTGGCCGATGCGTTGCGGCAATTGCTCTCGGCGCTTGCGCATATGGCGGGGGATCTCGCGCATCTGGCTTCGACGGAGGTGGGCGAGATCGCCGAGCCGCACCAGCCCGGTCGCGGCGGCTCCTCCGCCATGCCGCATAAGCGAAACCCGGTCTCCTGCACGGTGATCCTCGCCGCTTCGCATCAAGCACGGGGCCTCGCTGACGCCTTCGACGAGGCCGCGATCGGCGCGCATGAGCGCCCGGCGGGTGCCTGGCACGGGGAGTGGCACGTGCTGCCGACGCTCCTCGGTCTCGCCTCCGGGGCCCTGCGCGAGGCGCGGGTGCTGGCCGAGCGGATGGAGATCGACGTCACGCGCATGCGCGCCAATCTCGACGCGACACGCGGCCTGCTCTTTGCCGACGCCGCGAGCGCGCTGCTGGCCCGCGACATGGGCACAGCGGAGGCCAAGGCGGCGGTGACCCGCGCCGCAGATCGCGTGCGCGCCGAACGGATCGATCTCATCGATGCGCTGAGCGCCGAGACGGGCCGCGACAGGGCCACCCTCGCCCCCGCCTTCTCCCCCGAGCCGGCCATCGCGGCAGCGGCGGCGCATATCCCGTTGCTGGAAGCGCCGGTGGCGCGGGCGCGGGCGCAGATCGACCGGCTCGGCTGAACCCTCCTGTCCCCCTCACGGCCCTCCCGCGCCCTTTCCGCCCCGTGCGCGAAAACCGCAAGGGCGTGCGCGGATCGGCCCCTTCGCAGGGGCGGCGCAATCGCTTATTCACGAAGCCGTCCGTTTCACCCTCTGCCGAAGTCCGGAAGGTCTGTCATGTCCATCGATCCCAAATCCGCCGTCAACGCCTTCGATGATGAAGCCCGTATCGCCCGCATGGTGGAGCGGCTCAGCGAATGGGTGCGGGTCGAGAGCCCGACGCGCAATGCCAATGCCGTCAATGCGATGATGGATGTGCTGGTCTCGGGCATCGACGAGAGCATCGCCACGGTCGAGCGGGTGCCGGGGCGCGACGGGCTCGGCGACAGCGTCATCCTGCGCGCGGGGCCGCAGACCAACGAGAAGCCGATTCTTGTGCTGTCGCATCTCGACACGGTGCATCCGATCGGCACGGCGGAGAAGGACAATCCCGTACGCCGCGAGGGCGACCGGCTCTACGGGCCTGGCGTCTACGACATGAAGGGCGGCGCCTGTCTCGCCCTCGAGGCCTTCATGGAAGTGGCCCGGCGCGGCACGGCGAAGCGCCCGCTCGTCTTCCTCTTCACACCCGACGAGGAAATCGGCTCGCTGACCACGCGCGGGCTGATCGAGGAGCTCGGCCGTCATGCCGAGGCGGTGCTCGTCACCGAGCCGGCCCGCGAGGGCGGCAAGATCGTCACCTCGCGCAAGGGTGTCGGCCGTTTCGACGTGCATATCGAGGGCCGTCCCGCGCATTCGGGCTCGAAACACGCGGAGGGCCGCAACGCCATCCACGAGGCTGCGCGCCAGATCTCCGTGATCGAGGCGATGACCGATTACGAGCGCGGCGTCACCACCACCGTGGGGCTGGTCAACGGTGGCACGGCCATGAACACCGTGCCGCAGCATTGCCGCTTCTCCATCGATCTGCGCGTCGCCACCGTGGCTGATGGCGAGGAATTCGCCGAGAAGATCATGGGGCTCGTGCCGCTCGCCCCCGATTTCAAGGTCACCGTTACCGGCGGCATGAACCGCCCGCCCTTCGAGCGCACGCAGGAGGTCGCGCAGATCTTCACGCTCGCGCAGGAGATCGGCAACGAGATCGGCCTCGACGTGCAGGAATGCCCGCGCACCGGCGGCGGCTCCGACGGCAATTTCACCGCCATCTTCGGCGTCCCCACCCTCGACGGCCTCGGCATTGATGGCGACGGCGCCCACACGCTCCAGGAATACGCCCTGATCTCCTCGATCGCCCCGCGCGCCAAGCTGATCGCTTCCTTCCTCGAACGGATCGGCTGACACAGCGGCGCGGCTGCGCATCGGCACGTGCTGCCGCGCATTCTCGCGCGGTGGCGCGGCCCCGGGCGCGACGAGCCATCCGCTCGCGATTGATCCAGATCAGCGCCAAGGCGGCAACGACATGCGATGACATCACGGCATTGGAGCGCGTTCCGAGCTGACGCAATCAGGCCGGACGCTCCCAGTCACTGGAAGGCGCTTCATTTTCCGTCAGCCGGTATCCAGCTGAGGGAATGATGCTCTCGCCCGGATTGCGGAGTCTGTTCGATGCCGACCGGACCACGTTCCCCTTCATCGACGGATATACCGAGCTCGGCTCTGATCCCCTTCATCTTCGTGACTTTCCTGATCACCTGGGGCTGACGGGGATCTACGTCCTTGCACCCAAGATAGCCGCCGATGCCTTCGGCGAGATCAGCGGCTCACACCCGTTCTTCCTTCTCGCGACATGGGCGCCGGCTGTTGCAAGCTTCCTGATCATCGCCCGCCATGCGGGCCGATCTGGCATACGCGCCTTTCTCGCGCGGCTGCTGATATGGCGCGGATCGTGGGGCTGGGCAGCATTCATGCTGATCCTGATGCCGCTCGTCTTCATGGCGGGCTCGCTGATCAAGGGCGGGCCGTTGCTCGCGCGCCTGCCGCCCGGGGGTGCGGGAGCGGCCGTGGCGGTGATGTTCATGATGCTGTTTCTCGGGCCCGTGGAGGAATTCGGCTGGCGCGGCGTCATGCAACCCCTGCTGCAACGCCACATGGCGCCGTTCTGGGCGGGCATCCTCATCGGCGCGACATGGGGTT